>NZ_FMAC01000005.1 GCF_900094555.1 Martinezella hainanensis
TTTTGGGCACGCATAGATCTTTCCTCCGTAGAGCACAAAGCGGCCTGCCGTGGACGATCCGAGCAGGTTTGGCGGTTTTCTGAAATGCTGACCTTTAAGGATCTCGCCGCCGCCAGAGGCGCCCACCGTACTTTCGATAGGCGACGAAAGAGGAGCGCGACGATGATGGAACACTATTGCTCGCCGTTTAAGGCTATTTGATGCGGTGAGGCCTACTTGCCTCTCTTCGTCGGCGCTTTAGTAGAGTATGGGCTTGAGCATGCTGGATGCTCACTCCTTTTCCCGCTTGCTGGTGTAGGGCGTTTGATCGATCCCCTGATTGGCAGGCGAGGAATCCAGGTGTGGTTCAGGAGATTATAGCTCTGCCCCCGCCAGCGGCTGATACCCTTTTGCGCGAGTTCCCCCTTGCCGTATCGCGGGCAACCGGATCGAAGCTATGAGCGAATGACGCTCTTTAGTGATTGGTTTGCTGAAGCCCTTTTCGCTACGGCTGCGATCCTTTCGAGAAAAGCTGCACTCAGATTGCCGATCGGCCTAATTGACTCGAAGCCGAAAGCCTCGTCCAGCTCGACGCGGTTATATTCATCGAGGGTGATCCAACAGGGGGGAAAGGCCTGCCCGGCGGGCGGTACTCCATTTCGGGAAAGGAGAGGGCGACACGCTCCGGCCGTGGCTCCTGCGAGGTGATCGGAAACAGATAGATTGCGTCGGGATTGCCCGGCGTGTGCGCGACGATGCAAACCTGACAGGCTTTGCGGCCGGGTTCCTCGCCGACCTGTGCCTGGCGCGCCCACAGATAATGGAAACGGACGGTCTGTCCCCCCTCAAGCATCGCGATGCGGCCCATCGAGGATCGCGTCGATGCCTTCCATCAATTCGTCATGGATGTCATCCGGCGCATCCTCCAGCCGATAGCTCTGCGCTTGCGGTCGCCCTTTCAGCCGATCATAGGCTTCGGCTGCCAGTATCGCCAGCTTTTGCTTTGCCGCGCTTGGTGAGCGCGACCGGCTCGATCAGTGCCGTCTCGAGAATTTCCCCGGCGGCACGGTTCATGTCGGAAAAGTAAACTGCTTCATAGCGGCCTTATGAATAGTATCACCTAAGATACGTATTTCATGCGAAACATGTAGCGGAAGTTCGGGTCATTGAGATTGAAATACCTAACGTGGCTGTCATCTGTTTCCACCGGCCACGCTCTGTCCGCCAGCACCGAGCCAGCTCGGGGAGGAGAATATCGACCTGTTGCCCGTACACTCAGCCTGAGTTTGTGGCTGGGGGCATTCTGTGAAATCCAGAATGCGGTTGTAGATGGCATTAAGGAAGCCAAAATTGAATTGAATCACTCGCGGCGAGAGAATTTTATTCGAGATTGCGGAATGGCAATTGTTACAGAGGCTTATGCAATTTCGGGAACGGGTCGTTGGTGCTTATCTCTTCAAGAGCTTTATTCCTGGTAGCTTCAGCCCCGACATGTGTACGCCATTGCTTATGCGCCGTCACCAACACGCGTGATGACACAAGATCGTTTGCAATTGATGGTATTGTATTTGCTGTTAATGCACCTTTTGCATGCGCAACGCTAATGCAACGCGCGTCATTGATCGAAATATGCCAAGCTCACTTCATAAACCAACAAGACTGGGCTGGCTCGCGAGAAAAGCGAGCGTAGCCGATTTAGGCATGCGCCGTGAGGTGACCTCGATCATGCCTGCAAGGCAGCCGTTTATCGGTGTCGAGGACACGTGTTGCTTCGCGCTGCCGAGCAGGCTGGCCCATGTTGCACCGCTACGGGTACAGGCAAGCGGCGGAAATGCATGGCTTGGGCGGCAATGGCAATCTCAGTCGTGGCAAGTCTACGTGGCGTTGTCGGCAGTCTCGCGATGGAACCGATCATGGAAAGATTGAAACGTCTCGCAAAGAAAGGTTTGTCGCAGGACGAGCTCGAAGTCACCAAGCGGGTATTTGACCTAGCTACGGCGCAGAGCTGGTTCGATGATACTCAATACAGCCGAGACGGCTTTGCTGTCGCACTGGTCGGCCTGTTTCGATGCGGAATAACCAATCCGGCTCAGTTGGAAAGGATCGCCATGTTTTGGGCACTGAGCGACTTTTCCCGGAACATGTCAGGTGTTCAACGGGCTAAACTTCGATCACTCTACGGCCGATATGAGCCAAGTGATATGGATACGGCGCTGGCTGATCACTTTCCCGCTGACAAGCTTGTTTAAGCAGGTCTCTTATAGCCGTCGACAATTGGCGTTATCCGTCGGTGCTGGTGGAAACGCGCTTGGAATTGGCTCGCCCCTGCTGTGACTCCGGTTCATCGCGATGCAAATAAAGCATATTATTTTAATATGACGTATTGCTAATGTAGTCGCTTTTATATACCCTCTGAAATTGTAAGTTTCACACATACTCTCCTTTATCGTGCTGCCTCATGGTAGCAGAAAGGACATGCGAGAGCGTGTCTTAATACAACTGGCGGGAACGTCATTAGAGGCTATTTGGGGGTGTGACATGTCTTTTTCGTTGCAGGGCCGCTGGACTTACAGAAGCTATCGAAACGATCCTGCGCTCATTGGGGACGATGCGCAGAAAGCGCTTCAAAATATCTTCGGCGAAGGCGTGTTCACGCTTGCTGTTTCGGGCGGCAAGGTGACTGGCACGCTCGATATGGGTTCGGGCTACTTTCTTGACCTCACTGGAACCGTGGTGCCGGTCGAGGGCGGAGAGGCTCGAATCAAGATGGTGGGTGTCGGGCGATCGGGGACGCCAACCGCGGGCTGGCAATACGACTATCACGGCACCGATGCCTTTACCTGGCCGAACGGCGTGAACCAGGTTCCGGCCTTCGTCGGTTCGGTTATTCGCGCGAAGCCGCATAACGGCTCTCCGGCCGGTTATGTCGCTTCGTTCATCGCCGTCAGGCAGGCCTGATCGCGAAGCTATTTCATTTCAGCATTGAAGTTGCCGGCTCGTTCGCCGCGCTCTCTGCACCGAGAGGCCGAACGTGTGGGGTGAAGACGTTGTCGCGGCGACTTGATGCCGCGAATCTCGGGGATTCGGCCGATATAGGGGAGATATGCGATGTCGGTGAACAGGATGGCAATGGGGACTATCTGGCGAAATGGCTTAGCGATATCTGCAACCCTTGCGGCATGCGGCCTGTCGATGCCGGCTTTCGGGCAGCAGGCGGAACCGCTCTTTTCCAATCCACCGGTTCTGGAAGAAACCCATCCTGGTGCCGCACCGATGAGCCGGTTACCGACTAGCGGGTTGAAGAAGTCTCAGGCGGCGGTGACGACCTCAGGCCGCAGGCAGCTCGACCTGACGGTGAAATTCATCGAGAACGGCATCTACAATCCGGTGACCGGCCGCGTCGACAAGGTCAGGCTTCGTGGCTATACGGGTGCCGGCGTCAATCCAAATGCACCCTATGTCGCTCCGGTCATCGAGGCCGCGCCCGGCGAGAGGATCACGGTCGCGCTCCACAACGAGCTTCCCGATGACGGCACTTGCGCCGGGCATGGCGATGCCAATCAGCCGCATTGCTTCAACGGCACGAACCTGCATTCCCACGGTCTTTGGGTGAGCCCGACCGGCAACAGCGACAACGTCCTGATCTCGATCAATCCCGGCAAGAGCTTCACCTATTTCTACGATCTGCCGGACGAGCATCCCGCCGGCACCTTCTGGTATCATTCGCACCGGCACGGCTCGACCGCGCTTCAGGTATCCAGCGGCATGGCCGGCGCTTTGGTCGTGCGCGGCAATCGCCTGCCGACACAGAATGCCAATGGCGATCTCGATACCCTGCTGAAGAATGCCGACGGCAAGCCAATGCAAGAGCAGTTGCTCGTTTTCCAGCAGATCCAATATGCCTGCTTCGATGCGAAGGGCCAGATCAAGACGCGGGTGGTGGATGGCAAGGTCGTTGCCTGGGTCTGCGATCCCGGAGATGTGGGCGAGATCCGCAACTATGACCAGTTCGGACCTGGAACCTGGGGAGAATCGGGGCGCTATACGACCATCAACGGGCTGGTCCAGCCGCGCTTTCAGTCGAAGGCGGGCCAAGTCGAACGCTGGCGGATGATACATGGCGGCGTGCGTGAAACCATCACCGTTGCTTTCCGTCCGCGCCGTCAGGGCGCTCCCGAATATAGGGCGACTACGCCTGAAGCGGCAGCCGACTACATCAGACAGAACTGCGCCGGGGAGGCTATCCCATATCATATCGTCGCGGCGGACGGGCTGACGACCGCGGTTGCCCGTTCCACACAAACCGCAACGCTGCAGCCGGGTTATCGCTTCGACGCGCTCGTCATGTTCCCAACGACCGGCGACTACTGTGTGGTCAACGAGCCGTTGCCCGGCACTGCAAGCGTGACGCGCGCCGATCAGGACCGGCAATTGCTTGCTACCGTGTCGGTCGCGGCCGGAACGCCGGTCAGCAATATCGACACGGCGCTCACGGACACGCTCGTTGCGGCTGCGCAGCGGACAATGCCCCCCGATATCCGAGCCGCCGTCATCGCCGATCTCAGAAATGGCCTCAAGCTGACCCGCTTCGTGCCGCATCCTGATGTCACCGACGACGAAATCACCGGGACGCAGGAACTGGTCTTCTTCATCGACCTGAGCGGCAATGTCGCGAAGTTCGAGGTCGGCAACAAATCCTTCGACCCGAAGAACTTCGATCCGGCGACATTCAAGCCGCGTTCTTATGATCCCAATTATGTCGATCGTGCCCTGCCGCTGGGGGGCGTTGAGGAATGGACGTTGCAATCGGCCTTCGTCGGCCATCCGTTCCACATTCACGTCAATCCTTTCCAGATCGTGGAAATCCTCGACCCGAACGGCGTCGACGTCAGCGCGCCTGGAGCGATCGATCGGGGTGGTGGGGTCGTCGATCCGCAATATCCAGGCCTTAAGGGCGTCTGGAAGGATACGCTCTGGGTGAAGAGCCTGATCAGCAATCCCGCCGACTTTCCTGCCAAGCTCGCCACGTCGACCTACAAGATCAAGATCCGCACCCGATATGAACGCTTCATCGGCGAATACGTCCTGCATTGCCACATCCTCGATCATGAGGATCAGGGGATGATGCAGAACGTCTGCATCGACCTGCCGAACGGCGGCGGCGGAGCGAATTGTGCACGGCTGCTGCGCCCGACCGACGGTCAGCAGCCGGCCACCATGCAGCACTGATCTCAGCCAGAAACAGCTTTTTGAACCCAAGGGGGAGTAAGATGAACATCACACGCAGATCTGTCATCGTTCAGGGCGGCGTTATCGGGGCGGGCCTGCTCGCCAGCGGATTGCCGGGCATGAAGGCATTCGCGCAGATACCGCCGGTTCCCTGGCGGCGTTCTCTTCAGGGATTGGCCTGGAACGATCCGATCGTTGCGACGTATCGTGACGCGGTGCGCATTCTCCAAGCGCTGCCCACAACCGAGAAATTCAACTGGGTCAATCTGTCGGAAATCCATGGAAGTGATGCCGGCGTCAAATATTGCCCGCATGGCAACTGGTATTTCCTGCCGTGGCACAGGGCCTATACGGCGATGTACGAGCGCATCGTCCGGCATGTGACCAAGAACAACGATTTCGCCATGCCATTCTGGGACTGGACCGCCAATCCGTACCTGCCCGAAGTATTCACCATGCAAAAGACGCCTGACGGCAAGGACAATCTCCTTTACGTATCGTCGCGCACCTGGCCGATCAAGCAACCGATGCCGGACAATATCGTCGGGCCGGGGGTTCTCAATACCATCTTGACGGCGACGCCATACGAGGTTTTCGGCACCACTCGCCCCGCCGGGCAGAACTCGCTCGATCCCTCCTGGGTTATCACCAGTACCGGCACGCAGGGGACGTTGGAATCCACTCCGCATAACCAGGTACACAACAACATAGGCGGCTTCATGCCGACATGGTCGTCGCCACGCGACCCGATCTTCTTCATGCATCATGGCAATATCGACCGCATCTGGGCGACCTGGAATCTGCGCCACGTCAACAGTGCGGATCGGCTCTGGACCGACATGCAGTTCACCGACAATTTCTACAATGTCGACGGTCAGTTTTGGTCCCCGAAAGTCTCCGACCTCTATGTTCCGGAGGAACTCGGATACACCTATGGTTTCCGAAACTATTTCAAGGTGGCGGCGGCGAGCGCCAAGACCCTGGCTCTCAACGACAAGCTCACCTCCGTGATCGCGGCGACGGCAACCGATGCTGCAATCGCCGGCGTAACGACTGTCTCGACGGACAACAGCAAGGCGGCGACGGCAAGCGCACCGCTGTCGTTGCCGATCAAGATCCCGGCAGGCGCCTTGCAGGATATCGTCAGCCAGCCGCCTTTGCCCTCCGGCATGGACACGATGGATTTCGGCGCAGCCCAGGAGCAGGCGGCTTCCGCCCCCCGAGTCCTGGCGTTTCTTCGGGATGTCGAAATCACCAGCGCGAGCACGACAAGCGTTCATGTTTTTCTCGGCAAGAACGAACTGAAGGCCGATACGCCGGTCACCGATCCGCATTATGTCGGCTCTTTCGCCGTGCTTGGACACAAGGGCGATCATCACGGTGGCGGCCATCACCCGTTGCCATCCTTCGTCCTCGACCTCACGGACGCCATTCAGCGGGTCTATGGCGCAAGAGGGCAAACGGATGGCGAGGCCATCGATCTGCAACTGGTTCCCGTTGGAGCAGGGGCGGGCAAACCCGGCACCGTGAAGCCCGCGAAACTGGAAATAGCCATAGTGTCCGCTTAAAATTGGGATCAGGATCGATTATGGAGAGATCGATGCGCTATCATCGTTGGATGCTGATCGCTATTTGTGTGGTGGCGTTCACGATGCTGCGCATCGGTAGCCCGATCCAAGCCAGTGGGAGCGACATGCAGGCGACGGTCGACAAGCCGGTAACGATAGCCATCGCTGGCGTGGCCGAGCGCGCACCGGGCAATGGCGGCAAACGGATTGTCGTAACAGTCAACGCATACGAACCGTCGAAATCGGGGTCCGTCACGATAGTTGTTTCTGTGCGCTGTGGCGAGGTGCTGCGGGAAATCGGCCGTTTTGGCATTTTTCCGAACGAAGCGTTTTCCGTGTCGCGCGGAAGCAACCCTCAGCGGTTCGGCTTTCCGCTGCCCGACGAGCCGAGTTGCCGGCAACCGCAAACAGTCGAGATTGGTCTCGAGCCTCAAACGGGCGACGGGACAGGTGCTAGTATCACGATCGGTAGCGCAGGCATCGAATAGCGGGGCTTGCTGCCAGTCGGCGCTTAGTGGGGATCTTCCTCACTTTGAGTGGTTCCCTGATCACTAACGGTCAAGCTGCTATGGGTCGGCATGCGAACGAAATCGAATGATGAGACCATGGCAAGAAGCGGAGCCGTCACGATTGCAGTATTCCTGGGCTGGTGCGAGCCGTAGTAAGGCAGATGCAAATCATTGCGTAAAGTGGATATTCGGTTCGCAAGATGAACGTCTGATGCGTCCCAGCGCGAGCCACGCGCAAGGTCTGAACCATAGCTCAGGATCTATCTTCGCAATGTAGCGGATCGACCAAAAATGTTTAGAAGCCATGCTATTCGTACAGGTACATTTACGAACAGAGAGAGCATCGATCTCTGTCAGCGTGTCTTCTATCATGCCTGCGCCCAGAATCGAGTTATGACGAAGCAGGAACGTCAGGCTCTAGCCGTCTCCATTATTCACGACTTTTGCGAAGGCTTGACTGATGAGCTTGATCTGCGACGCGCATATGTCGATCTTCGCAGTAAGGACGTCGCTGCTTCCCTGATGGGTGACCAAGCGCTCCTGCGCGTATGAGCCCATTTCGCATCACGTTGGCTGATCACATTTTTGCCTGTCGCAAGTTATCCCGCATTCCTTCAACCAATATTCCATGAGCAAATTAAATGACGGAAGATCGGGACTATCTGCTTAAAGCGGCGGCAAACCTATCGAAGATAATGAATTTCCCGTTCACCGTATCGGACTGGAGTGTCAAGCCCTCCAGAAAGGTAGGCGGCATTCGGAACGGTACGGCCGCGAGATCAAGCAGCGCGTCAAACGTGGATGACAAGGCGGTGAAGCTTTCCGACCGATAATCTTAATGGATAAGGGCTGTCGCTATCTCAGGCAATTTGACGTGCCTCTTTTGCTCATTGATTTGCGTAGCATGCCTGGGTGGTCAAATCCGTACCTCCTGCCAGTGACGTTAAAAGCTCCGGCAGCAAGGTTGCAAACTTGTAGGTAAGCGTAACCTGCGAAAAACCATCCAGACCATAGCAGCTGGCGGCATTGTTCAAAGAAATCGACGTCTCATCAAGGGCGACCGCCCAACCAGCCGCCTTCGTCTGAGCGAAGGTAATCGTTTTGGAAGCGCTGTAGGCACTTCCATCCTCGCATTCGACTTGTGGAATACCCATGCAACGGGCTGTCGCAATTGCTGTTTCGTGAAGGGCATGGCTTGTCCAGAACAGCCGGCCGAATTCCATGATACCAAACAGCATCAGCAGGAACAGCGGCATGACCATAGCAAATTCCACGGCGCTGGCTCCCTCGTGTGAGCGCCAGAATTTTCTCAAGCGGCGGATCATTTGAGCTGCACCACAGCGCTGGCATAAATATAGCCGTCGTTGACAATATTGTAGCCAGAAAACAATGGAGCATAGGTCTGCTTGGCAGAGATCACCGCATATTTGCCCGCGTTTGCTCCATCGGGGCATGACGAGCTGCAGGTCTGCTGAGATCCCCAAACGAAAGAGGCCGCCGATCCGCTCGGGCAATAGCAGGCGCCAGTGGAAGCAGGAGTGCCATCGATCCTGATTGTGGCTCCGTCGAAATTGGCTTGCACGCCGTCATTGATTGCGATTGAGGCGCTGGCACCGGTCGATGGGTACTGTCCGGCGATCATCAGAGCGACGCTCTTGGCCAGCAGGCTGTCGTTTAGACCATCGACCTGATCAGCATGAACCAGTGTGTAGCTGGCAGTGTTCGAGATCGTGGCCTCCAACTGGAAGCGTGCGAAAATCAGGCTGCCCATGTCAAAACTGACTGCCATGATGAAGAGGAAGACCGGGGCAAGCACGGCGAATTCGACGGCTGCATTACCACGGTCATCCCGACCCAAGGCGTCGGCGTGGTGGGAAAGTGTTCGTTTGAATTTTCGAGGAGAAAATGGAAGCAATTTCATTGGACTAAGGCCACCTTTCCGCCGCCCGTCGACAGGGTGCATTCGGACATGGCCTGAGAACCGCCAGACAATGAAATACTGGCGCCAATCAGTTGAAGACATCCGCCCGGCGCGTTACTGAGCGAGCCGCCGCCTCCGAAATCGATCTTGCCGTACGGAAAATAGAAAGCTCCCGAGATGGTACCGATGCCACCGGACGTTATTTCTGCCCCGGCTGTATTGCCTGAAGATTGAGGGCCGATGACGGCGAGGTTCGCATTGCTTCCGGATTGCGGTGCGGTGAGGCTGATCGCGTTTCCGCCGGTCAGGCAGAAGGCCTTTCCACCGCATTCCCAGTCGGATGGCGTGGCAACGCCGGAAACAACGAGCGTCACATCCTTTCCGGAAATGGCGATCGGATCGCCGCAGCTTGCGCCGCCCGTATTTGCGGAGAAATATCCGTCGACCGTATAGATGCCGGCTCCCAACCTTGCCCCGCCTGCAAGGTTGACATTGCCGGATATGTCATGCTGAGCGCTGGCGGGAATTGTGATGCAACTGCCGCCGCCACCGCCGTTGATGTTGCCGTTGACGCGGAAGCTACCCGTTCCAGTGGTTGCGTCCGCAAGATAGGTGATTGATCCCCCGTCGAGCCCGATGCCGTTGTTGCTGCTGGATTTACCGATCGTGTAGCTGTTGGATGTTCCGGCGCCTAGTTTCAAGGTCGCACCGGCGCCCGTATAAAAGCCAGCATTCAAGATAAACGTGCTGGGGCCGCCGATCAGAACTTTCCCGGAGCTGCATAGGCTGTAGCGGCCGTCGCCACAAACCTGGTCGCCCATTCCAAAATGGAATGTTCCGGCACCGAAGGTCAGGTCGGCTCCATAGACCCCCTTGGCAACCTTGAAGATGCCATTGCCGAAGACGAGTTTCGTGCCGAAGTCGTTCTGGACCTTGCCGGAGAAGCTGTAGACGATATTCTTGTTGCCGCCGATGTTGAAGTTGACTTGGACGTTACCGTGCACAAGCAGGGAGCCAATGCTGATCTTCGAGCCTGAACAGGTAATATCCCACTTGCTGGTCCAGTACTGATTATAGTTGCCTGGATCATAGGTGCATCCTATCGCCTGAATGGCGGATGCGGTGTCTACCGGAGAGGAGTTGCCGCCAAATTCGACATCTGGGCTGTTGCCGACCATCGCCTTGCTCGGCCATGAAGCGCTACGGATGGTGTCGAAGCGACTGGTCAGTGCACCTATGCCGGCATTACCGCTTAAGGGATCGCTGGTATATTGCTGTGTGACAGGCGCCTGACTCCCGTCCGTGCGTACGATGTTGGCAGACCAAGGGCAGGGCTGGGAAGAGCCTTCGTCATATGTGGCGCTTTTGGCGGTGATCTTCGTTCCACAGGGAGCCACCAGATTACTGTTGGAGGCAACGTAACAGTTGCCGGCATTGACCTGAACGCCTCCGGATAGGGTTACGCCAGCGGATGATTTATCGAGCGCTATAATGCAGCCGTTTTCGGCTGTGCCCAAAGAGGAATAGGCTTCAGCTGCGATGTCCAGCTTGGGGGAGGCGCCCAGAATAGGCGCCAGGAAAAGAGTGTTCGTTGTGGTAATTCCCACATGAACTGCCTGATTGCGCGCATCTTTCGGTGAAGTTGTCAGCGAGACCGTAGCGTTTGTCGTGTCGATGCCATTGAGCTTGACCACGCGAAGGGCCGCTTCTCTCATCTGATCTTCGGAATTCGTGCCGCTATAGGCAAGAGCTCCGGCATAGGAGGCAAGGTCTGCCGTTCGCTGATTTTCGTCCCGCACAAGCAGCCCGTATCCGTACTCGATAGACAGAGCGGCAAATCCCAGGACGAGGGGCAGGCAAAGGGCGCTCATGATGGCAATGCTGCCGCGCCGGTCCGTGCCGAGCGAACGTCCATGCCAGAGGGCCAATCGGATGAATTGGATCAAAGCTATTCCTCTAAAAATCAAATTTCAAATATTGCGCTTGTGGCTGAGACTTCTCTCATCGGTCGACATCGTCCGCGAAGGAGCCTCGCAAAGAGTATGGATTGATATCCATCCGCTCAGTTCCTTTGAGGACGTGCGATCGGTTTACGGAATCAGGCGTTTTGGAAGCCGGAAGCGAGGTCATCTCACGGACACGCAAAAAGGTCGCCAATGCCCACGCGAAATGAAGGGATGACCCTGCTGCGGCGCGAAGCTCATCTTCGCGCACGCAATAGGCTGGCGGGATCCTCAAGGGATTCTTAATGCCTAAAAGTATGACTTATTATTGTGCTGGAATTGGATAGGCTCTACGAAATTCGGATAGAGACTATTTGAATAGCTGATCGTTTTAGAGTTGAGGCAGATAGCCCTGCTACGCCACGAAAACTAAATTTCGCCATGGGGCAACGCTTGTCGCGAAGGTGATTGTCGCTTCGTGGCACTGCTGCGCTGGCTTCCGGTTGGGCTTCGCGCGGCAGTGTCCTCACCAATCTGAGATGGCTGTTTGAAAATTGATTTTGAGGCCACCTGCGTCATCAGTCCGCCTGCCGCCGGGCACCCCTTGCCCTCGGATGATGCGCGCAAAAGCTTGCAGGTTCACGCTTCTGGTTACGTGGCTTTTGACAAAAGCGACAATGATAACAGTGGCTTGACTTTCCTTGCAGGACTACTCGATGCTGAATGGAAAATATTTTGCGTTGATCATGTCATAGGTCCCGTCCGCCTTGATGGACTTCAATGCTGCATTCAGGCGCGCAAGGCGTTCGCTGTCATCCAACCGCACCGCAATTCCGGAACCATCGCCAAAATATGTTGCGTCAACCAGATCCGGTCCTCGGAACTCGCAGCAGCTTCCCGCCTTTGTGTTCGCGATCCAGTCATAGATGGCAAGCTTATCTTCCAAAATGATGTCAACACTTCCGTCCGATAGTCCCTTGTACAATTCAGGTGAAGACCGAAAGACCGTCTCATGCGTCTGCGGATAGAGATGTTTGGCAAAGGATTGCTGCGCTGTCGAAGATGTCACTCCGAGGTTCTTGCCGGTAAGGGCGGCAGGGCTCACATCTTTGATCGGTGAATCTTTTCGCACGATGAACACCGACGGGCTATTGTAATAGCGTTCCGTGAAGGCGACCTTCTGGCGCCGCTCGTCGCTCATCGACATGGATGAGATGATCGCGTCATATTTCCTGGCGACGAGATCTGGAATCATATCATCCCACTTCTCGACGATGAACTGGCATTCAAACTCGCCGACCTTGCAGATCGCATTGGCGATATCAATATCAAAACCCTGCAGCTTGTTGTTTGCATCGAGGTAGTTAAACGGCGGAAATGCGCCCTCGACGGCAATTCTCATTGGCATATGCTCTTGCGCCGTTGTCGGAAATGGTAAGGTTGCAGCCAAAACGAAGCCGATACCAATACCTGCCGATGCCCTGCGCAATATTGTCTGAACAGATAGGTGCAGCATCGTGGAGTATCCTTAATAGGTAACCGATCCCGATATAATGCGCAGTTGCTTTTAATTCTACGTGAACGCTTCTTTGCTACCACTCATGTAACCGTAGTTTTGTTTTGATGATGACATTCTAATACAGCGTTGTTCGGGGATCTGCGCTTGCACATTATCCGTTCTTCCAGTCCAAAGTCCTTTCAACAATCCTGGATAGCTTCGGGAAGAATTCTCTTCCTGATTGCGGCTAGTGCTCTGGGAGTAATTGGCCTTGTCGTGCTGTCTGCATTGTGGGCGGGAACTGAAAGTGACTCTGCGGCACTTGATAGACAGCGTCAGCTCGTAACCGCGCGCCTGAGAGAGCAAGTTGATCAAGTGGCGCGTGTCATTGGACAAGTCGGCAATGGTTATCTTGCTGCAAATGGAGCCTACCCGACCTCGGGCACATCCTCGATTTCGCCTGCCTTCAGCACGGTTTTGACGACAGCAGCCGGGAGTGCGATCAGCCAGGCTGCGACATCCGTCTTTGGCTATGATCAGGCATTTGTCGTAGACGAACATGGCGACCTGGTCATGATGGCAGACGGCCAGATGGAAAAGCGCTATCGTTGGATGAAGCCTCTTCTTTTGCCGCTCCTTCGAAAGGCGGGCATCGCCGTCCACCAGCGTGCTATGTTGACTGAGCACTTGTCCGGGTCATTGGATAATCCCGCTGGAAGCGCAGTTCTCGCTCATCGCGGGTTGGCCAGTTTGCTACGCCTGGAGGGTCGGCCGACGATTGTCGGCATCGCGGCTGTTAGGGAGCTGCGCGAAGGACAAGGGCAGCCGTCATGGCAATTTGTGATCGTCTTACGGTTCCTGGATGGAGCGGCGTTGGATGAATTGAGTCGGGAACAGGGGCTCAACGGCGCACGCTTCGCGCGCACTGCCGATGCTGGTGATGACGAAGTTGCATTTCAGATTGACGATACTACGAATGGTGAACCGATCGGATTCATCGTATGGCGGCCTGACCTTCCGGGATCAAGGGTCATCGGTCGATTGATGCCGGCGCTTTCGATCGCTGCCCTGATGATGGCGTTTCTCCTGACAATCTTACTTGTGCGGCTGCGAAAAAGCCTCGGCGAGTTGAAGAGAAGCGAGTTCCATGCAAGACAGCTTGCGCTCCACGATGTGCTGACAGATCTCCCCAATCGCGCATTGTTTGCGATGAGGTTTGACGAGTGCTTGGCCGAATTGGAAAACTCTACGAAGCGGTCGGCAATCGCGCTTCTTGACCTCGACCGGTTCAAGGCCGTGAACGATACCTTTGGCCACGCTGCGGGCGACGAACTCATCAGGTTGGCTGCCGATCGGGTCCGTTTACTTCTTCGGTCACAAGATACGCTCGCTCGGCTCGGAGGAGACGAATTTGCCCTGCTTCTCCGTGATATCGAAGATCACGATCAAGCTCTGCCAGCAATCTGCGAAGCAATCGTCACGGAGCTTAGCATACCCTTCCCATTGTTGAATGGGGAAGCCGTAGCGCGTGTTGGCTGCTCGATCGGCGTTGCGCTTGTGCCTGATACGGGGCGAAATGCCGACGATATCATGCGTTATGCCGATGTCGCGCTCTACGAAGCAAAAGTAGGCGGCAGGGGTCGGTGGAGTGTCTATTCGCCGTCCATGGACGGAGGCAGGAATGCGCGCGATATCCTCAAAAACGAATTGCGGGAGGTCCTATCCAAAATCCGGGTTTCACCTGATGACGATGAGCGAGATGAGCCGGCTGCGGACAGGCCAGACTTCGGAGCGTTGGAAGTCTACTACCAGCCTGTACATCAAGCAGGGAAGGGATATTCCGTGACGGGAGCCGAGGCGCTCGTGCGGTGGCGGCATAGCCAGCGCGGACTGTTGATGCCAGCGAGCTTCATCCCCGCGGCGGAAGAAGGCGGCCTTATTGACGCACTAGGATTCTGGGTATTGCGTGAAGCCTGCACTGCGGCCTGCAACTGGCCCGAAAACACATTCATCGCGGTGAACGTGTCTCCCTCTCAACTGAGGAGGCCAAATTTTGTCGAAGAAGTGCGCGCGGTACTGCAGGAGACCCGGTTATCGCCGTCCCGGCTTGAGCTCGAACTCACCGAATCCTCGCTCATAGAAGATTATGCAGACATCTATTCGATACTGAAGTCGTTGCGCAGCGAGGGTATTCAAATTTCGCTGGATGATTTTGGAACCGGCTATTCGTGCCTCAGTCATTTGACGCGCTTCGATGTTGATCGGATCAAGATTGATCGATCATTCGTCTCGCTCCTCGGCACGAAAGCCAACGGTACTGCGATCGTCAGTGCTATTATCTCGTTGAGCAATAGTCTTGGTATTGCGACAACAGCCGAAGGGGTCGAAACTGAATATCAGCGTGACTTTCTCGCTGCGATGGGCTGCACTGATCTCCAGGGCTACTTCTTCTCCAAACCTGTTCCTCTCGACGAACTCGATTGCTTCCGCATTCCTCAGCGCATGGACAAACTGCTCAAGACCAGTTGAGAATCCAACATATGGTCTGGCAGCATTTGACGCCAAGGCAACAGACACACCGAATAATATTCGTCACAAAGGCAAGTGAGCATCTTCCGACCATAGCTACAGGTGGGGAGGGAACAGCAAACATTAGACGCAAGATCGGTCTTCAGCATCTCAGCTGAAAAAGCGACTCGAGTCTTCTCATGCGACCATAGAACAAGTGCTACATCGAACCGGGAAAGTGGATCCGTTGGACGTCAGTGGAATTAGCCAAATGCGAAGTAGCGCATTGGTTGCATGTTATGGGCTTGTCATTGCAATGCATGATGGATTGTCGTACGCCCAGAGTTGAGACTGCCCGCTCGAGATTCTCGACATTATGGAGCATATGTGTATGACAAATTTTATTGAGAAGTGGTCTGCCAAGAAGGCTAATAAGCCGAAGGCCGGCACGCGAAATGCGATTGATTCCTTTCGTTTGAGGGTCGCAGAACAAAAGAATTATCTCGAAGAATACGAGCGTGACGCAGCGGGTTTCAAGAAATGGCGTTCGACGTGGTTTCAGCGCGTTCCGGGTGGGTTTGGCGTCAGCATTGGTCGTGACGCGATTAGTGCAGGGGAGGGGCTGACCTACGTTGTTGTCGAGACAGTCAAGGAAGTTGGCGAATTTCTTGATGATCTTGCCCTGCATGCGGAACGGGATACCGGCTTTCAAAAAGCACTCGAGGATAACCGCTCGCGCCGTGCTGCGCTACTGAGTGCAGCAAAATCGCGGCCTAATTCAATCAAGTCTGCTTCAGTAACAGCCCCCACCAGGGCATCGCGGACAAAGCGGGTTGCAAAGGCTGGCAAGCCCCAAACAGAGAAGTAGGCGAAGGTCCGAAAATATCAGGCAATGAAACGCTGAGCCCGCTTCGTGCGGGCTTTGCGCGTTAGGGCGCTGGGTATATCGATTTCGATTTGCTTCAAGAGCGGCGTTTCCGACAAGTGACCTGCGACTAACTTCTATCTGGCCGCTTTCGTATTGCCTGCGCGGTGGCTTCAAAAGTCACCGGCTCAGAGTGTTCCAGCTCCAAAGGCGTTGGTGGAGACAACAAGCAGACAGCTACTTGACACCGAACGTTATACATTATTATATATTATATAATATAATTTTTTTTGGAGGGATTTCGATGGCCATCCAAGTCACCGACCGCATCTGGATCGGGCCACAGTTGGACTTAAGCGAGTTTGACGAGCTCAAGCGAGATGGCTTCGATACGATCATCAACCTGCGACGTGACAATGAAGATGCTATGCAGCCGGGTAGCCAAGCGGAAGGGGAGGCGGCAAGGCGTACGGGCCTCGACTATCACTTCATTCCTATCGGCATGGATACAATTACTGTGGCCGACGTCGAAGCGTTCGCCACCGCTACGACAAAGTCGGGCGGCAAAGTATTTGCCCATTGCAAGTCCGGCATTCGCGCGATGCTGCTCCACGCTCTTGCATTGGTCGAAGCAGGGCAGATGCAGGCCTTCGAGCTGGCCGCCTTCGGCGCGAAATACGGTTATGATCTTTCTGCCGGCGAGGCGTGGCTTGCCCGGCACAATGCGCAGCGGCCGCAGGTAAAGGGCTTCTTCGATCCGCGCAGCTCGAGCGTGCAATATGTCGTCTCCGACCCTGCGACCCGCTACTGTGCGATCATCGATCCGGTTCTGGATTTCGATGAGAAATCCGGTGCGACCGCGACGACGAATGCCGATACCATCCTCAAATATATCGAGGACAACAAGCTGATCGTGGAATGGATACTCGATACCCACCCCCATGCAGATCATTTCTCTGGCGCGCATTATCTGAAATCAAAAACCGGTGCCCCAATAGCGATCGGCGAAAAGGTGGTCGACGTCCAAAACCTATGGAAGGGTATCTACAACTGGTCCGCGCTGCCGGCCGACGGCTCGCAATGGGATAGGCTGTTTGCCGACGGCGAGACGTTTCCCATCGGTTCGATCGAGGGCAAGGTGATGTTTTCGCCTGGTCATACGCTCGCCTCGGTCACCTATGTGATTGGTGATGCCGCCTTTATGCATGACACGCTCTTTCAGCCGGACAGCGGCACGGCGCGCGCTGATTTTCCAGGCGGCGATGCGTATATGCTGTGGCGCTCGATCCAGGCGATCCTGTCGCTGCCCGACGATGTCAGGCTGTTCACCGGCCATGATTATCAGCCAGGCGGCCGGGCGCCGAGATGGGAAAGCACAGTTGCCGAGCAGAAACGCCTCAATGCCCATGTCGTCGATACAGACGAGGAGAAATTCGTCGCGTTGCGCACCAGGCGTGATAGGACGCTGCCCATGCCAAAGCTGATCCTGCATGCGTTACAGGTCAATGTCCGCGGCGGGCGGTTACCGGAGCCCGAGGACAATGGCAAGCGCTATCTCAAGATCCCGCTCGATGCATTGGATGGCGCGACATGGTGAAGAGCATGGACATGCCGGATTTGGTACAGATTGACACTGATCCTGCGGCCTTGCACGAAAAGGCGGCCGAAGTTTCGGATCTCTTGAAAACGCTTGCACATCCGATACGGCTGATGCTCGTCTGTACGCTGGTCAAGGGCGAATATTCCGTGAGCGAGCTCGAGGAGACGCTCGATATCCACCAGCCCAGCCTGTCGCAGCAACTGAGCGTGCTGCGGGAGGCGCAGATCGTCGAGACCCGCCGTGACGGCAAGCAGATCTATTACCGCCTGACGGAGGAGAAGGCGGCCAAACTGGTCGGTGCCCTTTACACCATCTTTTGTGCCGAGGAAGAGGTGAAATGATTGCCTATCTTCCATCGCTGCTAGGCGGCCTGCTCATCGGGCTCTCGGCAACCATGCTATTGCTTCTCAACGGGCGGATTGCCGGCATCGCGGGCATTGTCGGGCGGCTCACGCAAGGCACCGGCGTGGCTACCAATGCGGCTTTCGTCGCTGGCCTCGTGCTTGGCCCGCTTGCCTATCGGGTCGCCGCCGGCCACCCGCCCGCCTCGACCATCACCGTGTCCTGGCCTCTGCTGGCGGTCGCAGGCCTGCTCGTCGGTTTCGGTGCACGCATGGGCTCGGGTTGCACCAGCGGTCACGGCATACTCGGTCTTGCGCGTCTGTCGCCGCGATCTGTAGTGGCTGTCGCCAGCTTTCTGGCGGCGGGCATCCTGACGGTAATGGTAATGCGATGGATCAGCGCATGAACCGGGAATTGCCAAGGGTGCTTGTCGCGCTCGCATCGGGCCTGATCTTTGGTTTCGGTCTGTCGCTGTCCGGCATGGTCGATCCGGTGCGCGTCCAGGGGGTCCTCGATCTTTTCGGCCATTGGGACCCGAGTCTGATCTTCGTGCTCGCAGGCGCGGTGATCGTCGCCTTCGTCGGTGTGAGCATCATGCGGCGGTGGCGACGACCTGTCTTCGACGCCGTGTTCCACCTTCCAGAAACAAAGCCCATCGACCGCCGGCTGATGATAGGTTCAGCCGTATTTGGTATCGGTTGGGGCATGGCCGGTCTGTGTCCAGGACCCGCACTTGCCGCGCTCTCGCTTGGGCTGCCGCAGGTGCCGCTGTTCGTCGCCGCCATGCTCATCGGCATGGTTGCTCACGATCGCTGGGCGAAGAAGGTATCGTAGATGGAGGTGCAGCGGCCGTCGGTTCGGGCCTGGCGCTACCACTTTCAGAAATCCCTCGCCGAGCTGCCGCCAAGCGTTGGGCGAAGATGCAAGCTTGGGTGACGTGTATGCGGCTGTGAATTCGTTTGAATGCGCATAATGATTGGCCGCCCAGTCCAAACTTTCACCGTTTGGACGGAAGCTTAGCGGATGGCTTCAGAGCCGCTGTGCGCTCAGCCTTTGACGGCGCCCATGGTCATCACATTGGTAATTTGCTTGTGCAGCATCAGAACGAGAAGAAGCGGCGGCGCAAGGTAAACCGTTGCCATCGCCATGACGCCACCCCATGCGACCCCGTCTTCATTGCTCATGGCAATGGCGATGATGACCGGCGCCGTACGCGCATCGTTCGAAGTGAATACCAGTGGGAACAAGTATTCGTTCCAGGAGCCAATCGCCACGACCAGCGACACCGCAGCGATTGCTGGCCTCAGGAGAGGCAAGGTGATCCGGGCAAAGGCGCCGGCGCGAGAGCACCCGTCAATCATGGCGGCTTCTTCCAATTCAACCGGAATGTCGTCGACGAATGTTTTGATCAGAAGCGTTGCCATACTGACGGCGAATGCTGCCCCACACAGAACGAGCGGAGTGATCGTATCGAGCCATCCGAGCTCGTTGAAAACCGGATATAGCGGGATGACGACGATGATCGACGGGAACATCCTGACGAAAATCATCAGGAATGCCGGTATTTTCAGCCATGGCTGCCGCAACCTGGAAAAGACGAATGCCGACGTGATTGCCATCGTCAGCGTCAATACCGTCGCAAGTATCGTAACGATGATACTGTTGAAGAGGCTTCCCCAAAAACGCGGAAAGAGGTTGGCGATATTCTGGTAGTTGCTTACCGTCGGCTCAGCGATCAGTTTCGGCGGATAGGCCCAGATCAATCCACCAGGCTTGAACGAGCTGCTGATCATGAAGACGATCGGGAAAAAGGCCCAGATCACAGCGATGCAAAGCAGCACAAAGAGAATTATGCGGCCGGCAATATTTCCATGTCCGCTCATTGGTCAGGCCTTGGCTCCGGGAAACATATCGCGATAAGCACGCCAGATGATCAGCGCTGCCATCAGCATGGTCAAAGCCAGCATGACCCAGCCGACGGATGCGCCCATACCGAACCGGAACGTGCCGAATGCCGTGCGATAAAGGTAGTGGGAAAGCAGTGACGTGGATGTACCCGGCCCACCACCTGTCATGGTCTGGATGGTATCAAATTCCCGGACAGCAAAGATGGTTTCGAACAGCGCCATGATCGACAGTGCCGGCATGATGAACGGCAGACGGACATACCAGAATATCTGGAAAGCATTCGCACCGTCGATCTTGGCTGCCTCTTTTACCTCCATCGGAATTCCTCTCAGCGCTGCAAAGAGGATGATCGCGATGAAGGGAAATCCTCGCCATACGGCAACGATGACGACCGCAACCATGGATGTCCACGGATTCGACATCCATGGGATCGTAGGAAGTCCCAACGAGGAAATAATATAGTTGACGAGGCCGTAGGATGGATCGAGCAGATTTTTCCAGATGACGACACCGACGACCGGACTGATTGCAAAGGGTGCAATCAGCAGCGCCATCCAGACACGGCGATACGGCAACTCATTGTCGAGCAAGAGCGCGATGCCGAGCGCGACGATCAGCTGCAGGCTGACAACCCCGATCACATATGCAATATTTCTAAGAAGGATCGAATAGAACACGGAGCTGTTGAACAGCGTGACAAAATTCTTCCAGCCTATGAACTTGGTTGGAATGCCCGGCGAATAATCGGTGAACGCGGTCGCAAGAAGCACAATTGCAGGTATGGCAATGAACAGTAGAAGGAGAAGGATTGGGGGCGCCACTGCGGTAATTGCCAGAATATCTTCCGACGTTCTGCTGCGCTTGCGTTGCCGAGGGGCATTTGCGGCGACTGTGCCATTCCTAACCATGCGGATCTTCCGATATTGACCTGGCGGATTGGAGAGCCAATCCGCCATAATACCCACCTGTGGGCAAAGACTGCACATGCCGCGAGCCGATTGGAAACTGCTCCAACCGAGGGCGCGGAGAGCCGGGTGCCGATCGCTACTCGTAGATCGACTTGAGATCATCGGCCAAGGTGTCCAGCGTCTCCTTGGCAGGGGCGCCGTTCACCACGATATTCTGGACGGCAACGGCAATGGCATCGCTAGCCTCGCCAAGTCGCGGATTGCCCGGAAGCGGTGGTCTCGAGATCGCAAGCGTATCGATCCCGACCTTGTTCGCCGCGATCTTCTCGCCAAGCTTTGCCAGCGGCTCGGCCCGACAAGGTTGATTGCCGTTGGACATCATCATCGCTTCGGGCTTGGATCCGGCCAGATACTTGATCAGCTCATAGGCCTGCTGTTTGTTCTGCGATCCCTTCAGAATGCCGGCACCCCAATAGAAGGACTGACTGCCGGCATAGTCGACACCGCTCTTTCGCAAGGCATCAAGGATCGGAACGTGAAAAGCAACCGTTCCGCCTGGTCCGAGAGCGTCCGGAGACTCGAAGCGCGACGTGAAATTATCGTTGCTGACGACCATGGAGAGCCGTCCGGAGGTAAACATCTGGTCGGCGTCCACGCTGGTCCAGTTTGGCGGCATTATGCCCTCTGCATACAGTCGGCGAAGGAATTCAGTCGCCTGGATCATCGCAGGGCTGTTGACGACAACCTCGCCCTTCTCGTCGATGATCGATCCGCCAAACATTGCACCGATGGTGGCCAAGCCGGATGGGACCTGGTCGCTGATACCACGCACCGCAAAACCATAGACTTTTTCGCCGCTCGGCTTGGTGAAGGTCGCGCTCTTGGCTGCATCGTACAGCTGCTCCGGCGTGCGCGGCGGCTCGGCGACGCCGTGGTCAGACATATACTTCTTATTACCCCAGAAGATCCAAACGCCGCAGCGCAGCGGTACGAGATAATGCTGATTATCGATCGTCCCTGCATCGACCGGTGCCTTGACCCAGTCCTGTGGGAAGCCGCCGATCGCATCGGCGCCCATGTATTTGTCGAGCGGCTCGAGGAATGCGGCGATACGCGGATTGGCCATCAGCTGCGAGACCATGATGATATCTTCGGCGGACTTGTTGAGTGTGCCGAGGCGCGGGAGGGCTTCAAGGATGCCGGGACCCGTCTCGACGTTGACAGCGACCTTCGTATCCTTCTCCTTTTCGAAATCCGCCAGAGCATCCACGCCCTTCGACACGCCGACACCACGCATCGAGGATTCGTGAATGTTCACGCCTACGATCGTCAGCTTCTTTTCTTGAGCAAGCGCCGTCGAAGACAGCGCCGTCAACATGGCCACTGCCAAAATTTGGATTTTACGCTTCACTGCACCCTCCCAGTTGCCGTCTGAAATCACTCCTCCGATCGGCATCGAACCCCGCCGGACCGCAGCGACGAGCTGCAAGTTAGAGATTCATATTTAGACCGATCTAATTGCTTCAGAAAGTTGTTAGATCGGTCTAAATTTGTCAACTCATTTCTCAAAACGGCATTTATTGACACTTAGATCGGTCTAAAATATGCAATGTAGCGTATTGAGGAGAAGCCGGAATGAACCCCATTGATGTGCCTGTGACGCTTCGAGCCGGGCGGCAGCTGCTGTTTGACGATTATCTTATCGCGACATCCGAGCTCCAGCGGATATTCCACCGTCCCAAGCTTCATCCGGCAACTCCGGTCCTCAAACCGGAAACGCCGATCGAGATGAATGGTGGCTATTGCCCGGTGGCCTGTACATTTCAGGACGGTGTTTTCTTCGATCCGGCCGACCAGCTATTCAAGATGACCTATCATGCCGGCTGGTTTGCCGCGACGGCACTGGCAACAAGTCGGGATGGTATCCATTGGGAGCGCCCGCGCCTCGATGTGGACGGCGTCACCAATCGTATTCTGCCGATCGGCTATCCACGGATGCGCGATGGGGCAGGATTCTGGCTCGATACGTTTGCCACGGACCCTGCCGAACGCTTCAAGATGATGGTCTATTATCGCCGCGGCTCCCATCCGAGCATGCCCTATGTGGACTATGATTTTGATGGCGTGAAGGAACAATACGCCGAGATTTATACATCGCCGGACGCCATTCATTGGACGGCGCGCGGCCGGACCGGAGAATGCGGCGACAACAGCAATTTCTACTACAACCCCTTTGATCGCAAATGGTATTACTCACTGCGCGTTCATGCCGAGCGCGGGCGCCAACGCAGCTATGTGGCCCATCCCGATTTCGTCGAAGGCAGGAACTGGACCAGGGAAGGCCGAAAGCCGCTGGTCGTTCCCGATGACATCGATCATGCCAACCTAACCGGCGAAGTTCCCTCGGAAATCTATAATTTCGATGCCGTCGCCTATGAAAGCGTGATGCTCGGGATCTATGGCATGTTTCGTGGCCCGCAAAATCCGGACAGCTTCTATCGCGGTCTTCCCAAAATTACGGATCTGGAAATAGGGTTCAGTCGCGACGGGCTGGACTGGATACGCCCGAACCGGCAAGAGCCTTTCCTTGCTCCATCCCAGATTCCAGGCCAGTGGGACAGAGGCTATCTGCATGCGACGGGTGGGGTTTGCTTGGTGGTCGGGGACGAACTTTATTTCTACGTCTCCGGCTTTTCCGGACACTCTCCCATTCTCGGCACCCACGCCTATGCCGGCGGCTCGGTCGGACTGGTCACCTTGCGTCGCGACGGGTTCGTCTCGCTTTACAGCGGCCAATCAGGTGAAATGACGACAAGGCCGCTTCAGATCTCCGGCAGCCATGTCTTCGTCAACACCGACTGCAGTGCCGGACGGCTACGTGTTGCCGTTCTCGACGAGCACGGCAAGGATATCCCCGGCTTTGGACTGGAAGATTGCGAAGCGATCACCGTCGACAAGGTGACATGTCCGGTCCGCTGGAGGGGAGGCGATCTTGCCGCACTCCCAAGTCGGCGCCTTCGCCTCCGGTTTGCCCTGGAAAATGCGCACCTGTACTCATTTTGGGTCAGCAACTCAGCAAACGGTCAAAGCGGCGGCTATCTTGGTGCGGGCGGTCCGGGTTACGCCGGCATCATCGACCAATGATTGCTACGATCGGCTTTGCGAAGCGAGGATGCGAATTTGACTGACGAGATCGAACGCCGGCTTACCATAGATGACGTTGCCAAAGCGGCCGGCGTCTCGCGCTCGACGGTATCGCTCGTGCTCAGGAACAGCGAACTGGTCGCCGAACACACCAAGACAACGGTTCGCGACGTCGCTGCCCGCCTCGGCTATGTCTACAATCGCAAGGCTGCCATCCGATCGAGATTCAGCTACCTCGTCGGCATCATCATCCCCGATCTGACCAACCCGTTCTTCTCGGAGCTGACCGCTGGCGTCGACCAGGTGCTGAACGATGCCGGCTGGACATCCCTCCTCGGCAATTCCTGGGAATCCGTTTCCAATCAGGAGAGAATTTTCCAAAGGATGCATGAGCAAAATGTGGACGCGCTCATCGTCTGCCCCGTGACCGATGGGAAAGGCTCGGCGACGGAAAGCTTTACCAGATCCGGCTTCCGAACTCTGCAGGTTCTCAGAAGGGCCAATCAGGATACGAGTTATCTGGGCATAGACTATGCCCATGGCGTGTCGCTCGCCGTCAATCACCTGTACGAACTGGGGCATACGAACATCGTCTTTCTGGGCGGCGAGCGTGCTCACTCGGCGGCAACCGAGCGCTATGATGGATATGTGACATCCATGCGCTCCTATGGGCTGATCCCGAGGCATGTCCCCTGTTCCCTGAAGAGATCGGCTGCCGCGGAGACGGTGGGTGAGCTCTTTCGGATGGACAATCCGCCAAGCGCATTCGTCTGTTTCAATGATGTCGTGGCGATAGGCGCAATGGCTGGGCTTGAACGCATCGGACGCAAAGTGGGACACGACGTTTCGGTCGTCGGTTTCGATAATGTCGCCGATGCCGAGTTTGTCCAACCACCGCTGACGACGGTCGATACCCATGCACGCCAGCTCGGTGAACAGGCAGCCAGGCTCGTTCTGGACGCCATCCGCAAGGGCCTTGCAATCGACGCGACCACCATCACGAAGACCAGTCTGGTCGTGCGCAGCTCCACGGGCAAGGCACCCGGCCTCCTTTAGACACGTCATTTCCTCAATGACAAGCCGCCATGATGCGAGACTGGCAATAGGCGCATCGACCGGCAAGGCACGAACTGAATCGAGGGTTGCACAGTGAAAGCCGATATCCTTTTGTCGCGTGGCATGTCACTTCTTCTCGGAAGAGAAATCCGATGTTCGATCAAACTCCCGATCCCGCTCTTGCCGCCGAGACCTGTTGCAACCTCGACTGCGAGCTTAGGCGCTATCTGGAGAGGGAGGGCGAGGACGCTGCTTTCAACAAGGAGGCGCGTGACGCTACCTTTCCTTCGCAACCAGTCTACAAGCCGTCCTGAGTGCCAATTTCCGCGATCTGTCGGCGTCGGTGACATGCATGGCGCCGCCTGACCGATGATAATGGAACCGATACCATTATTGAAGATGTGCTGGGCGCAGAAGCTGCTGCCAGTCTCGATCGTTTCGACGCGGTGCAGCTCGCGACAGTTCTTCAGACCTGCCGCGACCACACAACGGCCAGTTTTGCGGGCAGAGCCTTGTTTACGATCTCGCGATTGGAAAAGAAAAGCAGCAATGATGCGGATCGCCTGACGAAATATCTCGCCCGCTTCGGCGTCAGATTTGAGGACGTCAAACTACAGTGACCGCGGTAGGCTCCGTGGTGCTGCTATCCAAAGCGCCGCAAAACGAAGTTCATAGGTCAGCCTGATCTAGAACGTGATATTCTCGAAGACTTAGGTTTGTGGGTATTTGAAACACCGAGCCGGCGGTTCGTATCCCGTCAAGAGCACCAAGGGTTTTGGCTTTATCCAGCCTGACAATGGTGGCGAAGATGTTTTCGTCCACATTTCCGCTGTTGAGCGCG
The DNA here is from genome assembly GCF_900094555.1 of Martinezella hainanensis. Classification (GTDB taxonomy): domain Bacteria; phylum Pseudomonadota; class Alphaproteobacteria; order Rhizobiales; family Rhizobiaceae; genus Rhizobium; species Rhizobium hainanense. Next base: position 25,820 of record NZ_FMAC01000005.1, read on the forward strand.
CCGGTCTGCGCGGCCTCGTCGACGGTCAGAAGATCAGCTATGAGATCGTGACAGACAAACGTTCGGGCAAAAGCTCGGCGGACAATCTGCAGGATGCATGAGTATTTGTCGTCACCTCGCGCGAGCACGGATGGGTTGGCGCGCGGGGGTGATAGCCGTCGAAGGTCGGGCGTCAAACCCGGCCTTTTGTTTTTGATCCTATGGAGGTCGCTATGCCAAAAAGTGTCTATGTGACCGGTGACTCCATCATTTTAAAAAACGGTGTCTTCCTGTATGGTGCAAAGAAGGGTCATTGCCGCATTGTGTCCATTTTGCCGAAGGCTAATGGATTGGTTCAATATCGTATCCGGTTCTCGAGCGAAAATTGCGAGCGTCTTATTACCGAAGCGGATATAGATCATGATGCGTCGGTAGGCGTGGACGGAAAACCGTCGACCAACGCTGCGTATGCCAGCAGCTCATGGGTTAACATTAACGCGATCAAGATCAGGAAATAGCGACACTAGCCGCGTCAGGAGATAATTGCAGGTTTTTGTGCGGGATAATAACGTTGATCAAGCGCTTCGCGCTTTGAAGAAAAAGCTGCAGCGCGAAGGCGTCTTTCGAGAAATGAAGGCCCGCAGCGTCTACGAAAAGCTGTCGGAGAAGCGTGCGCGTGAAAAAGCCGATGCGGTTCGCCGTGCACGTAAGCTTGCCCGTAAGCTTGCCCGTAAGCAGGCACAGCAGGAGGGGTTTCTCCCGGCACCCAAAAAGAAGGCGATCGGACGGGCGCGCTGAGCGCCGTCCTTTCGGTAAATTTCGTCTTGGTGGCAGAGCCGCAAATGGTATTCGTTGTTAGAATGAGGTAACGCATGACCGCGACAAAAGACCGTTTCTTCAAGCCGGGTCAGACCTCGGCGGAATCGAAATTGGCCCAGACAGACGTTGCCGCAAGGGATATTGTCGACGAGCGATCCGTGAGAAAAAGACGGAGAGACTTCGCGCACTCCTCCGCTTAGCCCAGCGCCCTGTGGAGACGCCAAAAAAAGAAGGGGCGGCTTAAGTCAAACTCAACCAAGAGTTAAAGCCATAGCGATCGCAGATCTGCGACTTGTCGATCTTCAGGTCGCTTCCAACGCTTTTACATAGAGCGCCGCGTACTCACAGCACACCGCGCTGTGAGGCTGGTGTGTGATCTATCTCAAAATCTGATCAAAATGTGAAGATTGGTAAATCCTGGGGATCATGTCGATAACCCAGTTCAAGTGGCTTGGGCAACAATCGCACGCGCCATTTACATAGATGAGCCAGGCGTAACGTAAGACGACAAGGGACTCCTTGCTGAAGCTACAGCGATACCTTTTGGTGCTGTGCGCAATAACCTTGAATCAATCTTTGGAAGCTGATCATTCGTTTCAATAGATACCGGACTATCGATGCGCCTTTTGCCCATCGAGATAACCGTGTTCGAAGGCTTTTGCGAGTGCGCTTCCCGCTGGATAGGGATTTTCTTCATCCTCCCTTTCGCGCATACCAGCGCCACCTCCACGCTCATAGGCTCGTCTGGTTGCCTCATCCAAAGCTTGCGAACATTTGGCGCCGATCGTTTCGACTTTTCTCGGACTACACGGCTCCGGCCCCAACCGGGATGGGGTGAGGGGGTTCTGGGCATGCATAGATCTTTCCTCCCTAAAGCATAAAGCGGCCTGCCGTGGATGATCCGAGCAAGTTTATGGGTTTTCTGAAACGCTGACCTGCAAGGATCTCGCCGCCGCTAGAGGCGCCAACCGCACTTTCGATAGGCTACGAAAGAGGAGCGCGGCGATGATGGAGCATTATCGTTCGCCGTTTAAGGCTATTTGATGCACTGAGGCTTAGGGGATTTATTGTTTCTGCTCTTGGCGGACGATATTTCCGTGTCAAAAGCCTACTTGAAATTGGTGCCTATCAGATGAGGTGTTCGATCGGTGCCCGGAAATGTCCAACTGATCAGCTCGGATGTGTCAGACGCGGCTAGAGGCGATTGCTTTGCATGTCAGCGCGAAGTCATGCTGCGTCGCAGCGCGCATGGCTGCATTGTACAATAAAAGATTTCCAGTCGCCCATGAATCGGACATTATGCTTGCAGCTGATGCACATGGCGGTCTTTTCCTCTCAGTGCCGCCGCGTCGACTGTTCCCTCTGGAGTTTTTGAAACCTTCATACCTAAACGCCGCGGATCTTTCCGGCGGCCCATTTTTTCTTCGGGCTCCACGCACATTTCAGTTGAGCGCGGCGATTAGTCTTCCTGGGTGGGCGGCCATTGCCGGGCGGTATGTACGAGCGCCAATACCCATGCCCTGTTTGCTGCTTCGTCCACTTCGCAGACGAGCCGGTAGCTTTCATGCGGGATGAATTCATGTGTGCCGGGGATCTTGCCCATACGGCTGAGCATCGGGAAATCGCCGGGCTTGCCAGTCGCCTCGCTGAACAGCTTGTCCGTCTTGAGCGCCGCACGCGGATTCTCGACCGCGATGTAATCGACAATATCGGCTCGATCCTGTCGCGCCACCGCAACCCATCTGACTTTCACAGATCCGCCTCATCGATCCGGCGGCGCAGCTCCGCGCGGCGTGCCGTCGCGTTGGCTTCCACTTCCTCATTGGAGACGTGCATGCCGGCGTCACGCTGTCCACGTGCGATCTCCACTTTGCGACGCAAGTAATCATCGTACTGTCGCGTCTGCTGGCGACGGTTGATATATTCACGCATCAGTTTGCGCGGCACCTGGGCCGCCGGTCGGTCATCCGCGGCGGCTTCGGCCATGAACGTATCGCGCAACTCCGGTTCCAGTTTCATCGTGAAAACGGCTTTCGTCGACATGGCGAGCTCCTTTTGCTGTATTGGGTATATACCAAGGCATTACCATTGTCTCCCCGATACTCATCGGCGGGCCGTACGCGAGCCAACGCATATTTCCAAAGTATGTGAATCGATGTCGCCGAACGACCCCGCCAGTCCTCGAAATTTCAATAGCTTGTAGTGCTAACTTTCCGCCTGCTAAACGCAAGTTTCAGAGCATCAGCGACGGCTCGGATAGCAGGAACGGTCGCGACTTCGGAATGTACGACGAGCCAGACCTCCCGCGTCAGAAGAGGTTTATCGCCAATACGCTGCAGCCCTGCCAACACTTCCGGGGCGAAATCAGGCAAGATGACGGCTCCGCCGGCAGCTCTGGCTGCGGCTGCCTGATATTCCAGAACTGAAGACTTGATTGTGACGGGACGATCTCCCGCCACTTCCTGCAGGCGGACCTGCTGCGGCGATGATTTCATAGAGTCATCGTAGCCGATAAAAGTCCAGTCTTCGGGAGAAATGGTCCGGAGGTACTCTGGCGATGCGTAGAGGTTAAAGTTGATCGTTCCGAGCTTCGCGATCGAATAATCACCTTCCTCAGGGCGCGACATCCGAATGGCGATGTCCGCCTCTCGTCGGTTAAGGGAGGCAAAGCGCTTTTCACCGAGCAAGGTGACCTGAATTCCGGGAAATTCCCTCCTGATATCGACGATCGGCTGCACGAGGAGTGCCATCGACAAAGCGGGCGGCGCACTGATGCGTACGTGGCCTCGCGCTTCCGTCGGGCTGCTGCGTCCCAATTGCTCGATCACCATCATCTGGCTTGCAATAGGGGCGGCGAGACTTGCGACCTGCTCACCGTCCGGCGTGAGGACGATACGGCGCCCGCGTCGGTCAACCAGCTTTCGCCCCAGCTTCGCCTCCAGTGATGCGACCCGCCGGCTGACGGTCGCATGCTCGACGCCAAGGTTCTTTGCGGCACCGAGCAAGGTTCCGACCGTTGCAAGCGCCAGAAAATGCCTGAGATCATCCCAATCGGGCTGTGTGAATTCCTTCCCATTCATTGGGCAACAATAGGGAATTTTCAATCGATACGCCATGGGGCACGATGCTGTGAATCAGGAGATAGACCAATGACAGACCAAATCGTAATGCTTGTCGCCCCCGGCGACGTCACCCAGTTCCGTGTCGAGGCACAGTCGATCGCACCACCGGCGGCCGGCGAAGTCAGGGTTCGCCATCAGGCGATCGGTACGAACTTCCTCGATATCTACCACCGTAAGGGCCTTTATCCGCTGCCAAGCTATCCGGCCGTAATCGGGGTTGAAGCCGCTGGTATGATCGAAGAGGTTGGACCTGGAGTCGACGGCTTTAAAGCGGGTGATCGTGTGGCTTATGCTGGTGCCCCAGTCGGAGCCTATTCTTCGGTCAGAAACATCGCTGCGGAGCGCTTGGTTCGCCTTCCGGATGGTATCCCGACCAAGACTGCAGCCGCGTCGCTTTTGAAGGGTATGACAGCGCATATGCTTCTTCAAAAGGTCTGCCAGATAGGTGGCGGCGACACCGTTCTCGTGCAGGCCGCCGCCGGCGGTCTCGGAAGCGTCCTTGTCCGCGGCGCGAAATCTTTGGGCGCGACCGTGATCGGTACAGTCAGTTCGAAGGAGAAGGCCGATCTGGCCAAGTCCTACGGGGTCGATCACCTGATCGTCGGCCGCGATGCTGATGTCGTCGCTGAGGTCAAGCGATTGACCGACAATCGTGGCGTCGATGTCGCCTATGATGGGATCGGTGGTGACATGCTGCTCAAGAGCATTCGCTCGGTCAAACCGTGGGGGATGGCGATAACGATAGGGCAGGCCGCAGGCCCGATCCCGCCCGTTGCTGTTGAGGAGCTTCGCCCCGGAAAATCGCTCTCGCATCCCAGCGTCATGGCCTGGTGCGCCGACATTGCCAGATACCAGGAGGCCGCACGGGCTGCAGTAAAATGGATGGAGGCAGGCGTCGGTTCACATATCAGCGGCGAATATGCCTTGGCCGAGATCGTCAAAGCGCATGAGGAGATTGAAACCGGTCGTTCGGCGGGAAGCATCCTTCTTCTTCCGTAGGCGTTCCTTAATTACAGCTCGGAAAACGGTCTCGGTATGACTTCGCGTGGGGAGGTATACGTGACACGATACGTATACCGCTGCGCTACCTCAACGCATCGACGTTGTCGTACTGGATCTTTCCCGGGATGTATCAACCGCCTAAAGCCGTCCGAATGGATCGAGCTAAAGGCGCAGCCAAAATGCATCCAGCAATTTGGAAACCACGAACTCTCAAAAGCGAGGCGATAACTTGGTCGCTATGTCGTCATGCGACGGTAACCACAAGAACAAAGTGATCGAGGCAAACGACCGATGAAGCCGAATCTTGGTGGTATATTGAATGCAGATCTTTGATGTGTCTTATCCAAAAGTGTAACTAAGCTATTCAAAATAATAAATTAAATATTGGAAAATCCAGAAAGCATTACAGGTTTATATCCGCTCGGAAAATCATGCGCGTTAAGTCGAAACCGGATCACCGGCCAGCTGGAGCACCTTGAGCCCGAGATCAAGAGCCGCTTGGTGTTTGCTCTATGTCAATAAATGTCCTTAGGGGACGGTATCGGTCTGCGTGACCAGATCCAGAAACAAACGTTGCGGAGCGGTCGGCAGCCAGGTCCTTCGCAACGTTAAGCCGATGGGTCTTGCCGTATGCTCCAGATGGAGCGGCAAGGCCTTGAGAAGGCCGCGGGTTAGCTCTGCCTGGGCCTGCAGAAAGGAGATGCATCCCAGATGATTGGTCCTGCTTAGAAGTTCTCGCATCAAGATCAGCGAGCTTGATTCGACGATCGCAGCCGGTCGTTTTGCCAAACCCTCGAACAGCGCGTCGAAATGCTTTCGGATCGGCGTTCCCTTCTGCCCGACGACCCAGGGATAGGATGCGAGTTCTTCAGGAGTAGGCTTTGCTTGTCCAACAAGCGGATGCCCGGTGCCGGCGACGACGACGATCGTGTCGGTGAATAGGAACCGCTGCTCGATGTCACCGATCGGAGCCGGTTCTCTCAGTGCCCCGATGAGGAAGTCGATTTCGCCGCGCCGAAGCCCGGCAAGCAGATCGGCATAGGGTCCCTCTAGGACATGGACCGGTGTCCGCGGACGAAGCTTTCTGAATTCGGCAATGGCTCTGGGGAGCACAAAGGATCGCGAAAGAGGCATCGCGCCGATGACGACGGTCCCGGCCTCCTCCTGATTTGCCTCGGCAAGGTCCACCTCGGCCTGGGCCAGCTCCGCCAATGCAAGACGTGCCGCCTGCGCGACCGAATTGGCCATCCGCGTGGCTACGATGCCATAGGAAGTCCGCTCGAAAAGCGCTCGCCCCGCTTCTTCCTCGAGCTGAGTGACGGCTCTGTGGACGGTCGGTTGCGCGACACCCAGTTTCTTTGCTGCAAGGGTGAAGTTCTCGCACTCGCGCACGGCGATTAACGCACGAAGCTGCGAGGTGGTCGCAACCAGCTTTAGGCGTGGACTGAGCTCGTTCAATGCCGGGTCAAGGTAGCCGAACGCCCGTTTCACCCGCTCCGCCAGAAGATCGCCCCGACTATTTGCAAAAAGGCCTTGAGGCGTCCTGGTGAATAATGTCGTCCGCAGCTCACGCTCGATTTTTGTCAGCGCCTGCGTCACCGCCGGCTGCGAAAGATGGCTGGTTGCGGCGGCCTTGGTCACGGATTTGGTGTCTATGACGGCGAGGAAGACCCGCAGATGCCGAAGATTGTGCTGGATTTGCGCTGTCGAAGGTGTCTCGTCGTTCAATCCGGGTAGGACTCCAAGATCATGTCGGCTCTTGCTTCGAGGGTACTTGCCTCGGGTCGAATAACGAGTTCACCGATCTGGCGCTGCCAGTCCGCGGTCGCAACGGCCATGCGGTCTGGCAGTCCCAATTCCCTCAGGGTGGCAGCGACTTCGACCATCTCCGAAGCCCGCCGCTTTCCGTGAACCATCATTCTTTCAAGGTTGTAGGCGGCCCGCATGTTCCAGTCTATCCCCGGATCGGAGGATTGAAGAGAGGCAAGCACCGCTTTTTCCACGCCGGCCCTTCGAGCCGCCAGAAAGCATTCCGCCGTCAAGGCCTCGAAACCCTTGATCATGACAGAGCGAAGCATCTTGACAGACGAAGCCTCTCCGACATTGCTGCCGGCAAGCTTTGCATTCATATGCAATTCCGCCAGCGCGGCCTGCGCCTGCTCGGCTGCCGCGCCCGATACCAGGAGCGGCGTGCGATGGCGGGCAGGGTGCACGGGAGACATGACCGCAACGTCGACATAGATGGCTCCAGCTGCTTCGACGATTCCGGCAGCCATCGCCTTCGTCTTCGGCGAGCAGGAGTTGCAGTCGAGATACAGGACGCCAGAGGCCAGAAAGCTTGCCGCACGCTCGGCTGCTTGCAGAGCATTGTCCGCCGTCACGAGACTGAACACAATCCTTTTGGCTGCAAGCGCCTCGCCCGGAGTGCCGGCGCAGTGGACACCAAGGCTATCGCATGTCTCACGCAGTCCCGTTCGAAGAGCGGGGTCTTCGACTTTCAAGTCGAAGGTCGAGATGGCGCCGTGCCCTTCCACGCCCAGGATTTCCGAACGCCATCCCGAGACGAAAGCCTGTGCCGCTTCGCCAAACCCGATCAGACCTATCGTCATCAAACACTCTCCACCCTTTACTGCGGCATGGTTTTTGAAGGGGGCGGAAACAATGCGCCGCCCCCGGCAAGAACTAGTGTGCTGGATCTTTCACGTTTTCGATCGTTTGGAATTCCGTGTTGTAGAATTCGTCGCCGACCTTCTCGACCTTGCGCATGTAGATGTTCTGCACGATGTCGCGCGTCTGCGGGTCGATCGAAATCGGGCCGCGCGGACTTTGAAGCTGCATTCCCTCGGCAGCTTTCACAAAGGTATCGCCCGTCGCGTCACCCTTCGTCTTGTCGAGCGTCTTATAGATGAGATCGAGCGCGTCCCACGCCGCTGCGGCGACCATGTTCGGGCGCATGCCGTTGTTGTTCTTCTTGAAGGCGTCGACGAAGGTCTGGTTTTCCGGCGATGCGTGGTTCGTCGAGTAGGGACCGCCGGTGATGACGCCAAGGGCCGGCGCGCCCATATCGTTGAGGAGATCGTCGTCGGTGACGTCGGCCATCGCGATGACCTTGATGCCGGATTTATCCAGTCCGCGTTCGACGAACTGCTTCATGAATGCTGCGCCAGCGCCGGTTGGAACGAAGACGAACAGGCCTTCCGGCTTTTCGTCGGCCGCGCGCTGAAGGAACGGCGCGAAATCCGGGTTTGCGAGCGGGACCTTCAGCTTCGAGATCACGGAACCGCCATTGGCTTCGAGCGTTTTGGAGAACCATTCTTCTGCATCTGCGCCCGGACCGTAATCCGAGACGATGCTGACGAACTTCTTCGTGCCGTTTTCGGGCGCCCATTTGCCGATGACGCTTGCGACCTGCGGAATGGTCCAGGACGTGCGCAGCATGTAGGGCGACGCCTTCATGATCGAGGACGTCGCTGCAACCATGATGATCTGCGGGATCTTGGCGCGCTTGGAAATCTGCGCAACCGAAAGGGCGGTTGGCGTGTTGCCAAACCCGGTCAGGATCGAAACCTTGTCGCTCGTGACGAGTTCCTGCGAGATGCGCAGGGCGTTGTCTGCGGAGCTGCCATCGTCCTTGACAATAAATTCGACCTTCTTGCCGCCAGCGGTCTCTCCATGGGTCGCAACATAGGTCTTGAGTGCTGCGTTGATCTGGCGGCCATTCGACTGGAAGCCGCCGGTCATTGGGATGACGACGCCGACCTTGACTGTGTCTTCCGCCCTGGATGCGGTGGTCGTCGCGGCCACGATCGCAAGAGTGGCCATGATGCCGGTAATCATCTTTTTGGTATTCATTCTCTCCTCCTTCTTTCTTTGTTCGACATGCGGAAAGATCTCTCCCCGCAGCCCATCCTGTCGTTTCGTCTCACTTGCGTTCTGATTTCGGCTTGCGGTCGGTGTGGCGCTTCTTCATTCGGTTGTGCCCACGCCAAGGAACTTGCCCAGTGTCTGGCGATCCTCCGCCAGGCGGCTGCTGTCGCCGGAATAGGCGACGCTTCCCCGGTCGAGGATGATTGCCTTGTCGGTAATCGCGAGCAGTTGCTGTGCGTGTTGTTCGACGATGATTGCCGCAAGTCCCTCGCCGCGAACAATTCTGCGGATGGCCGCGAGAAGTTCCTCGACGATGATCGGCGCCAGTCCTTCCGTCGGTTCGTCGAGAAGCAGGAGGATTGGATTAAGCACGAGCGCACGGCCAATCGACAACATCTGCTGCTCTCCGCCGGAGAGCTGGTTTCCGAGGTTCGATCGCCGTTCCTTGAGCCGCGGGAAGAGATCGTAGACTGCTGACAGCGTCCATCGGCCGGGTCGAGCAACCGCCGTTATGTTTTCCTCGACCGTCAGCGACCGGAAAATTCCACGTTCCTGCGGAACCCAACCGATGCCGGCCTCGACACGCCGTTCGGGCGGCATGCCTTGAATAGCCGTACCCTGCAGCCGGATCGACCCTGATCGATATCGGGTCAAGCCGACGATCGTGTTGAGGGTCGTCGTCTTGCCGACGCCATTGCGCCCCAAAAGTGCGACGGCTGTTCCAGGCTCGACCGATAGGTTGACGCTATGAAGGACGGTCGCCTTGCCATATCCGGCAGAAAGGGATTCGATCCGCAGGAGCTCAGCCATGTGCTGCCCCTCCGAGATAGACTTCCTTGACGCGCTGATCCCTCGCGATCTGATCGACGCTACCTTCCGCAAACAATGCGCCGGCGACGAGAACGGAGATTCTATTGGCGAAATTGAATACCAGATCCATGTCGTGTTCGATCAGAAGGATCGATACGTCCGACGACAGCCTCGATATGTGTTGCATCACTTCCTTTCGATCGGCCTCGGGAACGCCGGCGGCCGGTTCGTCGAGCAACAGGACGCGCGGGCGGCAGGCGATTGCCAGCGCAATTTCGAGAAGGCGCTGTTTGCCATAGGGAAGGGCGAGACATTTTTCGTCTCCGACGCCATCGAGGCCGAAGTCTTTCAGCAGAGTTGCGATTTCCCGCTCGATGCCGGCAACGGCATGTGTCGGCCGAAGCCAGTTCCATCCGCGCCCGCTGCGTTCGCTGATGACGAGCGCGAGGCTTTCTATGACCGTCAGCCCGGCAAAGAGCTGATTGATCTGGAACGTGCGTACGAGGCCTTTCCGAACGCGGCGCTCGCGTTTCAGGCCAATGATGCTCTCCCCGTGGAGAATGACGTCGCCGCTGGACGGTTGCAAAACGCCGGTCAGGAGATTGATGAAGGTCGTCTTGCCGGCACCGTTCGGTCCGATCAGAGCATGGCGGGCGCCAGGTTCAAGCCGGAAGTTGACGTTCGTCGTAGCGTTCAGCGCGCCGAATGTCTTATTGAGATCCCGGGTCTCAAGGGCAGGGGTGGTCATGACTTGCCTCCCTCGGATGCCTTCGCCGGTGTTGACGTTTTGCGCATGGCGGGCACTTTTGCGGTGAGCCGTTCGACGATCTGTCTTGGCCGATCCCGCCCGGTCATGACGAAGGCGACGAGCAGTATGCCGAGCCAGAACTGCCAATATTGCGGTGTGACTGAAGAGAGCGCGTCCTGGATCAGTTCGTAGACCAGAGCTCCGATCAGGCCGCCATAGAGGTATCCCGTACCGCCGATGACAAGGACCATCAAACCATCGGCGGATTTCTGGAAGGAAAGCGCATCAAGCGAAACGAACTGCTGCGTTTGGCTGAAGAGTGCTCCGGCTACGGCGGCATAGGCTCCGGCCAGCGTGTAGATTGCGACGAGGCGGCCCTTGACCGGGATGCCGACGGCCGACGCTCGGAGCGGATTATCGCGGATGGCCTTCAGCGAATTACCGAAGGGAGACGCGACGATGTAACGGGCAAGAACGAAAAGGACGAAGAGAACCGAAAGGCTGTATGCGTACCCAACATGCCCATAGAGATCGAAATCGATCGTGCCGAAGAGCGGCTGGATGGTGATGCCCTGCAGACCGTCCGCGCCACCCGTCAGCCAGGTGGCCTGATTGGCGATTTCGAGCAGGACTGCCGCGACACCGAGCGTCACCATCAGTCGCGTAAGATCCGCACCGCGTAGAAGCAGGAAGCTGGTCGGCAGCGCGACGGCGGCCCCGGCAAAGGCTGCCACCAGGAGGCCGGTTAGAGGCTCTCCGGTCACGTAGATCGAGAACAAGCCGCTGGCGTAGGCGCCGACACCGTACATCGCGGCCTGGCCCAGCGTCACGATCCCGGCAAATCCGATTATCAGGTCGATCGACAGTGCAAGCAGGGCGAAGATGGCGATCTCGGTGAGGATGAGATGCTTGCCCGGCAGAAGAAACCAAGCCGCGACCGCCGCGATCCAGAACGCGATCTCAAGCGCACGCCAGCGGGTTTGCCGCCGAAGGCTTTCCTTGACCGAACTGGTGAGCGGATCTTGAGTATTGGCGGAAAGCGACATCATCCGGCCCTCGTGAAGAGTCCCTGCGGGCGGACGACGAGCACGGCCACGAGAACGATGTAGATGATGAAGCCGCCAAGCGATGGGACATAATATTTGCCGAGAACGTCGGCCACGCCGAGCAGGATCGAGGCGACCAGCGGTCCCGTCATGCTGGACGTTCCGCCGACCGAAACGACGATCAGGAAATAAACCATGAATTTCAGAGGGAAGGTCGGATCCAGGCCAAGGATTTCCGCACCCAGCGCGCCGCCGAGCCCTGCCAGACCTGATCCAACGGCAAAAGTTGCGGCGAAGATCGTATTAACGCGAATACCGATGCCACGGGCCACCCGCCGGTCATCGACGGACGCCCGTAGCCGGCTTCCGAAACGCGTATGGCTCAGGACGAGCTGCAGGCACGCGGCTAGCACGCCGCAAGTGACGATCAGGAATGCGCGATAGACGCCGATACCGACGCCCAATATCGTCACGCGCCCCTTCAAGAAATCCGGAAGGTCGAGGATCTGCTGCTGGGAGCCCATCAGATAATCCATACCGGCGACTGCGATGAAGACGATTCCGATGGAAAAGAGGACCTGGTCGAGATGAGTCTTGTCGAAGAGCCTGACATAGAGCGTCCGCTCAAGGACAAGCCCGAGGACGGCCGTCAATATGAAGGCGATCGGTAGCGTCAGCAGGAACGGCACGCCCCAGCGATTGGTCAGGACGACAGTGACGTAGCCGCCCGCCATTGCAAAGGCACCGTGCGCCAGGTTGATGAAGTTCATCAGACCAAGCGTGACTGCCAGCCCGCACGAAAGGATGAACAATAGCATTCCATAGGCAAGCCCATCGAACAGAAGGGTCAGCATCTCTCCTCCCCGTGTCAGCCGCCCTAATCGATATGGCAGAGCGCACTCTTGTTGATGGCCCGGATGAGATCGCCCAGGCCCGTTTCCATTCCTAAGGTGTCGGCAAGAGGGCGGAATTCCTATTTCAAAATGGTCTTCAAGATATAAGAAAAAGCTATAGCAATGAGCCTTCCGAGCTCACGGCCAATTCTCCTATAGCGAAAACTTATCGCTTCGATCGCAATTCCAAATTGGCAAACAGCCCCTTCAGGCATGAAATCCCGGTCGATCAGTAAGGAGACATCACATGTCGGAAAAGAAGACTGCGCTGGTGATCAGCGCGCATGCGGCGGATTTCGTCTGGCGGTGCGGGGGCGCAATCGCGCTGCATGCGCAGAAAGGCTACGAGGTGACGGTCGTCTGCCTTTCCTTCGGTGAGCGCGGTGAATCGGCAAAGCTCTGGAAAGAGCCGGGCATGACGCTCGATCGGGTGAAGGCCACTCGCCGATCCGAGGCAGAGAACGCCGCAAGCGCGCTTGGCGTGCACAATCTCATCAGCTTCGATCTGGGGGACTACCCGCTACGGCTGACAGACGATGACAAGTATCGTCTGGTCGATGTGATCAGAGACGTGCAGCCGTCCTTCATGCTCAGTCATTCGCAATATGATCCTTACAACACCGATCATATGTACGCGACGCAGGTTGCCCTCGAGACGCGGATGATCGCCCAGGCATGGGGCCATAATCCCGGCCAGAAGGTTCTTGGCGCACCGCAGCTTTATCTCTTCGAACCGCATCAGACGGAGCAGATGGGATGGAAGCCGGATGTCTTCCTTGATATCACCCCGGTCTGGGAAAAGAAGCGTGCGGCGATCGAGTGCATGGAAGGTCAGGAGCATCTCTGGGAGTTCTATACCCGGGTTGCTCAGAATCGGGCCAACCACTTCCAGCGAAATTCTGGCGGCCAGTCCGGTGGACGGGCTGCGAAGTATGCGGAAGGCTTCCAGTCGGTCTTTCCGCGAACGGTCGATGAGCTTTGATCGGCTCGGGGAGGGCAGAGATGGAACCATGCTTCGACATCGCGCATCTGGCGCACGTCGAGATGTACACGAACAAATTCGATGAAAGTCTCGACTTCTTTCTGCGGGTCTACGGTCTGACGCTTTCCGGCCAGGATGAAAAATCCGCCTATCTCAGGGCGTGGGATGATTATGAATTCCACACGCTCAAGCTCACGCGCCACCACACAACCGGCGTCGGGCACATCGCCTATCGGGCATCGTCTCCCGAGGCGTTCGAGCGAAGGGTCAAGGCGATCGAGGCGAGCGGCTATAAGGTGCTTGGCTGGACCGACGGCGATCCGGGCCATGGTCGTTCCTTCCGGTTCGAAGATCCTTTCGGGCATGTGTTCGAGATCTACTATGATACGGTCCGCTTCCGCCCGTCCGACGCCGAAAGGCCAGCTCTGAAGAACGTTGCGTCGCGCTACCATGGGCAGGGCTGCCATCCGAGGCGGCTCGATCACCTGAACCTTTTGGCTTCGGATGTTTCGGAGTTCAGGCGGTTCATGCAGACCTGCCTGGGATCTCGTGTCACCGAAATGATCGAGCTCGACAACGGGCGGATCGGCGGCTGCTGGTTCACGATCAACAACAAGGGCTACGACCTTGCGTGCACGGAGGAGCATGGCCGCGGAGACGCGCGCCTGCACCATGTCACCTACGCGACGGACAGCCGCGAAGACATTCTGCGTGCTGCCGACATATTCCTGGAAAACGGCGTTCACATCGAAACCGGCCCCCACAAGCACGCCATCCAGGGAACGTTCTTTCTATACGTCTGGGAGCCGGCCGGTAACCGCGTCGAGCTCGCCAATGCGGGCGCGCGCCTCATCCTTGCGCCGGATTGGGAACCGGTGGTCTGGACCGAGGCCGAGCGCAGGAAGGGGCAAGCCTGGGGATTGAAGACCATCGAGACATTTCACACCCACGGCACGCCACCGGCGGGAACGAAGGGAGACTGACATGGGCGTCGTCGTACAGAACATCGAACGTGTGGACGCGTCGATCATCGATCGGCTTGCTTCGGCAGGTGTCGCCACCGTCCATGAAGCCCAGGGCCGCAGGGGAATGCTCGCAAGCCACATGCGGCCGATCTATCCGGGTGCCCAGATCGCAGGATCGGCGGTGACGATTTCGGCTCCTCCCGGCGACAACTGGATGATCCATGTTGCGATCGAGCAGATCAGGGAAGGCGACGTGCTCGTTCTTGCGCCGACCTCGCCTTGCGACAACGGCTATTTCGGGGATCTGCTGGCAACTTCGGCGCTCGCTCGCGGATGCCGCGGGTTGATCATTGATGCAGGTGTCCGCGACATCCGCGATCTCACGGCAATGAAGTTTCCCGTCTGGTCGAAGGTCGTTTCCGCTCAGGGAACGGTGAAGGAGACGCTTGGCTCGGTCAATATCCCGATCGTCTGCGCAGGCGCGCATGTCGACGCCGGGGATATCATCGTGGCGGACGACGACGGCGTCTGTGTCGTCAAGCGCGCGGAGGCCGAACAGGTTGCTGCGGCTGCCGAGAGGCGGGTCGCCAACGAGGAAGCGAAGCGCAAGCGGCTTGCTGCCGGCGAGCTCGGCCTCGATATCTACGACATGCGGACCAAACTGGCTGAGAAGGGCCTCAAATATGTATGAGGACGGCATCCCCTGCCTTTGGATGCGCGGTGGCACATCGAAGGGAGCTTATTTCCTGGCTGGAGACCTTCCCGGCGATCAACAGGAGCGCGATCGGCTGCTCCTTGCGATCATGGGATCACCCGATCCACGGCAGATCGATGGAATAGGAGGGGCTGATCCGTTGACGTCGAAGGTTGCGGTGCTCTCGCCCCCGACCCGCGATGACGCCGACGTCGACTATCTGTTTCTGCAGGTTTTCGTCGACAAAGCGCTCGTCAGCGACGCCCAGGGGTGTGGAAACATCCTGGCCGGCGTCGGCCCTGCCGCTATCGAGCGCGGACTGGTATCCGTTGTGGGCGATGTCACGTCCGTGAGGATCCACATGGTCAATTCCGGCGAGGTGGCGGTCGCCAGGATCGCGACACCGGACGGAAAGGTGAGCTATGCCGGCGAGACGAGCATCGCCGGCGTGCCGGGACGTCATGCCGCAATTCCGATCCTGTTTACGAACACTGAAGGATCGATGTGCGGAGCGTTGCTGCCGACCGGCAACGCGGTTGATATGATCGACGGTATCGAGGCGACGCTGATCGATAACGGCATGCCGTGCGTCATCATGCGAGCGTCGGATTTCGGTTTGACGGGCGAGGAGTCGCGTGAAGAGCTCGAAGGTAACGACGCGGTCAAGCAACGAATAGAGTCCATTCGGCTGCAAGCCGGGCCGATGATGAATCTTGGCGATGTCACTACGGCTTCGGTCCCGAAAATGACGCTGATCTCGGAACCGAAGCACGGAGGCGCGATCAGTACCCGCAGTTTCATCCCCCATCGCGTGCACGCTTCTGTCGGCGTCCTCGCAGCGGTAACGGTGGCGACCACTACGCGACTGGCAGGCTCTCCCGCGCAAGGGCTTTCGGTTGCTCCGCGCGACGGGCGCTACAGGATCGAACATCCGAGCGGAGACATGGAAGTCTTTCTCGACCTCGACGGCGATGGGAAGATCCAAGGGGCAGGCACCATCCGAACCGCCCGAAAGCTGTTCGATGGCAGGGTCTTCCCAGCTCCCATCCCCTGATTGCGACCTCACCGGTTCGGCTCCTATCGGGAACGTTCATTCGGGATTTGCGTCGGGCACGCGACCGGTCATTGCCCAAAACGGTTGGGTAGAAAGGGGCATGCGTTGTCACTGATACGACGTTCCAGCGCATCGAGTACCAGATCCGCGGTTTTGGGAGCTGCCGCGATACCGACATGCCCGTGGCCGAACGCGGCGATCAGGCTGGGATGGCGCGATAGCGGGCCGATCACCGGGAGTCCGTCGGGTGTAGATGGGCGATGTCCCATCCAGAGACGAAGGCTCGGTGTCTTGTCGGTGGACAGATAGGGGTAGCTCGCCAGAGCATGCCGTTGCAGCACCTGCGCGCGCTCCCAATTCGGGGGTTTGTTCACGGTTGCAAGCTCGACCTGGCCCGAAAGGCGCAGACCCATGTTGGTCGGCGTGTTGGCCATCCGGCCAGTGCTCGGCATCACGGGAATTTCGAAGGGTGTTTGCCCCGATGTTACAGTCACATGGTAACCCCGTTCGCTCTGCATCGGAATGCGCACGCCGAGCGGGCGAAGCAGGCGGTTGGAGTGTATGCCTGCAGCCACGACGATGCGGTCAGCAGATAGCGTCTCGCCACCCTCAAGTACCGCTTGAGGCGTCACACCGTCCAGGATGGCTGTCACGGCGGACTGGTGGAATTGTACGCCCTTGCGTCGCGCAGCTTCCACAATGCCGGCGACATAGCGTCCTGTGTCGCGGCAATGGGCGCCGTTGACCACATGGATGGCGAACCTATAGGGGGGGCCTAGAGCCGGGAGCCTCTGTCGGATTTCGGTCTCGTCCCACTCCACATATGCAACGCCGTTTTCTCGGCGCAGCTCCCAGCTTAGCGCTTCGGCCTCGAAGGAAGCCCGGTCGGGATAGGCGTAGAGTAGCCCTTTTTGAAGAACGAGCTGCTCCTGCCCGGTCTTTCGGGCGAGTTCCAGATGTCGCTCAGGGCCATCGTGCAGCAGGAAGCTCAGCAATTTCGCCGTCCGGCGCACGCGGGTCTTGCTGGCGCCGGCCCACAAAAACCGCAGGAGCCAGGGTGTCAGCTGCGGTAGTGACCTCCAATCGATCGTCAGCGGCCCGTTCCGATCGAGAAGGAAGCCGGGAACCTTCCGCCACAGACCGGGCATGCTCATCGGTATGATCGAGGCCGGGCTGATCCAGCCGCCGTTGCCATAGCTTGCGCCGGCTTCGCTGCCCGGCGCGTTGCCATCGCAAAGCGCGACATCCCAGCCGGCTTCCGCCAACCTCAATGCTGCGGTGGCACCGATAATGCCCGCGCCGACCACGATTACCTTGCCTGTCATTGCCGTTTCGTCCTGCTCTCAGGAAAGTCCGCCATGGAAATGGCTGAGGAATTCCCGCGTTCTTGGCTCGCGAGGTTCGTTGATGACTTGGCGCGCATCGCCGGACTCGACGACGAAGCCGTCCTGCATGAAGATGACCGTATCGGCGACATCGCGGGCAAAGGCCATCTCATGGGTGACGAGGATCATCGTCATGCCTTGCTCGGCGAGTTGACGGATGACGGCCAGAACCTCGCCGACCAGTGCCGGATCGAGGGCAGAGGTGGCCTCATCGAACAGCATGACTTCCGGTTTCATGGCGAGCGCCCGCGCGATTGCTACACGCTGCTTCTGTCCACCCGACAGTTGCTCCGGACGGGCATCGGCTTTCGCGACCAGGCCGACCTTGGCGAGAAGCTCCATCGCGACGCTCCGCGCGGAATTCCTGTCCTGTTTCAACACGCTCACCGGACCGACCATCACATTGTCGATGACGCTCATATGCGGGAATAGATTGAAGTTCTGAAACACCATCCCTGTATTGGCACGGAAGGCCGCCAGATCCCGGTCGCGCATGGTGACCCGGCCTGCGGAAAAATCCATCCGCCTTCCGCCGATGGTGATGCAGCCGGCATCCGGCAATGACAGCAAATTGAGGCTGCGCAACAGGGTCGATTTTCCCGAACCGCTTGGCCCGATCATCGCCACCACATGACCGCGTGGGACGGAAAGGTTGATGTCCTTCAAGACGTCGAGAGGACCGAAGGATTTCTTCAGGCCTACGACCTCGATCATCGGTTCCTTGTCGCCCGTTCTCTCCAATTTGCTGTTCATGCCTTGCGACCCTCCAGCCAGTGCGCCAGGCGTGTCATGGGGAACAGGACCGCCAGATAGACGAATGCAATCAAAGTGTAGGTTTCGAGCGGCCGATAGGTGGCAGACGTCACGAGCTGACCTTGGTAGAGCAGGTCGGGCACGGCGAGCACGGAGAGAAGCGAGGTGTTCTTGAGCTGCAGGACAGACTGGTTGACCAGCGGCGGCACCATGCGGCGCAACGCCTGCGGCAAGATGATCTTTGCCATCAACTGGCCCCGACGCATGCCGATCGCACGGCCGGCATCCCATTGCCCGGCATCGATCGAGATGATGCCGCCCCGAATGATCTCGGCATAGAACGCGGCGCCGTACATGGTCAGCGTGATGAAGGCCGCCATCGCTGGCGAGATCTGGATTCCGACCAACATGGGCAGGGCATAGTAACACCAGACCAGCTGCACGAGGACAGGCGTACAGCGGAACAGTTCCACGATCGTCATGATCGGAACGGTGACGATTTTCAAACCCGAAAGTCGGGCAAGAGCAAAGACCGTGCCGACGACGATTCCGGAGACGATGGTCAGAACGGTGAAGCCGACCGTATAGCCCAAGCCTTGAAGAAACAGGCCGCGGTACTGCCAAAGGCTGGAGAAGTCCCATTGATATTGCATCACAGCGCGCTTTGTTCGGCCCGGTGGAAGGTCCGGGGAGAGGTTGAGGTGAAAAGCCACTCGCCAAGCGTCAGGATGTCGAAGACGGGGAGATCGAGGGCAGCCGAAATCGCCCGCGCAAAGGGTGGCATGTTGGTGCATTCCAGCACGATGGCGCCAACGAACGGATGCTCGGCAACAAGCTTTCGGGCAGCATCGATCACTTCGGCCTCCAAGGCTTTATGATCATATGCGGCAGAGCCTTCGATGAGCGCGTGAAATGCCCCGCCGGCGGGCACGCCGCGCACGGGCACGGATGGATCGGCCCCGCAGGCTTCGAACACTTGCGGACCGAGGCTGGCAGCATCATAGGTTATCACACCGGGACGCAGACCTGCTCCGAGCGCCATTTCGACCATGGGCAACTGCATGAGGCTGGAGGCGGCGACCGGAACACCCAGCGCCTCGGCCAGTTTTCGCTGGTGTCGCGCCATGAAGCCGCAAGACGTGATAATCGCGCTGCAGCCCTCCGAGATCAGCTCCCGTCCGGCGGCGATGAAATCGTCGACGAGACCCTCGCCGCCCGCACGGACGACGAGGGAAACGGAAGCACCACGCACCTGGCGGAACTTGACGGGAAAGCGCCATGACCCAGCATGGCCGACATCGCCAGGCGGGCGTTCGAACGTCGTATCCAGCATGATGATGCCCAAGGCACCTGAAGTGACGGACATGGTCGAGCCTGTCAGAAGGTCAGGTTTGCAGGCAGTGCGGCCTTGTCGACGCCGACGAGCGCGAGGCTATCGACAATCCAGCTTGAGACCTTGCCTTGCCCGCGGCGTTCCGCGAGCCAGGCATCGACATAGTCGCGGAATTCGCCATTCGGATCGCGCCGCACGCCGATCGTGGTCGGCTGGCTTCCGTGAGGGTCCGGAATGATGAGCTTGACGTTTGGTGAAAGGTGTTTCGTCGTCACGACGGCAAGGAGCGCGACCTGGATGATGGCATCCGCACGGCCCGACTGAAGCGCCAGAATGGTCTCATCGGCAGATTTGAGCGCGACCAGTGTGCAGTTCGGCAGGTTCTTGCGGGCGAAGTTGTCCTGCGTCGAGCCGAGATCGACGGCCACCCGCATCTCCGGCTTGTTCATCTCTTCCCACTTCGTCACTCCCAGATCCTTTCGGGCGACGAGCGTGAAGGTATTGTCCATCAGCGCCTTGGTGAAGTCGACAACCTTGGCGCGCTCCGGACTGTTGCTGAGCCCGAACATGATGTCGATCTTATTGCTTTGCAGATCGATCACGGAGTTGCCCCAGGTCGTTTCGACCAATTCCAGCTTGACGCCGATATATTGCGCGAGGTCGTGTCCCATCGCGACACAGAAACCTTCCCAGTCTCCGGTTGCGAGGTTCTTGTGATAGTAAGGCTCGGTGCCTGCAAACACGCCGATCCGCAGCGCGCCGCGTGCCCGGATCGCTTCGAGTGTTGGACCTTCGGTCGCTGCAAGAAGTGCGGAAGGGGGAAGGAGTGCGGCGGCGCCTGCGAGCAGCATTGCCTTTCCGAAGTCACGTCTGTTCATGGTCGTATCCCAGTTGATTGTTCGTTCCCTATTGCGCCTTGCGGGCGATCAATGCGTTTTCGCGATTGATTTTATTGGAAAGCACGACCGAATAGGTCACGCTTTCGATTTCTTCGATCCGGGCAAGCTCTTCGATGAGTGCTTCCAGATCTTCCAAAAAATTGACGTTCACACGGCAGAGAATGTTGGCCGGGCCGCTGATTGCATCGGCGGTCGAGATCTCGGGATAGCCGCGCAATAGTGCAAACAGCCTTTGCGTAGCGCGCAAGGCGGTGGTGATGAAGATATAGGCTGAAACGCTTTGATCGATCTCGCGGCGACCCACGATCGCGCGATAGCCAAGGATGACGCCGCGACGTTCCAGCCGCTCGATACGCTCCTGGACACTTGAGCGCGCGAGGCCGACACGTCGAGCCAATTCACTGGCCGTCATACGTGCGTTTTCCTCCAGCATGCTGAGCAGATTGCGATCAATGCTGTCGCCGTAGTCCATGTCGTTCCCACTTTCTTTTGCGGGAAGACTGGGGCCAAACTTTCCCAAAGAAAAGCATTGAAAAATGGGTTCTTCATGACTTTTATTCATGTTGATCAACAGGAGCTTCGTCATGCGTCGTTTTCTCCCATCCTTGAGCGCCCTGCATGCATTCGATGCATCCGTGCGTCACCTGAGCTTTACCAAGGCTGCCGAGGACATGGGGATCACGCAAAGCGGCATCAGCCGGCAGATAAAAAACCTTGAGGATTTTCTTGGCCTTACCCTGTTCGAGCGAGCCGGCCCGAAACTGATCCTGACGGAGGAGGGCGCGCGTTATTATGATGAGATTTCGCGCCTCCTCGACAAGCTGGAAGATGTCTCCATCGATGCCGTCCGAGGTCGAAAGGCGCAGAGCATGCTGAAGATCGGCTTTCCGCCGACATTGATGCGGCGCTGGGGCGCGGCGATGCTGACTGCCTTTGCAACCGCGCATCCTCAAACATGGTTCGAGGTATATCCCTGCCGCCACGACCTCGATTTCGCGGCATCCGAGCTGGATCTTGCGTTTGTGCGTGGTACAGGCAATTGGAGCGGCGCACGCAGCCAGTTGCTCTTCGACGAGGAGTTGATCGTGGTTGGCGCGCCGAAACTAGTGCCGTTGCAAGGCTTGCCAAGCGACGAGGCTCTGCTGGAATATCCGCTGATTCAGAATTCCAGTCGCCCGAGCCTGTGGCTGCATTGGCTGCGAGGGGCGGGCGTGCACTACAAGAGCCGTATCTACGGTCCGCGCTTGCCGAACTTCGATATGATCCTCGAATGCGCCATCGGCGGCATGGGGCTGGCAGTCGTTCCCGAGCTCCATGTGCGCACCGAACTGGCCGCGGGGATTCTGAAGCCCGCTCTAAACAGGCTTCAGACGTCGGGCGAGGGTTTTTATCTCTGTTTCCCGCAGGCACGGATGAACTCGGCCAATGTGCGAATCTTCCGCGATTGGTTCGCCACCGAATTCACCCGCCGGCGGCAATTCTTGCCCCCGGCGTTTCCTTTAGATCAAAAATAGGCCTTCTCTACCGGCTGCAGTTCGAGAGGGTCTTCTCCCCGTTTCAACAGCCAGGAATAGACCGGAGGTACCCGGTCTGCGATGGATTCGACATGCACGTCGATGAAGCACGGCCCGTCGTCGTAGGCAAAGGCGGCTGCGAGCGCGCCATCGAGTTCCGAAGCCGTTTTGGCTGTCCACGCCTTGAGACCATATGCCTCCGCGATTGCCTGACCGCGGGGTGCCAGAAAATCCACGCCAAAGCACTGATTGTGGCCCTTGAGCCGGTGGAGGCCCTTGATCCAGCCGAACGTCCCATTGTTGAAGAGGAGAAGGATCGCCGGCACTTGCAAGCGCACCAGCGTTTCCAGTTCGCCGACCGTCATGCCGAACGATCCGTCACCGAAAAGACCGATCGGCCTCTTGGACGGATCGGCTCGCCAGGCTCCGACTGTGGCGGGAAGCGCCGAACCGAGGCCACCAAAGGCACGTGGTATGGCAAAGCGGGTCTCGCGGTCATTGATTTTGAGGAAGCGCGTCATGTAGGGGGTCGGCGTTCCGGCGTCGGAGTAGATAAGTGCAGGTCTGCCGGAAGATTGCAGGGCCTGATTGAAAGCGCGCACGGCGCGCTCGGGTCGCAGTGGAACGCGTTCGTCGGAAAGCGCCTCCTCCGCATGCTCCCAAAAGATTTGCCGGCGCCGGTTGAGTTCTCTGATCCAGGTTTCGTGCCGGGAGGGCTCGATGGCCGCTCTCAACTGCAGCAACTCCTTGAGGACCAGCAGGGCATCTCCCTGAATGGACAGCAGATTCTCATAGTTGTTTGCCATGATCTCGGGCGAGATGTCGATTTGGGCCAGCCGCCTGTTGAGGGTGATCCGCGGGAAGGTCCAGCCGATGGTGACGACCGAGCCAATGCGCGAGCCCACGAACAGCGTGAAATCGGAATGTTCAAGCGCCCAGTTCGCATGGGGATGATATCCGTTGTCGCCGATGACGCCGATTGCGAGACGATGGTCGTCGTCGATGGCGCCCTGGCCGGTCATCGTCGTGCACATCGGCACGTTGAATTTCTCGGCAAGCCGCGTGATCTCGTCGCCCGCGCGGCCGCGGTTGACTCCACCCCCTGCCACGATCAGCGGCCGCTCGGCCCTGGAAAGGAGCTCCAGCAGCTCTTCGAGTTTCGCGCGCGGCGGCAGCGTCGGATAGGCCGGGAACGTTCGGCATTCCTCCTCGACATGCAGGGATATCCGCGTCAGGTCTACCTCGGCCAGCAGCATGTCCTCGGGAATCTGCAGATGCACGGCGCCGGGTTTGCCGGAGCAGGCGACACGAAAGGCGCGGCGGATGATTTCGGGCAGTTTCTCCGGCGTCTTCACCTGCACGGACAGCTTCGTGACTGGTTCGAACAGTTTCGCGCAGTCCAATTCCGTCAGGACGCCGCGTCCTTCGCCCGGCAATGGAATGTCGATGGTCAGGAGGATTACCGGCACCGACGATCCGTTCGATTCCGCGACCGGCGGCAATGAATACATCGCGCCTGCGCCCGACGGGCATTCGAACACGCCAGGCTTGTTGGTAAACCGCCCGTAAGCGTCCGCCATGAAGCCGGCAGAGCGCTCATCGCGGGCCATCACATGCCGTATTTCGCCTTCCCGGTGCTGGAGCGCTTCATAGAGCGGCACGTTGGTGTCCCCGGGGACACCAAAGATCGTGTCAACTCCGTATCCAATGAGCATATCTACCAGAATATCCGCACCGCGCATTCGTTTCTCCCGTGTCTCGCTGCGATGATCAGGATAATGGAGCGGAGGTTTGCCGGGGACCGGCAAATCGGCGGCTTGAAGTGGCGCTAGCCGTCGATCTGCCGGCCCGATCCCTGAGTTCGCATGGGGCATAGTGAGCCAAGCGCGTTGCAATCATGAAGCTGTTAAGCAAGGGAAGTGCTATGAAAACATCCGCTATGGTGAGATTGCGGCTGCGGTGATCCTAAGTGCCCATCCTTTTTGGTTCTATTTCCGCGTCCCGCTCAGCCTGTGCGTGATCGAGGACATCCGCCCCGCGGCTTACGATGCGAGGCGTTATTGATCGTTGCTGCGAGATGGTGAGGCGACCGATCCGCGCTTGATCAGCCCTGTTTTGATGACAGTTCGCTCGACAGGCAAATCCTTGCCGTTCAGCCGCGAGATCAGACGCTCGGCCGCCTTCTTGCCCATCTCGTAGACAGGCTGGTCGACGACGGTAATCGGCGGTGTCGTGACGGTCGTCCAGTCCGCATCCAGGAAGGAGATCATCGATATATCGCGCGGTATGGACAATCCCAGTGTCTGCAAGGTCTTGAAGATCCTAAGCCCGACGAGACTGTCCGACGCGATGAGGGCGGTCGGAGGGGCCGCATCCTGCAGCAGGCTCTTGACGACACCATCTGTCTTTGGCTGATCGGTTGCGCCGAGCCGCACGTAATAGCGCGCTTTCGCAATGCCAGCATCAGCCTGTTCCTTCAGCACGCCCTCAACGCGCTCCCGAACCGCAGAATTGGAAATGCTGCGGCTGTCATCGAGGAATTCGCTTTCGGTATCCATCGCCGATATATAGGCAATCCGTCTATGTCCCGTGTCGAGAAGATGGCGGGTTGCAATCATGGCTGCGTCGAGGTCATCGCCGGTCACGGCGTCGACGCCGAGTGCTGGAATGTTCCGGTCAAAGAGAACGAGAGGCACGCCGACGCGGCGTATGTCCTGAAGATGCTCCATCCGGTCGCAGCGCGCCGGCGTCACGATCAGTCCATCGACGCGCTTTCCGATCAGCAGGTCGACCGCTGACTTTTCCGCATCGAGTTCCTCGCCCGAATTGGCGATGATGACGTTGAAACCGGCCATGCGCGCGACGTCGCTGATCCCTCTGACGGCAAGGCTGAAAAAGGCGTTTTCGATATCGCCGACCACGACGCCGATGATGCCGGATTTGCCCGTTGTCATGCTGCGGGCGAGTTCGTTCGGCCGGTATTCGAGTGCCGCAGCAGCGGCAAGCACCTGCTCGCGAACCTTGTCGCTGACGACGCCATAGCCGCCGAGCACGCGGGCAGCCGTGGCCTTCGAGACATTGGCTGCCCTGGCAACATCGGCGACTGTAACGGAGCGTTTCGGGGTGAGGGGCTCTTCCATTCGATGACGATTACAAGAGTTGTTGACGGACGGTCAATCTGAAGTTAACAAATAGCATTGAGACCGGTCTCTTTTTGCATGATACCGGTCTCTTGTCCAGATAATCTCTTGCCGATATGTGGTCGGGGAAATCGGACGCGCATGCACGAATGCCGATAAGAGCATCCTTCAGAGCGGAGAACGAACATGAAATTATTCAGCATTTTCTCGGCCATCGCCGCGCCGTTGCGCGCCGGCGCGCTGGCCTATCTCGTTGCGGCAAGCGTCGGCCCGGCGGTCGCCGCCGA
Organism: Martinezella hainanensis; assembly: GCF_900094555.1. GTDB lineage: Bacteria > Pseudomonadota > Alphaproteobacteria > Rhizobiales > Rhizobiaceae > Rhizobium > Rhizobium hainanense. Next base: position 51,112 of record NZ_FMAC01000005.1, read on the forward strand.
CAATCCCTACAATCTGATCGATCCGAGCGTCATCAGCGTCGGCACGATGGGAGATTCCAAGCCCTACACCTTCACGACGGCCGATGGTCAATTCACCGGCTTCGATATCGAACTCTTCCTGAATGTTGTTTCCCGCATGGGTTTCCCCAAGGACAAGGTGACGTTCACCGGTCAGGAGTTTTCGGCCCTGCTGCCGTCGGTCGCCAACCAGCGCTTCGACGTCGCCGTAGCCGCAATCGGAACGACCGACGCACGCAAGAAGACGGTCGATTTCTCCGACGGCTATCTCGCCGGCTACCTGTCGGTTCTGACATCGGATACCTCGATCAAGGATGCAACCGGCCTCAAGGGCAAACGCCTCGGCGTCGTCCAGGGCACCTTGCAGGAGATCTATGCCACGAAGAACTTCGCCGGCACCGATCTCGTCAAATTTCCGGACAACAATTCTGCCGTTGCGGCGCTGAACAACGGCACCATCGACGCACATTTCCTCGATTATGAGGCAGCCAAACAATATGGCGAGCGCTATCCCGCGCTGAAGATCGCGGTGAATATTCCGTCCTTCGACGCGCCTGCAGGCTTCGTCATCCACAAGGGCAACGACGCCTTCCGCCTGGCGCTCAACAAGGCGCTGCACGAAGCCATGCAGGACGGCACCTGGAAGACGCTCTATGAGAAGTGGTTCCCCGGTTCGCCGATGCCTGACCAATATCTTCCCAAGAAGTAAGGCCGCGCCGCCGTCCGGTTGCCGGGCGGCGGCATTTCGCTGCCTGGTGAATTTCATGGGGAATTGAATGGATTGGCTTGAAAACCTCCGTCGCAGCTTCCTGGATTGGGATGCGATGGCCGAAGTCCTGCCGAGCATGATTACGGTCGGACTGAAGAACACACTCATCCTGGCGGCAGCCTCCACCGTGCTCGGCGTCGTCATCGGCATGGTATTGGCCGTCATGGGCATCTCGCAGTCACGTTGGCTGCGTCTGCCGGCGCGCATCTATACCGATATCTTTCGCGGCCTGCCGGCAATCGTGACGATCCTCATCATCGGCCAGGGCTTTGCCCGCATCGGCCGCGAGATCTTTGGTCCGTCGCCCTTTCCGCTCGGGATCATCGCGCTCAGCCTGATCGCAGGCGCCTATATCGGCGAGATCTTTCGATCGGGCATTCAAAGCGTCGAGAGAGGTCAGATGGAGGCCTGCCGCGCGCTCAGTATGAGCTATGGGCAGGGGATGCGGCTGATCGTCATCCCGCAAGGGGTCCGGCGCGTCCTGCCGGCGCTCGTCAACCAGTTCATCGGCAACGTCAAGGATTCGAGCCTTGTCTATTTTCTGGGGCTGCTGGCCTCCGAGCGTGAGATCTTCCGCGTCGGTCAGGATCAAGCGGTGGTTACAGGCAATCTCTCGCCTTTGCTGTTGGCCGGTGTCTTCTATCTGGTGATCACCGTGCCGCTGACGCATCTCGTCAACTATATCGACGCGCGTCTGCGTCTTGGGCGTCAGGGTCGCGGTTCCGGCGCTACGAGCGGTCTTGTCGAGGTCGGCGAATTGGAAGCGGCTTCAGGCGCGCAGACGCCGCGGGATACTGCGCCACGCTTCAAGGGTGGCGCCGTCAGTATCCGTGATCTCAGCATGTCCTATGGTGATCTCGAAGTACTGAAGGGCATCGATCTCGATATAGCGAGAGGCACGGTGACCTGCGTCATCGGGCCATCCGGCTCGGGTAAATCGACGCTGCTGCGGTGCCTGAACCGGCTGGTGGAGCCGAAGCGCGGCGCCATCGAGCTCGATGGCGAAAGCATCCTGTCCATGAAACCGGAAAGTCTGCGTCGCCGCGTCGGCATGGTGTTCCAGCATTTCAATCTTTTTCCGGATCACACGGCGCTTGAAAACGTCATGCTGTCGCTGACGAAGATCAAGGGGATGCCGAAGGGCGAGGCGCGGCGGATTGCCGAGACCCGCCTTGCGGAAGTGGGGCTTGCCGGGCGCAAGGATCACCGCCCCGCCGGTCTTTCCGGCGGCCAGCAGCAGCGCGTCGCCATCGCCCGCGCTCTTGCCATGGATCCGGAAGTCGTCCTCTTCGATGAGGTCACGAGCGCACTCGATCCGGAGCTGGTGAAGGGGGTTCTCGACCTGATGGCCAGTCTCGGGCGCCAGGGCATGACCATGGCGGTCGTTACCCACGAGATGGGGTTTGCTCGCAGGGTCGCTGACCAGGTCGTCTTCATGGATGAAGGCCGCATCGTTGAAGCCGGCCCACCGCAACAGATCTTCGACAATCCACAAAGCGAGCGGCTGAAACGCTTCCTCGCCGAGGTGCTCTGACAAACAGGGCCGGCGAGAATTAAGACGGCCCTTCGATCGCAACATTCCCTACTGACAAGGTTTTCCAACATGCATGCTCCCACTCGTCCTTCGAAAGTCGTTGTTGTCGGCGGCGGTATCTTCGGGGTTTCCTGTGCCGTTCATCTGGCGCGGCTTGGCGTTCAGACAACGCTGATCAACGACGGCCCGCTGGCAAATGGCGCATCGGGCCGCTCGCTCGCCTGGCTCAATTCTGCGAGGCGCCGCTCCGATGCCTATCATCGGTTGCGTCTGGCCGGCATCGACCGCTATCGCACACTTTCCGCCAGATATCCTGATGCGGCATGGCTGCGTTTTGACGGTGGCCTGACCTGGGATGCCGACGAAGCCGATAACGACATCGCCGCCGTCTTCGATTACGAGCGTGATCTTGGCTATCACGCGCAATTGCTGACGCCGGGTGAGATTGCGAAAGTGACGCCGGGCGTCGACCCCCGTTCTGTGACGCGGCAGGGTGCCATCTTCAATCCGGGCGAGGGCTGGGTCGATCTGCCATCCCTGATCGGCATCCTTGCCGAGGAGTTCCGGTCTTTGGGCGGCGAAATCGTCACCGATGCCGGCCGGGCGGCTGTCAAGGTAGAGGATGGTCGCGCCCGCGGCGTCACGACTGCGAGTGGCGCCCGTTGGGCGGCCGATGCTGTCTTGCTGGCGGCCGGCGGCGAGGTGCCGGCAATCGTTGCGGAAGCCGGCCCGCACATCGGCGACGATACGCCGATCGCGCTTCTCGTTCGGACGAAACCAATCAAGCATCCGCTGAAGGCCGTGCTGAATACGCCGCGCGTTGCCATCCGCCCGACCCCTGAGGGTGCCTTTGCGCTGGATTCAGCCTGGTCGGAAGAAGAGGTCATCGTAAAGGCCGATGGCAGCTACGAAATCAAGCCTTCGACACTCGAAGGGTTGCTGCAGGAAGCCTCGAAGGTGCTGGAAGGAAATCCGAAGCTCGAAATCGGCGACTATGGCGTCGGTCCCAAGCCCATCCCTGGCGACGGCGAGCCGGTTTTCGGCGAATTGCAGACGATCCCGGGCTATTTCGTTGCATTCAGCCATAGCGGCGCCACTCTTGGCCTGATCGCCGGCGAACTGCTCGCCGACGAGATCGCTACTGGCAAGCGTCATCCGCTTCTGGCCGCCTTCCGACCGGAACGCTTCGCCAGATAGTTTGATCGGAAAGGCAACCGACACGTCCAAGGGTGTCCGTGAAGGCGAACAATCGATCTTCACGGCCAAGCCGTTGCAGCTTGCCGACGTTCAGGCCGGGCGGCAGATCGACATGATCGAAGATGTTGCAATCTCGCCGGGGCATCGACCCCCTGCCTTCTCCCAATACCGAGGATGTGGGTGGTGGTCAGGCATGCGGCGGCAGGGGCGCGCGGGCCAGCTTCGTCTTTATCCAATCCGAAATACGATAATAGCGCAGCGTAAGCTTCGGACCGTAATTCATATAGAAAGGGGCCGCCGAAAGCGGCTCCAGCTTCAGCGACAGATCCTTTTCCGGTACGCCGCTGGCCCATTCCGACAGGATGCCGCCGAGCATGCTGCCCGTCGGCACGCCGCGGCCGGACAGGCCAGTCAGCGCCACGACGCCCGGTGCCAGGTCGTAGAGGCGGGGAATGGTGCGGTATTGCATGTCCAGCTCGCCAAACCAGAAATATTCCCAGCGGATCTCCTGTTTGATCTGCGGATGCAGCCATTTGAGCCGGTCGCTCATGACCTGTCGCGTATAATCCATGTCGCGGCCGCGCCGTCCCATCGGGAACATGGACGCGACGATCCGACCTTCGGCATTGTATTTGTAGACATAGATATCGCCACGCCCATCATGGATGGTGGTGTTGCGCGGCAGCACCGACAGTCGCTCGTCGTCGGAAAGCGGCTGGGTAGCGGCGACGAAGACCCTCTGGATCTTGAAGGTCTGGTCCAGTTTCGGCCAGCCGCCGACGGTGTAGGCGCCTGTCGCGAAGATCACCTTGTCGGCGATGACCTTCCCCTTCGGCGTGCTGATCGCCCAGCCACCCGCCTCGCGCTCGCATCCGATCACCGGCGAGTTGGTGTGAATGACGCCGCCTTCCTGGAGGACTGCGCGCGCAAGGCCCCGGGAATAGCCAAGGGGATTGAGATGCCCCGCCTCCTCATGCAGCCAGCCGCCGTGGAAGCGCGGGCTGCCGGTGATCGCGGCAACCTCGTCCCTGCCGATGGCCCGGGTTTTGGCGCCGACGGCGTTGTAGGTGCGAACCTTCTCCTCGATCGTCTTCATCAGGCCGGGGTAGAGCGCGCCCATGACATAGCCGTTCTGCTGCCATTCGCATTGGATCTGGTACTGCCGGATCATGCTGGAGACCCGGTCGTTGGCACGCGTCTGCCGGGCGATCAACCGTTCCGCCCAGGGCTCGCCCAGCATGGAGCGCAGTTCCGGCAGGCTGTAATGGGTGAAGGTTGGGGTGCAGTGCCCGGCATTGCGGCCAGAGCCGCCGAAGCCGACTTCCTCTTTTTCGAGCAGCACGACGCTTGTGCCGCTCTTCGCAAGCTCGAGAGCGGTGGTCAGTCCCGTATAGCCGCCGCCAACGATGCAGACATCGGCTTTGATCGTGCCCTGCAGCTCCGCGGTCGCGGGTGCAGGGGCGGCAGTGGCATACCACAGGGTTGTTTTGAACGGCGAGAATTTCGTCATCCCACATCCTCAGTGCAGATCGCTGCGGGCATCGAGCGCATCGCGCAGGCCGTCGCCGATGAAGTTGAAGCTGGTGACGGCGAGGGTGATGGCGACGCCCGGGACGATGGCCAGCCATGGTGCGCTGGCGAGGTATTGTTGGGCGCCGTTCAGCATATTGCCCCAGCTCGGGAGTGGTGGCTGGATGCCGTAGCCGAGGAAGCTGACATAGGCTTCAAGCAGGATGGCGCGGGCGACCGTCAGCGTGGCGGCGACGATGATCGGGCCGATGGCGTTCGGCAGCAATTCGCGAAACATGATCCATCTGTTGGTGAGGCCGAGCATGCGCGCGGCGAGCACGAAATCGCGTTCGCGCAGCGATCGCACCTCCGCCTCGACGATGCGAGCGGTCTCCATCCAGCTCGTCACCGCGATGATGACGGTGATCATGAAAGGGCTCGGCTTGATGAAGGCGGCCAGCGTCAGCAGCAGGAAGATGCTGGGAAAGGACAGAAAGGCATCGACGAAGCGCATCAGCAATATCCCGATGCGCCCGCCATAATAGCCGGCGACAACGCCGATCACCGTGCCGATCAAGGTGCTGAGCACCATCGCGAAGAAGCCGACGAGCAGCGAAATCCGGCCCGCCATGAACAGGCGCACGGCAACGTCGCGTCCGAGCGGGTCGGTGCCGAAAATATGGTAGCCGGCCGTGAAGGGCGGCGCGAAACGGGCGCGCAGGTCGATATAGAGCTCGTCATAGGGAAGTAGCGACGGCCCGAGCAGGCATGCAAGGACAATGAGCGTGATCATGGCCACGCCGAGGAGTGCGAGCCTGTGGCGGACGAAACGGCGCAAGGTGCGATTTTGCCACCAGCGCGAATGGGCGAATACTGATTGCGAAAGGGTTGCGGGGGAGGAGGAAGACATGGCGTTTCTCCTAACCAAGCCGGACGCGCGGATCGACGAAGGCGACGAGCAGATCCGCAAGCAGATTGCCGATCAGCACGAAGATTGCCGAAAACATCAGCAGGCCCATGACGACCGGGTAGTCGCTGTAGCCGAGGCTGTCGAGGAAAAGCCGCCCCATGCCCGGCCAGGTGAAGACGGTTTCCGCCACCAGAGCACCGCCGAGAATGGTCGGCAATTGCAGGCCGGCAAGCGTGATCATCGGCAATAGCGCGTTGCCGACGACATGGCGCATCAGGACGCGCCGGGGCGAGAGGCCCTTGGCCTTGGCGGTGCGCACGAAATCCTGGTTGATGACCTCGAGCGTGGCGGTGCGCATGTAGCGGCTCCAGACCGCGATGTTGACAAGCGCAAGCACGAGGCTCGGCATGATCAGATGGATCGCATAGTCACCGAGCGAGCCGTTGCCGACCGTGTACATGTTGCCGGCCGGCAGCCATTTCAGCTTCAGCGAGAAGATATAGATGGCGACGAGACCGAACCAGAAGGTCGGTATCGACAGCGCCACCATGGCGCCGACGGTGGCGCTGTAATCAAAGATCGAATAGCGGCGGGTGGCTCCCTTGATGCCGATCCAGGTGCCGATCGCGATCGAGATCACCATCGATGTGCCCATCAGCAGCAGCGTGGCGAAGAGATGGCTGAAAATGATCGACAGCACTGGCTGGTTGTCACGATAGGAGCGACCCCAGTCGCCCATCAGCAGGTGTCTCAGCCAGTCGAGATATTGGATTGGCAGCGGCCGGTCGAGGCCCATCTGGGCCGCGATCCTGTCGAGTGCTTCCTTGGTCATGCCTGGCGTCAGCGTATATTGCGACAGCGGACCGCCGGGAGCGAGGGTCAGGACAGCAAAGCCGATCATCGATACGAGGAGCAGCAGCACCAGGCTCTGCCACAGGCGGCTCAGGAGATAGCGCAACATGGCATTCGTCTCCGATGGTTGCGGAATGGGAAGTGACCAGCCCTTCGACGCCTTGGCCGAAGGGCTGGAACAAGCAGCCTATGCCTTGGCCCAATACCAGGTAGCCACATTCCAGCTGTCGATGCGCACGTTGATGTTGGGGGTGACGTTTTCGACCCCCACCTTATGGCCGCGCACGGTCGCATACTGGAACAGCGGCAGGAAGGGCAGGTCGTGGCGCATGATCTCCTGGATTTTCTGGTAGACCTTCTTGCGCTCCTCCGGCACGAAGATCTGGCCACCTTCCGCCAGGAGCTTGTCGACCTCCGGATTGGCATATTGCCAAGAGTTCTGGCCGGCTCCGCCCTTGGCGGTGATCGCCGTGGAGCGGAAATAATCCGAGGTGTCGGGATCGGAGCCGGTCTGGAAGTTGATGCCGACGACGACGGAATCGAACTTCGACATTGTCCAATAGTCGCCCCACATGACCGCCGGCGGCAGGTTGGAGATGGTTAGCTCCACGCCGATATCCTTGAAGGTCTGCTGCATGAACTGCTGCACCTGCTCGCGGATATGATTGCCCGCGGTGGTCGAGTTGGTGAAGGAAAGCCTGACCCCGTCCTTCGCGCGAATGCCGTCGGCACCGGGCTTCCAACCGGCGTCGTCGAGGATTTTCTTAGCCTTGTCCGTGCTGAACTCCTGCTTCGGCAAGTCGGGATTGTAATAAAAGGACTGCTGCGGAATGTAGCTCTCGGTCGGCGTCGGCAGGCCGTAATAGAGCGCATCGATGATCGTCTGCTTGTCGATCGCGTAGTAGAGCGCCTCGCGCACCGCCGGGTCCTTGAACTGTGGCCTCTCCATGTTGAATCCGACGGATTCGACGGTCGCGGCCGGAACGACGGCAACGACCTTGCCATCCAGCCCCTTGGCTTCGTCATAGTGATCCGGCGTGATCCATTGCAGCCCAACGACGTCGATATCGCCGGTCTTGAACTGGGTATATAGAACCGTCAGGTCGGGGATATATTTGTAGACAACGGTTTCAAGATAAGGCCCTTCCCCGAAATAGTCGGTATTGGCCGCAAGCGTGATGTGGTCGCCGGGGACACGCTCGACCCATTTGAACGGGCCGGTGCCGATGGGGGCGTTGTTGAAGGGGGCGGTGTTCTTGTCCTTCTCCGCGCCGAGGATATGCTTCGGCACGATGAAGGTCATGGCGAGGATGGACGGGTAGGGCGCAAACGGCTTTTCCATCCGCCACGTGATTTCCGTCGGCGAGACAACCGTGAGGTCACGCACCAGTTCATGGCCGGTCTTGCGCCAGCTGCGGAAGTTTGGGTCAACCATGAGTTCGAGGGTGAACTTGACGTCCTCGGCGGTGAACGGCGTGCCGTCATGCCACTTTACGCCGTCGCGCAGCTTGATCTTCCAGTTAAGACCATCGGCCGAGATGCCGCCGTTCTCGACCGTCGGGACTTCGGTTGCAAGTGCGGGGGCAAACTTGCCATCCGGGGTCACGGTAAAGAGCGGATCGAAGACGCTGAAATGGATGCCTTCGTCAACTTCGATGTGGATCAGGTGCGGATTGAAGACGGTCGGCTCCTGCGAAAAGCCGATGACAAGCTGGCCGGTCGGCTTGGCGGGTGGTGCCGCGAAAGCTTCGCTGCGACCGAGAATGTTGGGCATGATCAGCCCGGAGGCACCGAGCGCCATCATGGTCAATGCCTGGCGTCGGGTTGGTTTCAGGAGGATGGTGTCATTTGCATCGGACATGATCGTTCCCCTTTTTGTTGGTAGGATTTCGGCTGCTCTGCTCTTTCGTCTCTTTCGTCGTTTTACTGTCTTCCTGGTTCGGACAGGTCAGAAACCACTGATGAGTTCGATCTTCGAACCGTCGTGGAAGCGGGAAAAGCGGAAGTTCTTGCGATCGACCACCGGCGGCTTGCCGGTGACGATGTCGGCCATCAGCCGCCCGGCCGCCGGCCCTATGCCGAAGCCGTGGCCGGAAAAGCCGGTGGCGATATGGAAGCCGGGAATGCTGTCGATCGCATCGATCACCGGCACGGCATCCGGCGTCACGTCGATATAGCCCGCCCAGCGCTGGGCGATCTCGGCCTTCTCGAAAACCGGAAAGGCTTTCTTGAGATTGGCGAGCGCCGCGTTGGAAAGCTTGGTGGAGGGTTTCGGATCGAGGACGCGGCAATATTCGAAGGGACTTGCCTCGTCCATCGCCCAGCGATTGGGAATGCGCGCTTCGTCGAAGAACCGGCCGGAGACACGGAAGTTCAGCGAACGCCACTCCTTTTTCAACGCCGGCAGGAACTTGCCGGCGTATCGGAAGGAGCTCGGCACGATGTCCACGATGTTTTCGTGGCCCGAAGCGATCGTGTAGCCGCCATCCTGGCGCTTGCGCAGGGCAAAGCCGCTCGCCCAGATGGCTTGCTCCGGGCCACCTTCCAGAGGCTTGGTGCGCAACACGGAATTCATCACCTTCAACTGCGGCAGATCGAGCCCGAACATGCCGGCAAACAGGCTGGACCAGGCGCCGCCGGCAAGCACGACGGCCTTGCAGGCGATGGGGCCTCGCTCGGTGATGACGCCGGAAATGCGGCCGCCGGCCGTCTCGATGCCGCGCACGGCGCATTCGGTCAGAATGGAAGCTCCCTTGTCGCGGGCGGCCTCGGCAATGGCGGGGGCGGCCCGCTGCGGCTCGGCGCGACCATCGGCGGCGGTAAAGAGCGCTCCCTTGAGGTCCATCTGCGCACCGGGAAAGAGGTTCTTGAATTCGGCGCCGCTGATCATGCGGCTTTCCAGCTGGTAGCCTTCCAGATTGCGGTTCCAGCGCTCGTGATCGGCATATTGCTTGTCGTCTGCGCAGGTGAAAATGATGCCGGCGCGCTTGTAACCGGTGTCGCGGCCGGTACGCTTGTCGAGCGTGCTCCAGATGCGCAGGGCCTCCGCCATGAGAGGTACTTCGCGCGGATCGCGCCTGGAAATGCGCACCCAGCCCCAGTTGCGGCTCGATTGCTCCTGGCCGATGCCCCCTTTCTCGCAAAGCGCGACCCGCAGACCACGTTCGGCCAGTTCCAGCGTCGTCGAGGTGCCGATGATGCCACCGCCGATAACGACGACGTCGACTTCCTTGGGCAGTTCCGCATCCCCGTGAACGGGGACCACATAGGGGCCGGGCATGGTCAGAAAGACTCCTCTAACTGGCAATTGATGGCGAATTCGGCAACGCTTGCCTCGTTCGGCAGGTCGATCAGCATGGAAATGATACGGGCGAGATCGCGCGGGTCGGTCATGTCGTCATCGGCCCTGGTGGTGACGCTGCGGGCCATGTCGGTGGCGACGAAACCGGGGCAGATGGCGGTTGCGCGAATACCCAGGTCGAATCCGGTATGGCGAAGGGCATGTGCAAGCGCGACGGCCGCGAATTTGGAGACGGCATAGAGCCCGGATTTGGCGGACTTGACCCGCTTGCCCGAGAGCGAGGCGATGATAACGATCCGGCCACGGCCGCTCACCGACAGCGCATTCCAGGCCGATTTCGCCAGCCGGCGCGGGGCCTTGACGTTGATGTCAAGCAGTTCGTCCATGTCGGCATCGTCAGCCTCGATCACGGTCTTTGCGATCATGATGCCGGCATTGGCAACGACCGCGTCGATGCGCCCGAACGTGCGAAGCGTTTCTTCCGCCCAGCGATCCGATGCGTCCGTATCGGCGGCATCATAGGCAAAGACGCCAACGCGGGTTGCGTCTGCCCAGTCAGGCATTTCAGGGCGGCGCATACCGAGCGAGAGCCGCCATCCCTTGGCGGCAAGTTCCTTGGCGAGTGCGGCACCGATCCCCCGGCTGGCACCGGATATCATTGCGACCCGTTCCTCACTGATACTCATGCCCGCTCTCCCATGGTTCGCCGGCTCACGATTGCGCGACGATGCGCCGGTAGGTCCTGCGCAATATGTCGATCAGCAGCCTGTGTTCTTCGTCGGTGATGTCGGAAAAGAATTCGCGTGATTGTTTGGTGACGATGGCACGCACGCGTTTTGCCAGTTCGTGACCTTTTTCCGTGATGTAGAGTTCCTGTGCGCGGCTGTCGTCCACCGACGTCTCGCGCGTAAGGAGATCATGTGCCTCCATCTGCTCGATCAGCCTGCCGGTCGCCGAGCGGTCTTTCAGGATAAGTTGGGCGATGGTGGAAGGCCGGATTCCCGGATTGTCGTCGACCAGGAACAGGGTGGTGATCTTTCCCGTTCCCCGCGCCACGTCCAGGCCTTCGAGCTTTTCATCCAGATCGCGCGAGACGGCGAGATTGATGCTGCGGATATAAAAGCTCAGCGTATCCTCCAGGACGTCGATATCGATATCCTTCACGGACGTTGGCGGGGCCTTGGTCGGCGGCATGGCTCGGAACCCTTGAAAGGCAACAAAACACCGTTCCGGCCACCCTTCATACGGTGGCAGGTTCATGATCGTCTGCGGCGGATCGTCGCTGGAACTTTAATGCTCATGAAAGGACGGATAGTGGATAAATGCAACTATTTTTTCGCCCGATCAGATAAAAATTAATCAGCATGCACGGCTGCCTGTTTCTCAGGCATTAATCGCCGCAGGGACGTGCACGAATGGTGGTAATTGGGCAGAAGCGGCCGCATCTGGCGCGGCCTGTGTCTCGTTCGATGGACGTTTCAGCCGACGGCTTCCCAGTCGCTGCCGGGGATGGCGGCCAGCAGGCGTTGAGTATAGGCATGCGCCGGCGCGCGGAAGATCTGCGAAGGCGGACCGCATTCGACGATCTCGCCCTTGTACATGACGGCGACTTCGTCGCAAATCTGACTGGCGACGCGAAGATCGTGGGTAATGAAGATCATGGCGACCTTGGTATCCTGCTGGATTTCCGCAAGAAGCTTGAGGATTTGCGCCTGGATCGAGACGTCGAGAGCGGAAACTGCCTCGTCAGCCACCAGCAGGACGGGATCGAACATCAAGGCGCGGGCGATGCCGATGCGCTGGCGCTGGCCACCGGAGAACTCATGCGGAAAGCGGTCGAAAGCGCCTTCGTCGAGGCCGACGCGCTTGAGAAGGCGCAGTGCTTTCGTCTTGGCCTCGTGCATCGGCAGGCCGTGCGCCATCGGTCCGACGGTGAGAATGCGACCAATCGTATGGCGCGGGTTCAGCGAGGCGAACGGGTCTTGAAAGATCATCTGGATGTAAGGCCGCAGCGGTCGGAACTCGTCGTCTGACAGCGGGGCGATATCGCGGCCATCGAAGAGAATCTGACCGCTGTCCGAGCTCAAAAGCTTCAGCAGGACGCGGCCGAGCGAGGATTTGCCGGAGCCGGATTCGCCGACCACCCCCAAGGTGCGCCCCTTGCGGATCGAAAAGCTGACGCCGTTGACCGCCTGTACCGTCCGCGATTTCGACAGGAAGCCGCTTCCCGATCGATAGGTCTTGTTGAGCTTATCGACTTCTAGCACCACGGGCGCTTCGGCAATGGTTTCGCGGCTGACCGTCGTCATACGGGGGACGGCAGCGATGAGACGCTGCGTGTAGGGATGAACCGGTGCATTCAGCACCTGCGCTGCCGGTCCCTGTTCGACGAGGTGACCCTTTTCCATAACGATCACTCTGTCGGCAATCTCGGCAACTACCCCGAAATCATGGGTGATGAACATGACGCTCATCTTCTTGCGCGCCTGTATCTTGCGGATCAATTCGAGGATCTGGGCCTGCGTCGTCACGTCCAATGCCGTGGTTGGTTCATCGGCGATCAGTACGTCCGGATCGAGCGCCAGCGCCATGGCGATCATCACGCGCTGCCGCTGCCCGCCCGATAGGCGGAAGGGATATTGATGCTGGAGAAGATCCGGATCGGGCAGGCCGACTTCGCTGAGCAGCTCCTTTACCTTCTGCCGCCGGCTTTCCGGCGTGCCTACCTTGTGCGCATCGAGAACCTCGATGATCTGATCGCCGATCGTCATCAGTGGATTGAGCGCCGAGAGCGGATCCTGGAAAATGATCGAAACGGCCCGTCCCCGGAGGTTTCTGAGAGTGGCATCGTCGGCGCTTATGAGGTCCGCGCCCTTGAAGCAGATCGTGCCTGCCGTTACTTTTATGATTGATGGCAGCAGGCCCATGATCGCATTCGCAGTCACCGATTTCCCCGAGCCGGATTCACCGATGATGCAAAGGATTTCGCCTTGCATCAGGTCGAAGGTGATATCCTGCACCGCATGCACGCGTTCCATATTCTTGGGAAGGCTGACTGTCAGGCCGCGTACCGACAGTACCGGATCGCTAGGCAGGGCTATATTTGGGGTATCGGATGGGGTCATGGAAGGCCTCCTTGCTCTGAACCAGCGAACACGCCCTCTCAGTGAGAGCTCATGAATTGTCAGAAGCAAGAAGAATGCCGGTATTGCCGCCATTAAGGCAAGCGAAGGAAATTCTTAATCGATGGACTTTTGCTATCGCTCAAACGGTTCGCCGAGTGAGGCGACGCCATTGAGCTTCAAGAGCCGGCGATCTACGGAGATGATGCCAAGGACAATGATCGTCACGAGATAGGGCAGGCATGCAAGCAATTGCGAGGAAATTGCGAGCCCGCTCGCCTGCGCGGCAAGACCCATCAGCGACACCGCGCCGAATAGGCACGCGCCCAGGAAAATCCTCGATGTCAGCCAGGTTCCAAAGACAACGAGGGCGATGGCAATCCAGCCCCGCCCGGCGATCATGCCGTCCGCCCAGAGGGGTGTATAGATCGTCGAGGCATACGCGCCGGCAAAGCCGGCCATCATGCCGCCAAAAGTAACTGCGGCGAAGCGGATTAGGACAATCGGATAGCCGATGGCATGCGCGGCCTTCGGATTTTCACCGACGGCGCGAAGGATAAGACCGACTTTGCTGTAGGCAAACAGCGCCCATATGCCGATTGTGGCGACAAGCGAAATCCAGACGGCGATATCCTGACTGAAAAGACCTCCGACGACTGGAATTTGTGAAAGCCCGGGAATTGCGATCTTGGGCAAGGTGGTGACAGTCAGGCTCTCATAACTCTTGCCGAACAGGGCGGAGAGGCCTTGGCCGAGAATGCCGAGGGCAAGACCGGCTGCAACCTGGTTTGCGTTGAAGCCCAGAATGATACCGGCAAAGATCATGGCGAGGAGCGCACTTCCGAGACCCGCCGCGAGGAAGGCAAGGAAATGGCCGCCACCATGATAAACGACAATGAACGCAATGACGGCGCCAACCGCCATCAAACCTTCCACGCCAAGGTTCAAGACGCCCGCTCGCTCGGCAACAAGCTCGCCCAAGGCTGCCAGCAGAAACGGCGTTGCGGCTGCCAGCATGCCGGCAAGAATGAACTCGACGGCGCTCATGATGCGCTCCGGGCGGGTATGGGACGCCAGACGATGCGATAGCGCACGAAGGCGACGGCAATGAGATAAATGAGGAGCAGGCTACCTTGGAACACGCGGACGGCTGCGATCGGCAAATTGGCGGAGACCATGGCGTTATCGCCACCGATATAGAGCGCCGCCATGATGATCGAGGAAACGACGATGCCGATGGGATTGAGACCGCCAAGATAGGCAACGATGATTGCCGCGTAGCCATACCCCGTCGAGATCGAACGCTGCAGCTGGCCAAGCGGGCCGGCAACCTCGGCAGCACCCGCAAGACCGGCTGCCGCTCCGCCAATGATCAGCGAAAGCCAGATTGCCCAGCTCTCTTTGAAACCGGCATAGCTCGCCGCCCGGGGAGCCAGCCCGCCAACCTGCAATTTATATCCTGCGAAGCTCTTCTGCATGAAGATCCACGCCGCGATCGACAGACCGGCAGCGAGGATCAGCGAGACATTGACGCGGGTTCCCTCAAACAGGATCGGTACCATGGCATCGTATTGGAACATGACCGACTGCGGGAAATTGAAGCCGTTCGGATCTTTCCATGGGCCGAGGAGAAGATAGTTGAGCAATTGCGCGGCAACGAAGCTCAGCATCAGGGAGACGAGAATTTCATTGGCGTTGAGCCTGACGCGCCAGAAGGCAGTGAGAGACGCCCATAGAGCGCCGCCGAGAGTGCCGAGCAGCAGCATTGTGGGCCACATCCATTGGCCCGTTGCCTGTGGCATCCAGATGGGTATGGCGGAGGCGAAGACTGCGCCAAGAATGAATTGGCCTTCGGCGCCGATATTGAAGACCTTCGCGCGAAAGCCGATTGCCAGACCCTGTGCGATCAGAAGCAGAGGGCCAGTCTTCAGTAACACTTCCGAGAATGAGGCCCAGGAGAAGAACGGCTCGATCAGCATGGCATAGATCACCGCAGCCGGGTCCCGGCCCATGGCGATATAAAGGCCGAGATTGAGGACGATGGTGACAATGAGAGCGATCGGCGGTGCGAGCAACTTCGCGGTGAACGAGGCCCGTTCCCGGCGAGCGAAGGTGGGCAGGGCGGCAGAGAAGGAACTGCTCATGCGAATGCCTTCTCGCGTTGGGGCTGTGCGCCGATCATGTATCGACCGATCTCTTCGGGTTTTGTATCGCGGGTGACAAGCGGCGGGCTCAGCGTGCCGTGGTAAAGGACCTGGATGATGTCGCTGAGCTCGAACAATTCCTCAAGCTCTTCCGATATGACGAGAATTGCCGTGCCTTGATTGCGCAGCTCGATCAGCCGCTTGCGAATAGCAGAGGCCGCGCCGACATCGACGCCCCAGGTTGGTTGCGCAAGAAACAGAAGTTTCGGGGCGAGCATGATTTCGCGGCCGACGATGAACTTCTGCAGGTTGCCGCCGGAAAGCGACCCGGCTTCCGCCTCCGGACCGCGCGTGCGCACGTCATAGTCCCGGATGCACTCGTTTGCGAAGTCGGTTGCCTTTGCATTGTCGATGAGGCCATGCCTGACGAGCTTCAAGGGATGAGCCGTCAGCAGGCTATTGAGCGTCAGCGACATTTCGGGAACTGCGCCGTGCCCAAGCCGGTCTTCCGGGACAAAGGCAAAGCCCAGCTTTCGACGGCTGGCGGCATCGAGGTTGCCCACATCCTGTCCCATCATGAAGATCTGGTCGCGCTTGTCCCGTGGCAGCGTCGTTTCTCCCGAAATCAGCGCGGCAAGTTCCTTTTGCCCATTCCCGGAAATACCGGCAATGCCAAGAATCTCGCCGCTGCGAACGGTCAGGCTGATGGTGGACAGCGGCACCGAGAAGGGATCGTCTGGCCGGTGATCGAGACCAATGATCTCCAGGCGCTTTTCGCCCTCGGCCAAAGGCAATGCGGGTATCGGCTCCGGCATGTCGCGGCCGATCATCATGCGAGCGAGATCATGGGCGTCATGCTCGCGCGGATCCACATGTCCGGTCACGCGTCCGCCGCGCAGGATCGTGGCGCGGTCGCACAGCGACTGGATCTCCTCCAGCTTGTGCGAGATGAAGAGGATCGACACGCCGCCGTCACGCAGCCGGCGTAGCGTGTCGAACAGCTTCTCGACGGCTTGCGGCGGCAGGACCGATGTCGGCTCGTCGAGGATCAGCAGCTTCGGATCGGTCATCAGGCATCGGATGATTTCCACCCGCTGCCGCTCGCCGACCGACAGTTCATGCACATGGGCCAGCGGATCGACTTCAAGTCCGAATTCATCCCCCAGCGTGCGGATGCGCCGCGCAAGTTCGGCCCGGCGGCCTGACACGATCAGGCGGATGTTTTCGACAACCGTCAGGCTCTCGAACAGCGAGAAATGCTGAAAGACCATCCCGATGCCTGTACGCCTCGCTTCCGCGGGGGAAGCAAGGCTGAGCGGGTTCCCATGCCAGGCGATGCTTCCATCGTCTGGTTGTTCGACGCCGTAGATCAGCTTCATCAGGGTCGACTTGCCGGCGCCGTTTTCTCCGAGGATGGCATGGATCGAGCCCAGGACTACGTCCAGGTCGATATGCTGGTTGGCATGGACCTGGCCGTAACTTTTGGAGATGCCGCGCAGCGACAGCAGCGGGATGGTCATGACTTGATTACTTCGGCAAAGGCGTCTTCACACCTTTGACATGCCAGTCCATCGCAACGATCTGCGCATCCGTCAGCGTCGCGCCGGAAGCCGCGCCCTCGCTGCCGTCGGCCTTGGTGATCGGACCGGTGAACGGCGAAAAGCCGCCGCTGGCGATTTTTGCTTCGGCCTCTTTGATTTTCGCCATGGTCTCGGCCGGGATCGCCGGGCTCCAGTCGACGACTTCGACGACCTTGTCCGCGACGCCGAGGAACGCGTTGGCACCTTTGAAGGTGCCGGCGAGATGCGCATCGACCGATGCCTTGAAGAAGGGCGACCAATCCGTGGAGATGCAGCCGAGATAGGTCTTCGGCGCATATTTCTTCATCGAGGAATTCAGGTTGAAGGCGTAGACGCCGGCCGCCTCGCAGGCTGATATGACCGAGGGCGTATCCTGTGCGTTCGAGAAGATCACGTCGCAGCCCTGCGAAATCAAAGCCTTGGCTGCCTCCTGCTCCTTGGCCGGATCGAACCAGGAATTGACCCAGACGACCGATACTTCGATGTCGGGCTTGACGGCCTGCGCACCGAGCGTGAAGGCGTTGATTGACGTGATCAGTTCAGGAATGGCAAAGGCAGAGACCGAACCGAGTTTGCCGGTCTTGGAGACTGCGGCAGCGGCCATGCCGAGCAGATAGGTCCCTTGAAAATACTTGGCGGCGAAGGGCGAGAAATTCGGTGCGACCTGGAAGCCGGAGGCATGCAAAACGGTAACTTTGGGATTGCGGCGGGCAATCTGAAGCGCGCCGTTCTGATAGCCGAACGAGCCGGCGATCAGGAAGTGGTTCCCGTCGGCGACCGTCTTGTTCATGATGCGGTCCGCATCCGGGCCTTCGGCAATGTTCTCGATTACGGTCACCTTGACCTTGTCGCCATAGGCAGCCTTGATCGGATCGAGCCCGGCGGCCAGCGCATGTCCCCAGCCGACATCACCGATCGGCGAGGGCACGACGAGCGTGATGCCGAGCGGTTCGTTGGCGGCGAAGGCGGAGCGGCCGGTAAAGGCCGTTGCGAGGCCTGCGACAGCCGCGCTCTTCATCAATGTTCTGCGGGTCAGATTTTTCTGCATCCCAGTTCCCCTTTTTGGTTTTTCAGAATTCTACTGTTGCAAGTGCCGCCTCGGCCGCGGCAAACAGCGCGGCCTCATCCAGTCCGGTGAATTCGCCGCCCTGCCAGACGATGCGTCCGTTGATCATGGTCAGATCGGTGGGCATGCCGATCCCGACCTTGGCGATCAGGCTCAGCGGGTCATGCCGCGTCCCGACATAGTCCATCCGCCGGGAATCGATCGCGAAGAGATCGGCCGCCATGCCCGGAGCGAGGCGCCCGATATCGGTGCGCCCCAGCAGGCTTGCGCCTCCGCTTGTCGCGTACTGGAGAAAGTCAAGCGGAGCGGGGACGGCGTGCTGACGCGTCGAGGCCGTCAGGCACTGCAGCATGTAGGCGGAATGGATGCAGTGCATGAGGTTCGAGTTGTCGTTCGATGCCGCTCCGTCGCAACCAAGGCCGATACGCAAGCCGAAGGCCTGCATCGCCGGGATATCAGTCACTTCGGCGCCGACGAGATAGACCGGCTCCGGGCAATGCGAGACGCCGGTGCCGCTTGCCGCCATTTTGCGTAGCTCGTCATGCGTCAGTTCCCAGCAATGGGCATAAAAGGTATCCGGGCCTGCAAAGCCCAATTCGGTGCAGTAGTCGACCGTGCGCATGCCATGCCGTGCCTCGATGACTGGGCTTTCGCCTTCGCCGACATGTGTGTGCAGCTGCACGCGGCGATCGCGCGCCAGCGCGACCGACTCGACGAAGGTTTCGCGATAGCAATTGACCGGCTGGCAGGGGGCGACGACCACCTGGCGCATGCTGAAGGGGCCGGCATCGTGATAGCTGTCGATCAGCCGTGCGCAATCGGCGATGAATTCATCCGTGGTTTCGAGCATGGCATCTGGGATCGTCGACCCCTCGGATTTCGGCAGGGTGTTGCCGCCGCGACCGGCGTGAAAGCGCATGCCCAGAAGGTCGGCCGCCTCGAACTGGCGATCGATCAGGCGCTTTCCGGCATGGCGGGGAAAGCAGTATTGGTGATCGAAGGCGGTCGTGCAGCCATGCTTGATCATCTCGGCCATGGCGGTGACCGAGGAATGATAGAAGCAATCCTCGGTCAATCGCGAGAAGATGGGATAGATCCGATCGAGCCATTCGATGACGGAAAGCTTCGTCCAGTCGAGCTCGGCCCGGTTTCGCACGAAGCACTGAAAGAAGTGGTGATGCGTATTGACGAGCCCCGGATAGACGAACCAGCCTGATGCATCCTGGACGATGGTGCCCTCGGGTAACGGATCCAACGACAGGTTCTCGCCGATCGCCTGGATCGCCGGGCCTTTGGTGAGCAGGTCGACGTTGCGGCGCACGCTCGGCCCATTGCCCTCGTCGACGATAACGGCTGCACAATTCTTCAGGAGATAGCCGGTCATTCCATCATGTCTCCCCTGCCGGATGCGGGTCGGGTTTCAGTTCGTGCAGGCGATGAATGCCGGGCATTTCGATGAAACCAGGCAGGCTGCGGATGGCGCGCATCCAGAGCCGGATCAAGGGGTACGGATCAAGCGAGATGCCGCCGTCAGGCGCAAGTGCCACGTAGGGGAAGCAGGCGATATCGGCGATGGTCGCCCGGCTTCCTGCAAGGAACCGCATGCCGCGCTCGGCTTGTTCGAAGAGGCCTGCTTCGAGCTCGCGCAGTGCCGCAATCCCCTGAGCCTGCAATGCCTTGATATCTCCTGGCCGCAGCAGCATTTCATGAAGCCGCGCGCCGCCAAGGTTTGCCGTCAGGCGATGCGAAAAGGAGAGCCATTGCTGCACGCGCGCCGTCTCCTGCGGTGAGCCGTGGCCCAGCCACTCCGGCCCACCATCGGCGGCAAGATAGGCAAGCATTGCCGAGGATTCGGTCAGTACGAGATCGCCATCCTCGAGGATCGGGATGGAGCCTGCCGGATTGAGCGCCATAAGCTCCGGTCCACGGTGTTCCGCGCCGGGATGGAAGTCGACGGACCGGATTTCAAGCTTGATGCCCAGGATGGCGGCCATCAAGCGCACCTTGTAGCAGCTTGGCGATAAAATATAGTCGTAGAGCTTCATTGTGCGACCAATTGTGCGCCATAGGTATAGTTGTGGCGCTTGAGCCATCGCCGGTAGGCGATCGAGGTGAGGTCGGCCCTTGTCGGGATTTCCATGCCAGGATCAAGCGGAAGAAGTGAAGGGATCTGGTTTTCAAGGATCGAACGATCTTGCAGGAAGATCGTCTGCTGAAAGTGAATGAGGTCCGTCATCGGCGTTTCGTCGTCGAAGAGCGCCATCCACGGCCATACGTCGCATACATCTTCGGCAAGAGGCTGGACGAACAGGGTTATGACATCCCATTCGCTGGGTCGCGGAGGGCATGTCTTGTAGAGGACCGAACAGGTCGGCGCCGGCACGCGATACATGTACTCGGTCGTAATGCCGCCGGTCGCGGACTTGGCAGCCTGCGGTTGGTAGAACTTCACCTGCGTTGCCCAGACTTCATCCACGCCCTCGCGGATTTCGACCTTGTAGTTTTCGACCTCCGTATGCGGTTCCGCGCCGAGGATGTCGGTGTGGACGAAGGGAAAATGCGCGATGTCGAGAAAGTTCTCGACGGCGCGAAGCGGCGAGCAGCGTACGCGGACGACGCCGACGTCGACGAAACGGCGACCTGGCTGATCGGCCTCCGGAATGGCGAAAAGTTCCTTGTCGGGCTTTCCGAGCGAAGACCAGACATGGCCATATCGGACGCGGACAGGGAGGGCTTTTCCCTCGGCAGTCACCACCCGTGCGTTGCCATCCTGATCGCGCGCGACCTCGATCGCCTCGCCCATCAGCCAGGTCTTGTTTCCCTTTTCGCTGAGCTGGCTGAAAAGGCCGACCGGATACCATTCGTCGATCATCGCGCCGCCTTTCATTCTGCAATCTCCCTATGGCGCTCTTCCGCTCGGCGGCGGAGGGATTCGACAATCCGGGATGCCGCAAGGCGGTCTGCCGGGCTGCGCTCCTTTTCGATCATGAGAAGAATGAGCGTATGCTTCGCCTGAGGCGCCAGCAGCAGCCCGATCCAGGGAAATTCGGGCAGACAGATCAGCCCGTCCTTGTCGATCTTCGCGCAGGCTGTGTCCTCGATCGCCGCAACATCGGTTTCCACCGTTAGCGAGCGCAACGGTATGAGTTCGCCGAGCTGCGGGGGCTGCGTTGCCGGTTGTCCGACGGCTACCCATAAGATGCCATCAGCCTCTTGTACCTGCTGGACGGCGACACGGATGGTTTCGGGAGGAACCAGGTCGGGATGCGCGGGAATGCGAATGCATCCGCCTGACAGCGAATAGCTCCAGCCATGATAGATGCAGGACAGCGCCTCGCCGCGGACGAAGCCGTGCGACAATCTCATTCCGCGATGCGGACAGCGATCGGAAGATGCGGTTGCGCGGCCCGACTGACTGCGCCACAGGGCAATCGGGCCAACCGATGTCCAGGCCGGCATGACGGTTCCTGGTGGCAGATCAGAGGAAAGGGCGACTGGTGCCCAGGATCCGACCCCATCAAATGGCATAGCCTTAGCTCTCTTAATTTCACCAATGGCTTAGCGCCACCAGTCATAGGCAGGCGCCGATCCCTGCATCCCCACAGCCTTCAAAAGCTTGCATAAATAATTCGCATTGGCAACAATGATTAAATAAAAGGCAGTAGATCAGGAATTCCTAAGATATGACGGTTCGGCGCTGTCCATGACCCTGCGCTTGATCTCCTCGACCCAGACGTCGATCGGACCCAGCGAGCAGCCCATTTCCAGCATGTCGATCAGTTCCGCAGGCCCGGTGACCTCAAGCTCGATCCGATCCGCATCGGAATGGAAGAATGTCTGTGTAAGTCCGAGTTTTTTGGCATGACGCCGGATCCACGGGACGAATGAGGCCGCGTTAAGGTTGCCCAGTATCGTCATGTGTTCTCGAAATTCACCTTGCGGCGCCTGCATCCGTCAACGATCCTTGCTTCATATCAGGATAGCAGAATAACCGCTTCGTGAGTTTGCGAAAGGGGTCGTCTCGCACAGCAACACTCCGCTGTCTTTGTGACAGCGGAGCTTCGGCTCGGATGATGAGATGTCAATTCTTGACTGTGTCTTCAAGGAAGAAGCGGCCAAGTGGGTTCTGGTGGAAATTCTCGATGTTCTTGCGCGAGACGTTGATATACGGGCTGTAGTAGAGATCGACCCAATTCACGTCGTCCTTCGCCATTTTCTGAAGGTCGATATACATCTGTTCGCGCTTCTTCGGGTCCAGCTCCTGCCGCGCCTTGGCGACCAGATCCTTTACCGCCTCATTCTTGTAGTTGGTCATATAGTTGTTGTTGGAGTCATGACCGAGCACGAAGGTGGTCTTTTGGTCGGGGTCGAGAATATCATTGGTCCAGTAGTTGACAGAGATGTCATAGTCGCCGGCGACGGTCATGTCCCATTCCTGGCTGGGGTCTACCTTTTGCAGGTCGGCGGTAATGCCGGCCTTGGCTAGCTGCTGCTGAACCAGCACGGCCGTCTGCTCATCCACCTCGTCGCCAGCG
This sequence comes from Martinezella hainanensis, assembly GCF_900094555.1. Classification (GTDB taxonomy): domain Bacteria; phylum Pseudomonadota; class Alphaproteobacteria; order Rhizobiales; family Rhizobiaceae; genus Rhizobium; species Rhizobium hainanense. The sequence goes on from NZ_FMAC01000005.1 coordinate 73,649, forward strand.
CGAATGAGGTACTTTAAGGTGAGATTGGAGACGCCGGCTGCCGAAAGCATCTGCTTGGCCTTCTCCGGATCGTAGGGTCGCTGCAGATTATCCGCATAATAATACAAAGCGCCCTTTGGAATGTAGGAATTGGCGACCGTGCCCTGGTGGAAGGTAACCGCGTCGACGATCGCCTTCTTGTCGATTGCCAGGTCCAGGGCCTGACGGACCTCCTTCTTGCCAAGATCGCCGTGGGCGTGATTGATCAGCAGATGATCCTCACGCGTGGAGGGATCGATCAGCACGCTGAGATTCGGATCCTTCTTCAGCTCCTCGACACGCGAGAAGGGCACGAAGATCGCCGCATCGAGTTGCCCTGCCTGCACGTTGAGCATGCGGGTATTGTCGTCGGGCACCGAGATCCATTCGACGCCATCGAGCTTGACGCGATCCGCCTGCCAGAAATTCGGATTCTTCTTCAGGATGATGCGGTCGCCGCGCCGCCATTCCTCAACGGAGAAGGCTCCCGAGGCGATCGGCTTTTCGGCATAGGCGTCCGGCCCCATCGATTCCATCCAGGCCTTCGAGATCACCGATGCGTTCGGCAAGGCGAGCGTCGATAGGAAAGGCGCCGAGGCGTGCTTGAGCTTGATCGTTAGAGTATGCGGATCGGTCGCAATCGCGGTGTCGATCACCTTGTAGGAATCGCTCCAGAGCGATGCCTTGTCGTCCCGGATGCGCAGCAGGCTGAAGGCCGCGTCATCAGCCGTCAGCGGTGAGCCGTCCGAGAATTTCGTGTCGCGGATCTTGAAGACGTAGGTGAGGCCGTCATCCGAGGCCGTCCAGCTTTCTGCGAGGCCCGGCTCCAGCTTCGTGCCCGTCTTGTCGACGCGCACCAGCACGTCGTAGACGTTGGAGAACACCCAGTTGTCGATATTCTGCGCCGTCTTGATTGGGTCGAACGTTGTCGAATCCTCGCGGCGGCCGATGGTGAGCACGCCGGCGGCTTCGGCGTAGCTGGCACTTAGCGTCAAGCCGACAAGAATTGCGGCAAGCCCGATTGTTTTCCACCTGTTGGTCATGAATTCGTTCCCTTCGTTGTTATCGCATGCGTTTTGCTGATTGGGTCTGCCCGGCCGGCACCGAATCGCGTTCGCCATGCAGCGGCCTGTCCGGATCGATATCGGGGATCGCTGCAATGAGCGCCGCGGTATAGGGATGCTTCGGGTGAGAAAAGATCTTCTGCGAGCGGCCTTCCTCGACGATCTCGCCGCGATACATCACGACGGTCCGCTCACAGAGATTGCGCACGATGGCGAGATCGTGGGCGATGAAGATCAATGTCAGGCTCATCCTGCGCGTCAATTCGCGGAATAGATCGACGATCTGCGCCTGGATGGTGACATCGAGAGCGGCCACGCACTCGTCGGCTATGATGAGTTTCGGGTCGACCGCCAGCGCCCTTGCAATGCCGGCGCGCTGGCATTGGCCGCCGCTCATGCTGCGTGGCTTGCGGTCGGCGAATTCACGCTCCAGCCCGACGAGATCGAGAAGCTCGGCTATGCGTGTGGGGATGTCGGCCCTCGCGACCTTGCCGTGGACTTTCAGGACCTCGGCGAGCGTCTGGCCGATCGTCAGGCGCGGGTTGAGTGCGTTGAACGGGTCCTGGAAAACCATGGCGGTTTCGCGTCGCAACCTGGCAAGGCCGGCGCTCTTCTGCTGGGTGAGATCCGCACCGTCGAAAGTGACATGGCCGGAAGAGATCGGGGTAAGGCCGAGAATGGCGCGGGCAAGCGTACTCTTGCCGCTGCCGGATTCACCGACTATGCCAACGGTCTCGCCCGGCATGACCTGCAGGCTAACGCCGGAAACGGCGCTGATCGTCTTCGCACCGCTGCCCTTGAAGAGACCGCCGCCGACCTTGAAGCGGACGTGCAGGTCGTCGATTTCGAGCAGCGGCCTGGCTCCCATGTCCGGTCGGGCCGGCTCCGGCTGCGTTACTGCTGCTTCGTCGGGCAAGGAGGGGTGGCTCTTGATCAGTTCGATCGTATAGGGATTTTCAGGCTGGCCTAGGATCGTCCTTTTGAGGCCCTGTTCGAGCAGCCGGCCGCCGCGCATGACGGCGATCCGGTTGCAGGTCTGGGCGACGATGCCTAGATCATGGGTGATCAGGATGATCGAAAGCCCGCGCTTGTCGCGAATGTCGATCAGGAGCCGCAGGATCTGCGCCTGGATGGTGACGTCGAGGGCCGTTGTCGGTTCGTCGGCGATCAGGATCTTCGGGTTGCAGGAGAGCGCGACGCCGATCATCGCACGCTGCCGCATTCCGCCGGAAAACTCGTGCGGATAGCTGTCATACTGCCTGATGGGATCGGGAAAGCCGACCTGGGCAAGGATCTCGGTCGCGGCTGCGCGGGCCTCGCGCGCTTTGAGACCCTGATGGTAGCGGATGCCCTCCGCGATCTGGTCGCCGATGCGCATGACGGGGTCGAGATGGCTCGTCGGGTTCTGAAAGATCATGCCGATCTCGCCGCCGCGCACTTCAAGCATCTCGGTATCGCTGATTTCCGTGAGTTCGCGCCCTTCGAGACGGATGGAGCCGCTTTCGATGTTAAGAAGCGACGATGGCAGCAGCCGTACCAGCGAGCGGCACAAGAGGCTCTTGCCGGAACCGCTCTCGCCGACGAGGCCGAGAATCTCACCCTTGCCGAGATCGAGCGAAACGCCATCGATCAGCGTGCGTGCACCGCCGTCGAGACGGGCTTTGACTACGAGGTCGCGAACGGAAAGGACGGGCTCGCTCATTCATGCACCCCGAGCAGTTCGCCGAGCGCATCGCCCAGCATGCTGAAGCCGAAGGCGAGGCAGACGATGGAAAGGCCGGGAAAAAGCGTGATCCACCAGGCGGTGGTGATGAAGCTCTGGCCTTCCGCGACCATGACGCCCCACTCGGCAAGTGGCGGCTGCACGCCGAGGCCGAGATAGCTGACGGCCGCGCCGCTCAGGAGCACCAGCACGGCATCCGACATGGAAAAGACGATCGAGCCGGCAATGGCGTTCGGCAAGAGATGACGGAACATGATGCGTGGCCGGCTGAAGCCGAGACTGACGGCGGCAACAGCATAGTCGCTGCCCTTCAGGATCAGCATCTGCGCGCGGATGAGACGCGCATAGGATACCCAGCCGACCAGGGCCATGGCAATGTAGAAGCTGCTCAACCCCGGCCCGAGGATGGCGATGATCGACAGCATCAGCACCAGGAAAGGGAAGGCGAGGATGATATCGACGATGCGCATGAAGAGCGCGTCGACAATACCGCCGAAAAAGCCGGCGACGGTGCCGACAGTGGTGCCGATCACGAAGGGAAAGAGTACGCCGATGATGGCGATCTGCAGATCGATGCGCGCACCCCAGATGACGCGGGACAGAATATCGCGCCCGAAATTATCGGTGCCGAAAGGATGAGGCAGCGACGGCGCCTGCAGGCGGACATCGGCATTCTGGAAGATCGGATCATAGGGCGCGACGAGAGGGGCGGAGATCGCGAGAAAGAGGAAGAACAGCAGGATCCCGCCGCCAAGCGTCAGCGTCAGGTGCTTGCCGATGAACTTCCTCCAGTCGATGCCGCGATCGGCAATCGTATTATCGATGCTCATAGTCTCACCCTCGGATCGGCTGCGACGGTCACTATGTCGGCGAGGAAGTTGACGAGCACCGTGGCGCAGGCAAACACCATCGCAACACCCTGGACGACCATGTAGTCGCGCGAGAAGATGGCGCGCACCAGCAACTGACCCATGCCGGGCAGGGCAAAGACGCTTTCGACGACGACCGTGCCGCCGATCAGCCAGCCGATGTTGACTGCAAGCAGGTTGATCGTCGGCACCAGAGAGTTCGGCACGACATGCCGCCAGAAGACGATACCCTCTGGCATGCCGCGAGCACGAGCCGCGGTCGCCACGTCCGATTTAAGCGATTCGATCATGGCCGCCCGCAGGCTGCGGGTCAGCACGGTTGAGAGCGACAGCGCCACCGTCAGGGCCGGCAAAATGAGATGGGCAATCTTCTCGCCGATCGACGTGCCGTAGCCCGAGACCGGCAGGACGCCTAGCTGGACACTGAAGAGGATGATCAGCATCAGCCCCAGCCAGAAGGGCGGGAAGCCGATGCCGAAGGTCGAGACGACACGCACGATATGGTCCGGCGCGCGGCCGACATTGCGCGCCGCGATCGCCGACATCGGCACGGCAATCACGATTGAGAGGATAACGCTTGTGACGACCAGCGCGATGGTCGGCTCGATCCGGGTCGAAATCAGCGGCAAAACGTCAATCTTGTAGAGGATCGATTTGCCCATCTCGCCATTGCCGAGATTCTTGATGAAATAGAAATATTGCAGCCACATCGGCTGATCGAGGCCATATTGCGCGCGAATGCTGGCAAGTGCTGCCGGTGTAGCGCGCGTGCCGAGGATATTGCGTGCGGGATCGCCGGGAATGAGGCGGACCAGCACGAAGGTGATAACGCTGATGCCGAAGATAACAGGCAGGAACTGCAGCGGTCGCGTCAATACGAATTTATAGCGATGCATGGCGGCGATCGCCCCCTTGTCGTCGGTGGGATTGGATCGCCTTACCTTGCATCAGCTTGCCCTATGCCGTGACAGGAAATCGAGGAGTGCCGGATAGTAATCCTGCGGGTTTTCATAGAAAGGCATGTGGCTGGCATTGGCGAAGACCTTGAGCTCGGCATCCTTCAAAGCAAGCTTCATCCTGAGCGCGCAGGCCGGCGTCAACTCGTCATGTTCGCCCGTCGTGATCAGCACCGGCATGGCAAGCCGCGGAAGGTCCGAAATACGGTTCCAGTCCTTGAGGTTGCCGATGTAGAGAAATTCGTTCGGCCCCTGCATCGTCTCGTAGGGACCCATGTTCCAGTCATCGAGCGAGCGGCGAACAGGTGCCGGCCATTCCGGCAGACGGCAGACATGGCGATAGTTGAGGATGGTGACGGCGGCGAGATATTCTGGGTGATCGTAGGTGCCCTGTGCCTCATGCTTCTGCATCATCGCGACCGTTTCCGGCCCGAGCGCCGCGCGCAGTCGTTCCAGCTCGGAAATCAGATGCGGCATATCGGCAACGGTGTCTTCGAGAATAAGCGTCTGCAGGTTCTCGGGATAAGTCAGCGCATAGTCGATCGCCAGCCAGCCGCCCCAGGAGTGACCGAGCATATGCACCTTGCCGAGGCCAAGCGCCTTGCGGACGGTTTCCGTCTCCTCGACATAGCGACCGATGGTCCAGAGGCTCTTGTCTGTGGGACGGTCGGAGGCGCCGGTGCCGAGTTGGTCGAAGGCAACGACCCTGTAACCCCTATCGACCAGGCAGGAATGCGCCTCGCGCAGATAGTCGCAGGGAAGGCCTGGGCCACCGTTCAGGCAGAAGACCGTCTCCGGTCCGCTGCCGAAGCTGTAGGCGACCACCTTGTGGCCATCGACTTCGACGATGTGCCGCGCCTCGGGCTCGATTTCACGCCACATTGACAACTCCGGCGAAAGATTCTGCTTGCTCAATATTTGAGCATGGCTAAATTTTTACCTTAAACCGGGCTCCGCACCAGCTATAAGAAGTGATAGGTTGGGCGGTCGCAGGCACAGACGGGAACCGCTGCATGTTCGATCAAATCGGAACCATCAGGCGCCAGTTCACGGCGCATCAAACGCTGGACGGCCGCATCGACCATATCTTCGAAAGCATGAAGGCAATCGGTTTCGAGGCGTTGATCTACGATTATTCGCCTGTGCCCTACGACCTCGACGGCAAGATCATGATCCCGTCGCTTCTGAAGCTCAGGAATATCTCCGACGACATGTACGAATACTGGTTTGATCGCGGCTATTTCCGCATCGATCCTGTGCAGCAGGTGGCGCTACGCACCTCGGCGCCGTTCTTCTGGAATTATGATTCCAATGCCGATACGCTGATTAAGCGTTTCATGAGCGAGGATACGGTTCCTGTTGCGCGTTACTTGAGCGAGCGTGACATGTCGACGGGTGTCACCGTACCGGTGCACATGCCACGCGGCGATTATGCGACGGTCACAGGAATCCGTTTCGGCGCCAACAAGGCGTTCGAGCGCGATGCTTTGCGCTATATCGCCGATTTCAACTTGCTCGCCCATGTCTTCCACGAGACGGCCTATTCGCTCTTCGATACCGCAGCGCTCAGTGTCGGCAAGATCCGGTTGACGGAGCGGGAGCGGGAATGCCTGCGCTATTCCGCCGAAGGTTATTCCGCCAAGGAGATCTCACGCATCATCGACCGCTCGGTACCGACGGTCGTCATGCACCTCAATGCCGCGGCAAAGAAACTCGGCGCGAAGAACCGCACGCAGGCGGTCGTTCGCGCCACGCATTATCGCCTGCTGGATGCACAGCCATCCTATAACTTGTGATAGCTGCCGCACCCGTTTCGGCCGCGTTATGGTCTTGTCCATCGAAGCCTGGAGATGGAGAGACACGTGGCCGCAATCCCGACGCAGGAAGCCTTTCTGCCCTTTCGTGAATATCGGACATGGTACCGCATCACCGGTTCACTCGATTCCGGCAGGCTGCCGCTCGTCGTCGCCCATGGCGGGCCGGGCTGCACCCATGATTATGTCGACAGTTTCAAGGGCATTGCCGAGATCGATGGTCGCGCTGTCATCCACTACGACCAGCTCGGCAACGGCAAGTCCACGCGACTGCCGGAGAAAGGTCCGGACTTCTGGACGCCGGCTTTGTTCCTTGATGAGCTGGATACGCTGCTGAAGCATCTCGGCATTCAGGATCGCTACGCCTTTCTCGGGCAGTCCTGGGGCGGCATGCTGGGCGCCGAACATGCGGTGCGTCGACCGAAGGGATTGAAAGCGCTAGTGATCGCCAATTCGCCGGCCAACATGCACACCTGGGTCGCCGAAGCGAACCGTCTTCGCGAGGAGCTGCCGCAGCAGGTGCAGGACACGCTATTGAGGCATGAGCGGGCCGGAACGATCACCGATCCGGATTATATCGCCGCCTCCCGCGTCTTCTACGATCGCCATGTCTGCCGCGTCGTGCCCTGGCCGGCAGAGGTTGCCCGCACCTTCGCCACCATGGACGAAGACAATACCGTTTACCGCAACATGAACGGTCCGACCGAGTTTCACGTCATCGGCACCATGAGGGACTGGACGATCGAAGACAGGCTTCCCCTCATCGAAGCGCCGACCCTGCTGATCTCAGGCAAATACGACGAGGCGACGCCACTGGTCGTCAAGCCCTATCTCGATCGCGTCCCGGGCTGCGAATGGGTGCTCTTCGAAAATTCGAGCCATATGCCGCATGTCGAAGAGAAGGATCTTTGCCTGAAGACGGTCTCAGGCTTCCTGCAACGGCACGATTGAGCGTTCGGCCTTAAAGGCGCGTCCAACGGCGATCTCAGCTTCGCTTCTCCAGGCATGGACCGTTCAATTGTTCGATAAAATGACGCGGCGTTTCAGGTGCCTTTGTGGAGCATGGGGCGGCCATTGTCGAAGCTCTTGCGCCCTCTTTTCCAGCCGGCTACCACCCGGGCGATCTCGCGCACGGCAGCGCGGGGGCCGGGGCTGTCGAGAAGCACGATCGTCGCCTCGCCGCCGGCTTGCAGACGCGCGCTGCCGTCGAGCTGGCTTGCTGCCATTTCGCCCACCATGTCGAAGACCAGAGCCATCTCGTCGTCGCGTGCGAGCTGGGCGACATTGGCGTACAGATTGGCCATGCGGATTAATGAAGCGTCGCCATAGGGCGTGAAGGGGTTTAGAATATTATTGGTCGCAATAGAGGTTACAACGCCGCGAGCTGCAAGCACGTGGGCTGGTGCGACACCACGCGGGACCAGCCGATCATGCCCGCGGCCCATCAGGAACAGATCGGTTGCCGGAAGCACGGATAGAGCGATCCCGGCCTCTGCGAGACTATCGGCGATGGCAAGAATCCGGGCGTTGGGCATGGCCGACAGATTGGTAACATGGCCGATCGATACGCGACCCTGCCAGCCATGACGCAGCGTCGCGTCGATCACCTTGGGCAGATCGGCTCGATCGGGATCGAGACTGAAGTCGAGATGAAAGTCGACTGAAACATTGTGCTTTTTTGCCAAAGCAAAAATCATGTCTATATGCTGGCCAGGGGATGGGTCCGTATACGGACAGCCGCCCACCAGATCGGCACCATCTGCAAGTGCTGTAACGAGCATGTCGTGTGTTTGGGGCTCGTTCGTGAGCCCGTCCTGAGCGAAGGCGCAGATTTCGATGTCGACCGCGAAAGCATAGTCCCTTCGGATGCGCTTGATTGCCTCGAAGGAACGGAAACCGGCGCGAGGATCGATCTCGACGAAGGTCCGCATCCGCGTCGTGCCGTGAGAAATCGCTTTCTCGACGACGCGTGCGGCTCGGACATAAACATCGTCATCGTCAAAACCTGTCTTGGCTTTGGCCGTTTCTCTTACTGCCTCGGCAAGTGTGCCTTCGCAAATCGTGCAGCGGTCGAGAATGCAGGCCTTGTCGAGGTGGATATGCGTATCGGCAAATCCACCGAAGGCGAAGCTTCCCTGGCCGTCGACGTCCGATACCGCGTCGCACCGAATGCCGGGGCCAATAGCTGTGATCCGGTCGCCCCGCACAGCGATGTCGACGAGATCGCCATCTTCCTCGACGCGGACATTTCGGATGACGAGATCGAGCGGCGGGTTCACGGTGTTCACAGCAGGATCGCGCCTCCGTCGCTGCGGGGATCATGCGCACCGTAGATCGCTCCGTCTTCGCCGATGCGGATCACGCCGGCTTGGCCACCAAGCGGGCTAAGCGCGTCGATGGTCGAGATCTCATGCCCCATCGCTGCGAGCGCGGAAACCACTTCAATGCCGATATTTTCCTCGATCTTCAGGCTGTTACGGCTGTCCGAGAAGGTGCGACCGAGCAAGAACCGCGGGCGTGCAAGCGCTACAGCCGGATCAAGGCCATGGTCGATAAGCAGGCTGAGCAGCAACGACAGCGTCTGTGGCTGACCGTCCGCGCCCTGTGTACCATAGATGAGATGCGGGCGTCCGTCTTTCAGCGCAAGGCCCGGATTGAGCGTGTAGAAAGGCCGCTTCCCCGGTTGGACGCAATTGGGATTTGCTGGATCGATGCTGAAAGCTGCCCCCCTGTTTTGCCAGAGGAGGCCGGTGTCGCCGACCACGACGCCGCTGCCCCAGTCGAAATAGAGGCTTTGCAGCAGTGATGCGCATCGTCCATTGGCGTCCACGGCCGCAAGTAGCGCCGTGTCGCCGTGTCGATAATCTTGTGGCCAGGGCAGGGCTCGTTCCGGGTCGATTGCCGCAGCCTTGGCGGCAAGGCGTGCCGGATCGAGGAGGTATTTCGAGGCGTCCTCGGCGAAGCGAGGATCGGCAATTGCATGCCGGTCGAGAAAAGCCTGTTTCACGGCTTCGACGAGCGCATGATAATAGGCTGGGCTGTCGGGCGGGAAAGCCGCCATCGGCAAATGGTCGAGCACGCCCATGATCCCGAGAGTAGTTATCCCCTGCGTCGGCGGAGGTGGAGCAAGAAGTATCGTGTCGCGATAGGCCCGCTGGAGGGGAGCCGCAACATCAGTTCGTGTGGCGGCAAGATCCGTGGCCGAAAGAGGAGAACCTGCCTCTGCAAGCCCGTTCACAATTCGACGAGCGAGAGCCCCCTCATAGAATTCGCGGGTGCCCTGACGAGCTATGGCCTCGAGCGTCCGCGCCAAGGCGGGCTGGTGCTGGGCGCCGCCAGATCGGAAGAGCCCGGTGAAGCCGGGCCAGCCACTCAGTTCATTGCGCCGGAATTCGTACCAGAAGGCCTGCGACCGACTGACTTCGAAGCCACCGTCCGCGAGCGCAATGGCGTCGTCGAGAAGAGCTGGCAAGCGCTCTGTGCCGCCCCATTCGTCGGCGGAATAGGCAAGCACTTTCTCCCAGCTATCCACGAGGCAGGCCGTCGTCAGTGTGGAGGCTGCGCCTCGCAAAGCTATATCTCCATGCGGGATGGCCGCAGCCGCCTGCCCGATGCCGAGGAAAGTCTGTGCATTGCCTGTTTCGTCCGCCACCAGCCAGACCGCGTCGCCGCCGAGCCCGCAGAAATGGGGATAGGTGACCGATAGCGCAGCTCCGGCGGCAACCAGCGCCTCGATCGCATTGCCGCCGCGCCTGAGCACTTTCGCGCCAGCTTCGCTGGCCAGCCAATGCGGCGTCGCGATCATGGCACCGGACGATGGCGAATTGGTTCGAGTGGTCTGTCTGTTGGAAGGAGTCATGAGTGAGCTTCAGCGATGTTTCCGGTAGTTCTGAGCCTTGGCTCTCGAAAGGTATCCCGTCATCCGAGTTCCGGTATCGGCTGTCGTAGCGATGGTGATGATGTCTTGTTCGGCATGGGTAAATCCTGGCGGCGTGATCTGGAAAACCAGGCAAGCAATACCGATGCCATAAAGAGTTGCAGTTGCGGGAATTCAATTTAAGCTGTTGTATCTATTGAGAATAAATCAGTTCATTGGCGCCCTGGCCGCAAGGATTCCAAAAGGCCGATCTTCGGCTTTTGCCCCGTCAACGCCTATGAATTCGCGTGCCCTTGTATAGGTGATGGAAAAAGTGGCGATTCGGTCACCGATGCAGTCCGCAAGATGCTGCTGCCATTGCATGACGTGCTGGGTTGTCTGCGAGTGCGATCGCCAATCTCAATGCGCAGCGCATTACACTGCTGTCTGCCGCAAAGTGATGCCTGGATGCATTCGTCACCGCCTCCTGCAGTGAAGACGGCGATGAATGACTTTTCAGCCATGAGAGGGGATGACAAAGCCGTCCGCTCTCCTATTCTCACGGGGCAGCTCACTTCTCGAATGTCGGCAGCCGCCGATTTCGATCCTGATCCTTGGGAGGACATCATGACGCGCACGGTGATTATCGGTGCAACGGGCCATATCGGCACCTATCTCGTGCCGCGGCTGATCGAGGCAGGTCACGAAGTCGCGGCGATCAGCCGTGGCCAGGCCAAACCGTATTCGCCGAACAAGGCGTGGAATGATGTGGAGATGCGGGCGATGGATCGCGCTGCGATGGAGAAGGACGGCAGTTTCGGTCCAGCCATTCGCGCATTGAAGCCGGATATCGTTATCGACATGATCTGCTTTACGCTCGACAGCGCAAGGCATCTGACAGAGGCGCTCACCGATCATGTCGGCCATTTCCTGCATACGGGCACGATCTGGACGCATGGATTTTCGACCGTCGTGCCGACGCCGGAAGAAGCGCCGAAGCAGCCGTTCGGTGACTATGGTATCCAGAAAGCCGCGATCGAAGTGCATCTGCTTGAGGAGGCGCGCCGTAGAGGATTTCCCGCAACCTTGATTCATCCCGGCCATATTGTCGGTCCGGGCTGGGCGCCCCTCAATCCCGCCGGGCATTTCAATCTATCCGCCTTCTCGACTTTGGCGCGAGGCGAAACCCTTGTCTTGCCGAATTTCGGCCTGGAGACAGTCCACCACGTTCATGCCGATGACGTAGCGCAGATGTTCATGGGCGCCATCGCCAACTGGCGAGCCTCGACGGGAGAGGCTTTCCATGCGGTTTCAGGTGGTGCACTGACGCTCAGGGGCTATGCAGAGGCCATGTCGCGCTGGTTCGGATATGAGCCGAAGCTGGAATTTCAGCCCTATGGGAAATGGGCCGAAGGCCAGTCGGCGGAAGATGCGGAGGCGACCTGGGAGCACATTGCCAGAAGCCCGAATTGCTCGATCGCGAAGGCTGAACGGCTGCTTGATTACCGGCCTCGCTACACCTCGCTGCAGGCCGTTCAGGAGGCGGTCGCCTGGCTGATGGAGAAGGGCCGGATCGGCTGAAGCTCAGGCATTCAGGCTTAATCAATTGGTCTTGAGCCAGGCATCCATGCCTTTCGCCGCCGCGCGCCCGGTCGCAAGGCAGGCCGTCAGGAGATAGCCGCCGGTCGGTGCCTCCCAGTCGATCATCTCGCCGGCGACGAAAGTGCCTGGGAGCTTCCTCAACATATATCCCTCGTCGAGCTCATTCCAACGGATGCCGCCGGCGGACGAGATAGCCTCCGCGATCGGCCTTGTTCTCAGCAGTGGGATTGGTAGCGCCTTGATCAGACTTGCGAGACCCTCCGGATGAGAAAGGACGACCGGCTCGGCGAGCTCGCGCAAAAGGCCCGCCTTGACGCCCTCGATGCCGATGGCCTTGCGCAGCCGATTGGAGAAGCTGGCCTTGGGGTCCTGCCGTGCCAGATCGCGCGCCAAACGCTCCTCATCGCGTCCGGGCACCAGATCGACAATGAGTGAAGCCTCGCCTTTCTTCGTCAAGCGGTCACGCAGCGCGGCGGCATGCGCATAGACCAGGCTGCCCTCGATCCCCGTTTTTGAGATGACGAACTCGCCCGGAAAACTCCCCGCCTCCGATGTCGCCGTCACGGCCTTGAGAGGTTCGCCGGCAAAGCGTTCGCTGAACATCGCGCTCCAGGTGACGTCGAAACCGCAATTGGCCGGCTGGAACGCGGCGATGTCGACCCCCTTGTCACGGAGCCCGCCGACCCATGTCGCGTCCGATCCGAGCCGGGCATAGCTTGCACCACCGAGCGCGAGGAGAATGGCGTCGGGACGGACAAGCTCGCGCCCCTGCGGCGTTTCGAATGTCAGGCCGCCATCCTCGAAGCCGCACCAGCGGTGCCGCGTCATGATGCTCACATCTCGCGCTTCCAGCCTCGCAAGCCAGGCGCGCAGGAGCGGCGATGCCTTCATGACTTTCGGGAAGACGCGGCCGGAAGAACCGACGAAGGTTTCCGTTCCCAGACCCTGTGCCCAAGCTCTGATGTCATTAGGCTGGAAGTCGTCAAGCGCTGCGCGCAATCGAGGCGAAGCAGCGCCGAAGCGGGTGGTAAAAAGGCTGTAGTCTTCCGAATGCGTGATGTTGAGGCCGGATTTTCCGGCTAGCAGAAACTTGCGCGCCACCGTCGGCATGCTGTCATAGACAGCGATACGATGGCCGAACAGCGATAGGGTCTCTGCCGCCATCAATCCTGCGGGACCCCCGCCTATGATTGCAATTTGTTTCTTGGTCATGCTTACCCGGTGCCGCTTGCCTATTGCTCTCTAGGGCCGGATGGGCCTCGAAGGCAAGATCGTCGCCATGCCATGGCCCATTTGGTCCTTCATTCAGGCCGTAATGGCAGTGGCCGCAATCGCATCGTTACAGTCAGCATCTGCGAGCATATCAACATTTAAATCGATATAACCATATGGTTACTACAGCCTTCGATTTACCGGGGGCTGTCAACTTATGCGATGATCGGTTACTTATCGACGTGAGGATGGGCCGCATAAGCCTTACGAAATGCCGCCGGGAGCCGTGATGTCAGAAGCCAAGACCGTGAAGCGCAGCGCCAAGAGCGCAGAGCCTGTGGAAACAGAAAAAACCTCTCCGCGTGCAGCTTCGGAACGGCCACGTCTCAGGGATGCGGAGCGCACCAGCAAGGCGATTTTGGCTGCCGCGACCAAGGAGTTTGCCGAGCGCGGCTATGGCGGCGCCCGTGTTGATGCCATTGCCGAACGCGCCAAGATCAACAAGCGGATGCTTTATCATTATTTCGGCGGCAAGGATGCGCTCTATGTCGCCGTTCTGGAAGGCAGCTACATCGCCATCCGCTCGGCGGAGGCGCGGCTCGATCTCTCACACCGCTCGCCTGCGGAAGGCATGCGCGAGCTTGTCGTCTTCACCTGGCAATATTTTCTGGACCACCCTGAGTTCCTGGGGATTCTCAGCACGGAAAACATGCACAAGGCTCGTTTCCTGAAGCGATCGGCACGCATTTTCGAGCTACATTCGCCGCTCGTTTCCGAGATTTCCGGGCTGCTCGACCGCGGTGCGGCGGCGGGCGTATTCCGCAGCGATTGCGATCCTGTCAAGATCTATATGAGCATTGCGGCACTCGGCTCGTTCTTCCTGACGAACCGCTGGACGCTCTCGACGATCTTCCGCCGCAACCTCTCGGACAAGAGCGAAATCGACGCCTGGGGCGAGCATATCGTCGACGTGATTTTCGCCTATCTACGCCCCTAAAAATCTCGGGGTAACAAGCTCAGCAACGATAGATGATTGTCGCTGCGGCCATTGACGATGGCCGTTGACAGCATCGCCCTGCCGTGTCAGTTATGTAACTATATAGTTATTTACGGGAGGAAGAAACTCATGGCAACGAAGCCGATCGGCATCATCATGCACGGCATTACCGGCCGCATGGGCTATAATCAGCATCTCGTGCGTTCCATTCTGGCGATCCGCGAACAGGGCGGTGTTCTTTTGTCGAACGGCGACCGGCTGATGCCCGAGCCGGTGCTTGTCGGCCGCAATGCCGAAAAGATCGAAGCGATCGCCCGCAAGCACGGTTTGTCGAAGACGACGACCGATCTCGACGCTGCTCTTGCCGATCCCAGCAATACGATCTTCTTCGATGCCGGTTCGACACAGATGCGCGTCGAGCTTCTGGAAAAGGCGATTGCCGCCGGCAAGCATGTCTATTGCGAAAAGCCGATTTCCGAGACGCTTGAGGAGGCGTTGTCGGTCGCTGCTTCCGCCGAGCGTCGGGGTGTCAAGAACGGCGTCGTCCAGGACAAGCTGTTCCTGCCGGGCCTGCGCAAGATCGCCATGCTGCGCGACAGCGGCTTCTTCGGCAAGATTCTCTCCGTGCGGGGCGAATTCGGTTACTGGGTGTTCGAAGGCGATTGGGGTGTGAAGGCACAGCGTCCGTCATGGAATTACCGCAAAAAGGATGGCGGCGGCATGATCCTCGATATGCTGCCGCATTGGCGCTATGTGCTTGATAATCTGTTTGGTGAGGTCAAATCCGTCAGTTGCCTCGGCGCGACGCATATTCCGAGCCGCGTCGATGAGAACGGCAACACCTATGCCGCCGATGCCGACGATGCCGCTTACGCCACCTTCGAGCTCGAAGGCGGCGTTATCGCCCATATCAATTCCTCCTGGGCCGTGCGTGTCCGTCGAGACGATCTCGTCACGTTCCAGGTCGACGGCACGCACGGATCGGCCGTCTGCGGCCTGATGCGCTGCTGGACGCAGCATCGGGTCAATACGCCCAAGCCCGTCTGGAACCCGGATCAGCCGCAGCCGATCAATTTCTTCGACACCTGGGAAGAGGTGCCGGAGACGCAGGCCTTCGACAATGGGTTCAAGGCGCAGTGGGAGCAGTTCCTGTGCCATGTGGCCGAGGACGCACCTTGGAAGTTCACGCTTCGCGAGGGCGCCAAGGGCGTGCAGCTGGCAGAGCTTGCGCAGAAGAGCTGGGCGGAACGTCGCTGGATCGACGTGCCCTCGCTTTCGGCTCGCTAGGAGGCCGGTCTCATGGAGAGAAGCCTTCGTTTGCCGATGGCGGACGGCACCATTGCTGCTTTCGCACCCGCCAATGAACCGCTGATTGCGCCCGTGAAGCCGATGGGCGGTCATCGCTTCAATCGCGTCGCCTATGCGGCGGCGCATGTCGTGGTCGATGCACTTGCGGACAATGACCCATGGCTTGATCGAAACATCGATTGGGAGCGCACCATCGCCTTCCGCGAATATCTCTGGGGCCTTGGTCTCGGCGTTGCTGAAGCGATGGATACCGCGCAGCGCGGCATGGGTCTCGACTGGACCGGCGCGAAGGAGCTGATCGCTCATGCGCAGTCGGCGGCGCGCGGCCGGCCGGATGCCGTGATCGCCTATGGCGCCGGAACCGATCATCTCCAACCCGGTCCCGATGTCACGATTGATGACGTTATCCGCGCCTACGAGGAGCAGATCGCCTATGTGGAAGGGCAGGGCGGCCGTGTCATCCTGATGGCGAGCCGAGCACTTGCCGCGGCAGCCAAGAGCCCGGATGACTATATACGCGTCTACGACCGCATCCTCGGCCAGGTCAAAGAGCCTGTCATCATTCACTGGCTAGGCTCGATGTTCGATCCGGCGCTGGCGGGCTATTGGGGCTCGGGCGATGACATGCAGGCCATGGAGACGGCGATCGCGATCATCAATCAGAACGCGGCGAAGGTCGATGGGGTGAAGATCTCGCTACTTTCGGCGGAGAAGGAAATCATCATGCGCCGTCGGCTCGATCCGTCGGTCAAGATGTATACCGGTGACGATTTCAACTATGCCGAACTGATCGCCGGCGACGAACAGGGCTATTCGCATGCCTTGCTCGGCATCTTCGATGCCGTCGCGCCGGCCGCGAGTGCTGCTCTGGCGAAGCTCGCGGAGAATGACCTCGACGCGTTCCATGCGATCCTGGCGCCGACTGTGCCGCTGTCGCGTCATATCTTCAAAGCGCCCACGCGCTTCTACAAGACCGGCGTTGTTTTCCTCGCCTATCTCAACGGCTTCCAGGATCACTTCCAGATGCTCGGCGGCCAGCAGAGCACACGCTCGATCCGGCATCTCGCAGAGCTGTTCCGGCTGGCCGATACAGCGCGCGTACTGCGCGATCCGGATTTGGCGACTTATCGGATGAAGGCAATCCTTGCGACTGTTGGCATCGATTAATGCATGATCCCAAAAAGTGCCAGGCGGTTTTTGGATAAGATTATGCAATATCAAATAGCTAGAGTTCGATGATGTGTCGAATGAAGGTCATCGGGCTCTAGCGGATAAGAGGATCGGGGAGGATCATCGCAATGGCCGTAGAGGGTCTGTCCATCAATCTGGCGACGGTGCGCCAGCAATATGACATGCGCCAGGCGGTAGAAGCCTGCCTCAAGCAGGATATCGTCGCGATCGCGCCCTGGCGCGATCAGGTCCACAAGATCGGGCTTTCGGAAGCCGCCCGCATCGTTGCCGACAACAGGCTCAAGGTCACCGGCCTTTGCCGTGGCGGCATGTTTCCCGCGGCCGACGCCGAGGGCAGGGCGACGGCGATCGACGACAACAAGCGCGCGATCGATGAAGCGGCGGCGCTGAATGCCGATTGTCTCGTTCTCGTTGTCGGTGGCCTGCCGGAGGGATCGAAGGATATCGCCCGTGCCCGCGAGATGGTGGCAGATGGCATTGCCGCGATCCTGCCGCATGCCCGAAGTGCTGGAATTCCGTTGGCGATCGAGCCTCTGCATCCGATGTATGCCGGCGATCGCGCCTGCGTGAATACGCTGGAGCAGGCACTCGACATCTGCGATCTTCTGGGTGAAGGCGTCGGTGTCGCCATCGATGTCTACCATGTCTGGTGGGATCCGAAGCTCTACGAGCAAATCGCGCGCGCCGGCGCCGGTGGCCGCATCCTGGCTCATCACATCTGCGACTGGCTGGTGCCGACGACGGACCTGCTGCTCGATCGCGGCATGATGGGTGACGGCGTCATCGATCTCAAGCGCATCCGCGCCGAGATCGAGAAGGCAGGCTTTTTCGGCCTGCAGGAAGTCGAGATTTTCTCTGAGAATAACTGGTGGAAACGGCCGGGCGAGGAGGTTCTTTCCACCTGCGTCGAGCGCTTCCGCAGCGTTTGCTGAGCGCAGCTGCTCGGGCAGCATCTCCAATAAAAAAGCCGGGCCAACAAGTGGCCCGGCTCTCTTTCAAAGCGATGACGTGACGGCTTATTCAGCCGAAACGATCTTGCCGCCTTCCCACTTGTAGAGCGAGAAGCTCTGCGAGGTCAGGTCGCCGGTTTCGCCGTAGGTGACCTTGCCGATGGCGGTGTCGATCGGTTCGCCCTTCTTGAGCGCTGCGCCGACGGCTTCGGCATCATCTGCCTTGCCGGCCTTCTCGATGCCGGCCTTCAGCACCTGCACGGCGGCATAGGCGTTCAGCGTGAAGGCTTCGGCCGGGATGTTGCGTTCCTTGAGGGCGGCAACGGCGCTCTGCGAATCCGGGTTTTTCAGGGCGTCGGACGCGTTGGTGAAGAGCGTGCCGGCAGCGGAATCGTTGGCGATTGCCCAATATTCGGTGTTGGAAAGGCCGTCGCCGCCGATGATCTGTGCCTTGACGGAAATGTCATGCAGCTGGCGCGCCAGCAGACCTGCCTCCGGGTGGTAACCGCCGAAGTAGATCACCTCGACACCGGCCTGCTTCAGCTTCGCCGTCAGGGCGCTGTAGTCCTTTTCGCCGGGGGTCAGCGAGTCGTTGACGACCTCGGTGACGCCGCCCTTGTTGATCGCTGCCTTGAAGGCATCGGCCAGGCCCTTGCCGTAGGCGCCCTTGTCGTTGAGGATCGCGATCTTCTTGTCCTTGAAGTTCTTGACCACATATTCGCCGGCAACGACAGCCTGCTGGTCATCGCGGCCGCAGGTGCGCAGGACGTTGGTCAGGCCGCGATTGGTCAGGCCCGGAGCGGTCGCAGTTGGCGTGACCATCAGGATGCCGTTTTCGGCGAGCGCGTCCGAAACCGGAATGGCAACGCCCGAGGTGACCGGGCCGACGACGAAGCGGATGCTGTCGCCGACGAAGCCGTTGGCGACGGATACGCCCTGCTTCGGATCGCCGGCGTCATCGCCGAGCTTCAGAACAAGCTTCTGGCCGAGAACGCCGCCGCTCTTGTTGATTTCGTCGATGGCGGTCTGCGCGCCATTCTTGACCTGCTCGCCGTAAGCTGCGACCGGGCCGGTCAGCGGCGCGATGAGGCCGATGGTGATGTCCGCATGCGCGAGAGGTGCGAAGGCCAGCGAAGCGACGAAGGTCGCGGCCGTCAATGTCTTCAGACTCATGTTAGCTCTCCTTGGATGAGCGCGGCAGCGCCCTTTGAACCCGCCCGCAATCACCTGTCTCGACGCGCAAACTGCCGTGAGGCGTTCTTTTTAAAGAGACAAAGCTGATATCGAAGCCGATGATCGCTTTCGGGCATTTTTTGATCTCGAAAGCGCCCATGAGGGTATTTTGTGTAGGAATATTGCGACGATTCCGCAAGAAAATAACCGTCGCGAAGACAATTTTAGCGTTTTTTCGAAAATTTTGACGAGGGATGGTTGTTGTGTGCCTGCTGCCAAGACCGCGGCGATGTGGCGGTGGGACGAGATGGATCTAAAGGTGGAAGTTTCGATGCCGCCGATCCACATAAGCAGTGGCGCCTGTCATGGCGCGACCCATGCCGAGGAGATCGATGTCGCGTGAATGAGAATGACAATTCGAAAGCCTATTTTGACCTCTGGCGGCTAGTCCCCGATGGTCCTCCGATTGTGACGCATTCCAGCCGGCTTTTTCCCGTGCGCCGTGATGGCGAGCCAGCCATGCTGAAGATCGCGGTCTCGCCCGAGGAAAAGGGGGGCGCCGAACTCATGGTTTGGTGGAATGGCGACGGGGCCGCGCGCGTTCTCGAGCATGCAGACGACGCCATCCTGCTCGAACGGGCGACAGGCCCCTGTTCTCTCATCGACATGGTAAGGAATGGCGGGGATGACGAGGCAAGCCGCATTATCTGCAAAGCCGTTGCGGGGCTTCACGCGTCACGCGGGATTTCCTTGCCGACTTTGATTCCCCTGGTCCACCGGTTTCGTTCGCTCGAAGCGATGGCCCACTGTGAAGGTGGCACTTTCGTGCGGTCTGCGGTCATGGCCCGCAAACTGCTGTCGGAACCCCGCGATATCGTGGCGCTGCATGGCGACATCCACCACGGCAATATTCTGGACTTTGCCGAGCGCGGCTGGCTCGCGATCGATCCGAAGGGGCTCGTGGGCGAACGCGGCTTCGACTACGCCAATCTCTTCTGCAATCCGGATAATGCCGTCGCCACATCTCCCGGCCGCCTTGCGCGGCAGGTGGCAGTCGTCGCCGAGGCGGCGGGGCTGGAACGCGGACGACTGCTGCAATGGATCATTGCCTGGGCCGGCCTCTCGGCCGCCTGGCTGATCGAAGATGGCGAGGACGAGCACGTAGAGCCAACGCTTGACGTTGCCGAAATCGCGGCTGTCGAACTATCCGGGACCGAGGCTTAAGAGATTAAAGCGTCGCGCCAGGCCTGCCGATAGCGGATCAACCCCGTCAGTTCGGCGCGAAGGGGTGAGCTTTCTGTTGTTGTCGCAGGGCGTATGCCCGTCAGTAGCGCGGCTCCCTGGCTGGTGCCTGTCGAGCCCGGCAGTGCAATAACGTCGGTGTTCGTCAAAGCGGATAGGGCTTTGAGATAGACGCGGTTGAGCGCGAAGGGGCCTTCGACGAAAATCGGTCCTTTGGCGCCAATCAAGCCGAGGCAAGCTTCCGTCATCAACGCGAGATAGAGGCTGACGGCGGCAAGGCGTTCGGCATTGCTCGCGGCATGATCCGCGATCCAGCGCCGCTTGCTGCCGGGAAAGGGACCGGAACCTTCAGCGATGTTGGGCAGAAGCATGAGGCCCTTGCTGATCGCCGGCTCCAACGCGGCTTCGATCGCCTCCGGAGCCACTGCACCGATTTCAGCCGCCAGAAGCTCGAATTCGCGGCCGCCCATGAAGCGGGAAGACGGAACGGCGCGGCCGTAGGCATCGACATTGGCAAGGGTGTCGCGCGCGGGATCGAGATGTTCGAGATCGCCACCCACGCCGAAACTGATGACCCAGGTTCCTGTCGATACGACGGCGAAAGGCGCTTCGTTTTCGACCAGATGCGGTAGCAGCGAGGCGTTGGAATCATGGATGCCGCAATAGACAGGTACGGATTTCGTGAGCCCCATACTTGCAGCAAGCGCCGGCAGCACCGGTCCGAGGACGTCGAAAGCCGAGCGAACCGGCGCCATCAGACCGCGAATGCCAAGCGTGTCGACCAGAGACGAATAGCTTTGCGTCGTTGGGTTCCAGAGATCGGTATGGCAGCCAAGCGATGTGACCTCGTTGGTGGCGATGCCGCTCAGCCGGAATGCCCAATATTGCGGATAGGTCAGAATCGTCGCGACGCGGGCGAAATCGGCCGGAAAGGTACTCTTCAGATAGTGGATCTGCGCACCGACATTGAGGCCAACCGACAATCCGGGCGAAAACGTTTCGGCGAAACCCGGCCGCAACCGCGCATAGGTGTCCTGAATCGCTTGAGGATAGCCGTGCTCATAGTCGAGAACCGGCATGGCAAGGCTGCCATCGGCTGCCAACATCACCGCCGATGCACCGTGCGTGGTGATCGATATGGCGTCGAAGCCTGGTACGCGGGCAAAGCCCTTCAGTGCCGAGATGATGAAATCCCACAGTCTTTCAATATCATAATGCGGGTAGGAACCCGACTTCAGAACGCTGTTTGCGGTCTTGACGACGGCAATTTCGCCGCCCGTTTCCGCATCGAGCACGACGACCTTGGCGTTGGTTTTACCGATATCGATGACGGCGATATGGCGATAGGCTTGGGTCGCGCTCATGGCAGATGGAAGACCGCGACGAGATCGCTCTGGACGGGCGAATTGTCGGGATTGGTCGCCATGATATCGGCCATGTGCGCCCACCACTTTTTCATGATGGGATGCTCGGGCAGGCTCGCCATGGCGTGATCCTTCGGACGCGTCAGCACGCCGAAAAGCGTGTTCGTCTCGCGGTCGAGATGGATGGAATAGTCGCTGACGCCAGCCTGACGCAGCAGGTCCACAAGCTCGGGCCAGATTTCGTCATGCCGCTTCCGATATTCCGCTTCCATGCCTGGATTGAGCGTCATCTTGAAGGCATGGCGTTCGAGAGCAGCGGTCATTTGGAGCTCATAGTCTTGATGCGCCGTGCGACGATCGGCAGCGCGATGGTGATGATGAGGAGAAGGCCGATGAAGATCGACATTACGATGCCGGGAACGTTGAGCAGGCCGAGGCCGAAGGTGACAAGCCCCATGACGAAGGCGGCGATGACGACACCGCCGATCGTGCCCGAGCCGCCGAGGATCGACACGCCGCCGAGCACGACCATAGTCACGACCTCCAGCTCCCAGCCGAGCGCGATCGAGGGGCGCGTAGAGCCAAGGCGCGAGGTGAGGCAGACGGCGGCGATGCCGCTCATGATGCCGGTCAGGAGAAAGAGGATGAATTTGACCCGCTCCACCGGGATGCCGGAAAAACGCGCGGCAAAATCATTGTTGCCGATCGTATAGACCTGACGGCCGAAATTCGTCGCATGCAGCAGGATCGCAAAGGCGATCGCCAGCACGATGAACAGCACGAATTCGAACGAGAAGACCCAGACGACGTAGCCCTGGCCGAAATAGGCGAAACTATCCGGATAGTTGCCATAGGCCTGGTCGCCGAGCACGATGTAGGAAATGCCGCGAAACAGGCTCATCGTGCCGATGGTAACGACGATCGACGGCAGCTTCAGCACGGAAACGAGGAAGCCGTTGAAGATGCCGCAGACAAGGCCGACGCCGATACCGAGCGCCACGAGGCCGGGCGTGTCGACGCCCAGTTGCGCGGCGGCGCCCATCGCTGTCGAGGCAAGCGCGATGATGGCTGCGACCGAAAGGTCGATTTCGCCCGCGATGACGAGCAGCGCCATGGCAAAGGCGATCATCGCCTTTTCGGTGAAGTTGAAAGTCGCGTCCGAGAGATTGTAGGGATCGAGGAAATAGGGCGAGGCGAGCGAATTGAAGATGAAGATCGCGACCGCGACGCCGAAGAGCAGCGTTTCCCAGCTCGACAGGATACGCTTGAAAGGAGTGCCGAGGCGATCCGGAATGGCGCGCTTTTCCGCCGTTGCCGCTTGCGAACCGTTGCTCATGCGATTGCTCCCTCACTGGCGGTGTCTTTTGCGGCCTGATCTCTAAGGATGATACGGCCGCGGTTGCGTTCGCGGCGGGCATTGAAGACGACGGCCAGAATGATGACGGTGCCGGAGATGGCCATCTGGGTGAACGGCGAGATGCCGATGACCGGCAGGGCATTCTTGATGACGCCGAGGAAGAGGGCGCCCAACACGGCGCCTGCGACCGAACCGACGCCGCCTGCGATCGAAATGCCGCCGATGACGCAGGCGGCCACGCTGTCAAGCTCGAAACCGTTGGCAATATCGACATAGGCAACGGCATAGCGCGAGACCCAGAGGTAGCCGCTGAGGCCGGCGAGCGCACCCGAGAGAACGAAGGCGAGGAATCGCGTCCAGCCAACGTCGATGCCGGCATAGACAGCGGCCACCGGATTACCGCCGCTCGCATAGGCCGAGCGGCCAAACTGAGTGTAGCGCAGCACCAGATACATCATCAGCACGATCACGATGCCGATCCAGGCAAGCACGGGCAGGCCGAGAAGCGGCGTGCGCGGCACGTTCAGGAAGATTGGCGTGAACTGATGTGCATTGACCCAGGCGCCGCCCGACAGAACGAAGGCCATGCCGCGATAGATCGTCAGGGTGCCGAGCGTGACGACAATCGGCGGGATTTCGAGCGCCCAGACGAGATAGCCGTTGATGGCGCCGAGAACCGCGCCCATCAGGATCGCCGTTATGACGAGCGCGATCAGCGGAATATCGGGATAGGCGGCGTTCAGCATCGCGACCGCCATGCCAGTCAGCGCCAGGTTGGCGGCGACAGACAGATCGATCGACTTCGTCAGAATGACGGTCATCTGGGCAAGCGCCAGGATGATGAGGATCGAGGTATCGTTGAAGATATTGGCGAGATTGGCGGGCTCTGCAAAGCCGGCCGCACGCGTGGCAAAGCCGGCGATCATCACGACGATGATGATGAAGAGCAGTGTCTCTCGTCTTTTGAGGATACGTGGCATCCGCCTCTCCTTATGCATTTCCCGTGGCGGCACGGACGAGTGTTTCCGGTGTCAGCTCCTCGCGGTCAAAAAGACCAGCCGACAGACCCTCTTTCATAACGAGTACGCGATCCGCCATGCCGATGATCTCCGGCAGTTCGGAAGAGATCATGATGATGCTCAGGCCCTCGGCCGCCAGCTCGCTGATGAACCCATGGACGGCGGCCTTCGAACCGATATCGATCCCTTTGGTTGGCTCGTCGAGAATGATGATCTTCGGCTGCGTCGCAAGCCACTTGCCGATGACCACTTTCTGCTGATTGCCGCCGGACAGAGTGCCGACAGGCACGGAAAGGGCGGCTGCGCGCAGATCGAGCCGTTCGGCATATTTGCGGGCAAGAGCGAATTCGTTGGCCGCCTTCAGGAAGCCCTTGCGCGAGGTGCGTCCGAGCGACGGCAGCGACATGTTCTGATAGATCGGCATCGGCAGCGCCAAGCCGTGGCGGCCACGCTCTTCCGGCACGTAGACGATGCCCGCACCGATGGCGTCCTGCGGCGACCGCACCTGGATTTCCTGACCGTCGAGTGTCAGGCGACCTGAGAGCGGCTTGGTGATGCCGAAGAGCGATTGGCAGAGCTCCGAGCGTCCGGCGCCGATCAGGCCATAAATGCCAAGGATCTCGCCGCGCCTCAGCTTGAAGGAGATATCGCGGAATTCCGTGCGGTGACAATATTTGTCGACTTCTAGAACCGTTTCCCCGAGCGCTACCGCAACCTTGGGAAAAGCGTTGCCGACATCGCGTCCGACCATCATGCGGACGATTTCATCCTGTGGCGTCGCCTTCAGCTCGCCGTGGCCGACGTCGCGGCCGTCGCGGAAGACGACGAAATTATCGGCGATTTCATAGAGTTCGTCGAACTTGTGGCTGATGAACAGGATGGCCTTGCCCTTTGCCTTCAATCCCTCGACGATGCGGAAGAGATCGTCGATCTCCTTGCGGGAAAGGGCGGCGGTGGGCTCGTCCATGATGACGATGCGGGCCTCGATCGACAAAGCGCGAGCAATCGCTACAAGATGGCGCTGCGCAATGGAGAGGTCTTTCAATCGGGTTGTCGGATCGATGGCGCTTTCAAGGGATTGGAGAAGCTCCTTCGACCGGCTGTTCATCCGCTTCCAGTCGATGGTTCGCCAGGATGTGCGCGGCGCATGGCCGAGGAAGATGTTTTCGGCGACGGTGAGCTCATCGAAGAGCACGGTTTCCTGATGGATGGCCGTCACGCCGGCATCGATTGCCGCCTGCGCATTGGAGAAAGCCATCGGCTTGCCATCGACGAGGATTTCACCTTCGTTCGGACGATAAATGCCTGTGAGAATCTTGACGAGAGTCGATTTCCCCGCGCCGTTTTCGCCGATCAGGGCGGTCACCTTGCCGGGGTAGAGCGAAATGCTGACGCCATCCAGCGCTTTCACGCCGGGGAAGATCTGGGAAATGCCGCGCATTTCCAGGATGGCTTGATGGTTCGCGGTGGGTGCGTCCGCTAGAGAACGTTGAAGAACTGTGGTCATCAGCAATGTACCGGATCAATGAAACCAGGTCCGGCGGCTGACGCCGCCGGAGAGCTGCGAGTTCGATTTTCGATCAGAAAACCTTGGAGAACTGATCGATGTTCGAAGCGTTGTAGACGAACGGATCGGCCATGGCGGCTTCGCCGTTTTCGCCAACCTTGATCTTGCCCATGCGGCCGGCATTGATTTCGCTGCCCGGCTTGCCGTCGGTTTCGCCCTTGACGAGGCGATAGGCGATCTGCGTTGCGGAATAGCCGAGATCGATCGGGTTCCAGATCGCAAATTCCTTCGTCGCGCCAGACTTGATGGCGCCGGCCATTTCAGATGGCAGGCCGAGGCCGGTCACGTAGACCTGGCCGATCTTGCCGGCATCCTTGACGGCCTGCGAAGCAGCAAGCACGCCCACCGTCGTCGGGGCAACGATGACCTTGACTTCCGGATGCGAGGTCAGGAGGCCCTGGGCCTCACGATAGCTCTTGTCCGAGAGGTCGTCACCATAAACCGTCGTGACCAGATTGAGGCCCGGGAAGTCCTTCAGCTGCTTCTTCATCTCGCCGATCCAGATGTTCTGGTTGGTCGACGTGGTCGTTGCCGACAGGATGGCGAAGTTGCCCTTGCCGCCGTCGAGATGATCCTTGGCGAGCGTCAGGCACATCTTGCCGATCAGCTCGTTGGACGAAGGGTTCAGCTGCAGGATGCGGCCGGCCTTGGCGACGCCGGAATCCCAGGAGATGACCTTGATGCCGCGCTGCGCCGCCTTCTTGAGGGCCGGCACGACTGCATCGGGATCGTTTGCGGAAATCGCGATGGCGTCAACACCCTGCGCGATCAGCGAGTTGATGACTTCGATCTGGCCTTCAGCCGTGGTCGAGGTCGGGCCGGTGTAGATCACCTGCACGCCGCCAAGATCCTTGGCTGCTTCCTGGGCGCCCTTGTTGGCGGCCTCGAAGAAGCCGTTGCCCAGCGACTTCACCACGAGACCAATCTTGATGTCCTTGGCACTTGCAGCACCGGCGAAAAGCGTGGCCGCGAGCGCAACGCCGATCGCCAGTTTCTTTGCTATATTCATGTCACTTCCTCCCAAAGTTGATAGGCTATGCTCACCCCATCGCCGCGTATTTTATGCGACCGACGGGGAATCTTCCTCCTCGGCCTGAGCCGAAACGCTTGCGATAACAAGCGAAACACCGGCGTCCTCGATCATGCGTACCGTCTCTGCCGTCACGCCATCATCGGTGATGATCGTCGAAACCTGTTCGAGCGGGCAAAGGATCAGGCTTGAACGCTGACGGAACTTGCTGGAATCCACCATGACGACGAGCTCGTCGGCCTGGCGCATGAGCTTCTGTTCGCTCTGGATGACTAGTGCGTCGGCTTCCATGACGCCGAGCGGGCCAACACCCTGTGCGCCAATAAACATGCGCCGGGCGTAGAAATTCCGAATGGTGTCATTGTCGAAGGGCGAAAGGATCAGGCTCTGCTCGCGATAAATCGCGCCGCCCGGCACTGTCACCGTATTCTTCGAATGCTTGACCAGATGTTCGGCAATGGCGAACGAATTTGTCATTACCTGCAGCCGGAAGGCTGAAATATAGTGAACGAGCTGGAATGTCGTCGTGCCGCCATTGATGATGATAGCGTCGCCGGGATTGCAGAGTTCGGCGGCCTTGCGCGCAATTGCGCGTTTCCTATCGATATTGACGGCCTCGGAGACTCGGAACGGCCGTGCCGCCAGATTGCCGAGTTGCGGGGGATGGATCGACTCCGCGCCGCCACGCACGCGCCGGATCT
The DNA here is from genome assembly GCF_900094555.1 of Martinezella hainanensis. Classification (GTDB taxonomy): domain Bacteria; phylum Pseudomonadota; class Alphaproteobacteria; order Rhizobiales; family Rhizobiaceae; genus Rhizobium; species Rhizobium hainanense. The sequence goes on from NZ_FMAC01000005.1 coordinate 100,662, forward strand.
TTCCCTGCACGTGCAGGGCAGCGATATCACGGCGTATCGTCGCTTCCGAAGCCTCGGTCAGCTCGGAAATATCCTGAATCGTCACGACAGACTTTTCCTGTACGGCGCTCAGAATAATGCGATGGCGTTCACGTTCGTGCATCGGCTCCTCCTTGTTGGCGGTTATTTCGCAAATATGACAAAGTGTCAATCACAAACGATCATAAACTTTCATATTGCATCGCAACATTATCGAATTTGATCGTTTTCGATTGACAAGGTGACTATACGTGAGCGATACCCTGCTCACAAAGGGCGGTTCCAATCGTGATGTGATCCGTCTGCAGGACTTGATTTTCAAGGGAGGATGACATGGCGGCTGACGTTCAGCTTCTGAAGAACCGTTGGGATGATGCATATGCGGCCGGCTTGGATGAGCCGGGCAAGCTGCTTTATCGGTCGAATCTGCTCGGTGCCGACAAGCGTATCACCAACTACGGCGGCGGCAACACATCGGCCAAGGTCATGGAAACCGATCCGCTCTCCGGCCAAAAGGTCAAGGTGCTCTGGGTCAAGGGCTCCGGCGGCGATGTCGGCACCATCAAGCTCGACGGTTTCGCCACGCTCTATCAGGACAAGCTAGACAGCCTGAAGAACATCTATCGGGGCGTCGCCGACGAGGATCGCATGGTCGGCTTCCTGCCGCACTGCACCTTCAACCTCAATGCGCGCGCCGCTTCGATCGATACGCCGCTGCACGGCTTCGTGCCGTTCATCCATGTCGATCACATGCACCCCGATGCCATCATCGCCATCGCGGCTTCCAAGAATTCCCGCGAACTGACGCGCGAGATCTTCGGCGACGACATCGGCTGGCTCCCCTGGCGCCGCCCCGGCTTCCAGCTCGGCCTCGATCTCGAAGCCTTCGTCAAGGCGCATCCGAACGCCAAGGGCGTCGTCCTTGAAAGCCACGGCCTCTTCACCTGGGCCAATGACGCGAAGGAATGCTACGAGCTGACCCTTGCAATCATCAACAAGGCGATCGAATGGTTTGCCGCCAAGACCGAAGGCAAGACCGTTTTCGGTGGCGCGGTTGTCGAAAGCCTGCCGCAGACGGAACGCCGCGCCATCGCAGCCCGCCTGATGCCCGAGATTCGCGGTCGCATCGGCAAAGCCGAGCGCAAGCTCGGCGATTTCGACGATCAGGATGCCGTGCTCGAATTCGTCAATTCGAAGAGCCTTCGTCCGCTCGGCGCGCTCGGTACCAGCTGCCCGGATCACTTTCTGCGCACCAAGATTCGTCCGCTGATCGTAGACTTCGATCCGGCAACACCTGATGTCGACGCCGTCATTGCCGGCCTCGACAAGGCGTTGGAAGACTATCGCGCCGACTACGCGCGCTATTACTACGACTGCAAGCATGACAACTCGCCTGCAATGCGCGACCCGAACCCGGTGATCTTCCTCGTTCCCGGCGTCGGCATGCTGTCCTTTGCTCGCGACAAGGCGACTGCCCGTATCGCCGGCGAATTCTATGTCAACGCCATCAACGTTATGCGCGGGGCATCCACGGTTTCCGAATATCAAGGCCTGCCTGAACAGGAAGCCTTCGATATTGAATACTGGTTGCTGGAAGAGGCAAAGCTGCAGCGCATGCCCAAGCCGAAAAGCCTTGCCGGCCGCGTCGCTTTCGTCACCGGCGGCGCCGGCGGCATCGGCCGTGCGACGGCGGCACGCCTGGTGGGCGAGGGCGCCTGCGTCGTTCTGGCTGATATCGACCAGTCAGCACTTGAAAGCACACAGGCCGATTTCGCCAAGAGATATGGTGCGGATGCGGTGCGCAGCGTCAGGCTGGACGTCACCAAGGAAGATGCCGTCATCTCCTCCTTTGCCGAGGCTTGCGTCGAATTCGGCGGCGTCGACATTCTGGTATCGAATGCCGGCATCGCTTCGTCCGCGCCGATCGAAAGCACCGAGCTTTCGATGTGGAACCGCAATATCGATATCCTGGCAACCGGCTATTTCCTCGTTTCGCGCGAAGCCTTCCGGCTGTTCCGCCGCCAAAATCTCGGTGGCAACGTTGTCTTCGTCGCATCGAAGAACGGTCTGGCCTCCTCGCCGAATGCCGCCGCCTATTGCACGGCAAAGGCAGCAGAGATCCATCTCGCCCGCTGCCTGGCGCTGGAAGGTGCAGAAGCCGGCATCCGCGTCAACACCGTCAATCCCGATGCCGTCCTTCGCGGCTCGAAGATCTGGAACGGCGAATGGCGCGAGCAGCGCGCCGCCTCCTCGAAGATCGAGGTGGATGAGCTCGAGGAACATTACCGCAAGCGCTCGATGCTGAAGCTCAATGTCTTCCCCGAGGACATTGCCGAGGCGATCTACTTCCTGGCCTCTGATTTGTCCGCCAAGTCGACCGGCAACATCATCAACGTCGACGCCGGCAACGCGCAGAGCTTTACGCGCTGATATCAAACGGCCTGCGCCGCGGCTATGCTTGCCGGCGCGGGCCTTCATCGTCTGGGAGGAAAGAATGGCCGAGTTTAGAATTGCGCCCGATCTGGTTGCTGCAGAAAACGACAAGCGCGCCGCCGCGCTGAAATCCGACTATGAGGCGCTTGGCGCCACGCTCGCCCGTCGCGGCGTCGATATCGAGGCCGTCACCAAGAAGGTTTCCGAATTCTTCGTTGCCGTCCCGTCCTGGGGCGTTGGTACCGGCGGCACGCGCTTCGCCCGCTTCCCCGGCACCGGCGAGCCGCGCGGCATCTTCGACAAGCTCGACGATTGCGCCGTCATCCAGCAGCTGACACGGGCAACGCCGAGGGTTTCTCTGCATATTCCCTGGGACAAGGCGGATGCGCGCGAGCTCAAAGCCAAGGGCGATGCGCTCGGCCTCGGCTTTGACGCCATGAACTCTAACACGTTTTCTGATGCGCCCGGCCAGGCCCATTCCTACAAGTTCGGTTCGCTCAGCCACGTCGACGCAGCAACCCGCGCACAGGCCGTCGAGCACAACATCGAATGCATCGAGATCGGCAAGGCGCTCGGCTCGAAAGCGCTGACCGTGTGGATCGGCGATGGCTCGAACTTCCCCGGTCAGACCAATTTCACCAAGGTGTTCGAGCGCTATCTCGCCGCCATGGCCGATATCTACAAGGCGTTGCCGGATGACTGGCGGCTGTTTTCCGAACACAAGATGTACGAGCCGGCTTTCTATTCGACTGTGGTTCAGGACTGGGGCACTAATTACCTGATTGCGCAGACGCTCGGCCCCAAGGCGCATTGCCTTGTTGACCTCGGTCATCACGCGCCGAATACCAATATTGAGATGATCGTCGCGCGCCTCATCCAGTTCGGCAAGCTCGGCGGTTTCCACTTCAACGATTCGAAATATGGCGATGACGATCTTGATGCCGGCGCCATCGAGCCCTATCGCCTGTTCCTTGTCTTCAACGAGCTGGTCGACGCCGAACGGCGTGGGGTCAACGACTTCAATCCGGCTCACATGATCGACCAGTCGCATAATGTAACGGACCCGATCGAGAGCCTGATTTCCAGCGCCAATGAAATCCGCCGTGCCTATGCGCAGGCGCTGATCGTCGATCGCAACGCGCTCGGTGATTATCAGGACGCGAACGACGCTCTGATGGCATCGGAAACGCTGAAGCGTGCCTATCGCGCCGATGTCGAGCCCATCCTTGCTGAAGCACGTCGCCGCGCCGGCGGCGCGATCGATCCGGTCGCGACCTACAGGACGAGCGGCTATCGCGCCAAGGTCGCCGCCGAGCGCCCTGCATCGGTTGCCGGTGGCGGCGGGATCATCTGAGATGATCGGGTGCCGGCGGACAATTGCGTCGGCACCCGACACTTACTTTTTCCGCAGGGAGTGCTGGAGTTCGGCCTCTCGCCAGGCGGACCAGCGGCGACGCAGCTCGCCTGGCCGCAGGCCATGACCTTCATCAAGCATATCAGCCTTGAGAATTCGCTCCGTGCGGAAGTGCCGGAAGCCCTGGCGTAGCTCGCACCATGCCACCAGAATGCGGCTCGTATCGGAATAGCCGAGGATGACGGGCCACACCGTCCTTGCCGTTTCCTCGCCCGCTTCGGCGCGGTAGAGCAGCCGAAGCTTTCGCCCTTCGCGGACGGCGACGCGCAGCATCTGCAGGTCGATGCTTTCTTCCTCCGCTCCCGGAATGACGGGTCTGGCGCCGACGCTCGGCTCCAGGATGAAGGGACGCAGATGTGCGGGAACAATCGCGGTGATCTTCGCAACCACATCGCGTGCGGCATTGGCGAGGGTTTTGTCGGCGTGATCCGCAACCCATTGTGCTCCGAGGACGACAGCCTCGATCTCCTCGGGTGTCAGCATCAGCGGCGGCATTTCATAGCCGGGTGAGAGCAGATATCCGAAGCCCGCCTCGCCCTCGATCGGAACGCGCTGGCTCATCAGATCGGCAACGTCGCGATAGACCGTGCGTTTCGAGACCTCGAGTTCATCCGCGAGCGCGGCGGCAGTCACCGGCCGGCTGGACCGACGCAATATCTGTATGATCTGAAACAAACGGTCGGCGCGACGCATTCCTGCTGACTCCTGCTGTCAGTATGGTGGCAACAGCCTTATGCGACAAGAGCCTTTGAGCCGCCACGACACCGTCGGCGGGATTTTTGAAGGAGCCTCCGATGAAATTAGCATCCACGCGTCTGATTGCTTCAGACATCAAGAAGATGGTCGGCTTTTATGAGATGGTCACGGGTCAATCGGCCGAGTGGCGGGCGCCGGTCTTTGCCGAGATCGTCACTCCCGGAGCAACGCTTGCGATCGGAAGCGCTGATACCGTTGCCCTGTTTCGCGAGGGCAGCGCCGAACCCTCAGCCAATCGTTCGCTCATCATCGAATTCCAGGTCGATGATGTCGATGCCGAATTTGCGCGGTTGAAGGATATGGTGGAGGTCGTGCACGAGCCGAAGCTGATGCCATGGGGCAACCGCGCGGGCCAGATCCGTGATCCTGATGGAACGCTGATCAGCCTCTATACGCCGGTCACGGACTTTGCAAAGCAGCGTTTTGCGGGGCGTTGACTGCTCAAAATTCGCGAAAAATCCACAACGGGGTTCCAATTCGCGCAGCGGCCCGCAGGCTCTCTGAAGTCGCGGGCAAAGGAGACCTTTAGACGCCGCATGTCGCGCGCTCATCGGAGCTTGAATAATGGGCGGGCGATGTCGTTGGACTGACGGCATCGCCCGCTTCCAGTCGCTTTCCTGCGACGCCGTCTATATGATTCACCGCCTAACCAACCGAAATAGCTGCATATTTGTCATGGTCGTCTGGCATGTTGAAATCGCCTTCATGCGCGGTAGGCGCTGCGGTTGAAGCCTTGTTTTATCCATCTGCGTCTGTCGCATGTGCACTTTCGAGTGGCCCGGCAACGGGAATTGGGTATTGTCGATTGCAACGGCTCGCCGTGATTTGGCGGTCGAGGCTGGCTTCAAAGAAGAGCCTGTTGTTGATAGGTGAGGAAAGACGATGACGACTGACATTAGCGGTTTTGCCGGACGCCTGAAGCGCCGCGAGAATGGCGGCATGATCTCCGGCTGGGTCGGCATACCCGACCCGATGCTCGTCAACCATCTGGCGCAAGAGGATTTCGATACCGTTGTGCTCGATATGCAGCATGGCATGTGGAACATGGAGTCTGCCGCCAACGGAATTGCCTATGTGCGTCTGGCCGGCAAGCCGGTGATCGCTCGCATTCCCGTCGGTGATTTCGCCTCCGCCTCGCGGCTTCTCGATGCTGGCGCCTCTGCCATCATCGCGCCGATGATCAACTCCGCCGATGATGCCCGTGCGCTGGTGAAGGCAACCAAGTATCCGCCGCTCGGCGAACGCAGCTGGGGACCCTCGCTTGCCCTCAATCATTTTGGCCTGCCAGCCGAAGATTATCTGCAGAGTGCCAATAGCCTGACCGTCACCATCGCCATGGTCGAAACCCGGACTGCTCTGGACGCGATCGACGAGATTCTTGCCGTTGACGGTATCGATGGCATCTTCGTCGGTCCGTCAGATCTTTCGATTGCTCTTTCGAACGGTGCCCGGCTCGCGCCCGATAGCGCCGCGATCGATCAAGCGCTTGCGACCGTGTTTGCACGCTGCCGTGCCCATGGCAAGGTGATCTGCGCCTTTGGAGGCGACGGCGCTCGTGCCGGAGAATATCTCAAGCTCGGCCTCGATCTGGTTATCGCCGGCACGGAAACGGCACAGCTAAGGGCAGGTGCGCGCACCGCCATTCAGGCTGCGCGCAGGATCGCAGAGCAGGACTGACGTCTTACAGGCTTGCCGAAGCAGTTCCGGACAAGCCGATGCGCGCTATTTGATGATGAAGAATAGTTTTGGACCTGCCGCTATGAATGCAGCGGCAGGTCCAAACATTTACAACGCTGGGCGACAAGCGCCAAATCCCATCAGTTTACGAGCTTTACAAAGCAGGGATTATACGATTCTTCGCCACATCCGCCGCGGGCTTTCGCCGACGGGATCGTGTTTTGAATGGCGATGGCGGCAAGCGATACGGCAATGATCGTCAAAACAGTTCTCGTATATTTATCCATGAGCTTCCCCCGGTGGCAGATAAATGAAACATCTGCACCTTAAAATTGCTTTTCTGAACGCTTGCTGAATATTAATGCTTAGAGTTGTGTCCGGGTGCCGCCTGACTGTGGTTGGAGAGACGGCCTAAACAAGCATTTATCTCTCCTGTGTTGACTGTAACCCGTGCTTGCATCCTCGCCTGGCAGCGGGCATTCTCCCGCCGACATGGCGGAGCGAGATGATTTGTCGAAGGTGCATGGATTGGCGCTAGGGCGCGGCTTGCGGCGCGAGGTGGGCCAGCGCGTGACGCTGCGGACGGTTGCGACAGCGCTCGGTCTTTCGGTGACGACGGTCAGCCGAGCGTTGAAGGAAGGTCCCGAGGTCAATCGGGAGACGATCGAGCTGGTCAAGCGTGTCGCTGGCGAGCTCGGTTATCGCCCGAATCTCGGCGGCATCAATCTGCGCACCGGCAAGACCCACGCCATCGGCATCGTGTTGCCATTCGGGCGTGAGGGTGAGATGAACATCGTCGTTGCCTCGCTGATCGAGGGCGCCTCGCGTTACATGAAGGCGCGGGGATACCGTACCACGATCGTGCCGCAGCTCCAGGCCGACGATCCGCTCGCGACGGTGCGCGATATCGTCGAGGAGGGATCGGTCGACGGTATCATCATCACGCATACGACCCCACAGGACGATCGCGTCAAATATCTGCTCGAGGTCGGCATGCCCTTTGTCACTTTCGGCCGCACCGAGCTCTTGAGCGCTCATCCAAGCATCGATCTCGATCATGAAGTGATCGGCGCGGAGGCTGCACGCCTGCTTTTGGATGCCGGACACAACATGCCGCTATTGATTGCGCCGAGCCGCCAGTTCACCTATAGCCTGCAATTCGTTCGCGGCTGGCGCAGGACCTTTGCCGAACGCCATTTGAGTGTTCCGGATAGTCTCATCCATTTTACTGCGGTGACGCCTGACAACGGGCGCGAGATGGCAAAACGTGTCGCGGCCTCGCACCCGGAGGCGACGGCCGCCTTCGTGGCCAGCGAAGAGGCTGCGCTCGGTTTCCTTGCCGGCCTGCGCGATGCCGGGCGGCAGGCGGGCAAGGATTTCGCCCTGATCACCTATGGCGGCACGGCACTGCCCGATTTCTTCAATCCACCGCTTAGCGCCTTCTATTACTCGAACCACGCGATAGGGGAGCGATTGGCCGCCTTCCTGCATCGGGCGATCGCCGGCGAAAATCCGGCCGAGCTGCGTGAAGTCGTTCGCGCCGAATTCGTGGATCACCACAGCCAGCTGCGTCGCGCTTGAGCGATGTCGCAATCTGCGGGCTGAGCGGAAGCGCGAATGCTATGCCGTGGGCAGGTGAGCATAGCTGAAGATGGATGAGGTAGCGCTACCGGATCCAAGCGCTGAAAACCACCGTTCGATATCGACTTGATATTCTGAAACTGTCGCAGGTTCTACGCCACTATCGTCTCCGGATTCGATGGTTATGGTATCTCCTCATGAGCGTCCGGAAATTGCGATGCCGTTCGTCCTTCCCGTTCGTTTGCGCCAGGAAAACGTGCTGCAAAACCCAAACCAAAAGCGAAGTAGCTCAAAACGGCTCAAGTCACACAGGTGGCGAAAAGCCGAAGCTGAAATATTATTCGACCGGGCCTAGGCACGCGATCTTCCGGTAATAGCCGCCTTAATCGGTTTATTCGACGAGTTGGCGCGGAAAGGACCGTGTTGGTGAGCCGTCATACCCAAAACTCCGTGGTTCGTGGTCATTGATTTCTCGAAAATGCTGTGCATTTCGACTGGATAACAAAGGGAATTCCGTTAGGTTTCTCAGATATTGGAGGCTTGCATGACCGCTCCAGGGGCGAGATTGTTCGCCAAGGTCGATATTTGTAACCGATCGGTGATGCCGGAAGGCTTGTCCGATCCAGAAAGTCCGTATGCGCCACGCGGCGCTGCGCAATAGGGAGAAAAGTATGGCTGACGAAAAGATGTTGTCGCAGATGTCGGGTGAGGGTGGCTTCATCGCCGCGCTCGATCAGAGCGGAGGCTCGACACCGGGCGCCCTGCGTCTCTATGGGATCGCTGATTCCGATTATAGCGGCGATGAGGAAATGTTCCGTCTGATGCACGAAATGCGGGTGCGCATCATGACGGCTCCTTCCTTTTCCGGAGACAAGGTGATCGGCGCCATCCTATTCGAGCGAACCATGGATGGAGAGGCGAAGGGTAAGCCGGTTCCCTCCTATCTCTGGCAGGACCGCGGCGTCGTTCCGTTCCTCAAGGTCGACAAGGGACTGGCAGCCGAGGAGAACGGCGTGCAGGTGATGAAGCCGATGCCAGATCTCGACGATTTGCTCGCCCGTGCGGTGAAGAAGGGTATCTTCGGGACCAAGATGCGCTCGGTGATTGCTAACGCCGACAAGACCGGCATTGCCGCGGTGGTAAAGCAGCAGTTCGAAATCGGTCACCAGATCCTCGGCCATGGTCTAGTGCCGATCATCGAGCCGGAAGTTTCGATCAAGAGCCCGACCAAGCAGGAGGCCGAAGCCATCCTGCGCGACGAGATTGCGCAGAGGCTCGACACTGTACCGGCAGGCGAGAAGGTGATGCTCAAGCTGACGATCCCGACGGTTCCTGATTTCTACAAGCCCCTCGTCGATCACAAGGCCGTGGCCCGTGTCGTCGCGCTGTCGGGCGGCTACAGCCGCGCGGATGCCTGTGAGAAGCTCAGCCATAACCATGGAATGATCGCCAGTTTCTCGCGCGCCTTGACCGAAGACCTCCGTGTATCGATGAGCGACGCCGAATTCGACGCCAGCCTCGCGAAGACCATTGACGAGATTTATCAGGCAAGTGTCGTAAAAGCCTGACCTGATCAAGACGCCGGGTCTAAAACGGCCCGGCGTCAATCAATTGCTGATAGAGCCTGACGCCGCAATCGCTGCCGGTGTTGCACGACCGGCTGCCGTGGCTCTTATTGAAGCGGTTGAGGCTGCTGATGGTGTTACCGCCTTGCCTATTGCAAGCACGGCTCCCGCTTAGGCCCATCGTTACTCACCCCAATATGCCACCGATCACAATATGAGCCGATCTCCGCAAGAAATTCGTAACGTTACGAATTTTGATATTTGAGTGGAAGCCGGTAGGAAATCCCAAATCATAAGAGATTGACAGCGTCACTATTTTCCATAATCGTAACGTTACGGATTGCCAAAATTGAGTGGGAGGCTCGTTGGCAGTACCCATGACACAGGCGCGGAGCCCTACACTGGGCAGGTCCGCATTCCACGGGAGGATGATGTGAGCAGCGGCTCGCTTTTTTTCGGATCGCCAATTTGGACCTTCAACTGGAACCCGCCCTATCAGGCGCCCTTGCGGCGGCTCGCTCGAACCGGGTGCAAGGGTTTTGAGCTCACAGCATGGTCGGTGGATATGCTGGCCTATTACACGCCCGAAACTATTCGCGAGCTGAAGGAGATTGCCGATGGAGAGGGGCTGGTTCTGACCAACTTCTTCTTCAATCTGCCGTTCAGCCGCGCCGCGAATGTCGCCGTGTCGACCGTTGATCTCGACGGCTACAAGCGGGGAATAGATGTCGCCGCGGCCATCGGCACGCCGATCGTCACCAGCATGACACCCTATCCGTTTCAATCCGACGTCAAACCGATCCTGCAGCGGCCGATTTCGCAGGAGTGGAGCGCGGCCGTCGAGCCGCAATGGGACTGGACGAGCGAATATGATGCCGTGGTCGAGGGATTTGCCCGAGCTTGCGAGATTGCTGCTGACGCGGGTCTCAGGGTCGCGATCGAGCCGCATCCCTATCGCTGGGTCAGTTCCGGCCAGGGCATGCTGCGCCTGATCGAGCGCACCGGTGCACCCAATCTCGGCCTGAATTTCGATCCGAGTCATCTCTTTCCGGCTGGCGACATGCCGCATTATGTCGTGCTGGCGCTCGGCGATCGCATCTTCAACACGCATTTTTCCGACAATGAGGGCCATACCAACGCTCATTGGCGGCCGGGACGCGGCAAGATCGACTGGAAGGCGATCTTCGCAGCACTTCAGGCCATCGGCTATTCCGGCCCGATCACGCTGGAGCTTGAGGATGCGCCGGGGGCATCGCATTGGACCCATTTCCGTGAAGCGACGCCGGAGTTCGACGACGAGATGCGGCGCGGCATGGACTATCTGCGTGCCGTTGCCGCCGAACTCGATATCACCATTTCCTAGAGGCAAATCCAATGAGCACCCAGCCCATGAAAGTCGGCATTGTCGGCGCCGGCAATATCAGCGCCACCTATGTCGCGACCCTGCACATGTTCGATTTCATTCGCGTGAAATCGGTCTACGATCTTTATGACACGTCGGCGCGCAAACTCGCAGAACATTTCGGCATCGAAGCCGTTGCGCTCGATGCGATGCTCTCCGACCCGGAGATCGGCCTCATCATCAACCTGACGACGCCGGTCTCGCATTATGCCATCAGCAAGAAGGCATTGCTTGCCGGCAAGCATGTCTATTCGGAAAAGCCGCTTGGCGTTTCGATGGCCGAGGCGGAGGAGTTGATGGCGATTGCGCGGGCAGGGGACCTGCGGCTTGGTTGCGCTCCAGATACTTTCCTCGGCGGTGGTCACCAGCTGACGCGGCGCTTGCTCGATGAAGGGCGCATTGGCAAGACGATTTCGGCGACCGCCATGCTGCTCTTGCCCGGTCATGAGCATTGGCATCCCAATCCGGCTTTCTTCTATGGCCGCGGTGGCGGGCCGATGCTTGATGTCGGCCCCTATTACGTCACGAACCTCATTGCCTTGCTCGGTCCCGTGCGCGAAGTTTTCGGGACCGCGAAGATCACCCGCATCGAGCGCACGGTGAAGACCGATCCGCGCCGAGGCGAGACGATCAAGGTATTGGTGCCGACGCATCTGACGGGTGTGATGGAATTTCATAGCGGCGCGACCGTCACCATCGCCACCAGCTTCGATGTCATCAAGCACAAACACAATCAGATCGAGCTTTACGGCTCTGAAGGCTCCATGGTGACGCCGGACCCCAATAACTTCAGTGGCAAGGTCGAGATATTCCGCGATGGCGGCGAAGCGTGGGAGGAGATTGCCATCGACCATCCCTATACCGAGGGCGTGCCGGGTCATCTCGGGCTGCGCGGTTTGGGCGCGGCGGAAATGGTTGATTCTCTTCGCTCCGGGCGCCAGCATCGGGTATCGTCCGAGCTTGCCTTCCATGCCCTGGAAGTGATGACGGCATTCGAACGCTCCGCCCAGTCGCGTCGCGTGGTTGCAATCCACAGTAGCTGCGGCCGTCCTGATCCGATACCGCGCGCAATAAATGAGGGACGTTTCTCATTGAGTGCGCTATAGAGTTGAGAAAATGCGGTCCTTTCGGACTGCGGGCTTGACGAAGGGGCAATGCCTGAGGAAGCATTGCTCACTTGCTGCGGGGAACGGAGGCCCTGCAGCATATTTTGGAGGATCAGGAGATTCGGCATCCGATGTCTGGCGACGGCGGCGGCTGAACACAGGCGTTTGGAGAACGCCGTCAAAGGAGGAGGAACGTATGCGCAAATTGATGATGGCATTGGTCGGCGCCACGGCGCTGGTCGCGGCGAGCGTGACCGGCGCTCTGGCCGAAGGCAAGAAGGCTGAGGTCCTGCATTGGTGGACTTCGGGCGGCGAAGCCGCAGCCGTGAAGGAACTGGCCAAGGCCTTCAACACCGCCGGCGGTGAATGGGTGGATACCGCGATTGCCGGCTCCGGCTCGACCGCTCGCCCGATCGGCATCAACCGCATCATCGGCGGCAATCCGCCGACGGCGATGCAGTTCAACACCGGCACGCAGATGAACGAACTTGCCCAGCAGGGTCTGCTGCGACCGCTCGACGATCTTGCCAAGGAGCAGGATTGGAAGTCGGTTCTGACGCCGGCCTTTTATCAGGCCATTCAGTTCCAGGGTCATATCTATGGCGCTCCCATCAACGACCACGGCCAGAATTGGGTTTTCTATTCCAAGGCCGTCTTCACCAAGGCCGGCGTGACGGACGAGCCGAAGACCTGGGATGAAATGTTTGCCGCGCTCGACAAGATCAAGGCCGCCGGCCTGATACCGGTCGCCGTCGGCGGTCAGCCCTGGCAATTGCAATCGATGTTCAACGCCATCCTGCTCGGCGAAGGCGGCAAGGACCTCTATGCCAAGGTGTGGAAAGATCTCGACACGGATGCTGTCAAGTCCGACAAGTTCAAGCACGTGGCGGAAGTCTTTGCCAAATTGCGCAACTATCAGGATCCCGGCAGCCCGAACCGCGACTGGAACGTTGCGACCGGCATGCTGATCGATGGCAAGGCCGGTATCCAGTTCATGGGTGACTGGGCCAAGGGTGAGTTCATCCATGCCGGCCTCGTCGCCGACAAGGATTTCGGCTGCATTCTCGGGCCTGGCGAATCCAACTTCATGATGGGCGGCGATATCTTCGTCTTCCCGGTCCTGAAGGACAAGACCGCCACCGATGCCCAGACCCTGCTCGCAACGGTCATCATGTCGAAGGAAGGCCAGCTTGCCTTCAACTCCAAGAAGGGTTCCGTACCCGTGCGTCTCGACGTGGATACGTCGAAGCTCGACGCCTGCGCCCAGAAGGGCCTGAACGCGCTCAAGGACCCGAGCCGCCAGATCCTTGCTCCTGACGTGCTGACCCCGCAGGACATCGTCCAGACCGAAGGCGATCTCATCGCCCAATACTGGACGACGCCCAGCATGACGGCAGACCAATTCGCCACGCAGTTTGCGCAGGTCATCGAACAGGCGAAGTAAGCTTCGATCGACATCCATGCGGCGGCAGGTGAGCCTGCCGCCGGTTTCCATGAATGCTGAGGAGGAGCGCGCCCATGAGCAGCCCAGACACGAGCGCCACTGCCGTAAAGGCGGTTGTCGCACCTGCGAGCGTCAGTCGCAGGAAGATGCATATTTCGCCCTATGTGGCCCTGTTTCCGGCTTTCGCCATTGTGCTTCTGGCCTATGTCGTCACTGTCGTCTGGAACATCTGGATATCGTTCACGGACAGCAAGGTGTTGCCGGTCAATATCTTTGTCGGCACCAAGCAATATGAGCGGCTGTTTGCCACGGCGCGCTGGCTGATATCGCTGCAGAACGTTGTCGTCTTCGGCATTCTATTCATTGTCGGCTGTCTGATCCTCGGCTTTCTTCTCGCCGTCGCGCTCGATCAGAAGGTTCGTTTCGAAAACACCTTCCGGACGATCTTCCTCTATCCTTTTGCGATGTCTTTCATCGTCACCGGGCTTGTCTGGCAGTGGATCATGAACCCGACGCTCGGCCTGCAAAAGGTTGCGGACAGCGTCGGCTTTACCTGGTTCCGCTTCGATTGGATCGTCCAGAGCGATCTCGCGCTATATGTCATCGTGCTTGCCGGCATCTGGCAATCGTCCGGTCTCGTCATGGCTATCATGCTCGCGGGTCTGCGAGGCGTCGACCGCGAATTGTGGAAGGCGACGCGTATCGACGGCATACCGAGCTGGCGCGTTTATCTTCACATCGTCATCCCGATCCTGAGACCGACCATCATCACAGCCAGCGTGCTTTTGGCGATTGCTGTCGTCAGGGTCTATGAGCTGGTGCTGGCGACCACGGGCGGGGGGCCGGGAATCTCGACCGAAGTGCCCGGCAAGTTCATCATGGATTACCTCTTCGGGCGCGGCAACATCGGGCTCGCAACGGGCGCATCGACAGTGATGTTCATCACCGTGGTGATCCTGGTGACGCCCTGGCTCTACTTTGAATATTTCCGCGAAAAGCCGAGGGGGAACTGATGACAACGCCATCTTCCATCACTGGTGCCATGCAGGGTCCGACTGGGCGCAAGCCGCAGCATCTGACCCCCGGCCGCATCGGCCTTTATCTCTTTCTCGTCATTGCGGCACTGTTCTTCCTGCTGCCGCTCTACGTGATGCTCGTCACCTCGTTCAAATCCATGCCGGAGATCCGGCAAGGCAACATCTTCGCCTTTCCGCAGATGTGGTCGGCCGATGCCTGGGTTCAGGCGTGGAGCACAGCCTGCACCGGGCTTGAATGCGGCGGCATCAGCGTCGGCTTCTGGAATTCGGTGAAGATCCTGATCCCGAGCATGATCCTGTCGATCCTGATCTCGTCGCTGACCGGTTATGCGCTGTCCTTCTGGCGGGTTCGAGGGGCGAACGTGCTCTTTGCCATCCTGCTGCTCGGCGCCTTCATCCCGTATCAGGTTTTTATCTACCCACTGGTTCTGATCTATCGCGACGTCGGCATCTATTCGACGCTGCCCTGCATCATCATCACTCACACGGTCTTCGGCCTGCCGGTTCTGACGCTTCTGTTCCGCAATTATTATTCCAGCCTGCCGATGGAGCTCTTCAAGGCGGCCCGCATCGATGGTGCGGGGCTTTGGCAGATCTTCTTCCGGCTGATGATCCCGATGTCGATCCCGATCCTGGTGGTCGCGGCGATCCTGCAGGTGACCGGTATCTGGAATGACTTCCTCTTCGGCGTCGTCTTTGCCGGCCGGGAAAATTTCCCCATGACCGTGCAGCTCAACAACATCGTCAACTCGACCCAGGGCGAGAAGCTCTACAACGTCAACATGGCGGCGACCATTCTCACCGCCCTGGTGCCGTTGATCGTCTATTTCGGCTCGGGTCGCTGGTTCGTGCGCGGCATCACCGCCGGTGCAGTCAAGGGATAGCTCATGGCCAATGTTTCCATTCGCGAACTTGCAATCGATTTCGGCAGTGTCAGCGTCCTGAAATCACTCAATATCGAAATACAATCCGGCGAGTTCATCGTGCTGCTCGGCCCGTCCGGCTGCGGCAAGTCGACACTGCTCAATGCGATCGCCGGGTTGACCGATATCACCGACGGCCAGATCTGGATCGGTGACAAGAACGTCACCTGGGAAGAGCCGAAGGATCGCGGCATCGGCATGGTGTTTCAATCCTATGCGCTCTATCCGACGATGACGGTCGAGGGAAATCTCTCCTTCGGACTGCGCATCGCCGGCATGGCGAAGGACGAAATCGCTCAGCGTGTCGACCGCGCCGTGCAGATCCTGCAGATCGATCCCTTGCGCAAGCGGCGGCCGGGTGAGCTCTCCGGCGGCCAGCGCCAGCGCGTCGCCATCGGCCGTGCCCTTGTGCGCGACGTCGATGTCTTCCTGTTCGACGAGCCGCTATCCAATCTCGATGCTAAGCTTAGAACCGAGCTGCGCGTCGAGCTCAAGCGCCTGCACAGCGGCCTCGGCTCGACCATGATCTATGTGACCCATGACCAGATCGAGGCGCTGACGCTTGCCGATCGCATCGCCGTCATGAGTGGCGGGGTCATCCAGCAATTCGCCTCGCCGAAGGAAATCTACCGACGTCCGGTCAATCGTTTCGTCGCCGGCTTCGTCGGTTCGCCCTCGATGAACTTCCTGTCGGGGCAGGTGACGAGCAATGGCGGCGTGCCGGCCTTCACCTTGCCCGACGGCCGCAAGATCGATCTCAACGGCTATGAATTTTCCGGTACACCCGGCGAGGGCCGAAAGGCAACGCTTGGGGTCCGGCCCGAGCAGATGCAGTTCCAGCCGGCAGGCGGGCGGGCCGCCAGCCTGCCGGCGACCTTCACCATCGTCGAGCCCATGGGCTCGGACAATCTGATCTGGGGTCAGGTCGGCGGCGAGACGCTGTCGGTGCGTATCGACGCCGATGAGGATGTCGCGCTCGATACCGAGCAGCCGGTCTATTTTCAACCGACGCTCGCGTCGTTGTTCGGCGAAGATGGGCAGCGTCTATGAGATACGTGCCGCGCGCTAGCCGAAGCGCGCGGCACGATTTTCATGCCCTGACTTCAAAGATCATGTTGAACGGCGTTTCGGTCGCCTTGCGGAAATGCGAATAGCCCGCATCCATGGCAACCTTGCGCAGTTTCAGCTCACCCGCCTGTGCGCCCAGACCCAGTCCCACCTCCTGCGATAGCGAGGCCGGTGTGCAGATCATCGTTGAAGCGCCGTAGTAGACGCGACCGACCGGGTTGAGGTTATCCTTCAGGCAATCATGTGCGAAAGGCTCGACGATCATCCAGGTGCCGTCATCGGCGAGGGTTTCCTTGATATGTTTGCCGGCACCGACGGGATCGCCCATGTCGTGCAGGCAATCGAACATTGCCACGAGATCGTAGTCGGCAGCCGGGAAATCCTTGGCAGTCGCCTGCTCGAACGTGATACGGCCCGCAACGCCCGCTTCCCTTGCAGCCGCCTTCGCTCGTTCGATGGACGGGAGATGATAGTCGAAGCCGAAGAAGGTCGAGTTCGGATACGCCTCTGCCATCAGGATGGTCGAGGCGCCATGGCCACAACCGACATCGGCGACGATAGCTCCGGCCTCGAGTTTTTCCTTCATGCCGTCGAGCGCCGGTATCCATTCCGAAATGAGATGGCTGTTGTAGCCCGTTCGGAAAAAACGTTCCGTGCCGCGAAACAGGCAGGCGCTGTGCTCATGCCAGCCAAGGCCGCTGCCGGTCTTGAAGGCGTTGACCACCTTCGGCTCGTCGACCCACATGGATTGAACGACATCGAAAGCGCCCGCGAAGAAGGCAGGGCTGTTTTCCTCCGCAAACACCATTGCCTGTTCCGGTGTCAGGTAGAAGCGTTCGGTGTCGTCGTCGTAGCTGACATAGTCGGCGGCTGCCTGAGCGGACAGCCATTCGCGCACATAGCGCTCCTTGACGCCGACCTTGTCGGCCAGTTCCGCCGAGGTCATCGGCGTTCCATCGGCCATGGCCCTGAACAGGCCCAAATGATCTCCGAGCGTTACCAGCACACCTGAGACCGCCGCGCCGAGATCGCCGACCAGGCGCCCGACAAGGGTATCGAGTTTTTGCATATCAGGTTCGCGCATGACATCCTCCCATCAGAATTGATGCAGCGTTCCATTGCGATGTATTCGGATGGGGAAGGATACTCCTGGGCCGGATGGCAGGCAATTACGCCATCCGGCTGAACAAGCTCAGCTATGCCCTGAAAACAGGCGCAACCTATTGATGTGATGTGTTATTTTTGCAGGTTCGCAAGGTGCTGGGGCGCCTCAGCCGGCACGTGCCAGCTCCTCTTCCAGAACCGAGAGGAGGCGCGGATCGTCGGCCGTTACATCAGGAGCAAAGCGGGCGGCTACTTTGCCGTCGCGGCCGATGAGGAATTTTTCGAAATTCCAGACGATGCCGCCATCCTGTCCGGTTTCGAGGCCGTGCTTTGCCAGGCGCTCGCGCATTGGCCCGTCGCCTGTCGTCTCGACGCCTGAGGCGATGAGATTGTTATAGAGCGGATGGCGCTCTTCACCTGTAACCGCGATCTTGGAGAACATCGGGAACTGGACGTCGTAGGTCAGGGTGCAGAAATCCAGGATCTCCTTGTCGCTGCCCGGCTCCTGGCCCTTGAAGTCGTTGGCCGGGAAGCCGGCGATGACAAGACCTTCGTCGCGCTTCGTTTCGTAAAGCTTTTCCAGCCCTTCGTACTGCACCGTCAGGCCGCATTTGGACGCAACGTTGACGACCATGATGACCTTGCCGCGATAGTCGGCAAGCGTCGTATCGCTGCCATCGATCCTCTTTACCGGAATATCGAGCACATTATCGGTCATATCATTCACTCCAGATGAGATGGAAAACAGGATGTCGATATTTGCCCGGATTTCGGCGGCGTCAAGGCCGGAAGTCGTCTCAAGCGGCCTCTTCCATTCGAACTAGATGGCCCTGCGAGACTTCGCGGTAACGTCGCGCCGGTGGTTGATATCCAACCGGGCGCACCAGGCTCTTCAATTCGTCGACGGCGAGATTGCGCCGGATGCCGCGTCGCGAGGGGTCCGGCACCGGGACCGCTGCCATCAGCTTCTTGGTGTAGGGGTGCTGCGGATTTTCGAATACGGAGGCGCGCGGGCCGATTTCGACGATCTCGCCGAGATACATGACGGCGACGCGGTGGCTGACGCGCTCGACCACGGCCATGTCGTGCGAGATGAAGAGATAGGAGAGGTTGAGGCTCTGCTGCAGATCCATCAGCAGATTGCAGACCTGTGCCTTGATCGACACGTCGAGCGCCGAGACGCTTTCGTCGGCGACGATCACTTTCGGATCAAGCGCGAGCGCCCGGGCAATGCAGATGCGCTGGCGCTGGCCGCCTGAGAATTCGTGCGGATAGCGGCTCATCATATCGGCCTTCAGGCCAACGCGTTCCAGAAGATCGGCCGCCTTTTCCCGCGCTTCGGCGCGCGTGCCCAAGCGATGCTCGACGAAGGGTTCGGCAACGGCGGCGCCGATCGTCATGCGCGGATTGAGGCTGGCAAACGGATCCTGGAAAATCATCTGGATGCTGCGGCGCATGCGGCGCAGATCGAGCGTATTGAGCTTCATCACGTCATAGCCGTCGAGGCGAACCTCGCCGGATTTTGGGTTGATGAGGCGCATGATGGAGCGCCCGGTCGTCGACTTGCCGCAGCCGGATTCTCCGACCAATGACAGCGTTTCTCCCTGGGCGAGATCGAAGGAGACATTCTCGACGGCATGAATGGCACCCGTCGGACGGGCGAGCAGGCCGCCGTGAAGATCGAAGCGGGTGACGAGGTTTTTCACTTCCAGCACCGGGGTCTTGCCATGATCGACGGTGTCGGCCAGCGCCTTCGGTTCGCTGCGTTGACCCGTGCTTGCGTCCACGACCGGGAAGCGCAGCGGTTGCGGCTGGTCTTTCATCGAGCCGAGGCGCGGCACGGCAGACAGCAGGGCGCGGGTATAGGGGTGCTGGCCGCGATGGAAGATATCGTCGGTCTTACCGGTCTCGACCGCCTCGCCGCGATACATAACGATGGTCCGATCGGATATCTCGGCGACGACGCCCATATCGTGGGTGATGAAGAGGACGGACATGCCTTCCTCTTCCTGCAGCACCTTGATGAGGTCGAGGATCTGCCCCTGGATCGTCACGTCGAGGGCCGTTGTCGGCTCGTCGGCGATCAGCAGTTTCGGGCGGCTGGCAAGCGCCATGGCGATCATCACGCGCTGGCGCATGCCGCCTGAAAACTGGTGCGGATATTCGTCGAAGCGCGAGGACGCATTGGGGATACGCACCTTTTCCAGCAGGCGGATCGTTTCCGCCTTCGCCGCGGCCTTGGAAATATTGCCGTGGCAGGTCAGCGCCTCGGAAATCTGCCGGCCGATGGTGAAGATCGGATTGAGAGAAGTCATCGGCTCCTGGAAGATCATCGCGACATCCTTGCCGCGCACCTTGCGCATCTCTGCCTCCGGCAATGCCAGGAGATCGCGGCCGTTGAGCTTCACGGAGCCCTCGATGCGGCTGCTGGCCCTGGCAAGCAGCCGCATGATCGAGAGCGAGGTCACGCTCTTGCCGGAACCACTTTCGCCGACGATCGCGACCGTTTCGCCCGGCATGACGTCGAAGGAGATATCCTTGACAACCGTGCGCCACTCACCATCGACGAGAAACGACGTGGTGAGATCGGAGACAGAAAGAACAGGCTGGGTGCCCGGATTGGTCATCTGCGCTGCAACGGTCGGCATGAAGTTCCCTTTTATGATTTTACCATTGGTCGAGCTTCAATCGAAGTTGTTCACGATGGAGCTGCCATTGTGGCATGGGAAGCCGAAGGCCTGCCCTCGGCAATCCTCCTGGTCTCAAGAGCGGCAATCTTTTCGTCGATCTCGCGCCGGTCGGTCATGCCGCTGGGGTTCTGCCGCGTCGGCATGGTCTCGGCAACATGGAGGTAACGTTCCTGTGCAACCGCATAGAGCCGTTCGAGTTCGGCGAGCGGATCGGCACTGTCGTCGACGCGAATGTTCAGCCAGGCATAATCCTGGTCGCGGTGGATGACGAGTGCTGCCGATTGCTTGCCACGTTTGTCGCCCCCGGCGTCTTCGCCGGCGCGCATCGCTTCGAGCAGCCGTTCCGCGAGTGGTTTGCCGGCAGTCTTTTTGAAGGTCGCAAGCGTTTCAGAAATCACCTGCGGCCCGGCCAGCATATTGCCGGCAACCGACACATTGTCGTCAACCAGATGGCCCGCCCAATCGATGCACTTGGCGCCGGTGAAGGCGGCGTTGTTACCTTTGCTGTCGATGAGGTGGAACTGCCGTTGCTCGCGGCCTTCGTCGCGAGCGCTCAGCGCCTCAACGATTTCGCCAGGCGCGTGGCCTGCTGCCAGCATCGCCAGTCCGTCGATGCCGTAGAGCGGGCTGGCAAAGGCCTGCGTCGCAACCGCGCCGATGCCGCCGCGAATATGCGGCACGATGCTGCCGACGGCAAAGAAGCGCGTGGCGACGGCGATGGCGAGGTTTCCGGTTTCCGGCTCGCGGGCTACGATCGACCAGGTCATCGGCTCTATCTCCCGACAGCGTAGGCTTGCATCAAACGCGGAGTTGCTGCGGCGCGCAAGAGGCCATCCGCGTCACGCCGCGCTGCGGTGAGGCGGCCCACGGTCCACTCCGGCGCGACGGTCAACTGGTGGCCCTTCTTGCGGAGCGTATCCAGCACATCAGCGCTGAAATTCGCCTCCGCCGTCAGGCCGCCCGGCTCGCGCGTGCGCGGATAGAAGGAACTCGGGAAATGTGTGCTGTGAAACAGCGGCTTGTCGATCGCCTCCTGCAGGTTCAGCCCATGATGGACATAGCGCAGGAAGAAGGAAAGCTGCCACTGCTCCTGCTGATCGCCGCCGGGCGTGCCGAAGGCAAGGGTCGGGCGCCCCTCATGCAGTGCCATTGTCGGGGTCAGCGTCGTGCGCGGCCGCTTGCCCGGCGCAAGCGAGGAGGGCAGGCCAGGCTGCAGCCAGAACATTTGTGCGCGGGAGTTCAGGCAGAAGCCGAGACCCGGCACGATGGGCGAGGATTGCAGCCAGCCACCGGATGGCGTCACCGACACCATGTTGCCCTCTCGGTCGATGACGTCGATATGCACGGTATCGCCGCGCTTTTCGGTCAAATGCGACATTGTCGGCTCATAGACCGCACCACTCTTGGCTTCCGGCGCCTCGAGCATCGTCATGGTAAGATCATACTGGTCTTCAAAGCCGGCCAATTTGCCCGGGCGCAGGGCGAGCGATGCTTCCGGTGAAATCAGCCGGCGACGCTCATCGGCATAGGCATCCGAAAGCAGGGTTTCGAGCGGCACATTCGTGAAATTGGGATCGCCGTAATAGACCTCGCGATCGGCAAAGGCGAGCTTCATGGCCTCGGTGACGGCGTGGACGAAATCGGCTCCTGCTGGGTCCATGCCGGCCAGATCGAAACCTTTGAGCAATGCCAGCGTCTGCAGGAAGACAGGCCCTTGACCCCAGGGGCCGATCTTGGCGACCGTCCAGCCGTGATAGTCATAGGTCTGTGGCGCCTCAATCGTCGCGCGCCAGTTGGCCATATCGTCGGCGGTCAACACACCCTTGTGGCGTTCGCCGCTCGCATCCATCACCTCGGTCTTGCTGACATAGCTGTCGATCGCCTCTGCGACGAAGCCGCGGTAATAGGCATCGCGTGCGGCTTCGATCTGCGATTCACGATCGCTCTTGCTTTCCGCTTCGGCGACGATACGCTTCCAGGTTTCGGCAAGAACCGGGTTCTTGAAATTGGACCAGGGTTCGGGCGCGGCACCGCCCGGAAGCCATGTCTCGTAGGATGTCGGCCATTCCTTGCGATAGAATTCGGCAAGCCCGGCAATGGTGGCGGAAACGCGCGGCAGGACGGGATGGCCTTTTTCGGCATAGTGGATCGCCGGTTCCAGCACGTCGCGGACCGTCAGTCGGCCGTAATCGCGCAGCATCAGCATCCAGCCATCGAAGGCGCCAGGAATGACGGTCGCAAGCAGGCCATCACCGGGGATCAGCTTCAACCCTTCGCGCGTGTAATGCTCTATCGTTGCGCCTGCCGGTGCCGGTGCCTGGGCACAGATGACCTCGACTTTGTCCTTCTTCTTCGAATAGAGGATCGCCGGCATGTCGCCGCCCGGCCCGCAGAGATGCGGCTCGACGATCTGCAGCACGAAGCCGGTGGCAACGGCTGCGTCGAAGGCATTGCCGCCTTTTTCGAGAATGCTCATGCCGACGGCGGACGCAATCCAGTGCGTCGAGGTAACGACGCCGAAGGTGCCGAGGATTTCAGGGCGTGTGGTGAATGCGGTCATTGGGGGCATCCTTTCAGTTTATTCATGCTTCGCGCGGGTCGAGCGCATCGCGCAGGCCGTCGCCGAGGAGATTGAAGCCGATCACGACGAGAAAAATGGCGGCACCCGGCCACATGGCCATCCAGGGCGCCTGTTCGAGATAATTCTTGGCGACGTTGAGCATCGAACCCCAGCTCGGGGCAGGCGGCTGCTGGCCGAGGCCAAGGAAGGAGAGGCTCGCTTCCGCGATGATCGCGGTTGCGATGGTGAGAGTTGCCTGCACGAGGATCGGAGCGAATACGTTCGGCAGGATATAACGGGTGATGATACTGAAATGGCGCAAGCCGATCGATCGGGCGCCCTCGACATAATCCTCCGTCTTGACCGCCAGCACCTGGCCGCGCGTCAGCCGCACGAAGACGGGCGTTGCCGACAAGCCGATCGCGATCATCGCATTGGTGAGGCTGGGGCCGAGGAAGGCGGCAAGCGCAATGGCGGTGATGAGGAAGGGCATCGCCAGAAAGGCTTCGGTGATGCGCGAGATGATTTGATCGATCCAGCCGCCATAGTAACCCGAGATCAGACCCAAGGGCACACCGATGGCGACCGCGATGGCGACGGAGAAGATGCCAGCCATCAGGGACGCCCGCGCGCCCCAGATCATGCGGGAGAGAATGTCGCGGCCGAGATCGTCGGAGCCGAGCCAATGAGCGGCTGATGGCGCCTTGCGGATCGCCGACCAGCTGGTGGCGACCGGATCCGGGATCGGTAGCAGCGGTGCGACCACCGCAAGCGCGGTAAAGAAGAGAATGATCGCCAGTCCAACCAGCGCGCCCTTGTTGGCTCGCAGCTTGCGCCAGGCGCGGTTGGGAGCACGTTTGGCAGAAGGGGCGGTCGTGGCCGCTTGGACGATCGTGCTCATAGGGCCGCCCTCATGCGCGGATTGAGGAGAACGTAGAGAATATCGGCGATGAGGTTCATTGCGATAAAGCCGATGGCAGTGCAGAGAACCACGCCCTGGACGACGGCATAGTCCCGGTTGAAGACCGCATCGACGATCAGCTTGCCGAAGCCGGGGATGGTGAAGATCTGCTCGGTCAGCACAGCGCCAGCCAGAAGCTCGCCGAAGAGCAGGGCGCTGACAGTGACGACGGGCAGGATGGCGTTGCGGAAGCTGTGCTGAAGGACGACGGCGGTTTCCGGCAGGCCCTTCGCACGGGCTGTCCGGATATAGTCAGCGCTGAGCACGCTCAGCATCGAGGAGCGGGTGTGGCGCATCAACGTCGCCGCCAGCGCATTGCCGAGCACAAAGGACGGCATCAGCATCGTCTGGATCGAGCGCCATGGGTCTTCGAAAAAGGGTTGATAACCGGAAGCAGGAAGCCAGTGCAGCTTCACCGAGACCAGCAGGATCAGCATGATGCCGAGCCAGAAGTTCGGCACCGACAGCCCGCACAGGGCGACGATATTGGCGAGGAAGTCGATGAAGGTGTTCTTCTTCACCGCCGCCAATATGCCCATGGGAATACCGATCGCGAAAGCGAAGATCATCGACATGACGGCAAGCTGGATCGTTACCGGCAGCTTTTCGGCAACGAGCGTCAGGACCGGCTGATTGGTGCGCAGCGAGACGCCGAGATCGCCCCTGGCGACACCCTGCAGCCAATAGCCATATTGGTAGATGACCGGATCGTTCAGCCGATATTTCTCGCGAAGCAGCTCCAGCACCTGCGGATCGCGCTCTTCGCCGGCCATGGCGAGCACCGGATCGCCAGGCAGCAGCTTCTGTAGCGAGAAGACGAAGATCGAAATGATCAGCAGCGTCGGGATGGCGACGAGCAGCCTCTTTCCGATATAGCTATACATGGGCAGATCCTTGCCGCGATGTCGAATGTGAAAGCGCCATGCGGGAAGGAGCCCGCATGGCTTTGGTCGTTCAGCTGCCCTTCTTCACGCCCACGAGGCGGATCATGCCGTCCGGGGAGGGCACGAAGCCGGATACCTTCTTGTTGTAGGCCCATATCCAGGCCTGGTGCCCGAGGAAGATGATCGGCAGATCCTGGTTGAGGATCGCCTCGGCCGCATCGTACCTCTGCTTGCGCACGGCGTTATCCTGCGACTGGCGCGCCTCCAGCAGCAGCTTGTCGACCTCCGGATTGCTGTATTTGGAATCGTTGAGGCCGGCGCCTGTCGTGACGAACTGCTGAATGTTGCCGTCGGGGTCGGAGCGGCCGGACCAGTCGGAGCGGCTGAGCTGGTAGTTGCCGCTCGATTGTGCGTCGAGCAAGGTCGCAAATTCGGTCGTCTTCAGCGTCACGTCGAAGCCGGCTTCGGCGACCATCGACTGGATGATCTGCATCATCTGCATCGAGACGGGATTGTTGGCGACGGCGAGCTCGACCGGGATGCGGTCGAAACCGGCTTCCTTGACCAGCGCCTCGGCCTTGTCGACGTCGCGGGCAGGTACCGGAACGTCCTTGTCGAACCAGGGGCTGTTCGGCGCAAATGGCTGATTGCCAGCAAGACCCGTGCCGTCGAAGACGATCTGCATGGCAGCTTCGCGGTCGATCGCCAGCGAGAAGGCCTGGCGCAGGCGCTTGTCCTTGCCCATCGGATTGTCGGCGCGCGTGCCGTTGCCGACATTCGCATAGACGCCGAGCCAGCCGGTGCCGATCGCGTCGGCATAGACGAGATTGGGATCGCCCTTGACCGTGGCGACATCAGAGGCGGCCACGCGCTCGATCATGTCGAGATCGCCGGAGCGTAGGTTTGCGAGGCGCACCGTCGTGTCGGGGATCGGCAGGTAGGTCACCTTGTCGATGAAGATATTGTCCTTGTTCCAGTAGTCCTGGAATTTCTCGAGCACGATGCGGTCCTGCTGCACGCGTTCGACGAATTTGAACGGGCCGGAGCAGACGGGATGATCGCCGAATTTGGCACCGGTAGCCTTTGCCGCCGTCGGCGAGACCATCATGCCCGAGCGGTCGGAGAGCTGGGCAAGCAGCGTGACGTCGGGCGCCTTCAGGGTGAAGGTGACTTCGTACTCGCCTGTCGCATCGACCTTGGCGACGGAGGAAAGTTCGCTCTTGCGGCGCGACTCCGGCAATGTCTGATAGCGCTGGATATTGTCGACGACGGCTTGCGCGTTAAATGGCGTCTCATCCTGGAATTTCACGCCCTGGCGCAGCTCCATGACGAGCTGCTTGCCATCATCGGACCATTTCCAGGAGGTGGCAAGCTGCGGTACGAATTTCAGGTCCGGCGTCACGTCGACAAGCTTGTCGCAGAGCGCGGTATAGACGATGCGGCCGACAAAGGTGCGAGACTGAGCAGGGTCGAGCGCGTCGGCATCGTCCTGCAGGCCGATCTTGAGCTCGGCGGCTAGGGACGGCAGCGCGATCAGGGCGCCGGCGGCAAGCGATGCCATGAATTTGGCAATCTTCATTTCGTTCTCCTGTTTATAGTTTTCGTTTTGCAGTCTTGGCCGGTTTCCTCTCCAGCCATGGTCTGGTGTGGGCGAGACTTTTGGTCAGCCCACCTCCTCGGCTTGCCGCGCATCCAGCGAAGTGATGCGGATCAGGCTTTCCTGAAGCATCAGAAGATGTTCGCGCATGGCCTCAGCCGCCTTCATCGGGTTGCGCGCCGCAATGGCGTCGATGATTGCCCGATGCTGTGCATAGGAGACCGGGCGCGTCCTGTTGATGCTGCGGGCCAATTCGCGAATGGTTTGCCAGGCTTCGTCCTGGCGGACATGATTGATCACGTCGAAAATGGTCAGGAAGAACTGATTGCCGGCGCTTTGCGCGATCAACCGATGCAATGCGCCATCCCAGAGTTCGCGGCTGTCGGCATCGTCGCTGGCCGTGATCTTCTTTGCCAGCTCATACATGCGGTCGATGTCGTCGGGCTTGGCGCGCATGGCGGCGAGCTGGGCGAGTTGTGGCTCGATGCGCAGCCGGACCTCCATCACTTCCATGAGGTCGGTGCCGGCGACAAGCGTGCTGACATGCTGGCTCCAGTCGTCCGGTCGTTGTCCGACATAGGTTCCCGAGCCCTGCCGCCGCCAGACGCGGCCTTCCGCTTCCAGCACTTCTAACGCCCGCCGGATCGCACGCCGGCTGACGCCGAGCGTTTCCGAAAGAGCCCGCTCCGTCGGCAGCTTTCCATCGGTCGGCAGATCGGCGGAATTCAAGAGCCCTCGGAGCCTTTCCAGGGCATGCACCGAATTTTCCGGAAGGCTGCTGGTTGCCATGACGAGGGTGAACCAATTTCAGATTGGTTCAATAGAAATTCAACTCGATCACATCGTCAAGCGCTTTTTGTGCAATTTTTGCAATGCGCAATTTTTGTGCGCAATGCGAAAAGGCGACCCGCAAAAACGGGTCGCCTTTTCAGACGGTGGGATGATGGCGTCCGCCCTTACGGCTCTCGGGCGGAGCCTTATCGACCGATGGCGCGCGCCGAAATGGCTGTCTCGGGCGTGAAGTCGAAATCCCTGTCGAAGGGGTAGGTCGGCTTCGTCTTGCGCAGGCGCGGCAGGCGCTCGACGAATTGGTCGACGACGCCGGGCGACAGTGCCATCAGGTTCGGATTGGCGATGGGTGCCAGTTCCGGAGAAAGATAGCCCGATTTGACGACGATGATCTTTGCCTTGTGCGGATCAAGGCCGAGGCGGGTAAAATCGGCGATGTTGTGGTAGGGACGGCGCTTGGCTGAAAGGACGAGGTCGATGCCGCCGATGGAGACGACGGCCTGCATGTCGCTCGCTTCTTTAGTCTCCAGCAGGTGCTTGACGGTGAAGTTGCCTTTTACCGGTTTGCTTCCCTTGGTGTCGAGCGACGCGCCGACGGAGACATCGAGGGTGGCACCGGGGCCGGCGGCATAGCAGGCTTCCGTCGCGGCCTTGTCGGCGATGCCGGCAAAGATGACGCCTTGTGCGCCCTTGGCAATGAGTTCGGCCAGCACATCGGCGCGGTCACCGACGCCGCCGCCCGTCGGATTGTCGCCGGACTCAGCCAGAACAACGGGCGCGGTCGTGCTAGTGATTGCCTTGGCGACGCATTCCTCGATCGAGCCGATTTCGCAGCCGAAAACGAAATCCTGGCGCGCATCCCAATAGGCCTGCGCGAGGCGCTTTGCTTCCCGCTCAAGCACGGCGCGATCCGTGCCGGTCATGATGGCGGCTGCCGTGGCACGCGGTTCGTCAGCCCAGACATAGCCGACCATCAGGGAGGCATCCCAGACGCCGTCAATGGCATCGATTCCGGGCAGCATGTCGTAAAGGCTTTTGGCTGGTTCATCGACGGTGCTGGTGCGTTCGCCCGGCAGCACCACCGGGATCGGCGCCCAGAGCAGGATCGGCTTCACGCCGGTCTTCAGGCTTTCCGTCAGCATCTTGACCGCGCGGCGCATGGTCTCCTCGACATCGATATGCGGGGCGGTGCGATAGGTCGAGTACATGTCGAGCGCATCGATGATGCGCTGGGTGACATTGCCATGCAGGTCGTAACTTGCCGAGACCATGCAATCGTCACCGACGACGGCGCGGGCGGCGCTGATCCAGTCGCCTTCGGCATCTTCCATGCCCTCGACATACATGGCGCCATGCATGGCGAGATAGAGCCCGTCGAGTGGCAGCAAGGCCTTCAGCCCTTCGAGGAACTCTGCCTTGAAGGCCTCGTAGGTATGGCGCGCGACGGGGCCGCCGGCGATTGCTCTGGCATGGATGGTCGGCAGGAATTCGCCGTCATAATCCCTCAGGAAGGCGAAATAGGGCGAGGCAGTCAGCTCTGCGCCGCGCAGGACGCGAAAGTCCTTCTCTTCGTTCAGGACGGGATTGTAGGTGCTGCATTCGATATGAATGCCTCCGACGGCGATGCGCATGGGAACCTCAATAGGGGTTGGGACCAATCAGAAAATTATGAGCGGCAATGCTGGCAGCGCCCCGCGCCCAGACATCGCCATCGACGCGCTGCGTGCGGATCGGTGTCTGGCCGGCATAGCGCGGCAATACGTTTGCCTCGACAGCTTGCTGCATGACTGTGCCGAAAAGGCCATCGAAGCGCCCTTCGACGTGCGTAATCAGGATCAGGCCGGGATCGTTGAACTGGATGAGGTGCGCGATCGCCAGCCCAAGAGCACTGCCGGCGCGATGCAGGACGCGGATCGCTGCGGCGTTGCCGAGCGATGCCTCCGTCTCCAGTTCGTCGAGGGATTGGCAGCTGAGGCCCTCGGCTTTGGCCGTTTCCTTGATTGCCTTCAGCGAGGCTATGGTATCGAGACATCCGCGCTTGCCGCAGCGGCAGGGCGAACCATTGGGCTCGATCGTACAATGGGCAATTTCGCCGGCGCCGCCATGATTGCCGCGATAGAGCTTGCCGCCGATAAAATGGGCGCAGCCGATGCCGTCGTCGAAGGACACCACGCTGAAATTCTGCACGTCGCGGGCGTTGCCGAACAGCTTCTCGCTGACCGCGACCGCCTTGGCGTCGTTTTCTATGAAGGTGGCGATGCCGGTCTTCTGCCTGATGATGCCGGCAAGCGGCACGTCCTGCCAGCCAAGCAGGGTGGATTTGACGCAGCTTGCCTGTTTTTCGTCGACGAAGCCGGAAAGAGCGATGCCGAGGCCTGAGAGCTTGCGACTGGCATCTTTGCATTCGGCCAGCAATTTCGGCAGCGTGTCGGCGATCATTTCGGCAATGATGTCAGGATCGCGCGATAGCGGCATGGTCTGACGAGCGACGATGTTGCCATTGAAATCGCTGAGCACCAGCGGTGCCGGGTCTTCCAGCAGCGAAATTCCACCGAAGAAGGCACCTTCCGGATGCAGGTCCAGCAGGATCGACGGGCGGCCCTGTCCGTAGATCGTTTCCGTCTCCCGCAATACGCCGCGGGAAATCAGATCACGGGCAATCCCGCTCATCGCAGCCTTGCTCAGCCCCATTGAGGCCGCCAGGACCGTGCGGCTGGAAGGGCCTGATTGGCTGATGACCCGCAAAAGCTGCTGCTGAGAGGATGTTAGCAATTCGACGTTCCGTCTGGATCCTTGCTCGTTTCGCCAACAATAAGTTCAGAAAATGAACAAAGCAATCGTAATTAGTTTCATTGAGAATCTAATTAAGCTGAGCTGATAATGAATTTGAGGAGAATACCGATTCCTTGGCCTGTTTCGTGACAGGCGATATCCAAGTGCTGCCTGCGGGCGACTTGGCAGAATATGCTCGCGTTTAAATGGTTGACATCGACCCGCATCAATATGCAAAGCTTATCATAGCGATTCAGCCGGCTCTGGCCCTCCAATCGTCTCGTCCCTAGACTTTGATCCCACCAGCTAAGCGCTCGACCATGGCCGTTATGGCGGCTTGTGCATTTTTGATCTCGGGTGCAGCAGTCAGAAAGGAATGCCATGTCCAGCACGGTCGATCGTTCGAGACGCCCGTTGGTCATCGTCTCGATCATGCTTGCGACCTTCATGGTCGCCATCGAAGCCACCATCGTCGCAACGGCCATGCCGCGCATCGTCGGCCAACTCGGTGGCTTCACCTACTATAGCTGGGTCTTTTCCGCCTTTCTGCTGGCGCAGTCCACCACCACGGTCATCTATGGCAAACTTTCCGATATTTTCGGCCGCAAGCCCATGCTGATCGGCGGCATCATCATTTTTCTCGTGGGCTCGACGCTGGCCGGTTTCGCCTGGTCGATGGCCTCGCTCATCGTCTTCAGGCTGCTGCAGGGTCTCGGTGCCGGCGCCATCCAGCCGGTCACGATGACCGTCGTCGGCGATCTCTACAAACTGGAAGAGCGTGCCAAGGTGCAAGGCGCGCTCGCCAGTGTCTGGGCGATCTCCGCCGTCATCGGCCCGCTTGCCGGCGGCATCATCGTCGACAATCTCTCCTGGGCCTGGATTTTCTGGATCAACCTGCCGCTTGGCGTGCTTGCCATTGCTGGCTTCATGGTCTTTCTGCATGAATCCATCACGCCTCGCGAGGCGAAGATCGACTATCTCGGCACGATCCTGTTTTCGATTTCGATCGTGTCGCTGCTTGTCATCCTGACGGAGACCGATGCCGGATTTGCCGTTCTCTGTCCCCTGGCAATCGTCTTCCTCGTCACTGGTGTCCTGTTCCTGTGGCAGGAGCGGCGAGCGCCGGAGCCGATTATTTCGATCGCGCTCTGGAGTCAGCGGCTGATCGCGACCAGCAACGCCGCGACATTGCTCGCCGGCATGGCCCTGATCGGCCTGACCACGGTCCTGCCGATCTATGTGCAGGGCGTACTCGGCCGCTCGCCGCTGGAGGCCGGCTTCACGCTCACCATGCTGATCGTCGGTTGGCCGCTCGCCGTCATGCTCGCAAGCCGCTTCTTCCGCACCTTCGGCATCCGCACAACCTTGCGCGCCGGCAGCCTGATGTTTCCCTTCGGTTCATTCTTCCTGCTGTTTCTGACGCCGGAGAGCAGCCCGGTGATCGCGGGGATCGGCTCGTTCCTGATGGGCTTCGGCATGGGCCTCATCAGCCTCACCAGTGTCGTGTTGGTGCAGGAAAGCGTGGAGTGGTCGATGCGCGGCAGTGCCACTGCGTCGATCATCTTCTCGCGCAGCCTCGGCAATACGCTTGGCGCCACCGCGCTCGGCGCGATCATGAATGTCGGCATCGCCCATTACGGCAGCGGAGAACTGGCGGCAAGGCTTCACGACATCCTCAACCAGCCGACCGGCCTCTCCGACCTCGTCGGCGATCCCGCGATCCGTGGCGTCTTCGATGCCGCGCTGCACTGGAGCTTCTGGGGCGTTGTCATCGTTGCCTTGACGACCTGCGCGACCATCTGGCTCATCCCGGTGACGCGTGACGCCGGTCGCGGATCGTCAATGCCCAAGGCGGATGCCCAGGATGCGATAACGCACTAACCCGGAGGGGCAAGATGCGGCGCGTCAGAAGCCATAATCGCGGGCAAGCCACGCATCGAGCAGGTTTCTGGATGCCTTGATGGCGGCGTCCGCGTCCTGAGCGATGATCGCGTCGAGGATGGCCTTGTGAAGGGGCAGGGAGCGTTTTTGCCCCTCGGCTATGTCTTCATGGCCCGAAAGCGTGCGGTTGGCGTAGATCCCGACGGCGATCAGATCGATCAATTGCGAATAGATCATGTTATGCGTGGCGGCGAAGATCGCCGTATGAAAGCGCAGGTCGGCATCGGCGTTGCTGTTGACGTCGCCGATGGTGGACGCCATTTCCTCGTAGGCGGAGCTGATTGCGGCAATATCGCTCTCGGTGCGGCGGAGTGCCGCGCGCGCGGTTGCCTCCGGCTCGAGCGCCAGTCGCAGGTCCTTGATCGATCGCATGATTTCGACCGATGGGCCGGTCTCGTAATACCAGACCATGACATCCGTATCGAGATGATGCCAATTGGAGCGTTCCTTGACGCGGGTGCCGACGCGGGTCTTGATTTCCACCAATCCCTTGCCGGCAAGGCATTTCATCGCTTCGCGGATGACGGTGCGGCTGATGCCGAATTGTTCGACCAGATCGGGTTCGTTCGGTAATGTCGCGCCAACCGGATAGTCTCCGCTGACGATGCGGCGGCCGAGTTCGTGGACGAAATAGCCGAAGACGCCGCGTCGCGGGATCGTGCCGTATTTTCGCACAAAGGCATCGAAAGGCGACTGCGTTACGATCAGTTTCGACTCCGGGGTAGCCCTAGAGGTCATTGCGTCCTGGCCATGTTTCATTATGCGGGGCTCTCGTTCCTTATTGGTGCGCCGTTGTGAGAACAATCGTCGGCTGAAGTTCGGTTGGGGAGAGCTTCACGCTGGTGTCTCGGCTTGTTTGAGGCTGTTCCATAGTGTTCCGGTGCTGATCCTGTCGTCCTTTTTGCGGCATGTCGCGGCGAAACCCTAGCATGTCTTGCGCGTCCGTGCCTACTGGCATGGATCGAGAGAGCAATTTGCGGCTGTGAACTCACAGAGATGTCGCTTTACCTGGGGCATCGAAAGAAGCACGCCCGACAATCAAATTGTGTCCCGACTGCCAAGCGAAACGTGATCGCTCAATCGATTGCCGAAGCGATTTCGGCCTATCGTAAACGTTACCGAACCGGTTAAATGCATTCGGGATGCGAGGCGGATTCGGAGTAGCTGATCGATGAACGACATGTCCACGCGTGGGCAGAGGGAGGATGTGCAGGAAGCGGGCTCTCGTTCGCTGTTGATTGCATTGCTTGTGGCAGGTGCCTTCTTCATGGAAAATCTGGACGGCACGGTCATCGCGACCGCATTGCCGCAAATGGCCTTGTCCTTCGGTGCCCGCCCGGTTGACCTCAATATCGGCATGAGTGCCTATCTTCTGACCCTCGGTGTCTTCATTCCGATCAGCGGCTGGATCAGCGATCGTTTCGGCGCGCGCCTGGTCTTTACGACTGCCGTCGTCATCTTCACGCTCGCCTCCGTCCTCTGTGGTTTCGCCAATGGCGTCGGTTCCTTCGTCTCGATGCGTATCCTGCAGGGCATTGGCGGGGCGATGATGGTACCGGTGGGCCGTCTTGTGGTCTTGAACAATACGCCGAAGGACAAGTTGATCTCGGCCATTGCGACGATCACCTGGCCGGCGCTGGTAGCGCCGATCCTTGGGCCGCCGCTCGGCGGCTTCATCACCGACCATGCGAGCTGGCGCTGGATCTTCTTCCTCAACCTGCCGCTCGGCATTCTGGCATTCGTCTTCTCGCTCATGCTCATTCCGGAAACGAAGAGCACGGCACGCCCGCCTTTCGACTGGATCGGCTTCGTCGTCAGCGGCATAGGGCTTGCAAGCCTGATGTATGGGCTGGAACTGATCGGGCGCCCCGATCCAATCTGGTTGGAAGCCTGGACCTATGTGATCGTCGGTTTTGTCCTGCTGGCCGTCGCCGTCCTTCATTTTCTCCGCACCAAGCATCCGCTCATCGATCTCTCGGGGCTGAAACTGCCGACGTTCGCTATTACCATCTCCGGCGGATCGCTGTTTCGCACTGCCATCGGTGCCGTGCCCTTCCTGCTGCCGTTGATGTTTCAGGTCGGATTCGGGCTCAGCGCCTTTCATGCCGGTATGCTGACGCTCGCCGTTTTTGCTGGCAATCTGGCGATGAAGCCGGCAACGACGCCCATTCTGCGCCGCTTTGGTTTCAAGCCTGTGCTGATCGTCAACGGTCTTCTGAATGCTGTTTTCATCGCCGCCTGTGCACTGTTTTCGCCCGACACGCCGCTCTGGTTTATCGTGCCGGTGCTGTTCATCGGCGGCATGTGCCGCTCGATGCATTTTACGGCACTCAATACGATTGCGTTCGCCGATATCCCGCCGCAGCAGATGACGGGTGCCAACACGCTGTTCAGCACCGTCTTTCAGCTGACAATGGGCATGGGCATTGCAGTTGGCGCCATCGGCATCCGCATCGGGCAGGCAATCAGCGAACCGCTCGGAGCAGGGGGCATCGTCGCCATCGAGTTCCGCCTGGCCTTCGTGCTGCTCGGCATCATCGCACTACTCGCTGTGCTGGATTGCTTGCCGCTTGACCGCAAGGCAGGCGACAACGTGTCGCGCAAGCCGAAGCAGGGCACGAAGAAGGCGGCGTAACAATGTCTCTTTCCGAAGCGGTCAGTACGGATATTGGATGAGATTGTAGTGCAGCAATATCGCGGGTATCGCCATCAGGATGATCAGAAGCATTGCGACGCTTGCCGCGCGCACCATCTTCATCCGGCGGGCGCGCTGACCGGTCCAATCGTATACTGCCATAATGAGCCCCTCCTTCTCCTTGATTATTAGAAAGGCAAGAAATGGAACGTCAGTCAATATCGGCAATAGCGAGCTAAATAATAAGTATCTTCTAATATTTCGCGGATGAAGGACGTTTTGCTGACCTGGGAGGGCCACGGAACTTCATCTGCGGGGCCTAAAGAGCGTTTTGTGATCTTGGCCCACACGGTATAACGGACAAGGATTTCGTCCCTGTGTCAGCGGGACGCGGGCTGCTTTGGAAAAGAGGAAAAGTCAATGAGCAAGATGCGCGCCCTGGTTTTGGAGCGTCAACATGAACTGGCGATCCGCGATATCGATCTGCCGCAGGAGGTCGGGCCGGGTCAGGTGAAGATCAAGATCCATACGGTCGGCGTTTGTGGGTCGGATGTGCATTACTACACCCACGGCAAGATCGGCCCCTTCATCGTCAACGAGCCGATGGTGCTGGGGCACGAGGCGGCGGGGACCGTCGTCGAAGTCGGCGCAGGCGTGACGCATCTGAAGGTCGGAGACCGCGTCTGCATGGAGCCCGGCATTCCCGATGCCAATTCCAAGGCCAGCCGCCTCGGCATGTACAATGTCGATCCCGCCGTCACCTTCTGGGCGACGCCGCCGATCCACGGCGTGCTGACACCCTTCGTCGTGCATCCGGCCAATTATACTTTCAAGCTGCCTGATAATGTCAGCTTTGCGGAAGGAGCGATGGTCGAGCCCTTTGCCGTCGGCATGCAGGCGGCAACCAAGGCACGCATTACGCCAGGCGATACGGCCGTCGTGCTTGGTGCCGGCCCGATCGGCATCATGGTGGCGGTCGCAGCGCTTGCCGGCGGCTGTGCGCGGGCGATCGTTGCCGATCTCGCCCAGCCGAAGCTCGATATCGCCGCGCAGTATCAGGGCGTCATTCCCGTCAATATTCGCGAGAAGAACCTCGTCGAGGAAGTCGACCGTCTGACCGAAGGCTGGGGCGCCGACGTCGTGTTCGAATGCTCGGGCTCGCCGAAGGCCTGGGAAACAGTCATGGCGCTGCCGCGACCGGGCGGCGTGATCGTCGCCGTCGGCCTGCCGGTCAATCCGGTTGGGCTCGACGTTTCGACCGCATCGACCAAAGAGATCCGCATCGAGACGGTTTTCCGCTACGCGCATCAGTACGAGCGTTCCATCGCGCTGATTGCTTCCGGCCGTGTCGATCTCAAGCCTCTGATCTCCGAAACTTTCGATTTCGAGGATTCCATCAAGGCCTTCGATCGCGCCGTCGAAGCACGCCCGACAGACGTCAAGTTGCAGATCATTCTCGACCAATAGCCGTTCGCTGTCACATCGCCTTGCCTCAAGCCCTTTATTGGCGTTCCGTATTGGCAAGGCGATGTTTTCCCTAAGGTTTCACATCACCCCGTAGACGGCCCAGCAAAAGCGATGCTAGGTAGCCTTTCAGGGAAACAGGCTTTGACGCCGTGAAACGGGAAGGACTGCCGTGCCGCACGACGTTGCATTGATCGCACTGATTGCCGCGGGCTTCGTGTTCGCGGCCATTTTCGGCTATCTGGCCGACAGGCTGCATCTGCCGCCGCTGGTCGGCTATCTGGTGGCCGGTGTCATCATAGGCTCGTCCACGCCGGGCTTCGTAGCTGATGTTTCTCTGGCATCGCAGCTGGCGGAGATTGGCGTCATCCTGCTGATGTTCGGAGTTGGCCTGCATTTTTCTGCTGCGGATTTGCTGGCGGTACGAGGTGTCGCCATTCCCGGTGCCATCGGTCAGATTGCGATCGCGACGCTGCTCGGTGTGGGCTTGACCTCACTATGGGGCTGGAGTGTCGGCGCCGGCGTGGTCTTCGGCCTCAGCCTTGCCGTTGCCAGCACCGTCGTGCTTTTGAAGGCGCTGGAAGAGCGCAATCTCGTGAGTTCGACCAATGGCCGCGTCGCCGTCGGCTGGCTGATCGTCGAGGATTTGGCGATGGTGCTGGCACTCGTGCTCTTGCCAGCCTTTGCCGGCGTTCTGGGTGGGCACGGGGATGCCAGTGGACATGCCGCTTCCGGTTCGATCTGGCTGACGATTGCCATGACGCTCCTCAAGGTCGCAGCCTTTGCAGCGGTCGCGATCTTCATCGGCCCGCGTGTTGTACCGTGGCTTCTGACCTCGGTTGCGCGCACGGGTTCGCGCGAATTGTTCACGCTGTCGGTTCTGGCGATCGCCCTTGGCATCGCCTTTGGTGCGGCGGAAATCTTCGGCGTGTCTTTTGCGCTCGGCGCCTTCTTTGCCGGCCTCGTGATGAGTGAATCCCATCTCAGCCACAGGGCGGCGGCCGACTCCCTGCCGTTGCAGAATGCCTTTTCGGTCCTGTTTTTCGTGTCTGTCGGCATGCTCTTCGATCCGACGGTTCTGATCCGCGAACCGTTGATGATCATCGGCGTGCTGGCGCTGATCATGCTCGGCAAGGCACTGATCGCCTTTGGCGTTGTGCTGCTGCTGCGCTATCCCGCCAGCATCGGCTTTGCTGTCGCAGCGGGGCTGGCGCAGATCGGCGAATTCTCTTTCATTCTCGCAGGGCTCGGCGTTTCGCTCGGGCTGTTGACGCGGGAAGGACAGGATCTCATCTTGGCCGGCGCGATCCTCTCGATCACGCTCAATCCGCTCGCCTTTTACGCCACCGAAAAGCTGGAGCACTGGGCGTTCGCCCGCTGGCCGTTCCTGGCGAACAAATACGGCATGGCCAAGCAGGAAGGCCTGCGCCGACAGTTGACCGCGATCAACAAACAGCGCGAGGAACGCGATCGCCAGCATCATCTCGAGATCGAGCAGCTCATCGAAACTTTCCCGATGTTTGCCGAGCTTGATGATAACGAGCACGAAGAGCTTCTGCTGCTCTTCCGCCCGAGATCGGCCTCACCGGGCGATCGGGTGATTAGAACCGGCGATCGCGGTGACAGCATGTTCTTCATTGCTTCGGGCGCCGTCGAAGTGCAGCTGGAAGACGACGAAATCCCGCTCGCCGCCGGCGCCTTCTTCGGCGAAATGGCACTGCTGACGGGCGCACGCCGCACAGCCGACGTCGTTGCCGTCGATTTCTGTCAGCTCTTCGTGCTTGATCGCCGCGACTTCAATCTGTTCATGTCGCGGCATCCGCAGCTGCGTGCCGCCGTCAGCCGCATGGCGCGCGAGCGGCAGGAGAGCAATGTGTCGCGCCAGCGGCGCGACCTGTCACAGGATGCAGGCTGATATCAGGCTGAGGCTCTATCGGCGCTTCAGCCAAGATTTCGAGACACGGCAGGCCATGGTGTAGGCAGGATCAAAGACGTTGCCGACATCGTAGCGTACGACCTGACCGAGAAGATGGCTGGCGGCAGTCCTGTCGAGGCCATAATCGGAGCCGAGCCAGCGCAGCATTTCACTGGTGGCGTGCTGCAGCGCCTGGTCGAGAGGCCGGGCATTGCCGATGGTGAAAATATCCTCAGCGGTCTCGCCCCGCGGCCAGACGATTGCCTTCTTCTTTTCGACGCTGAGGCGTACCGTCACCTCGAAGGTGGTCTCGATGCCGGTGCCGACGATCTCTCCGTCGCCTTGTACTGCATGGCAATCGCCGAGGAAGAAGAGCGCGCCGGGCGCCGATACAGGAAACCAGATGGTCGTGCCCGGCCCGAGCAATCGATAGTCCATGTTGCCGCCGAATTCGCCGCTGGTCGCTGTCGATATCGCCTGACCGAGCGATGGCGCGACTCCGAAGCAACCGATCATCGGAGCGAGCGGCAGGGTAAGGGTTTCGAGACCTGCCACGGGTTCGGCGAGCCGTGCCGTCAGGCTCTGACGGTCGATCTGCCAGATCGCCTTTTCGCCTGCTGGCAGCATGCGGACGTCCTGCGGATCGACGACATTGGCGGCGACCACGCTGCGCGTGAAGCCCGTATCGCGCGTCGGCACCATCGCGAGGATCTCGACCTTGAGGGAATCGCCCGGCTCAGCGCCCTCGACGAAGATCGGCCCGTTCATCGGATTTGGGCCGGAGATCTGGCGAATATCGTGCTTGTCATAGCCGGCGGCATCGAGCGTTTCGGTAACCACGGTATCGCCGTCGGAGACATGCAGGGCCGGCGGCAGCGAGCCGATGACATTGTGGTAGGTGTTCGGAACGAAACGATGTGTCGTCATTGTCTTCTCCGCTTTCCGCGCATGTTGAGTCGCCCAAGCTTAAGCGGCTCTCATGCCGGCGAAAAGACAGCAGTAGCCTCTGGCTGGCAGCCTTCATTCAGCTTGCCGGGAGACCGCCGAGATAGACGACGCTGCGTGACGTCAGTTTCTTCAGCAGTGCGGCAAGTGCGGGATTTGGAAAACGGCGCTCGAACGGTGTTGCCCACGCGATGTCATCGGCGTGAAGTGGCGTGGTCTCCTGCTTTACACCTGCCTTTTCAGCGAAGAAGGACGGGTCATCGATGCCGGTGACGACGCTTTGCATGAGGCGGGACAGGGCATTGTCATTGACCGCGTAGAGGTCGACCCCGTTGGCGGAGGCCATCTCCGCCAGAGTGACGAGGGGAGCGGCTGCGAAGATATGGTAGTGAAGCGCCCGCGAACGCCGGGCCATCTCCAGGGGCAGGGTTCCATCCGATTGGATCTGGCTCGCGCCGATCTTGAAGCTGTCCATGCCCCAATCGAACAGGTCTTTGCGGTTGGCGGCAATTCCGGCGGCCATTGCCGTGAACCCTGCCCAGTAACGATGATTGTTGCGGCCGTCGCTCTTGTCGCTTCGGGGCTGGTAATAGGCGATGTTGCGCGAGGCCACATCGGCAAGCCAACCGGCTATCCGCGATCGTTCGTCGTTGGGGATGGTGTCGTCTGCACGGATTTTGAGCCAGGCGACGGCAAAGGAACCGAGCATCCATCCTTGAACATAGACCGCCTGGTTCGTTGCGGCACTGTCCGAAAGAGCCTCGTGGGTGGCAAAGCCGTCGAGGAAGCTTGCGACGCAAGCCGCCTCCGCCTCGTTGCCATCACTTCGATAGTGATCGGCCATGTCGACAACCGAGCGCGCCGTCGAACGGAGACTGCGAGTAGCCTGATCGTAGGCCTGCTTGCGAACCGGATCGATGATCGAGTGCGCAGCGTCCGTATAATAGTCCGAGACCTTGAGGGTAGAGGGCAACTGCGGTGCCATCGGGCACCGGAATGCCATCTGCGTCTTGCCGGCTGAAACCGGCGCATCCCATGGACCGTGCGACGTAGGAGCTGCCTGTCCCTGGGTTGCATTTGCGATCATCAGAAGTGTGGCGAGAAAAACGGACTTCTTGAAAAGATCTTGAGAGCGAGACATTGGACACCGTGCTTGGGAGTGCTTGTTGCATGCACTGAGCACTATTGACCGATTAGTGGCGATTTTGCGTTGCACGCGGCCTTGTTTATTGAACCGATCGCAAGCTGCTGCTCGTGGCGGCCGCCTAACCGAAGTGGTCGCGGAATGCCTGTGGTGTCGTCCCGAATTTCCGCATGAAATTGCGGCGCATGGTTTCTTCCGAACTGTAGCCGCAGCGCATGCGTGCCTGATGCACGGTCAGGCCTTCTTCCAGAAGGCGGCGGGCCGCTTCGATGCGGATGTCTTCCACGGCGCGGGCAGGTGTCCGCCCGGTCGCCTTCAGATAATGGCGCGAGAAGCTGCGTGCGCTCATTTTCGCCTGTTCGGCAAGCGTCGGCAGGGAGAGGTCGGCACGCAGATTGTCCATGATCCAGCCATGCAGGCGGTCGAAGCGTTGGCCACCCTCCTGAAGTTGCAGTGCCGTGCTGAATTGCGCCTGGCCGCCCGGCCGCTTCAGGAAAACCACAAGCTCGCGCGCAACCGACAGCGCCAGCGTGCGGCCAAGATCGGCCTCGACCAGGGCGAGGGAAAGATCGATGCCTGCAGTCACGCCCGCAGAACTCCAGATCCGCCCGTCCTGAACGAAGATCGGATCCGGCTCGAGCTTCACTTGCGGGAAGCGCTTGGTGAATTCCTTGCAACGGTTCCAATGGGTCGCTGCCCGGCGCCCGTCCAAAAGGCCGGCTTCCGCAAGCAGAAAAGCGCCGCTGCAGACGGAAGCTATCCGACGGGCATTCGCGGCTCGTCGGCGCACCCATTCGATCAGCTCGAGGTTCTCGCAGGCTTTATTGACGCCCCAGCCGCCGGCGATGATCAAGGTGTCGAGCGGAGTATCGGTATCGGTGAGCGGCGTAGTGATGAGCGAGAGACCTGAACTCGTTTGGGTCTGCGTGTTTTCCGCAACCACGATAGCCTTGTAGGGTTTCGGCTGGTCCGGCTCATGCGTCGCCTCATTGGCGCTGGTGAAAACCTGCAACGGACCGGTGATGTCGAGCAGCTGGGCGTTGTCAAAGGCAAGAATTTCGATGCGGCGCATGATTGGCAAGAAATGACGGTGGTTTGGCAAATATGCCAGATCGTTGTCGCATAGACTTGGAAAAGTCAATCATCGGAGACATCTCATGACCATTCGCTTCGGCCTGCTTGCTTTTCCCAAGGTCCAGCAACTCGATCTGACCGCGCCCTATGAGGTATTTGCCTCGATGGATGATGCGGAGATTCATCTCGTCTGGAAGGATGCCTCACCGATTGTTTCGGCGACGAAGCTGGTGTTGCAGCCGACAACGACGTTCGCCGAATGCCCGCCGCTCGACGTGATCTGCGTGCCCGGCGGTGTTGGCGTCAATGCGCTGCTGGAGGATGCGACCGTCCTGAG
The DNA here is from genome assembly GCF_900094555.1 of Martinezella hainanensis. Lineage (GTDB taxonomy): Bacteria > Pseudomonadota > Alphaproteobacteria > Rhizobiales > Rhizobiaceae > Rhizobium > Rhizobium hainanense. The sequence continues at coordinate 141,898 of NZ_FMAC01000005.1, forward strand.
CTTTATTCGGGAACAGGCGGCCCAGGCTCGCTTCGTGACATCGGTGTGTACCGGTTCTCTAGTTCTCGGCGCAGCTGGACTGCTCAAGGGCAAGAAGGCCACGACCCATTGGAATGCGCTGGATTTCCTCGAGAGTTTCGGAGCCATTGTCACGCCGGGACGCGTCGTGCGGGATGGCAATCTCTTCACCGCAGGTGGCGTTACGGCCGGTATCGATTTCGGCCTGACGATTGTTGCCGCCTTGCGCGGTCGGGAGGAAGCCGAAGCGATCCAGTTGTCGCTGGAATACGCGCCAGAGCCGCCCTTTCATTCCGGGTTGCCCGAGAAGGCCAGCTTTGAGGTATTGGCCAGAACCAAGGAGCGCCTTGCCGGCTCAAGGATGGCGCGGCAGGCGATCATCGCTCGTCTTGCGGCAGCCGGACATGAGCCTGAATGAACGTCGACTTGTCCACCGGCACTGTCACTTCAATGAAACGGAGCACCGATAGGCAGGCGATCATAGGTTGATCGTGTCGAGGCAATGATGGGCGGGAGGATGAATGGAATTCCGGTTACACCTCGCCCATCATACTTGACACAAATAGCTTTTCTGCGACCGTGGTCTCACGATATCGTCCACGGCCTTGCGGGGAAAAGGCTCATTTGATGAACGAGTTCCGATCATTTCGCTGCATATCCTGTTTCCTCGTGGCAATGACCGTTCTGGTGGGCGCAAGCCTCGGGTCGATATCGCGGGTCGCAGCCGCGGAGACCTCCGAGATCGCACCGCAAACGAAGGCTTCCAGCGAGCAGATCGAGAAGCTGATCGGCACTTTGCGTGACAGCGGTGCCGTGTCCGGAGCCGATCTGTTGCAACGCCGCTCCGCTTTCGAGAAGCTCATGGCATCGACGCCAGGTCCGGCGCGTGTGCAGATACGTCGTGTCGACGCCAACGGTGTGGATGGTGATCTGATCTGGCCCGCACGGCTGCATCATCCGATCGGGCGGCGTGCCATTCTCTATTTGCATGGTGGCGGCTTCTATAGCGGCTCCCTTCGGACGCACGCCAATATAGCGGGTGCGCTCGCAAAGGCGGCCTCGGCCGACGTCCTGTTGATCGACTATCGTCTCGCGCCGGAAAATCGCTTTCCCGCGCAAAGAGATGATGCCATTGCCGCCTATCGCTGGCTTCTGACATCAGGATACAAGGCCGGCAACATCGTTATTGTCGGCGAGTCGGTCGGTGCAACTCTGGCCATCGAGGTCGTTTTGAACCAGCTTAGGCTGAGTGGTGCGCTTCCGGCTGCGGTGGTTGCGATGAGCCCGATTACCGACTTTGCCGCAACAGGGGCCTCCCTGGCCGCCAACGCCGCCAGCGATCCCTTCATGAACAAGGCCGAGCTGACCCTCATCCACGATGCGGTCGCGCGTGACCGTCCTCTCGTCGATCCCGACATATCGCCGCTATATGGCAATGTCTCCGGGTTTCCTCCGCTGTTGATTCAGGTCGGCGCTCGCGAGGCGCTGCTTGATGACATCTCGCGGTTCGCTGACAAGGTACGTCAGGCGGGCGGCGATGTGAGCCTGGAAGTCTGGCCGGGGATGATCCATCAATGGCAGATTTTTCCATTCTGGCTCGACGACGCGAGGAAGTCGAACGAACGCGTCGCGCAGTTCGCGATTGCGCATTTCGTTGATAAGCCTATGCAGTAATTACCATGCGCAGTTGGGCCGCATCTGCCTTCGAAACTCTCGTTCAATGAACCAATGTAGCTTCGTAGGCCTATGAAACCATTCACTATCTTCAATTTGTTATCGCGACAAATAATTGTTTGATAATTTTTATATGGACACGAGTGGCGAAAGGCGCTAAGTGTATTGATGTCGCGATAATGAATCGCACGATAAATTTAAGTGGAGATTGAAATGAGCCAGTCGATCCCTCAAGCTACCCGTCGGGGTGTCATGACAGCCGGACTTGGCCTTGCGGCCGCTGCAGCTGGCAGCCCCTTCGCTCAACCTGCACAAGCCTCTACAAAGCAATCAACTTCGAAAGGTAAGGACACAATGAGCAGCAGCACGATCACCACCAAGGACGGCACCCAGATCTTCTACAAGGATTGGGGAACGGGCCAGCCGATAGTCTTCCATCACGGATGGCCCCTGAGCTCAGACGATTGGGACGCTCAGATGCTATTTTTCCTTCATCAGGGTTACCGCGTCATCGCCCACGACCGCCGCGGCCACGGTCGCTCCAGCCAGACGGCTACTGGCAATGAGATGGATACTTATGCTGCCGACGTCGCAGCGCTGACCGAGCATCTTGGCCTGAAGGGCGCGATCCATGTCGGCCATTCGACGGGCGGCGGCGAAGTTGCCCGCTATGTCGCCCAGTATGGCGGCCATGGCCGTGTTTCCAAAGCCGTGCTGATCGGCGCCGTGCCACCGATCATGGTCAAGTCCGACAAGAATCCCGGCGGCTTGCCGTTGGAAGTATTTGACGGTTTCCGCGCGGCACTGGCTGCCAACCGCGCTCAGTTCTTCCGCGATATTCCGGCCGGACCGTTCTACGGTTTCAATCGTCCCGGCGCTGCTGTTTCCCAGGGCGTTATCGATAATTGGTGGCGCCAGGGTATGATGGGCGGCACCAAGGCTCATTACGATTGCATCAAGGCTTTTTCGGAAACAGACTTCACCGAAGACTTGAAGAAGATCGAAGTCCCGACGCTCGTCATGCATGGCGACGACGACCAGATCGTTCCGATCGCAGACTCGGCCGAGCTTTCCATCAAGCTCCTGAAGAACGGCACGCTGAAGGTCTACAATGGCTTACCGCATGGGATGGCGACCACCCATGCTGACGTCATCAACGCGGATCTGCTTGCCTTCTTCAAGGCCTAAGCAGCTCGAAGGTCATGCGCCCGCCGAAAGGCGGGCGCTTCACAGCCTGCCGGGTGCTGTACCATCCCCACCAAGTCAGCTGTCGAGTTTCAACGAGAGCTGAACGGCGCGCGGCAAGGGCGGTAGCGGCCGGCTGATTTCAACCCGGCGCGTCCATGTGGCGCGCCGTTCCTGTTCGCGCTCCCGAAGGGCCTTCGAGACAGCGACAAAGGTCATTGCACGTTCGATGACTTGTTCTGCCTTGGTCATGGATATCTCCATTTGTTCACTTTATGTTCTCATATGGAGTCCCAAAAGTCAAGCGATCCAGGCCCTCGGCTCGAGTGGTGCCTTTGATGTCTCGATTGGCAGTTCCTTGTTGAGATAAAGAGCTAGAGGATAATCGCCCCAATCGGCGAAAACGAAGCTTGGAATGCTATTGACGCCGAAGATTGATCTCGCTTGTTACGACCGATTTGTCCGAGCTCAGATCCTTGTCGATGGTCCGGAGCGTCAGCTGGCTGCTGCCCTGCCGGCGGATGGTCATACTGGCATCGCGATCGCCATTGACGAGGCGCGTCCAGCGCACTGCGAGATTGATGACATTGCCCTGCCTGCCGCCTGATAGCTGCGACGTCGCACCGGATGGACCGGTATAGGTGCCCGAATATCGGTTTCCGCTCGCCGTGAGTTGGGCCGAGATCGCACGACTGATAACGAGAAGGCCGCGGCAGGTCCCCTGCATAGAAATGGATGTACCGGGTGCGCGGATATTGAACTTGCAGGAAACATTGATCGGCGGGCCGCCGATCTTTCGAAGCACCTTGCCGGTTCCCGTCCAATTGCCGTTCAGCGGCTTTAGAAATCCGCTTTCGTCGGCGTAAGTGGGCACCGCGGCGCAGATCGCTGCGAGGACTGCAAGAAGGCATGCTTGTCGGCGCATGACATCAATCCCTTCACGAGACTTGATAGGAACGTCGCGGGCATATTCGCGGTTCCGTTGCAGTCAGAGCCAGTTGATGCGCTTCAGAATATAGAGGGTGACGATGGAGGTGACGGCGACCAGCACGACGATGATGATGAATGCCCAGGTATCGTTGACGCCTGGAATGCCGCCGACATTCATGCCGAAAAGGCCGGCAACGACGCTCGGCGGCAGGAGCAGGGCGGCAAGCGCCGCAAGCCGGTTGGAATTGCGCGCGATGCGCTCGCTGATGACGGTCGACAGGTCGTCGTGCAGGATGCCCGTGCGGTCGCGGATTGCGTCGAGATACTCGATGCAGCGCATCAGCTTGTCGATGACCTCGCGCATGCGAAGCTTGTCGCGCTCGGCAAGCCAGGGAGCGTCGTCGTGTTCGATGCGGTTGAGGGCATCGCGTTGCGGTGAAAGATAGCGCCGTAGCTGCACGGCACGCCGGCGAAGCAGCTTCAGGCGTTCGCGGACTTCGGCGGCCTCGCCGTGGAAGATCAGTTCATCCAGCTCGTCAACTTCCTCATCCATCTGATCAAGAACGGGTTCCAGGTCCCTCACGAGTTTATCGCTGACGAGCGCAAGCAGCTCGCCGGTGCGCTTCGGGCCTTTGCCCTTTTCCAGCGCCTGGCGAATGTCGCGCAGCGCGGTGATGTAATGGCCGCTGTCACGCAGCGTCACCACACGGTTTTCATCTACCCAGGCATGCAGGGGAACGAGATCCAGATCTTCGGCTGTCTCTTCGGCATCCTCGGGCGGGGCCGCGCAGACACCACGAAGGATGATCAGCAAGCCGTCGTCGACCGGCTCGACGCGCGGCCGCGACTCATCCTCCAGGAGCGCATCGGCGACAAGGGGATCGAAACCGCCACTTCGCGTTACCCAGGCTGCGGCGGCGTCATGATCACGCTCCAGATGAACCCAGAGTATTCCGTCCGCGGGCTTCCAGCTCTGCAGGCCGGCCGCGCCGATGTCACGACATCCGCCATTGCCGTCGAGAAGGACGGCGAAACGTATGCCAGGTTCAGCGCCGTAGCTGAGTTGGACCTTGTGGACTTCGATCTCCATCCGCTCCCATCCTCCCCCGAGTGTAAAAGGAAAGCGAAATCATGCAGCTATTTTCAATAGTTCTAGCACCAAGGACGATGAGGTGGAACCGGAGTCTGCGATGAGTGATCGCCTATGATACCAACCACTCACTCCGCCGCCGTCGCGGCGAGACAGCCGTCTATGATCGTACGGATCTCGGCTCGACAGGAACCGCAATTGGTCCCGGCGTTAAGCTTCTTGCCGACGGCTTCGACGCTGTGACAGCCGCCCCGAATGGCAGCGACGATCTGATTGACGCCGACGCTGAAACAGGAACAGACCGTCGCACCGGCGTCGATCGTATCGGCTCCTGGCCTGCCTGCGATCAGAGCAAATCTCTTCCTCAGATCGCTATGCGACGCCGCGAGCTGCGCGATCGCCCAGTTTCGTGCCACCGCAACCGGCTGCCGGGCAACGAAGAGAGCGGCAAGCAGCTGTTCGCCATCGAAGAAGGCGAGGCGCAGATCTCCGGAAGCCTCATCCGCATAGCCGAGCGGCTCGAGATCGGCTGGTATATCGAATGTCGAGCGGCACCAGCCGATCCAGTCGTCCGGCGCCCTATCGAATGCAAGCTCGGTCCGCCAGCCCCCGTCTGCCTTGGCGAGTGCCCAATAGGCGCAGTCGAGATTGCGCGGCTTTGCCGCGGAGACTGCGAAGCAATAATGCGATGCCTGAAAGCGATGCGCGCGAACTGCGACATTCTTCGAAGCGGGCTGGCCCGAAACCGGATCGGTGACCGGGGCGACCACGGCGTCGATACGGGCTTTGGCGGCAAAGCTGTCGTTCCAGTGCATCGGCACAAACAGGCTGCCGCGTGCCTGCCGCTCCGTCACCAGAGCGCGAACGATCACCCGGCCATGTGGGCTCTCGATCTCGATCAGGCTCGCTTCCGCGATGCCGATCTCGATCGCGTCGCGCGGGTGGATCTCGGCGAAGGGCTCGGCAATATGGCCAGACAGGCGGGCGCTCTTGCCTGTGCGCGTCATCGTGTGCCAGTGATCGCGAACGCGCCCGGTATTGAGGGTGAGCGGAAAGCGGCTGTCGGTTCGATCGCTTGCCGGTGGCTCGATGGCGACAAAGCGCGCCTTGCGATCGAGGTGATAGAACCCGCCAGCTGCAAAAAAGCGCGTGAGCTTCGGCGACGTTCCGGCAGGCTGCGGCCATTGGAAAGGCTGTAGCGCGTCATATTCCTCCAGCGCGATCGCCTCATAAGCGCCGATGTCGAAGTCGCGGCTGCCCTCGTTTTCGAAACCGGAGAGGCTTGCGTGCTCGGCGAAGATCTCGGCATTCGCCTGAAAGGAGAAGGCTTGGGAAAATCCCATCCGGCGGCCGACCTCGGCCATTTGCCACCAGTCTGGTCTGGCTTCGTCAGGCGTTGCCAGAAATTGCCGCTGCCTGGAGATCCGCCGTTCTGAATTGGTGACGGTGCCGTCCTTTTCGCCCCAGCCGAGCGAGGGCAGCAGCACATGCGCGTGGCGCGTCGTATCCGTCTCGCGCAGGACGTCGGAGACGACGACGAAGGGACAGGCCTTGATGGCCGCCTCGACAGCATCGGCGTCCGGCATCGAGACGACCGGGTTGGTCGCCATGATCCACAGTGCCTTGATGCGGCCATCGGCGACAGCGCGAAACATATCGACCGCTTTCAATCCCGGCCTGACGGCGATCCGCGGCGACTGCCAGAAGCGTTGCACCCGGTCGCGATCCTCAGCGCTCTCGATCGCCATGTGAGCGGCCAGCATGTTGGCAAGGCCGCCGACTTCGCGTCCACCCATGGCGTTCGGCTGGCCGGTCAGCGAGAATGGTCCCATGCCGGGCCGGCCGATGCGGCCGGTCGCGAGATGGCAATTGATGATGGCGTTGACCTTATCGGTGCCGGACGAGGATTGATTGACGCCCTGGCTGTAGCACGTGACGACCTTGTCGGTTTGGGCAAACAGCCGGTAGAATTCGCGAAGCTGCATGGCGGGCAGGCCGGTCAGTTCAAGCATGCGGTTGAACGACAGCGAGCTGGCGGCGGCGAAAGTCTCGGCAAAGCCATTGGTGTGTTCGGCAATGTAATTCTGGTCGATAGCATTGCTTGTGATCAGATGCTCGAAAAGACCCAGGAAAAGAGCAACGTCTCCATCCGGTCGGATCGCCAGATGCAGATCGGCGATATCGCAGGTCATGGTCCGGCGCGGGTCGATGACGACGATCTTCATCGCCGGCCGCGCCGCCTTTGCGGCCGCCAGCCGCTGATAGATGACCGGATGGCACCAGGCCAGATTGGAGCCGGTGAGGATGACAAGGTCGGCAAGCTCGATGTCCTCGTAGGTGCCCGGCACCGTGTCTGCGCCGAAGGCGCGGCGGTGACCGGCAACCGAGGACGACATGCAGAGCCGCGAGTTCGTGTCGATATTGCCCGAGCCAATGAAGCCCTTCATCAGCTTGTTGGCGACGTAGTAATCCTCCGTCAGCAGCTGGCCGGAGACGTAGAAGGCAACTGCGTCCGGTCCATGCTCGGCAATCGTCTCGCCGAAGCGTTTTGCCATGAGATCAAGCGCCTCATCCCAGCTTGCCCTCTCGCCGGCAATTTCCGGATAGAGCAGGCGGCCGTCGAGATCGACGGTTTCGCCGAGCGCCGAACCCTTCGAGCACAGACGTCCGAAGTTCGAAGGATGATCGGGATCGCCTTTAACGGAAACCTTGCCGTCATCGTCGACCCTGGCGATCACGCCGCAGCCGACGCCGCAATAGGGACAGGTGGTTTTGGTTTCAGCGGCCATGGGGGGTTTCCGCAAAACAGCTCAGGAGATGCGGTGGGATACCCCCCTCTGTCAGCTTCACTGACATCTCCCCCACAAGGGGGGAGATTGGTCGGAGCAAGAGGCGGCCTCCATCAAACCAAAGCGAAGAATTTGGCGATACTGGCTCCATATGATCTTCCCCCTTGCGGGGGAGACGTCCCGAAGGGACAGAGGGGGGTATTCTCCCACGCACCAACATCCTCACTCCGCCGCCATCATCAGGCTTTCGAGCGCGATGAAGAGAGCGCCATCGTCGTTACGGACGGGAATGGTCCGCACTTGGCCCTGGTCCGCTCCCAGCGCTTTGCCGGTTTCGAGCGAGATCACCCAATTGTGCAGCGGGCAGGTCACGGCCGTACCGTGAACGATCCCCTGGGAAAGCGGCCCGCTTTTGTGCGGGCAATGATCCTCGATGGCGAAGACCTCGTTGTCGGCGGTGCGGAATACCGCAATCTTGCCCTGCGGGGTTTTTACGCAGCGTGCGCCGCGCAGAGGAATGTCCGAGATATCGCCGATTTCAACCCAATTCATGTTGCTCTCCTCACTCGGCGGCCTGCGGGAAGCCAACCGTCGCCATCGGCCGGAATTCATGCTTGTCCTTGCCGGAGACACGCTCCGACCAGGGATCGACCTGCGCGAACTTCTGGCTGAAAACGAAGCGCTCGTAATAAGCCTCGCGCTTTTTCTGATCCTGCATGATCTGGCGGCGGATCTCGTCGAGACCGATGCGCTTGGCCCATTTGTAGATGCGCTCGAGATAGCGACCCTGCTCGCGATACATCTGCGTCAGCGCCACGATATGCTCGAGCGCTTCGTCTTCCGTCTTGACCAGGCCAAGCACTTCGGTGCCCTTGATGTCGAGACCGGCCGCACCGGCGAAGTGGATTTCGAAGCCGCTATCGACGCAGATGACGCCGATATCCTTGCAGGTCGCCTCGGCGCAGTTTCGCGGACAGCCGGAAACGGCCATCTTCAGCTTGGCCGGTGTCCAGGAGCCCCACATGAATTTCTCGATGCGGATGCCGAGGCCGGTGGAATCCTGCGTGCCGAAGCGGCACCAGTCGGAGCCGACGCAGGTCTTCACCGTGCGCAGGCCCTTGGCATAGGCTTGGCCTGAAATGAAGCCGGCCTTGCCGAGGTCGGCCCAGACGGCGGGCAGGTCCTCCTTCTGCACGCCGAGCAGGTCGATACGCTGACCGCCCGTCACCTTCACCATGGGTATCTCGAATTTGTCGACGACATCGGCGATGGCGCGCAGTTCGTTCGAGCTGGTGACGCCGCCCCACATGCGCGGCACGACCGAATAAGTGCCGTCCTTCTGGATGTTGGCGTGCACGCGTTCATTGATGAAACGCGACTGGTAGTCGTCGGCATATTCGTCCGGCCAGTCGCAGACGAGGTAGTAGTTCAGCGCCGGGCGGCACTTGGCGCAGCCGCAGGAGGTCTTCCATTCAAGTTCCTGCATAACGGCAGGAATGGTCTTCAACCCCTTGGCTTTTATGAGCCTTCTGACATCGTCATGGCCGAGTTCGGTGCAGGTGCACATCGGCTGCACGGCTTTGGGATTATAGGCATCGCCAAGCGTGATCGACATCAGCTGTTCGACGAGGCCGGTGCAGGAGCCGCAGGAGGCCGAAGCCTTCGTGTGGGCGCGCACATCGTCGAGCGAGGTCAGGCCCTTGGCGGATATGGTCGAGGTGATCTTGCCCTTGCAGACGCCGTTGCAGCCGCAGATTTCCGCATCATCCGGCAAGGCTGCAACGGCCGCCATAGGGTCCAGCGGCGACCCTCCCTGATAGGCCTGGCCGAAGATCAGGGTCTCGCGCATCTGCGAGATATCGGTCGCCTTCTTCTTCAGGTCGTTGAACCAGGCGCCGTCGGCCGTCTCGCCGTAGAGCACGGTGCCGATGATCTTGTTGTCCTTCAAGACCAGGCGCTTGTAGACCCCGGCTGCCGCGTCGCGCAGAACGATCTCCTCGCGGTCGTCGCCATCGGCGAAGTCGCCGAGCGAAAACAGATCGATGCCGGTGACTTTGAGTTTTGTCGGCGTGTCCGAGTGGACGAAGCCGGCACTCGTGTCGCCTGCCAGATGCCAGGCAGCGACCCGCGCCATTTCGTAAAGCGGCGCGACGAGGCCATAGACCATGCCGCCGACCTCGGCGCATTCTCCAAGCGCCATGATGCTGCCGTCCGAGGTCTGCATCCCGTCATCGACGACGATGCCGCGGTTGACGGCGATGCCGGCCTCCTTGGCGAGGCCGATATTGGGGCGGATGCCGACAGCCATCACGACGAGCGTGGCGGGAATCACACGCCCATCGTCGAGTTCGATCCCCTCGACCTTGCCGTCACCGATGATCGCCTTGGTGTTGGCCTTGGTGATGACCTTGATGCCGCGCTCCTCGACGGCCTTTTGCAGGAGATAGCCGGCGGCCGGATCGAGCTGGCGCTCCATCAGTGTCGGCTGCACATGGAGAACTGTGACATCCATGCCCCGCAGGCTGAGGCCGGCGGCCGCCTCGAGACCAAGCAGGCCGCCGCCGATGACAACGGCCTTTTCGCGCGATTGGGCGGCAAGCAGCATCGCCTGCACGTCATCGAGGTCGCGATAGGTGATGACCCCACGCAGTTCCTTGCCCGGAACCGGAATGATGAAGGGGACGGAGCCGGTTGCGATGACGAGCTTGTCGTAGCTCTCGGTCACGCCATGATCGGAGGTGACCGTCTTTGCCACCCGGTCGATGGCGACGATCTTGTGCCCCTTGTAGAGGGTGATGCCATGCTTGATGTACCAGCCGTCGCCGTGGATGATGATCTGCTCAAAATCCTTTTCGCCTGATAGCACCGGCGACAGCATGATGCGATCGTAGTTGACGCGCGGTTCGGCGTTGAAGATCGTGACTTCATAAAGGTCGGGCGCCTTTTCCAGCAGATGCTCCAGCATGCGCCCTGGCGCCATGCCGTTGCCGATGATGACGAGTTTCTGGGTCATGATATCACTCCGCGGCTTCGACGAAGCGGTGGCGTTCGTAGAGGAACTTCAGCACAGCTTCGCGGCATTTGAGGTAGGTTCGGTCGGACGCAAGCTCGATGCGGTTGCGCGGACGCGGGATCGGCACTTCAAGAATATCGCCGATATGGGCGGCCGGGCCATTGGTCATCATGACGATGCGGTCGGACAGTAATACCGCTTCGTCGACGTCGTGGGTGATCATCACCATGGTACTGCCGAGGCGAGCGTGAATTTCCATCACCGCATCCTGCAGATGAGCGCGGGTGAGCGCGTCCAGCGCCCCGAAGGGTTCGTCGAGCAGCAGGATCTTCGGCTGCATGGCAAGCGCCCGGGCAATCCCGACGCGCTGTTTCATGCCGCCCGAAATTTCCGAGGGGCGCTTGTCCTTGGCATGTGCCATCTGCACGAGATCGAGATTGCGCATCACCCAGTCATGGCGCTCGGCCTTGGTCTTGGTGCCGCGAAACACTTTCGAGACAGCGAGATTGACGTTCTCGTAGACGCTCAGCCAAGGCAGCAGACTATGGTTCTGGAAGACGACGGCCCGATCCGGGCCGGGCGCGTTGACTTCACGGTTCTCTAGCAGCACCGCGCCGGCAGAAACCGGCGTCAGTCCGGCGATGAGGTTGAGCAGGGTCGACTTGCCGCAGCCGGAATGACCGATGATCGAGACGAATTCGCCCTTGTCGATGACGAGTTCGATGCCCTTCAGGACTTCGGCCCGCTGGCCGCCGCGATCGAAATATTTGTCGATATGATCGAGCTTCAGGTAGGCGCTCATTGGGGTCTCCTTAGTTGCTCGTCATGCCGCGGGTCACGACGGCGCCGAGGCCTGCGACCAGACGATCGAGGACAAAGCCGGTGACGCCGATATAGGCGAGTGCCACGATGATGTCGGGCAGGCGCGAGGAGTTCCACGCGTCCCAGATGAAGAAGCCGATACCGACGCCGCCGGTCAGCATTTCGGCGGCAACGATCGCAAGCCAGGAAAGCCCGGCGCCGATGCGCAGTCCGGTGAAGATGTAAGGGGCGGCCGCCGGCATCATGATGCGGAAGAAGAATTCGATCTGGTTCAGCCGCAATACCTTGGCGACGTTGCGATAATCCTGCGGAATGTTGCGCACGCCGACCGCCGTGTTGATGATGACGGGCCAGATCGAAGTGATGAAGATCACGAAGATCGCCGACGGGTTGGAATTCTGGAAGGCTGCGAGCGAGAGCGGCAGCCAGGCAAGCGGCGGCACGGTGCGCAGCACCTGGAAGATCGGGTCGAGGCCGCGCATCGCCCAGACCGATTGCCCGATCACCGCGCCGATCAGCACGCCGGCGACAGCGGCAAGGCCAAAGCCATAGGCGACGCGCTGCAGGGAGACGAGCACGCGCCAGGCAAGCCCGATATCCTGCGGCCCATTGTAGAAGAAGGGGTAGACGATGAGGTCATAGCTCTCCTGCCAGACCTGCGATGGCGGCGGCAGGCTGGCGCCCGGCTGCTCACAGAGCAGCTGCCAGACAGCGAGTAGAAGCACCAGGACCACGAGCGGCGGCAGGACGTTGCGCAAGACCGAAGCTGCGATGCGGCGGGGCTCAATGCGACGGGTGGGACGAGCCGCCAATGTCACGACATGGCTCTTTGCAGGAGCAGGCGCTTGCGCAACGGCGGCTTCCTGTTTGCGGGCGGTTACGGACATTGAACGAATCCTTTTTGGAAGAGAGTGCCAAGCTTCACGACGCCACCTTGATCGAGAGGCTTTCGAGGTAGGCAGTGGGGTTTTCGGGGTCGAAGACCTTGCCGTCGAAGAAGGTTTCCTTGCCGCGAGACGTCGATGCCGGAATGTCCGATGCGGCAACGCCGAGATCCTTTGCGGCATCGCGCCAGATATCCTGGCGGTTCACCTGGCCGACCAGCGTCTTGATATCGGTGTTGGGTGCGAACTTGCCCCAGCGCATGTTCTCGATGATGAACCAGGCATCATGGCTCTGATAGGGATAGGAAACGCCGCCCTTCCAGAATTTCATGTAAAGATCGGTACCCTTGGCGATGCGGCCGTTGCCGTAGTTGATGTCGCCCTTCAAGCGGCCAAGCACGTCTTTGGGCGGCACGTTGAACCATTGCCGCTTGCCGAGGATGGTGGCCATCTCCTCCTTGTTGTCCATGCTGTCGCACCATTGCTGGGCTTCCATGACCGCCATCAGCAAAGCCTTGGCGGCCTTCGGGTTCTTCTCGATCCAGTCGGCGCGCATGCCGAGGGCTTTTTCCGGATGGCCCTTCCAGATCTCTCCGGTCGTACAGGCGGTAAAGCCGATGCCCTGGTTGACGAGCTGTTCGTTCCAGGGTTCGCCGACACAGAAGACGTCCATGTTGCCGACCTTCATGTTCGCCACCATCTGCGGTGGCGGCACGACGATGGTCGAGACGTCCTTGTCGGGGTGGATTCCGCCGGCGGCCAGCCAATAGCGGATCCACAGATCATGCGTGCCGCCAGGGAAGGTCATGGCCGCCTTGATCTCCTTGCCTGCGGCTCTTTTCGCGTCGAAGGCGGCTTTCAGCTTGGAAGCGTCGAGCTGGACGCCGGTGTCGGCGTATTCCTTTGCGACCGAAATGCCCTGGCTGTCGTAGTTGAGGCGGGCGAGGATCGCCATCGGCACGGGCTGGTTGTTCTGCGTCACCTTGCCGGTATGCATGAGGTAGGGGAGTGGCGAGAGAATGTGGGCGCCATCGATGCCGTTTGCGGCCCCGCCGAGCACGAGATTGTCGCGCGTCGCGCCCCAGGATGCCTGTTTGGCGACATCGGCGTCGGGAAGGCCGTGCTTTTCGAACAGGCCCTTTTCCTTGGCAATGACCAGCGGCGCGGCGTCCGTCAGCGCGATATAACCAAGTTTTACCCCTGTCACTTCAGGTCCGGCCGTCGCTGCAAAAGCGCCGGAGGGGAAGGCTGTCCTGACGGCGCCGATCAGGGCTGCCGTGGCGGACGTCTTCAATAGGTTTCGGCGCGTAACGCCACCGGACAGAATTGTTTTCACTTGCAGTTTCCCCTTGTTTTGCTCGTGACGCTTGGATTTCGGGCATAAAAAAACGCCGCTCGGTCGATGCGGCCCGGGACAGGAAAGGAATCCCCGGGGCAAGAACCTTGCGACGTCGATGTCTTTGGCGAGCGCGTTTTCCGCGCATTGCCTGCCTCGATCGCCGTTGATCGAAGCAAAACTAAATAAGCAAGCCGCGTGCCAGTTTTTCGCGGCGATGTCATGGCATTGTAATTGCTTGATTATTCGGAAAAATGATGTGGCGGCTTGTTTTGCAGGCAGTTGCGGCTTCTGCAAATATTTTGAGCGGATGCCGCTCCTACGACTTTCGATCCTGCGCTTATTCTGTGCAGTGCAGCATGGTCGGAGGCTAGATGTCGTCGCTCGAAGAGCGCGTCGCGCTTGTCGTTTTTACGGCGAATCCGGCGATGTAGGCGGCGATCTCTGCCGGATCGAAAACATGCCCGTCCATGAAGCGATTGCCGTCCCTGTCGCCTTCGATGCGGATATCGGCATCATCGGGTGACGCCTCCTCGCCGAGCGCCAGCCGATAGAGGTCGGAACGATAGGCCGAGGCTGCCATCTTCATGTTCTGCTCGGAAAGTGCGCTTTGTCCCCAGCGTATCATCTGGCTGAAGATCCAAAGCGCCTGGCTCGGGCGTGGATAGTTGGCAAAGCTGCCATGGAAACTGAAATATCTGTCGATGATGCGGCGGTGGCCCCTGGCATCAAGATTGAATTCGCCTGCCAGCACATGGCGGATGATGTGGACGGGGGCCGCGATATAGTGTTGGTCGGCGAGCGCTTCGGCAAGGGCGTCGTGATTTTCCGCTTGGTCGCACCAGCGCGCGGCCGCGTCCAGCGCCACAATGAGGCGCGAAACGGTTTCGGGATGGCTTTCGGCCCATTCCGGGCGCATGCCGATCACCTTTTCCGGCGCGGATGGCCAGATATCCTGCTTGGCCGCGACGATGCGGCCGACGCCTCGTTCGGATGCGACCATGTTCCAGGGCGCGCCAACGCAGAAGCCATCGATGGCCCCTGCTGCAAGCGCATCGGACGTGAGAGGCGGCGGCACGACGACAAGCTTCACGTCGCGATCGGGATCGATGCCGCCGGCGGCCAGCCAATAGCGGAATTCATAATTATGCGACGAGAACGGATAGGTCATGCCAAGCGTCGGCGGCTGCTCTCCGCGCGCCTTCATGGTGTCGACCACTTTCGCAAGCGCCTGCGAATTTTCCAATGCGCTTGCCTGGTCGGAAAGACCTGTTTCGTCGCACATGCGGTCGAACAGCCGCGTCGAGAGGGTGATGGCGTTGCCGCCGCAGCCGAGCGAGAATGGCGTAATCGTCGGCGAGGGGTTCGAGCCAAGCCCGAGCATGGCTGCGACCGGCATCGGCGAGAGCATATGGGCGATGTCGAACTGGCGAAAGGCAAGCCGGTCGCGGACATT
Organism: Martinezella hainanensis; assembly: GCF_900094555.1. GTDB lineage: Bacteria > Pseudomonadota > Alphaproteobacteria > Rhizobiales > Rhizobiaceae > Rhizobium > Rhizobium hainanense. The sequence goes on from NZ_FMAC01000005.1 coordinate 157,095, forward strand.
GGCCCAGGAGACGTCCTTGACGAGATCGAGTGCGATCCCCTCCTTGCGGGCGAAGCCGAATTCCGCAGCCGCAATCAGGACTGACGCATCGACGAGCGGAATGAAGCCTGCGCGCAATGTGCGCGGGCCTTCGCTGGTAATCTTGGCAGGCGCCGAAGCATTGCTGTTGCCTGCCTTTTGGACCTTGGCGGAACGGGCTGCTTGCACTCTCATATTCACTCCGATGTCTCCCCTCTCAGGGCGGCGGACAGGAAGGGTCTCCGCATACTCACATCAGCAACCCCGCTGCTGTCACGACGCTTTGCGCGATCTCGGACATCTTCTTCTTCTCATTCATGGCCGTCTGCCGCAGCAGCGCGAAGGCTTCGTCCTCCGAAAGGCCGCGCATTTTCATCAAGATGCCCTTGGCGCGCTCGACGACCTTGCGTTCTTCGAGCGCCGACTTGGCTTCCGCCAGCTCCCGCTGCAGCCGGCTGAAGGCGTTGAAACGGCTGACGGCCATATCGAGGATCGGCTTTACCCGCTCCTTCTTGAGGCCGTCGACGATATAGGCCGATACACCGGCCTCGACGGCCGCCTCGATCGAGGCCGTGTCGGAGCGATCGACGAACATGGCGATCGGCCGCCCCACCGTCCGCGTCAGCTGAAACAGATGCTCCATCATGTCGCGGTTCGGATTTTCGAGATCGATGATGATGACGTCGGGGCGTAACGTCTCGATCGTGCGTGCGACGCCCTGCACTTCATGGATGACAGTCACCCGCGCATGGCCAGCCTCCCGCAAACCCTCCTCGATGATAGAGGCGCGGATCGCATTTTCATCGATCACAAGAATGGTTAGATCGAGACGGCTCATGCCGTCTTTATGACGCAACGCAGCAAAGCGGGCAAGTGTCGTTCGATGAAATATTAGGCGTATTATTAAATGGCCTAAATTTTAGTCACATTGCGCCGCTTATTGGCTAATTCCTCAGCACTTCTGCCAATAGGCGGCGATGCTGAAGGTGCCAGGATCGCGCGCTATCTCTGTCTTGACGAAAGTACGGATGGCGCGGGCTTGTTTCTGCTCGCAGGCGGCCCAGACATAGGTTTCCGGATCGGCTGCGAGCACGAGATCGCGAATGATGCGCTCAAGGGTGTCTGTCGTTCCCGCCGGTGCACCGTTGCGATGCAGCCAGGTCAGATCCATCGACGCGCTTGAGGTCAGCGGCTGCTCTTCCTGCTTGTCCGCGACCTCCAGAAAGATGCGCAGTTCGGCATTGGCGGGCACGGAGGCTGCGATGCGGGCAATGGCAGGCAATGCGGTTTCGTCGCCGGCGAGAATGAGCTTGCGTGCTGCCGGCACACCGCCGCCTCCAGGCCCGATCAGGCCAACACGATCACCGGCACGCGTAGTCATCGCCCAGGTCGCGCCCGGAACGTTGTCACCTTCATGCACGACGAAATCGATGTTCATCTCGCCGCGGTCCAGATCGATGCTACGGATCGTGTAGGCGCGGATGGTCAGTGCATCATCGCCCTTCGGCCAATGGATGCGGCCGTCCGGCTCCGTATGCGGCCAGACCGGTTCGCGACCCTTCGGTGGGATGAGCAGTCGCACATGCATGCCGCCCTCGACGAAATGCCTGGCGTCATCGGTCGCCACCACGACGCGACGCATATGCGGGGCAATGTCGTAGGCGTCGACGACGCTGACTTCGCGGAAATTCGGTATGGCTGTTGGTTGCGGCCCATCGGCCCAATTGAGGTCGAGCGCATTGCCGGTGGAGAGTTCAAACAGGTTTTCCGCAACCATGCTGCGGATCGTGAAGAGCATAGCTGCCGTCGGGCAACGCAGCTTGATGTCGAGACGATCATTGCTGACGGCGATATCGGCACTGCCGATGACGGTATCGAGGCGCGCCCCGGCCTCGCTCCGCGTGATGGTGACGTGTTCGGCAAAACGCGCGCAGAACTGATCCAGCAGCTGACCGGCATCCCTGTGGGTCGCCACGCCGGAAGCGGTGAAATCCCTTGCGTGCATCATTGCTTTGTCTCCTTGCGGGTCAGGAACCAGATGAGATAGGGGCCGCCGATCAAGGCCGCGAACAGGCCGACGGGAACCTCATAGGGAAAGATCACAATTCGCGACAACCAGTCGGCCAGCACGAGCAGCATGGCGCCCAGCAACAAGCTCGCGGCCAGCTGTTTGACGGTGCTACGGAAGCCGATGAGGCGGCCAAGATGCGGCGCGATCAATCCGGTGAGGCTAAGCGGACCGACGAGGAAAGAGGGGATCGCGGTCAGGAGGGCCGCCAGAATCGCCAAAACGAGCCGGCTCGCCGCAACCGAAAGGCCGATGGAGCGCGAGACGTCGCGGCCAAGCGGCAGAACATCGAACCACCGGCGCAGGATCAGCAAGACCGGAACGAGAAGCGCAAGCGAAATAATACCGGTCCAGGCGTCGAAGGCGCCGGCCCGGTTGGTGGAGCCTGACAGCCAGTTCAGCAGGAGATAGGCGCGCAGATCGCCGCGGGAGAGAACGACGGTGACGATCGCCATGCAGAGAGCACCGATGGCAACGCCCGAAAGCAGCAATCGCTCGGGGCCGAAGCCTCCCCGTGCGCTGAATGCCATCATGGCCAGGAACGCGATCAGCGCGCCTATCGTCATCGCCGTGATCGTGATGGCGGGCGAGGGAAATGCAAAGAGGAAGAGCGCGATGGTCAGCCCCGCGCCGCCGCCGGCGCTCACACCCAGGACCTCGGGGCTTGCAAGCGGATTGGCGGTGAGGCGCTGCATGATGAACCCGGCTGCGGCGAGCATCGCGCCAGCGGTCGCTGCAACGACGGTGCGCGGCAGGCGGAAAGGCAGAAGGTCCCAGAACTGGCTGCCGAGCGCTACGTGCCAGCCGTCGAAACTACGCCCGAGTGACAGAGCAAAGAGGATCAGGAGAACGAAGCCCATCGCGAGCAAAATAAGCGCTCGTCCCGGCGCTGCAATCATCAGTCGCGCCCGCGGGGTGCCGTCGGTGCGGAGCGCGTTGCCGGAATGCAGGCGCGGCAAAAGCAGAAGCAAGAGTGGCCCGCCGAGGAGCGCGGTCGCTGCTCCCGTCGGGGCAAGGTCGGTAAACCCCGGCGAAAGGAGCTGCACCAGGCAATCCGTCAGGAACAGCAGGCCGGCTCCAGCCATGGGTGCGGCGATCAGCAGCTGCCTGGTGCGACGCGCGCCGCAGAATCTGGCGATGTGAGGTGCTGCCAGCCCAAGAAAGCCGATGATGCCCACCTGTGCCGTCACCGAAGCCGCAAGCCAGACGGCAAGCGTCAGAATGGCAAAGCGCATGCTGTGCAATGCAAGGCCGAGGTTCTTGGCGCTGCTGTCGTCCAGGCTCATCACCGTCAGCGGACGGACCAATGCCAATGCAGCGGCAAAGCCGATGATCAGACGCGGCGCAAGCGTGATGACGCCATCCCAGCTCTGCTGGTTCAGCGCGCCTGCACCCCAGATGAACACGGACATGGCATATTCGCCGCGCGCAAGGATGATGGTGACGCTAAGCGAGGTGGCGACCAACGTCACCATCATGCCGCACAGCGCCACCGTCACCGGATCGAGGTCACGGCGCCAGCTCAAGGCGAGAACGATGAGGACGGCCGCAAGTCCGCCGGCAAAGGCGGAGATTTCGCGCGGCAGGCCGATCAGCAACGGAAAGAGCCCGACAGCGATTGTCATCGCCAGCTGCGAGCCGGCGGCGATCCCGAGCGTCGAGGCATCGGCGATCGGATTGCGCAGCACCCTTTGCAACAAGGCGCCGGAAAGGCCGAGTGCCGCGCCGGCGATGATCGCGATGGCCGATCGCGGCAGCAGGCTATCGATGAGCAGGATATGGTTGAGGGCGGCTGCATCGCGCATATCGGCGGCAAGCTGCGGCCGCTGGAAGAGGAGTGCCGCAAAGGCAAGGATGCAGATAGCACCTAGCAGCGCCCCATTGCGTACCAGCGATATGTCTTTGGCAATCACGGGCCGATCAACCATTCCATGCACGGGCGAGCCCTCCCGCCAGCAGATCGGCAAAGCGCTCGGCAGCCGGCAGCGCGCCATAGGGATTGATTGAGCCGAGTATCAGGACACGACCCTGCCGCACGGCGGGAAGGGCGTTCCAGAAGGCGCTTTGCCGGAGTTCCGCCAAAGCTTCGGCCGGATGCGGCGGGATGAGAACGATCCATGCGTCCGGCATGGTGGCAAGCCGCTCGATGCCGACGGGGGCGGTCGCCGAATAGCTTGTCAGGTCCGGCCAGGCATTGGTGAGGCCAGTGCGGGTCAGAACTTCCCCGAACATGCTGTCGGAACCGAAGACGCGAAAGTGCCTGGAGTCACCCAGATTGATCGGCAGGATCGGACGATGGTCTCCTTTGCCGAAGCTGTCGCGATAGACTTCAAGCTTTTCCCGCGTCGCCTCGACGAGGGCACGGGCCGCGGACAAGCCGAGCCGTTCTCCGATCGCAAGCGTCATCTCTTCGGAAAGCTGATAGGGGCTGGCTCCGGGCTGATAGACGGCATGGCTCTCGACTGTCGCGATCAGCCGCATGCGATCGTCGGCCCAGGCATAGAAATTCGAATTGAAGATCAGATCCGGCTTGGCGGCATAAAGAACTTCGAAATTCGGCGTGCCGCGCAGCCCGAGATCGGCAACGCCTGCCGGAATGGCTGGCTTGACGGCGACGTCTCGGAATTGCAGCAGTTCGGTACCGGCAACCACATTGGCGCCGATCGCCAGCAGGGTTTCCAGAATGGCCCAATCGAGCGTCGCCACGCGCGGGCTCGTCATAGCGCGTGCCGGCGTCAGGCCGGCTAGCACAGCGGTGCCCGTCATGGCCAGCAGCTGCCGACGCGACAACCTATGAACGCTTCTTGCCGTCATATTGGAGCGTCGCCTTTGGTTTCAAACGAGTTCGAGGATTGCGTTGTGGCAATCCTCGGCTCTTTGCCATGATTGACAATTAAAGTATACTTTGATTGTCAATTTACCACTTCTTGCTGAGCTTGAAGGTGATGGTTCTTGCTTCGCCATAGCCGCAGACGTTCTCGCCCGCGCAACCCGAGACATACTCCTTGTCGAACAGGTTTGAGACGTTGAGTGCGGCACCCCAGCCCTTCTTCTCGTAGCGGATGCCGGCGTCGAAAAGCGTTGCCGAAGGTACGCGCAGAGTATTGGCCTGGTCCGCCCAGGACTTGCCCTGGTAGCGCACGCCGGCGCCGATGCTGAGGCCGTCAAGCGCGTCGCTCGTGAAGGCATAGTCGAGCCACAAGGATGCGGTGGAGTTCGGCACCAGATAGGGTGAGTTGCCGATGATGGAGGAGTCCAGATCCTTGGTGACTTCGAGGTCGGTATAGGAATAGGAGCCGAGCAGCTTCCAGTTGTCGTCCAGATTGACCTTGCCTTCGAATTCGACGCCGCGCGAACGGACCTCGCCGACCTGGCGCTGCAGGAAGGTGACCGGATCGGTCAGCGCCATGTTCTTGCGGTCGATCTGGAAGACGGATGCCGTAAACAGGCCGTCGATGAAGTCGGGCTCGTACTTGATGCCAGCCTCGTATTGCTCGCCCTTCTCCGGCGTCAGGCCGCCGCCGCTGACGCTGGTGCCGATCAGCGGATTGAAGAAGGTGCCGGCGCTGATATAGGGCGTGATGCCATTGGAAAACTCGTAGGCAAGGCCGGCTCGTCCGCTCGGCGCGTTCTCGTTCGACTTGTAGGTGGTGCCGATCTTCGAGTCTGAATTGGTATCGACGAAGTCGTAACGGCCGTTGAGCGTTACCAGCCAGCCATCGCCGAAGCGCATCTGGTCCTGCGTGTAGATGCCGAGCTGCTGCTGCGTCATGACCTGATTGAGGTAGACGAAGTTCGTGCCCTGCGTGGTGCCGTAGACCGGGTTGGTGGCGCTGATCGGGTTGGAGCCGCAGCAGGCCTGAATCTGGTCGAGACGATAGATCGAATAATCGGTGCCGATCAGGAAATCATGACTGATCGGGCCGGTGTCGAACTTGTTTTCCGCGCGGGTATCGACCGAGAACGTATCGACCTTCGAACGCTCGAAAAAGCCGATGCGGTTCAGCATATAATTCGGATCGTCATAACCTGGGCTAAGCGGATTTCCATCCACATAGCCGTTCAGATACGGGCCTTCCTCGCGCTTGTAGAGATGGCCGTAACGCGCATTCTGCGACACGGTCCAGCCGCCGTCGAAATCATGCGAGAATTCGTAGCCAAGCATCTGCTGGGCATATTTGAGATTGTCGATGCTGCGTTCGCCATAGAAGGCATCGCGCTTGATCTTGCCGAAAGGTGCATCGACGACGGTACCGACATAGGGGAAGAAGCCGTTGCCGCTGTGGATCTCGTCGAGGCCGCTCAGCATGCCGAAGACGGTCAGCTTGGTCGACTCGTCGGGCGAGATGGTGACCTGCGGCATGATGAAGCCACGCAGATCATGGGTGCCGTCGCTATAGGTGTCGCCGCCGGCGATCTTGCCCGTCAGGCGGTAGCGATAGACGCCATCGGCCGAAAGCTTGTCGGAGAAGTCGAAGCCGACGAAGGCATTGCCGAGATTGTTGATGCCGATCTCGGTCGAATATTGGGGGGTGTCGGTCGGCTCCTTGCGGACCATGTTGACGAGGCCGCCCGGATTGGCGCCGCCGTAAAGCACGGAAGAGGGGCCTTTCAGCACTTCGACGCGCTCAAGCATGTACGGATCGATCTGGAAGCCGCCGAAGCCGTAGCTGTAGAGCGTCAGGCCATTCATGAAGACGCCGCTCTGCGTCGCGTCGAAGCCGCGAATGTAGAACCAGTCGGTATCGCCATCATTGCCGAAGGGCTGTGCGGTGACGCCGGGCGTATAGCGCAGCGCCTCATCGACTTTGTTGGTAATGCCGCGATCCTGCATCTCCTGCTGGCCGATGACAGAGACCGACTGCGGTACTTCGGTGATCGGCGTGTCGGATTTCGAGCCCGACGTGGTCTTCTTGGCGACATAGCCTTTGACCGGCGCCGTGCCGCTGGCTTCGCTTTTCTGCTGCGAGCCCTGGATGACCAAAGGCTGCAGCTCGGTCGGCGTTTCCTGCGCCATGACCTTAGAGCCCGCCAGCAGCGCGATCATGGCCACGCCCGTCGCCATGAGCTGCGCTCGCGATACGTCCTGCTTCAATCCCTGCATTTTAGTTATTTGTCCCGAATTCTTGCGCCCGTTCGGCCTCACAGCCGATCCCTCGATAAGATGAGCAGTTAACTCATATTTACCGACGCGGCTTGTCTGTCACGGGGGAAATTGAATGTTTTTGGGCAATTCTCCGCAGGGCGCGCAATTGCTCGCGGACTGTGGTTTTCAGGCAAGCCTGCTGCGCTTCCAGCTGGCCGGCGCGGTGCCGACATTCTTGCGGAAGACGCGGGTGAAATGTGCCTGATCGGCAAAGCCGGTTTCGACGGCGACTGTTGTCAGCGACATTTCGCTGTTCAGAAGAAGCTGCTTGGCCCGTTCGAGCCTGGCCTGGGTTTGCCATTGATGCGGCGGCAGACCCGTCGATGCCTTGAAGGCATGGCTGAAGTGCGATTGCGAGAGGCCGGTCAGTGCTGCCAGCTCCTCCAGGCGGATGGCTCGCGTGCAGTGCTCTTCGATATAGTCGACCGCACGACGTAGTTGCCAGGTGGCGAGGCCGCTGCGCTTGCGCGGCTGGGTTCCACGCAACTGCAGCACATCGATCAGCAACGAAAGTGTCAGACCGTCCCCGTACAGATCGTGCAGCGGCTCGGGGTTTTCGCACTCAGCAGCGATCAACTCGGCAAGCGTCATCACGCGCTGGTCGTTGAAATGCAATTGCGGCCGCTCAAGCTGCGCCGGATCGATATTTTTCATCAGGCGCTGGCTGATGATGTCAGCATCGAAATGGATATCGAGGTGGCGGACGAACTCGACGCCTGCCATGTCGACCCATAGCTCCATGCCGGCCGGAATATAGGAGATGCGTCCGCTATCGTAGTCCTGCAGCCGGCCCCGTGCACGAGGCGAGGGCCGGACATCGGTCGTGCCTGCGCCACGCTGTTCCAGAAGGATGAACAGGCGCGGATCGCGCGCCACATAGTATCCGCCCGCCTGTGCCGCACAATTGACGTTCCAGATATCGGCCACCATGCCGTTCCAATAGCGGCGATGCACGCCGCCGATGACGGAAAAGCCTCCGATCTTGTTCTGCATTTTAGGCTGAAACGTCATTTGCTGCTTCCGGTACCGCTCCTGCGCAATAATCCTTCAGATTAAACTCAAGTTATTATAGCAACGCCGCGAGGATGGCAATCATCAGCTTGCGATACGAGGCGGCTTCGGTCGGCCTTTTCGACCGAAGCCTGGAACAACGCGCCGAATTGACGATTGTACTTGCCGAACGGCAATCCTCTTGCCCCGTTTTGAGCTCGGAGCGACAACGCCCGCTTGAAATTTCGCTCGTCTTCCGCCACCTGTGCGGCGCGACTTTTGTTATTCCCAGGAGACTAGACGCTTATGACGACCACCACCGCAGAAAATACCGCCGAAAGCCACGTCTTCGAGGCCGACGTTGCCCGCCTTCTGCACATGATGGTTCACTCGGTTTATTCGGACAAGGATGTCTTCCTGCGCGAGCTGATCTCGAATGCGGCGGATGCCTGCGAGAAGCTGCGCTATGAGGCGATTGCCCACCCCGGCCTGCTTTCCAACGATCCCGACAGCCGCATCCTTCTGACGCTCGATGCCGATGGCGGCAAGCTCATCGTGGAAGATAACGGCATCGGCATGAGCCGCGACGAGATGATCGAGGCGCTCGGCACGATCGCCCGCTCCGGCACGCGCGCCTTCATGGAGCGCATCGAAGCCAACAAGCAAGGCGAGGGCGCGCAGCTGATCGGTCAGTTCGGCGTCGGCTTCTATTCCTGCTTCATGGTTGCCGACCGGGTCGATGTCGTCTCGCGCCGCGCCGGTGCCGAAGACGCCTGGCTCTGGTCTTCGGACGGCAAGGGCGGCTATAGCGTTGCCCCCGTCGATGTGAGCGAAGCGCCGGCTCGTGGCACCCGTATCACGCTGCATCTGATGGAGGATGCGAAGAGCTATGCGTCGCGCTGGAGCGTCGAGCGCATCGTCAAGGAACAGTCCGGCCATGTGCCGGTGCCGATCAAGATCGCCGAAAAGCCGGGCGAGGAGGCAACGCAGCTCACCGACGGCACCGCGCTCTGGACCAAGTCGAAGAACGATATCACGGCGGAAGAATATACCGATTTCTATCGTGGCGTGTCGGGTCAGTATGATGAACCTGCTCTGACGGTGCATTTCCGCGCCGAGGGCCGTCATGAATATTCGGCGCTCGCCTTCGTGCCGGGTTCGCAGCCTTTCGATCTCTTCGACCCGGATCGCAAAGGCCGCATGAAGCTCTATGTGAAGCGCGTCTTCATCACCGACGAGGCGGAATTGCTGCCGCGCTATCTCCGCTTCGTGCGCGGCCTCGTCGACACGTCGGACCTGCCGCTCAACGTCTCACGCGAGATGATCCAGGAGAGCCCGATCCTGACGGCGATCCGCAAGGGTGTGACCAATCGCATCATCACGGCGATCGAGAAGCAGGCGGAAAGCGATCATGACGCCTTCCTGAAGATTTGGGAGAATTTCGGCAGCCTCATCAAGGAAGGCATCTACGAGGATTTCGAGCGTCGATCGCAGCTTCTGGCATTGTCGCGCTTCCGCACGACCACTTCGGGAGATGGCTATCGCTCGCTTGCCGACTACGTCAGGGATGCCAAGGAAGGCCAGCAGGCTATCTATTATCTCGTTGGCGGCAGCCTGGAGCAGCTGAAGGCGTCGCCGCAGCTGGAAGGTTTCCGCGCCCGTGGCATCGAAGTTCTGCTGCTGACGGATTCCGTCGACAGCTTCTGGGTGACCAACGCTCCTGAATTCGAGGGCAAGAGCCTCAAGTCGATCACGCAGGGCTCCGCCGATCTCACCCAGTTCAAGAAGCAGGACGAGGACAAGCCGGAAAACGAAAGCGCGCCGGCCGACGTGCAGGCCTTCCTCGAATACGCCAAGCAGAAGCTCGCCGACGAGGTTTCAGACGTGCGCGCTTCGGATCGCCTCGTCGAAAGTGCAGTTTGCCTCGTTGCCGCCGAGCAGGGCTATGACCGCCAGCTTGAAAAGATCCTGCAGGGGGCGGGCCGTCTGCAGTCCGGTGCCAAGCCGATCCTCGAAATCAACATGGATCACCCGGTCGTGAAGGCGATTGCCGCCAAGGCGGATGCGCCGTCCCTGCGTGACGATGCCGCCTTCCTGCTGCTCGATCAGGCCCGCGTCCTCGACGGCGACAAGCCCGCTGATCCGCGCGCCTTTGCCGAGCGTCTGGCGCGCTTGATGGAAAAGGCACTGCAGTAACTCAATGGAAATCGGCGCGGCTCACAGGGTCGCGCCGATCTGCCACAACGAAGATTGTCGGTGTCTCGAAAAACTTGTCTTAAATTATCATCTTTTCGTTGCGATGTGAGAACTCTTCTTCTATAGAGAACGCAGATTGGCTGGACGTTGTTTGGCCACGTAAGCGTTAACGTCACTCAACGCGTATGATCGAACGGCTCTGCGGCTTCGGTCTGCGCGACTGTGTCCTGCGGATCGAGATTGAAGAGCCTCGAAAGGACACCAATGGATACCCCCCAGACTTCCAACCCGGCCATCTCTGCACCGAAGATCGAGCGTGTGCGCCATGAGCTGAAGCGGCGCTCCCTGACGGTGACGGCAATCGAGAGGATCACGCCCGGCATGCTGCGCATCCGGCTGGCCGGTGAAGATCTCGGCGATTTCGTCAGCCTTGCGCCCGACGACCACATCAAGGTTCTAGTGCCGGGCGCGGGCGAGGAGATGGAGCGGCGCGACTATACGCCTCGCCAATACGATACCGATGCACGCACACTCGTCATCGATTTCGCCGTCCATGAGGCGGGACCGGCCACACAATGGGCGCTCGATGCTTCGGTCGGCGACGGGCTGGAGATCGGCGGCCCGCGCGGTTCGGCTGTTGTCTCCGCCGATATCGAGAACTGGCTGCTGATCGGCGACGAAACGGCACTGCCTGCGATCGGCCGCCGGATTGAAGAGGCGCGCGCGGGTGTGCGTGTAACGGCCATTGCGGCAGTTGTCGGCGCTGCTGAACATCAGACCTTTCAAACCGACGCGCAGCTGGATATGCGCTGGGCGTATCGGCCCCTTTCGGAGGCAACCGATCCCTCCGCGTTGATGAAAATTCTTCAGTCCGTAGACCTGCAGCCCGGCACTTTCGTCTGGATAGCGGCTGAGGCTTCCGTCACACGCGCCTTGCGTTCCTACCTCGTCGAGGAGCGTGGCTATCCGCTAAGCTGGATTAAGGCATCCGGCTATTGGGTCAAAGGCAAGGCGGACACGGCTGAGAAATTCGATTGAACGCGGACGCAGGCGGCAAGACGCCGCCTGCTCGTCCTGATGTGATGGATCAGGCATCTTGCCGGAACAGGCTGCTGCCCCATTTCATGGCGCAATTGTCCCGTAAGTGGACAAGGCGTTCCGCGATAAGGTTGGGTTCACCGAAACTGCATTCTGGGTAGATTTCGACTTCCTAAATTGCGTGGGATCGTCGAAGGTTAGGCGCGAAGCGGGGATGATGGCGGAGGCCATAGGCGATCGCTTTGCAGGTCCATGGCGCTGAGCGGGAGGCGGTGCTTTGGGTGTCATGTAAATTCCTGCCGTACGCGGCGGCCAATGTTGAGGATCGACGCGAGGTGCTTGCCGTCCCGAAAGACCCGCCGCAGACATTCGTTGCGCTGATGCTGTCGGCGCTTCGCAAGGCCTTCATCGGCATCGCCCTGGCGAGTGCCGCCATCAACGTGCTGGCATTGACCGGCTCCTTCTTCATGCTGCAGGTCTATGATCGGGTCATTCCCAGCCATAGCCTGCCAACGCTGTCCGGTCTCGTCATCATCGTCGTGACCCTTTATCTGTTTCAGGGTGTAATCGAATTCCTGCGATCCATGCTGCTTGTGCGCATCGGCATGTCGCTCGACGAACGCATGAACAGGAAGGTCTTCGGCGCGCTTCTGTTCCTGCCGAGCAAAAAACAGACGTCGGACGATGGGCTGCAATCCGTCCGTGACCTCGAGCAGATCCGCTCCTTCCTCTCCGGCAGCGGTTCGACGGCGCTGTTCGATCTTCCTTGGGTGCCGTTCTATCTGATCCTTTGTTTTCTATTCCACTTCTGGATCGGTTTCACTGCTTTATGCGGTGCTCTGCTGCTCGTCGTCATTACCGTCGCTGCCGAAATGCTGTCGCGCCGACCGGCCCTGGAGGCGGCCAAGTCTTCGGCGGCGCGCCTCGGCTTCGCCCAGGCGGCACGGCGCAACTGGGAGGTTGCCGTCGCCATGGGTTTTTCCGGCCGGCTCACCGATAAGTGGGCTGCCATGAATGATGATTATCTCAGGCATCAGCTGACGGCGAGCACCGTCGTCGGCGCGTTGACCATTGCCGCGAAGATAGCGCGCATGATGCTGCAATCTGGTGTCCTTGCCGTCGGTGCGATCCTCGTCATTCGGCAGGAGGCGACGGGAGGCATCATTATCGCCAGCTCGATCCTGTTAACGCGAGCGCTGGCGCCCGTCGAGCTTGCAATTGCCCAGTGGAAGGGCTTCGTTGCTGCTCGTCAGGGCTGGACGCGGCTTGCCAAACTTCTTGATGCCGCGCTGCCCGAGCCGCAGGCATTCGCCTTGCCATCACCGTCGCGAGAGCTCAGCGTCGAGAATATCAGCCTTACCTCTCCGGGTGGCCGCGATCTTATCCTGCGCAATGTCTCGTTCAAGATATCGGCGGGGACAGTGCTTGGTGTCATCGGCCCGAGCGCATCGGGCAAGTCGTCGCTGGCGCGTGCGATTTGCGGCCTTTGGCCGGTCGCCATCGGCACAGTGAGGCTCGACCGCGCCGCGCTGTCGCAATGGGATACTGACGAACTCGGGCGGCATATCGGCTATCTGCCGCAGGATGTAGACCTCTTCGATGGCTCGATCGCCGAGAATATTTCACGTTTTGCCGAAGACCTGCGAACCGAGCCGATCATCGCTGCAGCAAAGGCGGCAGGCGTTTATGACATGATCGTCAAGCTCCCTGATGGCTTCGATACGAAAATCGGCGAAGGCGGATCGCGCCTTTCGGCCGGTCAGAGGCAGCGTATCGCCTTGGCGAGGGCGCTTTACGGCGATCCCTTCCTGGTGGTCCTCGACGAGCCGAATTCCAATCTGGATGCGGAAGGCGAGGCGGCGCTGACAGCCGCCCTTGCAGGAGTGAAGGACAGGGGCGGCATTGCGATCGTCATTGCCCACAGGCCGAGCGCTCTGGCCGCCGCCGATACGGTGATGATCGTTGCCGGCGGCCAGGTTCAGGCATTCGGGTCAAAGAAGGATATCCTCGGCCCGTCGCCCAAGCAGGTTGGAACGGCCCATCTGGCCATTGCCGGCGGGGAGACGCACGGATGATCGACAAGGCCTCGCCATCGACCGAGCGGACGATCCGCCGCCTGTCGCTGCTGGTGGTCGCGGCGATCCTTCTGCTGTTCGGCGTCATGGGCGGCCTTGCCGCCGCAACGAAGATCTCCGGTGCGGTGGTCGCCTCCGGCACGCTCGTCGTCGACAGCTATGTGAAGCCGGTGAAGCACCTGAAGGGCGGGATCGCCCGGACGATCCTGGTGAAGAACGGCGATCATGTTGCCGCAGGACAGGTGCTCGTCCGGCTTGACGATACCCAGACCAGAGCCAACCTCTCGATCATCCGCAAACGGCTCAACGAACTTACCGCCCGCACCGCGCGTCTGGCAGCGGAGCGCGACGGCCGGCAGGACATCGACTTTCCGATCGACCTGCTCTCGTCCGCCGAAAATGCTGATGTAGCAGCGATTCTGGCAGGCGAGCGTCGGCTCTTTCGCGATCGCCAGGCATCGCGCGACGGGCAGAAGTCGCAGCTTCATGAGCGCATTCAACAGCTCAATCAGGAGATTGAAGGTCTCATCGCGCAGGAAGAGGGCAAGCGACGCGAGATCGCGCTGATTGCCAAGGAGCTCGGCAGCCTTGAAGGCCTGCTCAATCAGGGCATCATTTCCGCGACGAAGGTCTACTCGCTGCAGCGGGAAAGCGCTTCGCTGAACGGCGATCTCGGCAACCTCGTCTCTTCGATCGCCCAGACCAAGGGCAAGATCGCGGAAACCGAGCTGCAGATCCTGCAGATCGATGCCGATCACAGTTCGGAAGTATCCGAGCAACTGCGTCAGGCTGAAAGCGATAGCGGTCAGTTTTCCGAGCGTCTGATCGCGGCAGAAGACGACCTGAAGCGGATCGACATCAAGGCACCGCAGGCGGGGATCGTCGATCAGCTTAGCATCCATGCCGAAGGCGCCGTCATCTCGCCCGCCGAAGCGATCCTGCAGATTGTCCCGGACAAGGACGCACTGGTGGCGGAGCTGAAACTTGCGCCGCAGGATATCGATCAGATTACCGTAGGGCAGACGGTGTCCTTGCGTTTTCCTGCCTTCAATCAACGGATCACGCCGGAATTGAACGGGCAGGTCGCTACCATTTCGGCGGATCTGGCGACGGACCAACGCTCGGGGCAAAGCTATTATGTCGTGCGGGCCAAGGTGGCAAAGCCGGAATGGGATCGGCTGGGGCAGCTTACGCCGCTGCCCGGCATGCCGGTGGAAGCCTTCCTGCAGACGGGCCAGCGAAGTGTCCTGGCCTACCTGACAAAGCCGATGACCGATCAGATCAGGCGGGCGTTCAGGGAAGACTAGGGCGGAGATCCATTTGCGATCTGTCGTGAAATGGCCGTTGCCAGAAGGGCGGGCAGCGTGTGGGCTCGGAGTGCTGCGTCTATCCAGCCAAGGCGGAAAGGCGAGAAGAGCCGCGATCGAACAGGAGCATCGACGATTGAGACTTGACCAGCTTTGAGGGAGTATATTACTTTGGATCCATGGATCCAAAGTCTATCTTTAACGAACTGCAGGATGAAATCGAGTCGGGCCAGTTGGCGCCAGGCTCCGTCCTCAAGCAGGAATTGATTGCTGAGCGTTTCGGCGTCAGCCGCCAGCCCGTCAGGCAGGCCTTGAACCAGCTGCTTGGGAGCGGCCTGGTCGTGCGACGCCCTGACAGAAGCCTTGCCGTGGCGATTCTCTCGGAGCGGGAGGCTGCTGAACTTACCGAACTTCGGGCTATTCTGGAGGTCGCTGCCTTGGAGCAGTCGGCCCCGTTGCTCACGTCGCCCCTCTTGCGGAAAGCTGAGAGGCTCAACGATGAGCTATTCTCGGAATACGATCCATTGCGGATTGAAGAACTCGACCATCAATTCCATCGCATCCTATACAGCGGGTGTAAAAATACTCGATTGCTTGGAACCATAGAAGCGCTTCGGCGGGAATCTCGACGCGCATGCCTTCATCAAAAGCATGGCGCCGAGGAGCGCCGTGAATTTTTCGAGGAGCATGCGGCAATCGTTGCCGCTTGTGCGCGGCAAGATGTCTCCGCCGCTGTGGAGCATCTTCGCCACCATCTTACTCAAACGACTGCAAGACTTCTTTCCATGCCGACAAGGGATGATTGATCATGAAAATGACCGTCGAGGTTCATTGGGAGCGAGAAGGAGCGGTATTTACCGACAAGCGCTACAGCCGTGCCCACATCTGGCGCTTTGATGGTGGGCAAGTCGTGCCGGCGTCGGCCTCGCCGCATATCGTTCCGCTTCCCTATTCTGTGGAAGCCAACGTCGATCCGGAAGAGGCTTATATCGCGGCGATCTCCAGCTGCCACATGTTGACGTTTCTCTCGCTCGCCGCGCCAAAGCGGATCGTCGTCGAGAGCTATACCGATAAGGTAACCGGCGTGATGGAGAAGATAGACGGCAAATTGATCGTCAGCCGTGTCGAACTCAGTCCGACCATCGTCTATGCCGGGGAGCCGCCAAACGCCGCAATGCAGGCGGAACTGCATCACTTGGCGCATGAGCAGTGCTTCATCGCCAATTCCGTCAAGACGCAAATCCAGGTCATGACTTAAGAAATCCATCTCGCCGCCACGATTGATCGGTGAATGGAGCCGCGCGGCAGCAATGGCGTGGAGCGGTAGCCCGACCCAACCCGAATGCCTGCCGCTCGGACATTCAGGGTAACTTGATCCCCGTCAGATATGCCAGTCCGTCGTGTGGGCGGATTGTGTCGAGGCGGCAAGCTGGGCGTTATGATCGTCCAGGGAATAGGCCTTGATATAGTCGATCTTCATCTCGGACCCGTTGGGGAGGCCGTCCGTCGGAGTGCCCGCCACGCCGCCGACGGCTAAATCGACCAGCATGTACATCGGGCCATGCATATCGGTCGGTGTGTCGGCATGGGCAACGGCAACATCGTCGAAATACCAGACGATCTGATCCTTGTCCCAGAGCACGCCGTAATTGTGGAAGCCATCGGTGCTCGGCACTTCCACTGGAATAGACGTTTTCGTGTGTTCGCCGGTGGCATTCGAATGAACCGTCACATTGACGGTGGTCGGGTTTTGCCCGCGCATTTCCACCACATCGAGTTCCGGTGGCCAGGAACCATCCTCCGGCAACAGCCAGAAAGCAGGCCAGACGCCTTGGTTATGCGGCATCTCCGCCCGCATTTCGAAATAGCCGTAGGTCTGTGAGAAGGTGGATTGGGTGGTCAGAATGCCCGACGTATAATCATGGTTCTCGACGATCGATTTCAAGGCGTCCGGTGTTTGCTTCGCCGTGATCGTCAGAATGCCATCGGAGATGGAAAACGGGTTTGCGGATGCGGTCGGCGCATAAGAAGGATTGATGTACCATTGCAGCTCGTCGTTCAGGCTGCTGCCCTTGTCCGGCGCCCAGGAGTATTTCGCATCCCAGGTACCCTGCGTTCCTTCGTGCAGCGAGAGCGAGTTGAAATCATCCGAAAAGGTCTGCGTTAGCGACGATCTGTCGAGCCCGAGCTGAAACTGGTCTTCATGCAGGTCGGAGATGGTCTTGTTGGCGAAGACCAGGCTTTCGCCATTGCCGAGATCGAGCCGGATGTTGGCGCCTTCCTGTGTGGAATGGCTGACAACCTGATCGAACGACGTCAGGCCATACTGATTGAGCCTGACCTTGTCATCATCGCTGAAATCGGTGATGAGATCGCTGCCGTTGCCCTTGCTGATGATGAAGGTATCGGCGCCACCGCCGCCGGTCAGCACGTCGTTGCCGGCGCCGCCATCGATGGTCTGGCTGCCGCTGCCGCCAGTGATGATATTATCGGCGTCATTGCCATAGGCATGGCGGTTGTTGCCGGTGACCGTCAGATTTTCGAAATTTTCGGGCAGCGTATAATCCATCCAGGTATTGATGGTATCGATGCCGGCATTGGGCGCTTCATAGGCATGGTTGATGCTGGAATAGAGATAGTAGATATCGTCGCCGGTGCCGCCCATCATGGTCACGTTGACGGAGGCGTCACCCCACATGGAATCGTTGCCGGCAGTGCCGTAAAGCACCGGGCCAGAGCCGGTGGCGGAAAAGAAGCCTGTCGACGTGTCGCTATAGTAAAGTGGCTGTCCAAGGGCATTCAAAACTGAATTGGGCATAAGAATCCTCTTCCTTCGTGCCGGACGACCTCCTCCACCGAGCTAATATTTCTCCCCGCTCATATGCATCAAATAGCGTGCATTGTTTTTCTGCCCACCCCCAACAGCAAGTTTTTTCGCTGCGGTATCTAAAGTCGCTGGTTGGTGCATTCGCGCGCATAGGTATGCGGCTGGAGACGCGGTGAGTAGCCGCGTCTCCAAATTCGGATTTTAGAGGGCTGCCTTCACCTTGGCAGCGACGTCCGGGCTTACCCATGTCGTCCAGATGTCTTCATGGCTCTTCAGGAAATATCGGGCCGTGTCTTCGTTGGTGCCCTGGTTATCCGTCTGCCAGGCAAGAATGCCGTTCACCAGATCATTCGACCATTTCCGCTTCTTCAGATAATCCATCGCAACGCCGGCCTTTTCCGCAAACTGCTTGGTGACGACGGTATAGACTTCGGAGACGGGGTAGGAATTGACCTTCGGGTTGGCGCAATCCATGACCGAGGTGCAGGCATCCCACTCGGCCTTGTCATGGGGCACGCCGAAGGAGAGGCGCACCATCGGATACTTGCCGAGGATTGATGTCGGCGACCAATAGTAGCCAAGCCAGCCTGTTTTCTTTTCGAAGGCATTGGCGATCGTGCCGTCAAGGGCAGCGGCCGAGCCGGTCTCGACGATCTCGAACCCCTTTTTCTCGCCATCGAGTGCCCGGAAGAGATTGCCGAGCGATGCCTGGCATTGCCAGCCGGGCGGGCAATTATAGATGACGCCTTTCTTCGGATCGTCCGGAGCAGGGAAGAGCTCCGGGTGTTCCAGCGCCTGCTGGACGGTCTTGATATCGGGATGGGCGTCGGCCAGGAACTTCGGAATCCACCAGCCGTCCTGGCCGCCATCGGAGAGAATGCCGGCCGCCACGACCAGCCTGCCTTCGGAAACCGCCCGGTCCAGCGGCGTGCGCACCGCATTGATCCAGAGTTCTGGTGCAACGTCCGGCTGGCCCTTTTCGTTCATCGAGGTGAAGGTCGGCAGCGTGTCG
This sequence comes from Martinezella hainanensis, assembly GCF_900094555.1. Classification (GTDB taxonomy): domain Bacteria; phylum Pseudomonadota; class Alphaproteobacteria; order Rhizobiales; family Rhizobiaceae; genus Rhizobium; species Rhizobium hainanense. The sequence goes on from NZ_FMAC01000005.1 coordinate 175,772, forward strand.
CCTGTCAAGAGTTCGACGGAGCAGCCATAACCTTCCTGGAGGATGATCTTGTCGACATTCGCCGCAACGCCGGCCGACGCCCAATTCATTTCGGCGATCGAGACCGAACCGCAATCGGCATGCGCGGCGCCGGCAAAGGTGTAAAGTGCAGCAGCGAAAACGGCGGCAGCAATATGCTTCTTCATGTAAGACCTCCAGGTCCTGATGTTGCTGTTGTCGAAGGATGTCGCGGGTGAAGCCGTCGACCCTTGTCCTTCGCTCTTGCGATGCCCCGGCCGCGTGACGGCCATGCGGGGGCAAACCCGAACAGTCAAAGCGGTCGGGGCGCGTCCGGATTACTGCCACATCGATCCCGGTGCCATGTGTTGGCCGGATGAAGTTTTAAGTTTTCCCACAGGAAATGACTGGTTGCCATTGGCGTCATCGCGCCAGGCGCCCGGTGCGGGAGCCGGAGACTCCGTGTGATTGCTGCCGAGCGGGCCTATGCGCTAACCGCTGTGGGATAGGCAGGTTCCGTCGGCAACCACGATGATATCGAAGGCTGTGGCGTTCTTTCGGTCCTCACGACGATGCCCTCCTGGGTAGAATACTTCCCGGCCTTTGCAGCTATTGCCTTTGAGGCATTCGAGGATACATCGCAGCATGTTGAAGCAATCAGGAGTTTCATATGCGGAAGATCATTCTGATCGGTATTGTGGCATTCGGATTTGCCGTGCCAAGCTATGCACAGGTATCAAACGACCAAATGGAATTGGCTTATAATTCGGCACGCAATCAGCTTGGCGTGCTGAAATATTGCCAGAACGCGGGCCACATCGATGGGGCCGCTGTCGAGATCCAGACAAAAATGCTCGCTCTCATACCGGCGCCTTCGGATACGGCGAAGGGCGATGCAGCCGAGCAAGAGGGCGAAAAGGGTAAGATCTCTGCCATGGGTGTGAATCAGGACCTTGCGGCCGTTACGAAAGCGCAGAACGTGACTGAAAAGCAGTTCTGTGAAACCGTTGCAAATGCGGTGAAGCAGGCTGGCGCGCAACTTCCAAAATGAAATGCCAAACTGCGACGGCGCGAGCCGTCGCAGTTTGTTGGTGGAATATCCGGCTGGCAAAGCCGTTTTGGAGGTTATCATATGGCCACTTGGTCGAGGCGTGCCGACATTCTGGTCCAACATTTGTCGGCTGGACCGTCTTCCGACGGCTCTTGTGACAACCAGATGCGCGTGAAATTTATCAGTTTCGTTGCACTGCGGACGATACTTTGGATCAAAAATCACGATTGATTGATGGCATTGCCTCGACAAACAGCCTCGCGAATTCGTTCGAGGCCGCAGATATTTTCTAATAGTTCGGCTTTTCCCAGATCTCCGCAATGGCGGACCAAGGAATTCTCGCCGATCCCAATTCGGATACGACTTAAAGTCCATCATCGAACACGCAAATTCAGCCTGGCGAGTCGATATTCTGTCGAATTTTTCGAGTCGATGACATGGATCGGACTACCTAGCCCCATAGCAGCAAGTGCGCGCCTCTATCATTGTCCCTTCGTTTTTATATCTACCGAAATTTACAGATATAAGCATAAATGCTCGCGAATTTTTCTAGCAATCTCGCGCCGCATATAGCCTAATGCGTGCGTAGATAATGTGAATATCAAGTTTATCGCATACCTTGTCAAGGTAATGGCAATTACAGGTTGTATTATCTCAAATTAAGAAGAGAAGGCGTGTCACGGGCGAAAGGCGCCTCTCATCAATGAACGCTCGTTGTTCTTCGCGGAGCCCTTCGAGCCATCCGATAATTTGCCTGAGACTACTCTGTTGCCAATGAATGAACCACGAACTGGGTTGTGGTTCCGTCGGTCAAATCACCATTAACCCTTCGTTTGCCGATGTCTTCGTTCTGAGAAGGGATGCAGCCGCAGTTGTTCAAATCACGCTTAAATGTTGAAGGGGAGCTTGAATTTATGGTGCCGCAGAGAAAAAGAAAAATTGCCATCATCGGAGGCGGCGTGGCCTCCATCACCGCTGCCTATGCATTGACGGAACAACCAGGATGGCAGGAAAAATATGACATAACCGTCTACCAGCGTGGGTGGCGGCTCGGCGGCAAATGCGCCAGCGGACGCAATCGAGAAATAGCCAATCGGATCGAGGAGCATGGTCTGCACATCTGGGCCGGATTTTATGACAATGCCTTTCGTCTGATCCGCTCATGTTATGATGAACTTGTAGCTTTGAAGCTGAGATCTCCCGACGATCCGCTCGGAACCGTGGAGAAGGCACTCAAGCCGCTTAATACGTTCATTCTCAGCGAAGAAGCGGTCGGAAACCCAAGGGAGGAATGGCGGCCATGGTATATCGAGTTTCCGGCCAACAATCTGGTCCCAGGCTCAGGAGGGGTGCTGCCGCAGCCATTTGACTATTTCAAGAAGGTGGCTGAATTCCTGGCCGGCCAGATCGACAAAGTCGGAGATGCCTTACCGCTGCCGCGGCAGGCGACGGATGTCGGCGGCTATCAGACGCCGGTTCATCAACTCGTAGCATATGCCCAGACGATGCCCACCGATGCTCGCCTGCACACAGCGCAGAATGGCAACGAGCTCAAGGAGATTCTGGATGGTATCCGGATCTGGCTCGAAGGTATCAAGCCAGGAGAGTGGATCAATGATGATACTGCGCGCCGGGTCTATTTCATGCTGGACCTTGGGACAGCCTTTGCGATGGGCATGGTCGCCGATCAGGTATTCATGCGCGGCTTCGATTCTATCGACGGCATGGAATGCTCGGCATGGCTTCTGAAGCACGATGCATCCGAGCAAGCCGTGGCATCCTCGGTATTCCGCAGCTGCTATGACTATGTCTTTGGCTATCCGGGCGGCATATGCACGGATCGTGGCGTCGGTGCAGGCACTGCGATGCGCGGGCTCCTGCGCCTGGCCTTCACCTACAAGCAGGCCCTGTTCTTCAAGATGCAGGCCGGCATGGGCGACACGATATTTGCGCCCTACTATCAAGTCCTCAAACAGCGCGGTGTGAAGTTCTGCTTCTTCAATGCCGTCACCAATCTTGCGCTGTCGGCATCACGCGATACCGTTGCGAGGATAGACCTTGTTGAACAGGCACGCTTCATATCGGGCTCCTATGAGCCGCTGTTCGACGTCGCGGGTCTGCCCTGCTGGCCTTCGGAGCCGGATTGGCTGCAACTGGTCGATGGCGAGAAGCTGCGCGAGAGCGGAATAGATTTTGAATCGGAGAAATCGGCCCCTGTCGGCGCTCCGAAGAGCCTGCATCGAGGTGTCGACTTCGATGACGTCATTCTCGGCGCATCGCTCGCCTCCCTTCCTCCCATGACGGGCGAACTTGCTGACGCATCTCCCTGCTGGAAGCTGATGCTCCAGAAGGTCGAGACGGTTGCGACCTGCGCGGTGCAATTCTGGCTCAACAAGGCGACGTCTGAGACGGGCTGGCCTGGTCTGGTAAAGGCTCACAATCAATATAGTCCCTTCGATCCGGCTACTTTGCAGACGGTCATGACCGGCTTCGCCGAACCGCTCGACACCTGGGCCGACATGAGCCACTTGCTGATCCGTGAGACCTGGCCCGGCCCGGCTCCCCAATCGATTGCCTATTTTTGCTCGCCGTCGAGAGATGCCGACGAGACGGCGCCGTCCATGCAGGATCAGGCGGAACAATGGGCCGATGACTATCTGACGGCAATTTGGCCGGATACCCGAACCGCTGAAGGCAAGTTTGATAAAGACCTGCTTGTCTCTCTCAAGGGGCAATCTGGGTCGGAACGCTTCACCAACCAGTATTTTCGGCAGAATTTCTACGGCTCCGAACGGTATGTTCTCTCGGTGCCGGGTTCGGTCTACTACCGGCTGGCGCCAGATGAATCGGGGTTCACCAATCTCGTGCTCGCGGGCGACTGGACGCGTTGCGGCATCAATGCAGGCTGCGTCGAGGCCGCGACAATCTCCGGTCTTGCAGCTGCCAGGGTATTCACCGGCTCGACGGAGCCGATCTACGGAGAGTTCGATCTCGTGCCGGATGCGCTGCCCGTACCGGCCTTGCTGTCTTCGATCACCGCTCCTCATGCGAATTGGCCCCTCACGCCCGCCTTTCTTCGTGGCTCAATGGAAGGCGTCTTCAGCTTTCATGCCCTACCTGTCGATCAGGTAGAGCAAATGCTTCCACCGGGGCTGGTGCTGTCGCGGCAATCGGTGACGTCCGCAACCACGCATCCGGTCACATTCCTGTTCAACAGGCAGACCAATGTGCGTGCGAGCTTCCTGCCGCAATTCCTTGGATTCAAGACCTATCTTGAGAATATCGTCGCCATCAATTGCGTGGAGATCGCCGGCGGCGACGGTACGGTTTTCAGCTTTCTGCCCGCCCTGTTTCTCGACAATAGCCTCGCCACCTATTCAGGCCGGCTCTTCTACGGACTTGCCAAGCAGCTGGCGAAGAATACGCTGGTCGGATCGACATACAGTACGGCGACGGAGGAAAACGCGCCGGTCTGGACGATGCGGTATTTCGACTATGCGCCGATTTCCCGGCTTGTCGAACTCGGTAATATCGGCCTTGTCCGTGCATTGCTGGATACGCCGATCCTTACCCCTCGCGGCAACGGAAGCTGGCAGGCGATGGCATTCGATTTTTCGATCGGTTCGGCATTCGCCGTTCCCGTCGCGACGCAGCTCGATGTTTTCCCGACCAATGGTATCGGCCTGCCCGCAGGGCGCTTCATATCGCCGCCGTTCAGAGCGCAGCCTGAAGAAAATGGCTTGCCCGGCGCGTTCCGCTGCTGGACCGACTGGACGCTCAGCAATCCCTTTGATTCCGCGCGCGTCAAAGCCGTTGCCGCTGCTCAAAAATATTTCGACTTCAATTGGCAGCAAACATGAGAGAGTGAGAGCCATGCTGTCGCCGGAGGAGATACCGCACCCGCCGATGGACCACGACCTGCCGGAGCGTCGCCAGGTTACCGTCCTTTTTGCCGATATTGTCGATTACACAGGCCTTGCCCTGCGTTTCGATCCGGAAGATCTGCGGGAGCTCCTCCAGCGATACTATGCTCTTGCGAAGAACGAAATCGAGGCGTCGGGTGGTATCGTTGCTGAGTACCTGGCCGATGGAATCGTCGCTCATTTCGGCGTGCCCATTGCCTATCAGGATGCGGCCGACCGCGCGGTTCAAGCGGCCAAGCATATCGTCAGGAAAGCTGGCGAGATATGCGGGATGGATTATAGGCTTTCCGTGCGGGTGGGGATCGCGACCGGGCTCGTGGTTGCCGAATTCGATGGCATCAATTCCAAGATTACCGGTGCGAGCGGTGTTCTTGCCGCTCGCCTGCAGGCATCGGCCGAGCCAGGATCGATCTACATCTCCGATTTGACGCGTAGGCTCCTGCGGGGGGAAACGGAGGCTCATTTCGTCGGAGATGTCGCTCTCAAGGGCTTTTCCAAGCCGGAGCCTGTCTGGTGCCTGGATATCGAGGATGCGAAACGATTGGCAGGCGATGGCTTTCCGTTCTTCGGGCGAGCCGCGGAATTGTCGAAGCTGGCTATGGCATGGGAGGCTGTTCTCAAGACCGGCAAGGCCAGCCCGCTTTCCATTCTTTCCGGCCGACCCGGCATCGGCAAAAGCCGCATATTGCGAGAGCATGGCCTGCGTTGCCCTGCTGGACAGAGGAGCATCGTGCTGCAGGCGGCGGAGCGGCAAAGCAATACGGCTCTTTATCCTGTCGTCGAGTGGCTCAAGCTCGACGACCGCGTTTCTTTGGGAGCGGACGATGCTGATTACCTGCGCGCACTCTGCCAGCCCGAAACCGCTATGGGACTGCATCTAAGAGAGGCGCCTGGTGCCATTCGCCAGGGGACGTTTGATGCCCTTTGCGCATCTTTTCGCAGGATTGCAAAGGCAGGCCCAATCCAGATCATCATCGAAGACCTGCAATGGCTGGACCCCAGCACGCTTCAGCTGATTGTGAGATTGCTGACGGATCTGGAAGATTGCCCCATCCAGTGGCTTGCGAGCGGCCGGCCCGAATTTGCCGACAGCCCCGTGAAGCTCCAAAGCCTGGTGCTGAACATTGGCGAGCTGAGTGCCGCCGAATGTCATGAGGCGGTTTCCAGCTGCTGCGGTGAGAGCATCACATCCATGCTGGCGGATGAGATCGTCGGAAAGTCCGAAGGCGTTCCGCTTTTTCTCGAACATCTTCTTCGAGAACTCAATGAGGGACGCATATCGGGTCGCGAGACAGTTCCTGAAACGCTCGTCGGCGCGCTTGTCGCGTGGATCGACAGCACCGGGTCGGCACGGCGCATCGCGCAATGCGCTTCCGTCGTTGGGCGTTATTTTGACGAGGTGATGCTGGGCCAGGTCTCTGGGCTTTCCCATCAGGACTTGAATGCCGATATCGAGCGCCTCTGCAAAGCAGAGATTTTCCAACGCGAGAATGCCTCCTTCTTGAGTTTCCGGCACGATCTGATCCGAGACGCGGCCTACAGCACTTTGCTGCGCAAGCGGCGAGAGAGCCTTCATAGGCGCGTCGCCTGGATTCATACGCAAGGCAATCCGCATGTTGGCGATAAGGCCTTGGCGGAAATTGCCTACCATCACGAGGCCGCCGGCGATTATACCCTTGCTGCGGACTATAGACACAGGATCGGCAGGTACACGACGGCTCTCGGCGCCTTCGCCGAAGGCGAAAGTCAGCTTCGTCATGCCCTGGACCTGCTCGCGCGCGCCGAGCGGAACGGCGTCGACGTCGAGCATCGGCAGGCGAACCTCCTTATCGATCTGGCCGCAAACCTGATGCAAACACGTGGTTTTACCGGCCTGGAAGTGCTTGAAACCTATATGAAAAGCCTAGCGCATCTGGAAAAGATCAATCGGATGGGTGGTGACAGCCTTTCCATTTTCTGGGGAATCTTTACCTATCAGGTCCTGATCGGTCACACCAAAGACGCAGCGATGACCGTATCGAGAATGGAGGCCGTGCTTCGCCGGTTACCGGAAAGAGAAAGGCTCTCGGAGCATACGCTATCCGTATTGGGAACCAGAAACGGAATTCAGTTCTATTCCGGGCAGTTTCATGCTCAGCTGGCGACCCTGGAGAAAATCAAGACCCACTATGAATTCGAGTTTCATGCGCCTCTTGCGGCCAAGTATGGGATGGACCTGTTCGCGACGGCGCATGCGTTCTCGCCGCATTCGGCAGCCATTGTCGGCCAGTTCGCGCGGGCGCGCGATCTCGTCATTGAGGCAGACGCGCATCAATCTGTGCTCGACATCCCCCTCATGTTGCCGTTCATCGATATCTGGGGTGGAGTGGCATTGGGCTATCTTGGGGATTTCGATCTCGCATTGGCCCGCATGGAAAGGGGGATCGCGCTTGCAGACAGGCAGGGCGCCGCGTTTTGGTCGGCGACTGGCAGGATGTGGCAGGCGCTCACCGAGTTCGAAGCCACGGGTAATCCTTCGAGCCGGTCGAGAATGGAACAGGCGCTTGCTGTCCAAAAGCTCATGGGTGTGGGCATCGGCATTCCCTACTGGTCAGCAAAATTGGCGGCTGCCTATGCGATGAATGGCGACGATCAACGTGCGCTGGAATACAGCAGGGAAGCGCTTGCAGGCTCGCCCGGCACTTCCGAAGGCGTGTGGCGGGCAGAGCGACAGCGACTGAGCGGCCTTGTGCACGAGCGCGCAGGCCGCATCGATAAGGCACTCAGCCTCTACAATCTGGCTGCTCGAACCGCATGCAAGCAGTCGGCGGTGTTATGGGAACTCCGCGCGAGAAAGGCAATCTCACGGCTCGCGCCGCATGATGAACTGAACGCTCTTCGGCTAACGATGCTCTCCAGAGCAATCGGCCCGGTCGACGCCCGAGAGGACCAAGCGGCAATATCAGCAATGGTTTGATGCCGCGATCCCCCGAATTTCGGATCCACACATAGGTCCGTCATCGATATTGCGATCCTCTCCAATGCAAAGGTCTCCTCGGCATTTTTTCAACCCGACGGCGCAGGTTGATGCGTCCAAACCAAAAAATCGCGGAAAAGCGTATCTGTGCCGCCTTATGTGAGGCGCCGCACAGAGTGGAGTGGCTAATGTCGATCTGCTGATGAAGTCAACCGATGCCGCGCGGCATCCAAACTTCGTCGGATATCACCATGTTAGAGCACGTCACACGCGATATCGGCCCGGCTTCGCCTGGCCTCGGCATGCCTTGGCTGCAGGAGCACGCCGATTCCCTCATCGAATTGACGCTTCCGCACCGTTTTCAGCTTTTTGGCTTGTCGGAAAGCAAGATCCGCGAGCTACGCAAGATTCTAGAAGTGCTTGAACAGTCTAATCGGACTGTTCATGACGACAACAGCAAGCCGGGCGCCTGCGCCGTCAGTCTTATCGATATTGGCGATGACCTGTCGCTTGATATGTTCAGCTATGTTCCGCCCACATCGCCCGCTATTGCGATCGTCGGCCGTGATCTGCCTGATGTCGAAAAGCTGCTTGCCTGCGGTTTCGTTGATTACATCACATACCCGTTCAGCACCCTGGAAATTCAACGGCGGCTTTTCACGATGTCGACGGCAATCCGGGAAGCGACCTTTTCCGTGGGATCGAGTGGCGATCCGATGGTGCGCGTGGCATGCAAAATGCTGGAAACCAATATCGCCAATCCCGTGACGGTCGATGAGCTGGCGGCGACCCTTGGGACCAATCGCAACACGTTGAACAGGGCATTCAATCAGGCATTCGGCATCGGACCGATAACCTGGCTGCGTCAGCGACGGTGTGAACTTGCAGCGCAGCTTTTACGAGATGGTTCCGAGAGCATCCTGAACATCGCACTGACGGTCGGCTATGGCGATCCGAACAATTTTTCGACTGCATTTCGTCGGCTCTACAGCCAGGGGCCGATGGAGTTTCGCAAAAAAATGTCAGGCGCAAAGAATTTAGGTACGGCCTCAAAGGCGGGCCGCAGCGATGCGGTCTAGTGTCTGATTGTTGGCGAGGGCCAAGCGCTTCATCGAAACACGAGAGGACGAATCGACAATGGTAACCGAGAACATCAAACTGAATTTCACTAACCGCTCAGGCGATACGAACAATTCCAGCGTTCTTATTTTTCAGCAGAACGTTGCCGAGTCCTTCGGCGAAATTGCCGTTGCCTGGAAGGTGATCCGCAATTGCGGCCGGCTCGATACGCATCCGTTCAATTTCCCGCTTCAGTTCCAGGTTTCGGCCAAGGACAGCTGGGGCAACTACACACCGCAACTGACGGCCTATGACGGCCAGGCATTCGACATGACTCTCGATAATTCCGGCGACGTGCTGTCTGTGTCGAAGAACAGCGCTACTTCCCCGAATGAAGTCGAGGTTCGCAACCAGCTGAAGCAGGGCGCGATCAGCGCATGTATCTTCAAGGACGGCAAGCTGCTCGCGACCAAGACGAACATGGCCCCTGGCCAGAAGGCGGTCTTCCAGTTCCAGCCGCGTATCTATATCGGCGTCGTCAGCCAGGTGACCGAGGGTCAGATCATCAATTCCGCGATCATCAGCCAGGTGAACACCGAGATCAACCTTTTCGGGATCACCAGCGCCAATATCGTCATGACCGGCGGCGGTCCCGGCCCAAACTCGTCTCCCTTCGAGTTCCACCTGGAAAACATCAACCAGTAAACGCTCGCCGTCTCGCTGAGACGATCATTGATCCGGGATACCAGGCCAGCAGTCAGCTGGTATCCCGTTTTCCCTTTGATGAAAAAGAGGACAGTCACAGCCATGAAAACGGAAACCAAACTAAGGCTTTCAGGGGCGAAAACCGCTTTGGCCGCCAACAAGCCGAACAATGGCAAAGACCAGGCCGAGCCCGTTCTTTCGACAAGCGACGACAACCTCGAGGATGCGGATGGCGCTGCTCCGGCCAGCGATGACACCGAGCACTCGGTTAGTGACAGAAGTTCGCCTGCGTCAAGCGAGGTCAAAGATCCATCCAAGGCTTACGCAGAGGTCGTAAAAAGCTGGACCTCCGGCGGTATTGTCGGAACGGGCAGGGACAGGGTCACCATCACCGCAACCTATTCCGCCGTCCGAGACAAAAAGACCCGGGCCGTCAGTCTTGGCGCGGACAGTTTTTCGCTGACGATAACCAATGTCGATACCAATGCCGGCTCGACGATCCCTCGATATCTCTTCTCGAACACCGAGTGGACGGAGATCCCGGCCCCTGGGAAGCCGAAGGATGCGGAGAAGTTCCATGTGAAGGGTCACGTCAAGATCGATGTGCAAAGTTCCGGAAAGATGATGCGCGTGCGCTTTCATTTGGACACCGGGATCCAGCTTTCGGACATTGGCTATATTTTCGTGCTGGATATTCCGGAGGACACGAAGTTCACGGATTATGAGCCGAGCGAACCGTCGCCGTAACCGCCATGCAAACCTGGTTGACCTACGAGAATGGCTCTCTCAATCCGCATGTCAGCCGCGTGGGTGTCTTCTGGGATGTTTCCGGGATGCTGCCGGGCGCCATGCCGGTCTTGTGGGCGGCGATCGAGCGCTGCCTTTACGGATGGCATCATCCACTGTGCATCGGCTGGGAGCCGGCATTCCTGATCCGGGACAGCTACGGCAACGAATGCCCTCTTCGGCCAGGCTTTTATAACCCGGACACCGGAACCAGGATAGACGGACCGCACGGGCATGGGCTGAGATCGGGGTTCCTCTTGAGCCAAAGCGTACCCCGCCCCGATCTGTCGCTTTGCATCTGCCGGGACAGCCGGCCGATCGCGGAAATGCCGCTGGGCCATGCGGGTTCATGGGCCATGTCCCTGCCGGATCGCCTGAAGTTTCAGATCGATTGCAAGAGCGAGCTGCGCGGTCGCGTCGCCGATACCTGCGGGACCTCTTTTGCTCTGAGTGGGCTGCAGGCGCTCAGAGTCCAGCTTCGGGGTGGCACTCCTGGGCCGCGGGCAACCCCGCTCACCTTTGTCTCATATCGCGCGGAACCGACCTGATCCGCTTCTGAAAAGGATAGTCCAATGCCCGATAAATATTTCGTTTATACCATCATATTCTCGCGCACCGCGCAAAACAGCGTTCGGTTCATCGCTTTCCAGAAGAGGGCGAGGGGGTACTTCTTCTCCAGCAGGCGAGCAATTGTGCCAAATGGTGCAGAGCTGCACGGCGGAGCGAAATTCGCCCTGCCGGGCGGGAAGTTCGAAGGTCATGATTGGAATAACAGTGATGAAGTCTATGAAAACTGCTCGAGGGAATTCACGGAAGAATGTGGACGGGAGATCAGCATTGTCCCCGACGACGAAATCGGGACCGGCAGCATAGACGACGACGATGAGGTTATCGATGCCAGATTGTTTCTGATGCGACAGCCGGTAACCATCCGCGGAGCCGCGAGTATCAAGGGCTTTGCCGCGATGTATGTCAAAGTTGGCGATGATGAGCTCCAGGTCGTCGCCGACTACATCGCCGAATGTTTTACCCAGCGCGATGCGGCGGTAACGAAAATTCGCCGCGGTGAATGGAAAACCCGCGACTACGCAAAAATAGCGCGAACATTTCCGCTGGCTCCAATGGACGATGAGTTGGACTTGGCAGATCCGGCGATACGAGAGATTGCTCAGGGTGGCTTCGACGATGATCCGTTGATTCAGGCCTTGTCCGGGGATACCGACACCGACTGGTTCGCCCAGATCATCAGGGGTCTCGAAACCATCGACGTTTGAGGATGTCGTCATGACCGGCCACACCGAGATTCAGGAATGGCGCGACATCCCGCATAAGGACCAGAACGAAGAAATCGTGATCCGTTTCCGCATTTTCTATGAGGATGCGGGTCGCCAATCCGTCTTGAATGTCGCGGCCGAGATTTTCCGGGCGGTTCTGCCGCTCGAGATCCATGTCGTCGAAAGCTTACGCTTCGATCATGAGACGCCGTTCCGCGTGGCCTTCACGGGCGGTCGCAGGGTTCATGGCTGGCTGCGCTGGCGCACCGGGCTCGACGTCCAATATTCGCAGCAGATCATGGGCCGGGTGGAAATCGAGGAGACTGATGACATCTATTATTGGAACTATATCGGTTTCATGATCTGCTTCGGCAATACGCGCCCGGTTCCGCCAACCCCGCCCGTTCCACCGCCGGACAATGATCCGCCTGAGCCTGGACCGCTACCGATCCCGAATACCGCAGACGGGATGGCGATCGCCGATGCGCATCTGGAAGCGGGCGAGCTCTTTCCCTTCGTCTACATCAAGCCCTGGCCGAAACTGGCGGCCAGTCTGGTGGAGCAGCGGTTCATGACCGTGTCTGCATCTGCTGCCGCAAGCACTTTCTATACGAAACTGAAAGCTGCCGATCCAGCGACCAAGCGCGAAACGGCCGTGACTTTCATCGATGATACGATCTCTCCAGAAGCGGGCGGCGGGCCAAGCGAGCCTTTCGTCACGCCGACGCAGCCGCTTGCCCCGCCTTACCAGAGTTTTCGCCATTTCCCTCATCATTTGAGGAAGGACTGCAGCTATGCAGCGCTCGACCGCTGGGTGGAGGAGCAGTTCGAAAGTTGGGATGATCTGGCCAAAGAGCTGCAGTCGACGGATGCCCAAACGGCGCTGACCGATATCTGGAATGCGGCAATCGCGCTGATGATCACGCTCGGCTATGACCATAGCTGGTTTTCCGATCTGATCCGGTTGCTACAGGTCGCGCATCTCATCAATTGGGTGCTAGCTTTCCAGGCCTCACATCCGAAACTCGGCGACGACCCCGCGCCGAGACCATCCGATGCGGCGCTTTCGCGTGCGCTTAATGCGGTGATGATCCTGCCCGCCGATATTTTTCCCATCGATCCGCCGCCAGCCCCGGCCGATCCTCCGGCTATCCAGCTCTATGCCGTGGGCGCCATCCGCACCGTGCATTACAAGCCCGGGCGCTATGCGCTCGGAGATATAGAGCGCATCGAAACCGTGATTTCGGGGGAAACGCGCCAGGAGGTGCACCGCAATCTGCGACGCAAGGAAACAGTCGAGGAAGAGCAGACGTCGAGCGACAGCACCAGCAATTTCGGGCGGGATACGACGACCGCCGATCTGATCAATCAGGTGCAGAAGACGTTGTCGGATCGTGTCTCGACCACGACGATCAACAATTACGAAACCGACTACGGGCAACCGGCCACCAATTCCATGAAGGTCACCGGCAATTGGTGGGTGCAGGAACAGCCCGCCGGCGGTTACCTGCAGGATATTTCAAAATTTGCCCGCGACGTCATCGATCGCTCGGTCAAGGCTTTGCGACGTGAATCGGTGTTGCGTCGCAGCAGCAGGGTCTTCGAAGAGCTGGAAACCACGCAGACGCGGACCTTGTCCAACACTGGCGGTAACGGCAATCTTCAGGCCGTATTCCGCTGGGTGAACCGGGCATATCATCTTCAGACCCGGGCCAGCCAGGACAGGCTGGTCTTCGAGATGTTCATCGACAATCCCAGCGCTCATCTCGTCCAAGCGATTGCTCGATATCATGAGCTGAGGCTTGCCGCGCCACCATCTCCCGCAAGCATGGGCATAACCTCCTACGCCAACCTGTCGCCCGATCCCGTCAAGCCTGGATCGCCGGCGGCGGCGGTCTATTATCTCGATGCCTTCCAGGCTTATGGCATTGCCCCGGACAGTCTGCCGCCACCGGCTCTTCGCGTGATCAGCAATGGATTCAAGTCCCGAAACCCGCTGTCGGACGCGGAATTGGACGTGCCCGAAGGCTACACGCCGGTTTCGGCCGCCGTCAGCATCAGCAGCTTCGTTGCCAATCCCACAGCGCAGGTGACGATGAGTGGCGTGATCCTGACGGCGGATCAAACCGGTACGCTCTCGACGTTCAAGGGATATCTGACGGCAACGCCGGCGCAATATTCCGATCGGCTTCGGGTATCGATCCTGTGCAGCGCTCCGATGACATCGTCAGCCGTCGGCGCCGCTTCCGGTAAGCAAGCCGGGTCAGGAGAGGGAGACGCGCCGGCTCCCGATACATCGCCTGCGGAAGGGGCAACTGCATTCGACAACTACTATGTGGCAAGCATAGAGGTTCAATGCGCGCGCAGCGCCGCCACGCTCGCCAATTGGCAAATCGCGACTTATCAGAAAATCCAGGCCGCCTATCAGGCGGCCATGGCAGACTACCAGGCAGCTTTGGCGCAGCAGAAGAAGGCGCTGGACGCCGAGAACCCGAAGCTTCTGACGCAGGTCGTCCAAGATCAGATCGTTCAGGCGGCCATCGCGTTGTTTGCGGGCGCTACGCTTGCCAAGCCGACCGATACGACAGGCAAGGCCGGAGCCATCAACTTCGAGCCACGCTATTTTCAGTTCCTTCGCCATTCCTTCGACTGGGACGGGATGGCAGTCGAGTTCATCCAGGATCCTGCGGCCGACCCCTATCTGAGCGATGGACAGTCCGCTCTGATCTCGCTGTTTTCGCCCAGTCGCTATCTGCGGGACCTGCTGCGCGCCAAGCGCGCTCACATTCTGCTATCGGTCAAGCCCGAGGCGGCGAGAACGGTGCTGCTCGCATTCCGAACGGGGCAGATCTGGCCCTGTAGCGAGGACCTGACCCCTTGCATGGCCGTGGACATGAGCGCCGTCGATCTTCTGCTGGAGCAACCGGACGAGGGGTCCAAGATCATTCACGACAGTTGGTCGATCACCGTTCCCACGGCAATGGTCGCGCTGTCGCACGACAATCCATTTTCATGATTGCAGGAGCGCTGGATGCTGCCACCTTCGTTCATTCCGCCCATCTTTCCTGGGAATTTTCCCGGGCAGGAGCCGCGCCATCAGTTCTTTCCGCATCCGCGTCCGGGAACTCACGATGGCGTGCCCGTCGGTGCCATCATCATTTTCCCCGGCGAGATCCTGCAGCAGACGCAGACCTTGACGTCGGCCATGACGGATCTGCGTTACCTGCCATGGATGATCTGCGATGGCTCCAGCCTGCTGAAGACCGAATATCCGGAGCTTTATCGCGTGATCGGCGATCTTTACGGACCGGATGGAGACGACAAATTCAAGCTGCCAGACTACCGTGGTTATTTTCTGCGCGGCGTCGATCTGGAGAAGTCGCTGGACAAGGACGACCGTCACGCGCCCCAAGGTCCGGCCGTCAATTCACGAGGCGTCGGCTCGACCCAGATGGATGCGCTGCGGGAGCATGTGCATGATTTGAACATGATCGCACAGTTCGTGACGCCGCAGGAAAATCCGCCGGTGAATTTCGAAGTAGCCGCAACCAAATCATCGACCCAGACCGGCGATATCTATCAGCCAGATGAGGTGCGCGTCAGCAAGAATGAAACGCGAGCCGTCAATATTGCCGTCAATTGGCTGATAAAGACGAAATAGAATGAGGCTGCCTCAGTGCTCGCTCAGCAACGCGTTCGGCTGGAGGATCGTCAACTTCTGTCGTCCGGCTTCCAGAATTCCCGCGCGCTTCAAGACGGAGATGGAGCGGCTGACCTCTTCGCGGCTGGCACCGATCGAGCCGGCGATTTCGGCATGGGTCGGAAATTTGGCCAGCAACCCGTTGGGTTTGAACGCGCCACTCTCCAGCGCCATGCGTGCCACATAGGCTTTCAGGCGTTTATCCACGCTTTGGCTGGTCAGTTGATAGCTGTGCCTCGTCAATCTGCGGATACGTTCGGCCATATCGATCATGATCCGCTGTCGCACGAGCGGTATCGTTTCGAGCAAATCCAGAAATGCCTGGCGTTTCATGACGATCAGGCAAGACGCGGTTTTTGCGTAGACTGAAAGCGAACGCTTGCCGCCATCGATGGCAGATATTTCTCCGAAATAATCATGAGTGTTGAGCCGGGTAAAGATAAGCTCCCGACCGTCCTGATCGAGATAGAGAGCCAGCAGCAATCCGGATCGCAGAAAGTAGACCTCGCCGCTAGTATCGTCCTGGTTGAATACGATCTGGCCCGGCGAATAGAATCTGGTCCGCAAATCCCGGGCGTCGAGTGTCACGCTCTCGCGTGCCACATCGGCAAAAAGGGGGCAGCTGAGTAATTGACCAATATCGCTCACTGGTCGTGCCACGCTTGTCCAAATGGTTGAATTTGCAGCGAGGTGCCCATCGCAGAGCCTGTGCGTAATGATCGATCTGCCATACCCATGAAAAATCTCGCATCACCGCGCGTACTACCAGCAAAAAGCACCTTGGAGTCCAATTTCAAAATTGCATGCTGAAAAAATAAAGGCCCCTTTGGAACATCATGTTCGCGCCGGAGCGGGATCCCATTATTCCAGATTCTTTGAACCTGCGTTATAGCGCAGATGTCCTCGGTGAAGAAAGTTCACCCTTAAATCTCGGATTTTGCGCGACCCAACGAGCGGGACCTGATTGCATCATTGTTCGTGCCGTGAGACCTGGCGTCGGTTTCGCGGAGACGTTTGAAGCACGGCTCGGCCGGAGGGTTTGATCTAAAGGGCCTTGGAATTCAACGCAGAGCAGCGTCATCATCGGCGTGTCATCAGTTCCGCCCGTGATCTTGAAACGGATTTCCGCCTCTCTTTCAATAAACGCACCACAATGCCTTTAGTCTAGTATTTTTATAGACAATTATCATGCCGTTCAGTCCGCGTGATGTCGTATGGCCTCTTGGCCGCATGATCGATGCCGCGGCGGCCAAAATAGGGACGGGATATGAGAAAAAGGCATTCAAGCGCAAAGACTATCGGGCGAAGCAACATCAGCATTGCCCTGGCATTTTCTTTTCTGACGATGATAGGCACTGCCGCAAATGCTGCATCCGATTCGGCAAAGCCGGTCGATGGTGGCACCCTTAACGTCGGGCTGGCAACGGATACCTCCATCATCGACCCGTCGATCACAGGCAGCTCGATCACGGCATTGATTACCCGCAATATCGTCGACTCGCTCGTCGGGCAGGCCGAAGACAATAAGTTCACGCCGTGGCTCGCAGAAAGCTGGGACATCAACGGCGACAATACCGTCTATACCTTCCATCTGCGTCAGGGCGTGACATTCAGCGATGGCACTCCGTTCGATGCTGCTGCGGTCAAATACAATTTCGATCGCATTCTCGATCCGAAGACAACCTCCAGCTACGCCAAGTCGCTGCTTGGGCCGGTCGACAAGATCGAGGCGCCGGATAGTCGTACGGTGGTGATCCGTTACCGCCAATCCTTCGCGCCTCTGCTGCAGGGATTAAGCCTTCCCTATCTCGGTATCCAATCGTCGACCTATCTTCAGAAAACACAGAGCACGACGAATACCATCATCGGATCGGGTCCTTACGTGCTCGACAATTTCACCAAGGGCAGCGGCAGCAAGCTTAGCCGCCGCGCGGACTACAATTGGGGTCCCGGCTATGCCGTACATAAGGGGCCGGCCCATTTCGATCAGATCGTCTTCAAATATCTGCCGGAGGCTTCTGTACGCCTCGGCGCGCTGGCAAGTGGCCAACTGCAGGCGATCGACGCGGTGCCGCCGGCAAACTACCGCTCCGTCCAAGGCAATGGAAAGTTGCAGGTGGTGACGCGGGAAAATCCGGGTGTCAACAGCGCCTATTTCCTCAACACTTCGAAGGGGCCGTTTCAGGACTTGAAGGTACGCCAAGCTTTCCAGAATGCGGTCAACGGACCTGCGGGGGTCAAGGCCGCCTTCTTCGGAACTCTGAAGCCGGCCGACAATATTCTCGGCCCCTCGACGCTCTATTATGACCGCGATATTTCCCGGTCATGGGGCTTCGATCCGGAAAAAGCCAACCGGCTGCTTGATGAGGCGGGCTGGTCGCAGAAGGACGCCGATGGCATCCGCAAGAAGGACGGCGGCCGGCTTACATTGCATTATGTCTACGACAGCACTTCGCTTGCCGCGACGGAAGTGACCCTTGCGCAGGCCGTTCAATATCAGGTTCGGCAGGCGGGTTTCGATCTGCAGCTCGATCCGGTCGATGCCGGTGGCTGGACCGCGCGCACCAATGCCAATGATTACGATCTGGTGTCCTTCTACTATGTGCGCGCAGAGCCCGATATCCTGCGGACGGTATTCCATTCCGCCTATATTCCGCCTGCCGGCCAGAATGCGTCGCGTGTCAAAAGCCTCGACGAAAAGTTGACGAAAGCGGTTGGAGCTTCCGATGCCGAGCGCAAGAAGCTCTATGCCGAGGTGCAGAAGGAAGTGATCGAGCAGGCCTATGCCGTCCCGCTCTTTGTGGCCGCCTATCAGCTCGGCGCCTCAAAGAGCCTGCACGGTATTTCCTGGGCCACCAATGCGAAGCCGAATTTCTACGATGCCTGGCTGGACCGCTAAGCTTTTCCAAACCGCTGTGCGGCGGACCGGGGTGATTGTTGCCGTACTTTGGGGCGCGGCAACGATTGCCTTTATTGCGGTGAAGCTCATTCCCGGCGATCCCGTCGCGATACTGGCTGGCGGAGAAAACGTCGTCGATGAGGCAGAACGGGCTGCATTGGTGCATCAATATGGGCTCGACCAGCCGCTCGCGCTGCAATATGCGCATTATATCGGCAAGGCTCTGAGCGGCGATTTTGGACAGAGCTACCAGTACAGACAGCCCGTTTCCGAGGTGATCTATGAAGCTGCCGGGCCGACCTTGCAGCTTACCGGGAGCGCGATCGTACTTGCTCTTCTTCTGGCGATCAGCGTGGCCCTGGCGACGGCGGGCCGTCGTAAAAGCCTGACATTGCTGTCCTCGGGGATAGAGCTGATCCTTCTGAGCACGCCTGTCTATTGGATCGGTATCGTCTTGCTGTCGATCTTCAGTTTCAGACTTGAATGGTTTCCGGTCACCGGCAATGACGGGCTGTCAGCACTTGTGCTGCCCGCCATCGCTTTGAGCCTGCCGCTGGCGGCCCTTCTGAGCCAGGTATTGCGTGACGGTCTGGAGGAGGCGCTGTCCCAGCCGTTTTCGCTGACGGTCCGGACACGCGGCGTCGGCGAGACGGTCCTGCGTGTCAGGCATGGCTTGCGGCACGCCGCGCTGGCGGCCTCGACCCTCACCGGCACATTGCTCGCCACCGCCCTCGGCGGTTCGATCTTGACCGAGTCGGTGTTCGGCCGTTCGGGAATTGGGCAGATCACGCTTCAGGCGATCAAGACCCGTGACATGCCGTTGATCCTCGGTCTGGTGATGCTGTCCGCCCTTGTCTTCGTCATCGTCAATCTGCTCGTCGATGCTTTCTACCTGTTGATCGATCCACGTCTAAGGAGGACAGCCCTTTGAGCGATGTCGTGCTGACTGAAAGCATGCAGGAGCCCCGCATCACGCGCACTCGCCCGGTCTGGCTGTCTTTCGGACTGCTTGTTCCCTTCGCCTTCGTGGTCGTTCTTGGTGTTGCGGTATGGGCGCCACAGTGGCTTTCCGCTTGTGATCCCGAGGCAGTCGATCCGAATGCGATCCTGTTGCCGCCCGACGGGCAGCACTGGTTTGGAACGGACGAACTGGGGCGAGATCTGTTTTCGCGCGTGGTCTATGGAACCTCGCAATCCCTGACCATCGGCATCGGCGCGACGCTGATTGCCAGTCTCGGCGGTATCGTGCTCGGGACGATGGCTGCGCTCGCTCCAAGGCCGATCGGCCGGCTTTTATTGCGCATCATCGATATCCTGCTTGCCTTTCCGGAAATGCTGCTTGCGCTGCTGGTGATCGCTGTTCTTGGGCGAGGGCCTGCCAATACGCTATTGGCGGTCGGGCTTGCCAGCATTGCTGGCTATGCCCGACTGATCCGCTCGCAGGTGCTTCAGATCAGGCTGTCGGGTTATGTCGAACATGCCATAGCACTCGGCGAGCATCCGTGGACGATCATTGCCCGACATATCGTGCCCAACGCCATTCGGCCTCTTCTCATTCTCGCGACGGTTGGTGTGGGAAGTTCGGTACTATCGGCCTCGGCCCTAAGCTTTCTCGGACTTGGTGTCGTGCCGCCAGCGGCGGAGTGGGGCGCGCTCCTCGCCAATGGCCGCAATTTTCTCGATATCGCGCCCTGGACCAGCCTGCTGCCGGCAACCGTCGTCGCGCTTTCCGTCATCTCGATCACGCTCTTGGGGCGCCGGTTGCAAACCCTTCTTGCAACGGGAGATCTGCGATGAATATTCAGGCCGGCCTGCAGAATTTTCAGACCGCCGTTTCCGCGCCGCCCCTGCTGCTTTCGGTCAAAGGGTTGAGCGTGGCTTTTCGGACCCCGCAAGGTCGCGTGGATGCGGTTCGAGATCTGTCGCTACAGATTGCGCCCGGCGAAATCCTTGCATTGGTCGGCGAATCCGGGTCTGGAAAATCGGTAACTGCCCGGGCTATCGTCGGTCTCGCCGGATTGCGTTCGGTGGTAAAGGCCGACAGGATGGAGCTGACCGCTCATGATGGGCGCCCGCTGGATCTTCTCGGCCTGTCCGATAGGGCCTGGCGGCATGTGCGCGGGCGTGAAATCGGTTTCATTCTCCAGGACGCGCTCGTATCGCTCGACCCCTTGAGGACGATCGGTCGCGAAATCGCCGAGCCTATCCTCACGCATCGTCTGGCTCCGCGCTCGCTCGTATCACAGCACGTCGTGGAGTTGCTGGAACGTGTCGGCGTTCCCGAGCCTGAATCGCGGGTGGGGCAATATGCGCATCAATTGTCGGGCGGGCTACGGCAACGGGCATTGATTGCCTCCGCACTTGCCGGCCAGCCGCGCTTGCTCGTTGCCGACGAGCCGACGACGGCGCTGGATGTCAACGTCCAGAAAAAAGTACTCGCCATTTTCAGGGAGCTGGCTGGCGCCGGCCATGGCATCCTCCTGATCACGCATGATCTTTCCGTCGCTGCCCAGCTTGCCGATCGGGTTGCCGTGATGCAAAAGGGTCGGCTCGTGGAAACCGGCCCGGCGCGCAGCGTGCTATCAGAGCCGCAGCACGACTACACCCGGCAGCTTTTGGCAGCCGTACCGACGGCCGCCAATCGCGGTCATCGCCTCAGCGCACCAGATATGCCCCTGCCGGGCCGCGAGCCTGTACGCTCGGGCGAGCGTCTGTTGGAGATACGCAACGTATCGATGAGCTTCAGGCGTACGGACGGCAGCCTCCTGCGCGCCGTCCGCGACGTGTCGCTTCATATCGACAGCGGCGAAACGCTGGGGGTGGTCGGCGAATCCGGTTCGGGCAAGACCACGCTCGGCAAGGTCGCGCTCGCGCTGCAGCAACCGGATGCGGGGGAAGTGTTTTATGAAGGGCGGCCGTGGAGCGCACTTTCCGAACGCATGCGCCGCCCCCTCAGAGCCGGGATACAGACGATCAGTCAGGACCCGCTCAGCTCTTTCAATCCGCGCTTCACCGTTGAACGCATCATCGAGCAACCCTTGTTGCTCCGTGGTGGGCTCGGCAGATCGGAGCGTCGCGAGAAGATCATAGATCTGCTGAATCTGGTCGGGTTGCCGCAGGATCTGCTTGTCCGAAGGCCGACCGCACTTTCCGGTGGCCAACGCCAGCGCGTGTCGATCGCGCAGGCTCTTGCGGCCACGCCGAAGCTTTTGATTTGCGATGAGCCCGTTTCCGCGCTTGACGTCACGACGCAAGCCCAGGTTCTGGATCTGCTGGTCGATCTGCAGGCAAGGCTCGGCCTGTCGATGATCTTTATCTCGCATGATCTGGGAGTGATCCAGCATATCAGCCACCGGATCGTCGTCATGAAGCAGGGAGCGATCGTCGAGGCCGGAACTGTGGAGGAGGTCTTCGAACGGCCTCGCCACGCCTATACGCGCGAACTTATTGCATCCGTGCCGAGGTTCTCGCGCTAAAGGCTTGGTCGTAAGGTAGCTTACCTCTCATTGTCGTCGGCAAATAGCCGGTGCCGACCTAACTGCTGTCGGCGTCTCACCCTTGAGAAGCATCACATCGTCAACCTGTCCGGCATTGGCTCGATGGTATCTGCCAAAATGGACGGGAACTGAGATACCGACGTTGCCGCCGGGATCGTTGGCGACCAGCGTTTCGTCCGAAAAGCCATTGCCGCTGATCTTGCCGTCACGAGGGCGACGAGAGAGATTGTCGACGCCGCCTTGCAGGGGGCATCATTCAAATGACCGCTGGCCAGGCCAACTCCAGTCCCCACTTCCAGTGCGAGATTGCATCGTCTGCTTATCCGATAGTCCGGGTTTGCGCGTTGCTCGCTCCATTTATGAGCGGCCTTTTACAATATCATGCACACTTATTGGTCTGCATTGCTTTTTTTGATATAAGTGAAATTGAAGTAACATTTACTAATATAAGTTATGGCATAAATTTAATAATCATATATTTTGTGTATAATCTGAAAATACCTTCATTCGCAATCGATGGCTTTCATATTAATTGAATATTGCAAAAGAATAATTCTTTGCGCTACATCAATTGTATGATGCCTTTGCATAAGGTTGACGCTATTGATTCGAGAGAGCTCGGATTCCTGAATGTCGAGACGGTGAGGTGGGGCGCATATTGTTACGGGAGGAGGAGACATGAATGGGGTAGGGTTGTTCAAGCTCATAAGGCGTTCCTATGGGCGCTTGCCCATATTGGCAAAACGACCGGGTGGAGGATTGTGATGGTTGGCCGGACCACCGCCGCCGCCGCCAATTCAGGCATATTGCAAGAGCGTTACGGCGACTGGACGCTTACCATCGTCAATCGGGGAACTGCCAATCATGCGCGGCCGCATTATGCGATTTCTTACACGCTGTATGATCTGCAGACGAACACGCCAGTGCTTTCGATCGAGCTCACTCCCGAGGGGGGAAGTCTGAGAGGCTTGCTGGCCTTGCCGCTGGGGCTGCATCTACGGAGCGGCCGGTTGCCGCGAGGTGACGAAGCTGCTTTGGGGCTGACTCAGCCGTTCGGTGCCGCCTCTTCGCGTGGCTGCCCGGTCGAGCTGAAGCTCGATGCAGCCATGATAGCCAGCCTGCGGCGGCGGCGTAGCCTCCGCGTAATGCTGGCGGCGACCGATACGGGTCGCGATATGGGCTACGTCATTTCGCTCAATGGGTTTGCCGAAGCGCTCAGCCGGGCGCTCTCCATTGTCGATCCTTATGCCGCAAGAACTGACATCGGATCGGGCTTGACCCTTCAGTAGCAGGTCATCGCATGTGATGGATGGCGTTTTCTCCGAGCCGCAAGGGCATATAGACGGATCCAATGGCCGCCCTTTCCATTGTTTTCGCAGAGGTATCGAATGTCGCAGACCGAGCTTCGGCGGGTTGCTCGAATTCCGATTTCAAGTTTCTCGGGTAAGGCTTGCAAGCAATGTCCGGCGCGCCTCGCTCAGATGTGCCGTGCAGGTCTGGCTGATTTTCCATTGGTCCCTTGAGAGAATCGCATCGATATAGGCCAGATGCTGGTGCACAGCCGCTTCGTTACGAACGCGCTCGTCTTTCTTGTTCCATTGATAATGGTAGAAGAAAATCAGCGAGATGACATGGTAGAATTCCGTGACGAAGCGATTGCTGGACGCGCTGTTGATCAAGCGATGCAGCCGCTCGTCGAGAAGTGAGAACCGATGATAGTCGGTCTCGATCGTCTCCAGCAGTTCAAGATGCTCGGTTCGCAGTCTGCGTAGTTCGTTCCAGCTCGGGTCGTCGTCATCGAGCTCCGCGAAGCGCATGACGGACCGCATTTCGAAAATTTCGCGGATATCGGAAAGTTCGTTGGCAAATTCCAGCGTCATGCCGCGGAAGACCCATTTGCCGCCGGCTTCGCGCTCCATCAGGCCAAAATGCCGAAAGCTCTGAAGAAACTCGCGGATCGTCGTCGTCGACACGCCGAATTGCCGCGCGAGCTGAAGCGCATTGATTGCCTGGCCCGGTCCGCTGTCGGATTGGAGTATCCATTTCAGGAACGCGCGTTCGACCATCAATGTCGGTGGGATGGTCTCTGCTTCGGCATAGAGCTCGGATGGTTCTGCCTGCCGCAGGACTACTCTGTCTGTGGAAAGCAGGCCGCTCTCCATAGCCGCCGCGAGGCACTTGCGGACCGTCGTTCTGCTGGTACCGAGGGTTCGGCCGATCTCCCGTTCCGAGCCAAGAGGGCGACCGTGACCAACGGATTGTACATGGCGCAGGAACTCGTTGAACTGCCGCTTGAAGAGGTTTTCTGAACGCATGGCGACGAAATCCCGATTGGTTTTTTAAACATAAAATACCACTTTAAATCGATCGCCTCAACCGTGTAGATTCTGTCTCAAGCTAGGGAGGATAGCTCGGGAATGAGACCAGCACATCTCGTTGCTCATTGGCGCGGCCGGGAGGATGGCGTCGCATGAGCTACACTTTCGATTTCGAGGGCCTGCTTCCCTATTGGGATCAGTTTGCGGAAGGCGTCTGGCTGACGATCCAGCTTTCGGTGGCGGCAACCATTGCCGGCTTCGTGTTGGGCACGCTCTGTGCGATCGCACGAACCAGCGGCTCGGCGATGCTGAAGACCGTCGTCGGCACCTATGTCGACGTCATTCGCAACACGCCGCTGCTCGTTCAGCTGTTCATCATCTATTTTGGCATAGCCACGCTTGGCTTGCGCATCCCGGCCAATGTCGCTGCAATCGTCGCGCTCGTCGTCAACATCGGCGCCTATGTCTGCGAGATCATGCGTGCCGGCATCGAGGCCGTTCCGAAGGCTCAGATCGAGGCGGCCGAATGTCTTGGACTTTCGCCTGCGCAAACCTACTGGCATGTCATTCTCCAGCCGGCGGTCGAACGGGTCTATCCGGCGCTCGTCAGTCAGTTCGTGCTGCTCATGCTCGCATCGTCGATCACGTCACAGATTTCGGCGGAGGAGTTGACGGCTGTCGCCAATCGCATCCAGTCCGACACGTTCCTGTCCTTCGAGACCTACATCGTCGTCGGCGCCCTTTATCTGGCGCTGTCCTTTCTCATGCGATGGGTGCTTCTCGGAATAGGCTTCGTGGTTTTCAAGCGCCAGCGCAAGCTCGGCACGGCCTTGTGAGGAGGAGCCCATGCCCACTTTCGGCCTGACACAGTTCATCTTCCTGCTCGAGGCGGCCGTCTGGACGCTCGCATTGTCGGCGCTTGGTTTCATCGGCGGCGGCTTGGTCGGTTTCGTTGTGGCTCTGGCACGCATCTCGCCGAGCCGCATCATTCGCTGGACCGCGACGGCCTATGTGCAGCTGATCCAGGGAACGCCTTTGCTGGTGCTGCTCTTCATCGTCTATTTCGGGCTCAGCATCGCCGGCTTCAACAATCTTCCGGCCTTGCTGGCGGCCGGTGTCGCGATCACGCTCTACACTTCGGCCTTTCTTGCCGAGATCTGGCGCGGCTCTATCCGGTCGATTGCCAAGACACAATGGGAGGCCGCGGAATGTCTTGGCCTCTCGCGCTGGCAGCGCATGACGCGGGTCATTCTTCCGCAGTCGCTGCGTATCGCGACGCCACCCACGGTCGGCTTCCTGGTTCAGGTGATAAAGAACACATCGCTCGCATCGGCGATCGGTTTTGTCGAGCTCGCTCAGGCCGGCAAGCTGATCAACAATTCCACCTTTCAGCCGTTCAGCATCTTCATGGTGGTCGCCGCAATCTATTTCGCCATCTGCTTCCCGCTCACGCTCGCCAGCCGGAAACTGGAAAGGAAACTGAATGTCTCCAATCGTTAGATTATCCGATGTCCGCAAGAGCTTTGGCACGCTGCAGGTCCTGAATGGTGTGTCCTTCTCGGTCGAACCCGGCGAAGTGGTGGCCATCATCGGCCAGTCCGGTTCGGGCAAGTCGACAGCTCTGCGATGCATCGATGCGCTGGAGACCATTCAAGGCGGCGAGATCGAGGTTTGCGGCCACAAGATTCACTCGCCGGACTTAGATAAACGTGCGCTTCGTCGCGACGTCGGCATTGTCTTCCAGAGCTATAACCTCTTCCCGCACCTGACCGTCCTGGAGAATGCGGCGCTGGCACTGACCTGCGTCAAGAAGCTGAGCAAGGCCGAAGCTCGGGACATATCGCTCGACTGTCTTGGCCGGGTGGGGCTTGCGGAGAAGGCCTCCTTCTACCCGGAGCAGCTGTCCGGCGGCCAGCAACAGCGAGCTGCAATCGCCCGGTCATTGGCCATGCAACCGCAAGTCATGCTCTTCGACGAGGTGACGTCTGCGCTTGATCCGCAACTGACCGGCGAAGTGCTGAAGGTCATCGAAAATCTCGCGCGCGGCGGCATGACGATGATCCTCGTCACCCATGAAATGGCGTTCGCCCGCAAGGTGGCGAGCAACATCCTTTACATGCATCTCGGCAGGGTCTGGGAGCATGGACCGGCGGCCCTGCTCGACGCGCCTCAGACCGAGGAACTGCGCAGTTTCGTCGGCAATGGGCTTTGAGAACCACGGGCCGCGAAACGCAATCAAAATAAACCGGAGGAGAACCATGAAGCGTCGTCATATTCTAGCAGCCACCGCACTTGCGATCCTGGGCACGTTTGCCAGTCATGCGCAGGCAGATGCCCTTGCCGATATCCAGGCGCGGAAAAAGGTGCTGATCGCCCTTGATCTCGGCTCGCCGCCGTTCGGCATGATCGATGCCAACATGCAGCCCTATGGCTCCGATGTCGAAGTTGCCAAGCTTCTCGCTGAGCAGCTCGGCCAGCCGCTGGACGTCGTCCAGGTGACCAGCCCCAACCGCATCCCCTATCTGCAGACGGGCAAGGCGGATATGGTGATTGCTTCGCTCAGTGTGACGGACGAGCGCAAGAGGGTCATCGACTATTCCAAGCCCTACGGCGTGATCCAATCGGTCATCGCGGCGCCTGCCGGCCAGAGCGTCAAGACCATAGCCGATCTGAAGGGCAAGCGCATCGGAACCACGCGCGGCAGCGTCAACGACAAGGAAGTCACGAAGGTCAACGATGGCGCGGAAATCGTGCGTTACGATGACGACGCGACCCTGGTCACGGCACTCGTCAGCGGCCAGGTTGATGTGATGGCGACGTCGCCGCAAATCATGAAGGCGGCCAACGAGCGCAATCCCGCGTCGAAGTTCGAGGTGAAGATGGTACTCAAGGTATTTCCCTACGCCATCGGTATTCGCAAGGGCGAGGCCGCCTTGAAGCAGCGGCTCGACAAGTTCGTCGACGAGAACCTCGCGAACGGCAAACTCAACGAGATCTACAAGAAATATAACGGCGTCGACCTGCCGGCCGACATTGCCACCCTGAACTGATCTGTTTCCAGCGAACCGGGCGGAAGCGTCCGGTTCACTCCCCCAATCCGGAAGAGGTATCGTCACGTGAAAGCCCTGTTGATCGAAAGTGAAGGCGTCAGCCGTTTCACCGATGTCGCTCGCCCGCAGCTCGGGGAAGGCGATGTCCGCATTGCCGTCCGTCATGTCGGCATCTGCGGGAGTGATCTCAACACGTTTCGAGGTCTCAACCCGCTCGTGGAGCTGCCGCGCATTCCCGGGCACGAGATCGGCGGCGAGATCATCGAGGCAGGGTCGGGCGTTTCGTCCGCCTATCAGCCGGGGCGGCGCGTCATCGTTCTTCCCTATACCAGTTGCGGCACGTGCTCCTCCTGCCGCAAGGGGCGGGTGAATGCCTGCCGCTACAATCGGACGCTTGGCGTTCAGCAGGATGGCGGCCTTGCCGAAGAGATCGTTCTTCCTGCGGAGAAGCTCATCCTGAATGACACGCTCGACCCTCGCTTTCTTGCCTTGGTCGAGCCGCTATCGGTAGGCTTCCATGCGGTGGCACGCGGCCGCGTGTCGTCAAGCGATCGTATCGTCGTGCTGGGCTGCGGCATGATCGGCATGGGCGTGGTGATCGGGGCCGTTGCCCGCGGCGCTGACGTGATCGCCGTCGATCTCAGCCCGGAAAAGACCACGCTGGCAAAGCAGTTCGGCGCTCGCCATACAATCAATGCCGGCACGGAAGATGTCGGAGCGCGCATCGTGGAGCTGACGAGCGATCAGGGCGTCGATGTGGCCTTCGAGGCGGTCGGTCTTCCCGAAACCTTTCGCCAGGCGATCGATCTGGCCGGCTTCTGCGGCCGTGTCGTCTATGTCGGCTATGCCAAGGCGCCCGTTACCTATCAGACGCAAATGTTCAACCTCAAGGAATTGGACATCATGGGGTCGCGCAACGCCACGAAATCCGATTTCGATGCGGTGATCGCCTATCTCGAGACGATCGGCGATCGTGCAGCCTCGCTCATTTCCAAGGTCATCCCCTTCGCCGAGGCCGAAGGCGCATTGCCCTTCTGGGACAAGAACCGCGACGTTTTAAAGGTCATTGTCGAAAGATGAATACACAAGCAGCCATGAAATCTCCAACCGCGCTTCCTGACTGGCATGGCGCATTCCGACTGGACGGGCAGCGCGCCCTTGTAACGGGTGGAGGTAGTGGACTGGGTCTCGCGATCGCGCGTTGCCTCGCAGCCTCCGGCGCAGAGGTGGTGCTGGCCGGCCGCAGGGTGGATCTCCTTGAAGAAGCTGCCGCCTCGATCGGCCCACTGGCTAAAGCCGCACAGCTCGACCTTCGTGATCTTGCTTCGATCAAGGCCTTTGCCGCCGGAGTGGAGGAAGCGCACGGCCCGGTCGACATCGTCGTCAACAATGCCGGGAACACGGTCAAGAAGCCGTTCGAGGAATCCAATATTGCCGACTTCGACGAAGTCATGGACGTCCATGTTCGCGGCGCGCTGGAACTGACCCGGCAATTTCTGCCGGGACAGATCGCGAGAGGCCGCGGCTGCGTGCTCTTCACCGCATCCATGACATCCTTCATCGGCCAGCCGCTGGTGATGGGCTATACGACGGCGAAAACGGCGCTGACGGGTGCTGTGCGCGGGCTTTCGGCCGAGTTTGCCGGTCGGGGAATCCGTGTCAATGCCGTGGCGCCGGGCTGGATCGATACGGATCTCTTTCAGAAGGCCACGGCCAACGATCCGGCTCGCCGCGCCAAAATCATGGGCCGAATCCAGATGAACCGTCTCGGCTCTGCCGAGGAAATCGGCTGGACATGCGCTTTCCTCGCATCCCCGGCCGCCGGCTATATCACCGGCCAAACCATTATCGTCGACGGCGGCGCCGTCGTCGGCTTTTAGAATTGCCACCAGCGGAGGCTCCCAATGAATACCACAGCAACCCACGCAACCGACGCGGATCTGTTCCGCGTGTTGAAAGCCGAGCTTTTTACCGCTGTCGTTGGCGATATCCTTGATACGCTCGGTCATCGTCGGCAGTTCCTGCCGGCTGGTATCAAGCCTCTGCACGATGACATGAAAATCGCCGGCCGCGCGATGCCGGTGCTTGAGGCCGATATCTTCTCGGACGGGAAGGGGTCCTTCGGCCCGCTGGCGGAAAAGCCGTTCGGCATCATGTTCGAAGCGCTCGACTCGCTGAAGCCGGGCGACGTCTATATCGCCACGGGTTCGTCGCTTCGCTACGCGCTATGGGGAGGCCTGATGTCGACGAGAGCCACCCATCTGCAGGCCGCAGGTGCCATCCTCGACGGTTATGTACGCGATGCCGGCGAAATCGAGCGGCTTGGCTTCCCGGCCTTTTCCCGCGGGATCTATGCGCAGGATCAGGGGCCTCGCGGCAAGGTCATCGATTACAACACGCCGATCGAGATCGAAGGTGTCCGCATCGAGCCCGGCGATCTGCTCTATGGCGACCGCGAAGGCGTTCTCGTCATCCCGAAGGCCGTCGAAAAGGAAGCCATCTCGCTCGCCCTGGAGAAGGTGCGTACTGAGAACAAGGTGGCGGAGGCAATTCGCAACGGCATGAGCACGGTCGAGGCCTTCGCGACGTTTGGAGTGATGTAACGTCATGGGCTCCGGCGCGCTGTTAACACATGCCGATGATACGCGGCTGCTCTTGCTTTCGGAAAAGGACAATGTCTTCGTCTGTCGCGAGGATATTCCGGCAGGAGAGCGTATTCGCGTCGGGGAACGGGAGGTGACGCTCGCAAGGACGATTCCGCGCGGTCACAAGATCGCCCGGCAGGAAATTGCGCCGGGCGCCAAGGTCTACAAATATGGTGCACCGATCGGCTCCGCCACAATGCCGATCGCGCCCGGCGATCATGTCCATGTGCACAACGTCAAGAGCGACTACACGCCGAGCCACTTCTTCGACATTCAGGAGGTTATCAAAAAATGACCTTGCAAGGCTATCTTCGGTCGGACGGCCGCAAAGGCATCCGCAATATCGTTGCCGTCGCCTATCTGGTGGAATGCGCCCACCACGTCGGACGCCAGATCATCTCGGCCTTTGACGGGCAGGAGGTTCATCTCATCGGTTTTCCGGGCTGCTTTCCCAATGCCTACGCGCAAAGGATGATGGAGCGGCTCTGTACCCATCCGAATATCGGTGCGGTTCTGCTGCTGTCGCTCGGCTGCGAAAGCTTCAACAAGTACTCGCTATCCAACATCATCGAGGAAAGCGGCAGGCCGGTGAAGACGCTGACCATCCAGAACGATGGCGGCACGCGCAGCACGATCGCGGCCGGTCGTGCCTGGGTGACTGAGCAGCTCGAGGCGCTTACCCATGATGAGCGGGTCCCGATGGATATCAGCGAGCTGATCGTCGGGACGGTATGCGGCGGCTCCGACGGAACGAGCGGAATTACCGGCAATCCTGCGGCGGGCCGGGCCTTCGATTGGCTGGTGGCGGCTGGAGCGACCTGCATTTTCGAGGAAACCGGGGAGCTTATCGGCTGCGAGGAGATCATGGCGGATCGAGCGGTCACACCCGAACTTGCCGACGAGCTTCGCGCGGCAGTCGCCAAGGCGGCACGCTACTATGCCACGCTTGGCTACGGCAGTTTTGCGCCGGGTAATGCCGATGGCGGGCTGACGACGATCGAAGAAAAATCGATGGGCGCCTATGCCAAGTCTGGGGCGTCGCCGATCTCCGGCCTGATCAAGCCCGGCGATATTCCGCCGCGTGGCGGTCTCTACCTGATGGACGTGGTGCCTGACGGCGAGGTGCGGTTCGGCTTTCCGAACATTTCCGACAATGCCGAGATTGTCGAGATGATCGCATCCGGCTGTCACATGGTCTTCTTTGTCACAGGCCGCGGTTCGGTCTCCGGCTCGGCAATCTCGCCTGTAATCAAGATCTGCGCCAATCCGGATACCTTCCGCCGCCTGGAGGAAGACATGGATGTCGATGCTGGCCGTATTCTCGAGGGACGAGCAAGCCTTGACGAGGTCGGCCAGGAAATCGTCACGCTGCTGCGGGAGGTTGCCGGTGGGAGGCCGACGAAGTCGGAAAGCCTCGGCCATCAGGAGTTCATCCTGACCTACAAGTCCTTTGAGCCGATCGGCCCGGCATGCCTGCCGGTCTAGAGCCGGATGATTTTAGGTCTGTTCGACCTAAAATCTGAATCCGCTCTAGCATCAAAGAAGTAGAGCGTGATGTCGTCCGAAAACCGCATACAATTTTCGGCATCGCGCTCTAAGTCGAAGCCTTCAGCCGTCGATATAGTCCTTAGCTGCGAAGGCTGCTAGCTCGAATGATCAGTTCATGGGCCAGGATCGTATTGTCGTTGTCGGCATCGTCCTCGATGAGCGCCTTCAGTTTCTGGATCGAGCGTTCGGCCATGTCGCGGCGAGGGAGGCGAACTGTCGTCAGCGGCGGGTCCATGACGGCCGAAAAACTGAGGTCATCGAAGCCTGCGACGGCGATATCCTGAGGAATGCGCAAGCCGTGTCCCTTGAGGGCGGCGATCAAACCATAGGCGGATTCGTCGTTTGAGCAGAAAATGGCGTCGGGCAGCTCCGAGCGGCTCCTGATTTCGTCGGCCGCCCTTTGTCCTTCAATCATCGTGAAGCCGGACTGGATGTACAAATCCGGGGAGGCGGAGAGCCCGTGATCGGCGAGCGCCTTTTCCCAGCCTTTCCGGCGGGCGATCGCCATGATTTCCTTTGGCGGCCCGCCGAGATGCGCGATCCGCTTGTAGCCCTGCTTTGCAAGGTGGTCGACGACATCATAGGCAGCCTTCACCTCATCGATCTGCACAGCGGTAATGCCGGTGAGATCGGGAGTGGGGCTCAGCGTTCGCACGATCGGCAGGTGCCGGCCCGCGGCAATGCATTCGAGAAGTCGCGGCGGGCAGTAACTGGCGGTCAGGAGAACGCCATCGATGCTCCCCGCCAGCAACTCGTCGACATAGCGGTCGGAGCGGCCCGGATCGATGGCGGTATGAGCGATCATGATGTCATAGCCGCAGTCATAGGCTGCCCGATCGATATGTATCAAAAGATCGGGAAAATTCGGGTTGGCGAGGTTTGGAATGAGAACCAGGATCACCTTGCTGCGTTTGAGCCGCAGGGATCGCGCATGGCGGTTGACCGCATATCCGGCTTCCTTTGCGGCCTGGGCAATCCTCTGCCTAGTCTCCTCGGGAATGGGAGGGAGGCCGGCCAGAGCGCGGCTGACGGTCGAAGTCGAGACGCCGGCGATACGGGCAACGTCCGCCATGGTCGGTATGCGGCTCTCATTCGTGGGTATTGGCTTTCGTTTCGCCATCGGACCTCTGTAACCGGATCGCACTATCTACATACAATAAATATTCGATCGCGCCCTTGCATGCAATCGATTGCGCTGTTAGGTTTACGCAATCGATTGCGTAAAGATGCCCAACGACGTGAGGAGACGTTGCTGGGCGGGCTGGGAGGGCCGGATGACGACGTCGACACTTTCGATACAGCTCTATTCACTTCGGCATCTGGGCGGGCTCGATCGGCAGCTTGATGCGGCTGCGCGGGCGGGCTTCACCAACGTCGAAACCATCGGCAGTCATCTCGACGATCCCAAGGCGCTGAAGGCGGCTCTGGCAGCTCGGGGTCTCCATGCATCAAGCGGTCATATCGGTTTGCCGGCACTTCGCGGCGAACTGGACCGCGTCGCGGATGCCGCCGCTGAGACCGGTATTGCGCAACTCTTCATGCCGGCTCTTCCGCCGGAGGAGCGTAGCGGCGATGCGGATGCCTGGCGCCGCGTCGGCGCCGAGCTTGGCGAGATGGCTGCTCGCCTGAAAGAGCGGGGCATATCGCTCGGATATCATAACCATCATTGGGAGCTTGTGCGTTTCAGCGATGGCTCACGTCCGCTCGACTGTCTTTTCGACGGCGCCGCCGGCAGCCCGCTCGTCTGGCAGGCCGATATCGCATGGCTTGCGCGCGGCGGCGATGATCCAAAGGTCTGGCTGGAGAAATATGCGAGCCTGCTCGTCTCCACCCATGTGAAGGATCAGGCTCCGGCTGGACAGAACGAAGACGAAGACGGCTGGTGCGATGTCGGTTCCGGCATTCTCGATTGGCGCGATCTCTGGGCCTTCGCCAGCGCCCGCGGTGCCCGCCTGATGGTCGTCGAACACGACAATCCCAGGGATCCGGCAGGTTTTGCCGCCAGAAGCTTCTCCTATCTTCAGACGATCCGGTAATCCGCTCTAGCATCAAGGAAGTAGAGCGTGATGTCGCCCGGAGACCGCGTACGCTTTTCGGCATCACGCTCTGGCATCAGTGCAGATCGATTTAGTTCAACAAAGGGGGGAGGAACCACAGATGAACGGCAAGTCGGATAGCATGACAATGAATCGCCGATCATTCCTCGCAGCATCGGCTGCGGCCATGGCCGCAAGTGCTGCAGGCAAAGTCTTTGCGGCAGATGACACTCTTACGTTCTGGGACATGGTCTGGGGAACGGGAGCCACTTATACGGCCGCCGCCAAGGAGTTGGCGGGCAAGTACACACCCACCAGCGGCGCGCTCGGCGTCCGCTATCAATCGATACCTTGGGCAAACTGGTATCAGACCTTCACCTCGGCGGCCGCATCGGGAACGACGCCGGCGGTCAGCTCCGGCGCGGCATTCCTGCCATTCTATTTTCTCGAGCAGGGAGTGGCCGTTGCGGCCGACAACCTGATCGGCAAGCTCGACAAGGATGGCAAGAACGACTTTCTGCCGGGTCTGCTACCCGCCATGAAGGCGGATGGCGGCTATGCCGGCGTTCCCTGGTCGATGGATCTGCGTGTCATCTGGTATCGCAAATCGTTGCTCGAGAAGGCCGGCGTAGAGCCGCCGACCGACTGGGACAGCTATATCAAGGCCGGCGAAGCCCTCAAGAAGATCGGCCATATCGGCCTCGGTCTTGCGGCCGGCAGCACGACGACTGATGCGCAGCACACCGTCTCGGCCCTGATGATCAACAATGGCGGCGGCTTCTTTGCGCCAGATGGTTCGTTGAATTGCGTGAGCGATCGCAACATCGAAACCCTCGATTTCATCAACGAGCTCGTGCGCAAGGGCATCATCGATCCCTATGCCGCAAGCTACACCTCCGACAATCTCGCGAGCGACTGGAAATCCGGACGCGTCGCCATGGGCTTCGGGCAGACGGGTCTCGACAAGACGCTGCCGCAGGAGATCAAATCCGATGCAGTAGTCGCGCACCCCGTCAAGGCTCGCCACGGCGATCTCGGCACAGTCTACTACATCAACTCGCTTTGGATGTTCACGACGACACCCTCGCAGGAATCGTCCGAAGCCTTCCTCGCCTGGTATCTCGACAACATGCATGTCTATTGGACGAGCGGGGTTGCGATCGACGTGCCGGTCAAAAAGAGCATCGCCGATCTGCCCATCATTCAGAGCAATCCGAACCTGGTTCTTTCGATCAACGAATGGCAACCTGTGGGAAAGACGATCGGTGCTCAGGCGCCGCACGCCTTTGCTGCGCTGAATGCCGTTGATGGTGGTGCCGCCAGTGCCGCCTTTGTTCAGCAGATCATCCAGGGAAAGACGAAGTCCAAGGATATTCTCGAAACCCTGGAAGCTTCGCTGCGGAAGGTCGTGCAGTAACATGGCCGAGGCGCATGCAATGCCGGAGGGAGGACGGTTGACGAGGGCATCGACGGCGTCACGCGCCGGCGCGCAGACGGGGCGCAAGGCGACGATGATCGGCCTTGCCATGCCGTCGATCTTGTTGATGGCGTTGATCAACGCCTATCCGCTGGGATTTGCCCTTGTGCAATCCGTTCACAATGGCGGTCTGCTGCGCCTCGGCAAATTCATCGGTTTCAAGAATTATCTCAATGTTCTGACCGATCCCGCATTCTGGTCGGCTGCCTCTTTCACGCTGCTGTTCACCATCTGTGGCGTGTTTGGCAGCTGGTTCGTCGGCTTTGGCCTGGCCATCCTGCTGAAGCCGCAGTTTCCGGGGCGAAACCTGTTCAAGGTGCTTCTGCTGCTGCCATGGATCGTGCCGATCGTCGTCACGTCCATGAGCTGGAACTGGCTGGTCGCCACCCCCGGCAGCCTTCTGCCGCAGCTGGCCGAAACACTCGGCTTCGGGCAGATCCTATTTCTTGCCGATCCGACAATGGCGATGATCACGGTCTGCCTGTTCAAGATATGGGTCAGCTATCCCTTCATGATGATGATGGGGGCGGCAGCGCTCGAGAGCATCGACAACAGCGTCTATGAGGCTGCGACGCTCGACGGTGCGAATGCGCGCCAGCAGATCCGTTACATCGTTTTGCCGATGACCGCCCGGTCCACCTATATCAGCTGGATCCTGATGACGATGTTTTCGGTCAATGACTTTGCAACGATCTATCTGCTGACCGGAGGCGGGCCGGTCAACGCCACGACCTCGCTGATCGTGCTTGCCTATCGCTCCGTCTTCCAGGATTTCCTGCCCGGCTACGGCGTTGCGATTTCCTTCATGATGACGATCGTTCTGGTCGCCCTCTCGCTCCTGCTGTTCCGGCAGGTGCGTAAAGCCAAGTTCTAGGAGGCTCCCATGGCGGCGAAGACAGAGGCTGCGAGCACAGCCGTCGGCATCGGCAAATCGTCGGGCTGGGCGCGCACCATCGTACTTGCATTGATGACGCTTGTTGCCCTGAGCCCGATCCTGGTGATCTTCGGCCTTGCCTTGCGGCCGCGGCTTTACTCCGACGTCACCGGACCGACGCTCGAGACATTCGTCTATGTCATTCGAAACACGGATATTCTGGTGTGGCTGAGGAACAGCCTCATCGTTTCCGTCATCGCTTCCTGCCTGGCGTTGTTCGTTGCCGCACCAGCCGGCTATGTGTTGTCGCGCGCCCGCGGCGGTGCCGTTTCGCTCTATTCGATGCTGATCTTCGTCATCCAGAGCTTTCCGATTGTCGTCTTCATCATCCCGCTGTTCATCATGCTCTCACGGATCGGGCTCGTCGATACGCTGGCAGGCGTTTCGATCATCTATGTCGCCTCCAGCGTGTCGGTCGCCTGCTGGATGATGGCGGCTTATTTCGACAGCATACCGACGGATCTCGAAGAGGCAGCCTGGATCGACGGCTGCAGCATGTTCGGCGCGTTTCTGCGCATCGTGCTTCCCAATTCGCTGCCCGGCATTCTGTCGACGGCGATCTATGGGTTTCTCGTCGCCTGGAACGATTATCTGGTCGAGCTCGTCTTTTTGCGCACGGACAGTCGCTTCACTTTGCCTGTCGGCCTGCAGACATTCTTCCAGCAAAACCAGACCGATTGGGGTCCCGTCATGGCCTGCGCCGTGATCATGCTGGCGCCGCCGGTTATCATCTTTGCCTTGCTCAATCGCTTTTTCAGTATCGGTGGCATCGGCGGCTCGCTCGCCGGCCGATGATATGATCTCAAGAGGCTTTTCATGTCAGATGCCAAGGACCGCGTGTTCAGGCTCGAAACCTTTCGGGCCGTGCTCGATCGTATTATTCCCGCGGATGATTATCCCGGCGCGCTCGACAATGGCGTAGACGGCTTCATTCTCTCGCTGTGGGATGCCGGCCTCGTTGCCGATTCCGAGGCGATTGATCGAGGCCTCGTGGATCTGGAAGCGCAGACATTGGGTGGCTTTGCCACGCTATTGCTCGAGGAACAGGATCGCCTCCTTGCGGAGCGCAAGGATGAAGCCTGGTTTCGTATGCTCTGCGAGCTGGCTGCGGAAGGGTTTTACGCCGACCCGGCAAACGGCGCCAATCCGGATGCCGTTTCATGGAGAATGATCGGCTATCGCCCGGGCTTGCCGGAGGGGCCGAGCGGTCCCTCCGAGAATCCACAGGACGTCGTGCGCGGGAGGTTATGGGCATGAAGATCGACTATGATGCGATCATCGTGGGTGCCGGTGCCGCCGGCAATATCGCGGCCGGTGTGCTGGCCGAAGCCGGCAAGCGCATCCTGCTCATCGAGCGTGGCAAAAGGCGGACCTATGCCGAAGACGGCCATCGCGACCATCTGCGAAATCATCGGCTGCAGGCCTATGGCTTCAATACCGGGCCGGAGATCGACGGCAACCCGCGCGTTTTCATCGATCAGCAGGGTGGGCGGCACATCATCAAGCCGCACCAGGACAATTATCACGTCAATGCAGCAGTCGTCGGCGGTGGGACCTTCGTCTATGGCGGGCTCGCCTGGCGCTTTCATCCCAAGGATTTCCGCATGGCGTCGACCTATGGACGTCCGGAAGGCTCCTCACTGGTGGACTGGCCGATTTCCTATGAGGATCTGGAGCCCTGGTATGGGAAGGCAGAGCATGAAATAGGCGTTTCGGGCGATGGTAGCGGCGATCGCAATTCCGGCCCGCGTGGGCGCGACTATCCGATGCCGCCGGTAACAGATAATCCGACGAGTGCCTATCTCCGAGCCGGCGCGACCGCACTTGGTCTATCGACATTCACGCCGCCGCTCCTCGTCAATACCGTACCGCGCGCCGGGCGAGGGGCCTGCATCCGATGCGGCTCATGCGTCGGTTTTCCCTGTCCGAGCAATGGCAAGAACGGCACGCAGAACACCATGCTGCCGCGCGCGCTGGCGACGGGGCTCTGCGATCTCCTGACCGAGACGGTTGTGGAGCAAGTCGCAACCGATGATCGGGGCAATGTCATCGGCGTCGATATTCTCGAGGAGGATGCAGCCGGGCAGCTCACGCGCCGCCGCATTTGCTCGCGCATCGTCATCCTGTCGGCCGGCGCGATCGAAACGGCAAGGCTCATGCTGCTGACACGAACGGACCGGGAGCCGAGCGGGCTTGGCAACAATCACGATCAGGTCGGCCGCAATCTGCAGGGGCACTATTATCCGACGGTCTTCGGACTCTTCGAAGAGCCCGTGCAAGACAGCAAAGGCCCGGGCGTGACGATTGCGACCACCGATTATAATCACGGCAATGACGGTGTCATCGGTGGCGCCATGCTGGCCGACGATTTCGTCATGCTGCCGATCATTCTCTGGAAATCCGGCCTGCCTGACGATCTGCCGCGATATGGGCTGGCGGCAAAGCATTTCATGCGCGATAACTTCACCCGCATCGCCCAGATCAAGGGGCCGGTGCATGAAATACCCAGCGCAGA
The DNA here is from genome assembly GCF_900094555.1 of Martinezella hainanensis. Classification (GTDB taxonomy): domain Bacteria; phylum Pseudomonadota; class Alphaproteobacteria; order Rhizobiales; family Rhizobiaceae; genus Rhizobium; species Rhizobium hainanense. Next base: position 214,142 of record NZ_FMAC01000005.1, read on the forward strand.
TTGTCGCGTTCGCCTCGATCCGGAGGTTCGCGACAAATATGGGCGTTCCGTCGCTCAGTTATCGGGAACGACGCATCCCGAAACCGTTCGAACCGCCGACTATATCCTTGAGAAGGCCGATGCCTGGATGCGAGCATCGGGCGCCGCGCGGACTTGGGGCAAGAAGCAGGCGCTTCGCCTTTCGGCAGGCCAGCATCAGGCCGGCACCTGCCGCATGGGAGAGGCGCCGGAGACGTCCGTAACCGATAGCGTCGGCAGGGTTTGGGGTCACGACAATCTCTATGTCTGCGATGCCTCGCTGCATCCGACCAATGGCGGCTACAACCCTGTCCTGACAGTCATGGCGCTCGCATTTCGGAATGCCGAGCGGATCGCCAATCTTCTCTAGCAGGGAAACAAGCGTAGCTTTCAGCACATCCGCTCTTTTGCCCGTGGCGTAGCGCGGGGCTCTCGGCTCACGCACCAACATCCGAGCAATTTCGTGGTTGTTGATGAAAATGGGATCGCATAAGCTGTTTGTATTATCGTTAATCCAAGTGGAGGAGAAACCATGCTATCCATGCGCCCGGGGCCGGAAACCCGACGCCTACTGCCGCGTCAAGTTAGCGAACTCGTCGTTTTCGATATCGCGACCTCGAGGGCGCGTGTGATTTATGAAACGGGCGAACTCATCGAAGCGCCCAATTGGTCTCCCGATGGCAAGTGGCTGATTTACAATGGCGACGGCCGTCTCTTTCGCATCTCTCCGGATGGTCAGGATGGCCCGCATCGCATCAACACGGCACCGGTCGAGAACCTGAACAACGATCATGTCGTATCGCCGGACGGGCGTTCCTTCTTCGTCAGCGCCAACGACGGCCATCTCTATCAGGTGCCGTTCGAGGGCGGCGTGCCGCGCCGCGTCTCCAACGAGCACGAGGCTTCGCGCGGCTTCAAATATTACCTGCATGGCATTTCGCCTGACGGTGCGACGCTTGCCTATATCGGACTGGAGCGCCGCGAGGGCGGCGGCATCTTCACGCGCGTCTGCACCATCCCTTCCGCAGGCGGTGACGACGTGTTCCTGACCGACAGCGCATGCCCCGTCGACGGTTCCGAGTTCTCGCCGGATGGGAAATGGATCTATTTCAACTCCGAAGCAGCGGCAACGCAGCCTGGACATGCACAGGCTTTCCGCATGCGCCCCGATGGCTCCGGGTTGGAACAGCTGACGCATGACGAGCGGGTCAACTGGTTTCCGCATCCCGCACCCAATGGCCGCGACCTCGTCTATCTGAGCTATCCGGTGGGAACGACGGGCCACCCCGCAGACAAGGATGTCATCCTTCGGCTCATGGCCGCGGAAGGCGGCGGCGCGCGCGATCTCGATGCGTTCAATGGTGGGCAAGGCACGATCAATGTGAACTCCTGGGCGCCGGATTCCAGCGCCTTCGCCTATGTCCGCTATCCGGTGGCAGCCGGCTGACGGCCTTGCAGGGACAGCCTAGCCGCGAGGGGTCGAATTCGAGCTTTGGCGGATGAGGAGATCCGGCTCTATCAGGGTGACGCGCGGCGGCGGCAATTCCGCTTCCGCGCCGATCAGATCGACGACGCGCTCGACGGCCATGGCCGACACACGCTCGACATTATAGTCGACCGTCGAGATCGGCGTCGCCGCATATTCACCGAATTCGATATTGTCGAAGCCCATGAGCGCGACGTCATCGGGAACGCGAATGCCGTTGCGGGCGCAATAGCGTAAGACGCCCAGCGCCAGTGAATCATTGGTCGCGAAGATGGCGGATGCGCCGAGCCGCTGGCTGAAGATCGCATCCGCCGCCCAATAGCCATGCGCGACCGAGTGGCCGCTCGGCTTGATGAACAACGCGGTATCGATGTCTGCGCCGGCATCCCGATACGCCTGCATATAGCCCTCGAGCTTTTCAGAATTGCCGAGCTTCGTGCCGCCATCGATAATGACGATACGGCGATGGCCACTGCCAAGAAGATGCGCGACCGCCTTGTAGGCTCCCATCCGTTCATCCATGCAGACGGCATCGATGCCGGCATCCGGATCGCCGACGAGCAGGACGACGGGATAATTGCGCGCGCGCAGCTTGCGAATGTGGTCCAGGCGGCGATGGCTGCAGGGAAAGACCAGCATGCCGTCGGCGCGCCTGGCTCGAAAGGTTTCAATCATCCTCTCTTCGACTGCGATATCGTTGTTCGAGGTCGCGAAAAGTGTCGTATAGCCACGTTTGGAAAGCTCGCCTTCCACGGCCTGTGCCACGGCTGTCAGCACGGGATTGGAAAGGTCCGTCAGGATCAAGCCGATCGATCGGGTTTCCCGCCGCACCAGCGATGTGGCGACATAGTTGGGCAGATAATTGAGCTCGCGCGCCACATCCGCGATGAGGGTGCGGGTCTCAGGCGGGATGCGCGAGCTGCCCCGCAAAGCCAGCGACACGGTATTCACCGAAAATCCGGTCTTATCGGCGATGTCCTTCAAGCGCGCCGCAGGCTTTGCCATGCAAATTCGACTCCCGTCACACCGTTTGCTGTTTCAGGGCGGCAATCGCTCTGTATTGCAGGCAATCCGGTGCCATTTCCATCAATTCGATCCTGTTGCCATCCGGATCTTCAATCCATGCGCCACGATTCCCGTCAAGCCCTGACTTGATAGGCGAGGTGAGCGCAATTCCTGCCTTCTCCAGCTTTGCCGCCGCAATATCGAGATTGTCAATCGTCAGGCAGAGATGGTTGGTGCCGTTGGCGTTCGGCCCGGGAGCACGATCGCCTTCTGCGCCAGGGAAGAGCTCGAGAAACTGGAGATCGGTGATGCGCAGATAGACGATCCACGGCGTCCCGTCATCGCGTACCAGCCTGTGCATTTCCTTGAGGCCAAGGCGATCGCGATAGAAATCGAGGGAGGCGCCGAGGTCCTTGACCTTGATGGCGAGGTGGCCGAGGCCAGTAATGTGATCCATGATACAGCTCCAAGAGGTTGTTTTGGCGATAATATTGCGTGACCTGATATCTCTTAATCCCAGAGTGGCGCCCCGGGCGGATCGATCGCCCGTGAACTTTGCGGCAGGGCATCGATCGCTTCCACGTCGGCGGCGGTCAGATTAAGTTTGTGTGCCAGCCAGTTCGAGCGAATGCGTTCCGGCTTCGAGGAGGTCGGGATGGCCGCATAGCCCTTGGAAAGTTCGTAGGCGAGCGCCACCTGTTCGACGGTTGCCTCATGTCGGACGGCAATCGCCCGCATCTGCTCGACATCGCCCATCCGGCGCTGCGCGACCGGCTGATAGCAGGTGACGAGGATGTCGTGCTCCTTGCAGTAGCTGGCAATTTTTTGGTTCTGGAACAAGGGGTTGAGTTCAATCTGGTTTGTCGCGATAGCGCCCCTGCCAAGAAGTGCCCCGGCCTTTTCCAGAAGGGCAATAGTGAAGTTCGAGACGCCAATCATGCGCGTCAGCCCCATTGCCTGAGCTTCGGCGATTTGCTCGAGATAGACTTCCGGCTCGATGCGGTCATAGGGCGGCGGCCAGTGGATCAGGGTCAGGTCGACCTGATCGATACCTATGGTTTCCAGACTTTTCCGCAGCGACGGCAGCAGCTTTCCGGGGTCGAGATTGTCCACCTTGATCTTCGTCGTAACGAAGATTTCCTCCCGTTTCAGTCTGCTTTGCCGCATTGCCTCGCCGACGCTGGCCTCCGTGCCATAGGACTGCGCCGTGTCGAGATGGCGATAGCCCGTCTCCAATGCATAGAGAATTGCAGCGATGCCATCGGCGCCCGTTCTTCCCCAAGTCCCAAAGCCCAGCCGTGGAATTGAAGCTGTCATGATGTCTCCTCCAAAAGACTCCCGGTCGGCAAATACGTGCTTGACGCCCATCGAGAAGGCGCTAGTATTAACGTTAATATCAGGATGTGCAAGCGCTGGAGGAGGCGGCACAGGCTGATCGGAGGAAAATCCATGGCATTGAGATGGAGCCGGGTCACACCGCAGCTTGCGCTCGCGCCTGCCGTGCTGATCACGGTTGTCGCGTTCATCGGATCGATCGTCTGGACCGTCGTGCTTTCGTTCACTCGTAGCCGGCGCCTGCCGGACTATGAGATCGACTGGTCCAATCCATTCCGCCAGTACACCAGGCTCTTTGCCGATGCCGGCTGGGAGATATCGCTTCGCAATCTGATCGTGCTTGCGATCGGCAGCGCGCTTGCGATCGTGCTCGGTTTCATTCTTGCCGCCATGATCGAACGCGAACGGCGCGGCGAGGACGTCTTCCGGACCGTCTTTCTTTATCCGCTCGCTGTCTCGTTGATCGTCACCGGTGTTGCATGGCGCTGGATCTTCAACCCGCAGCTCGGACTTGAGAATTTCCTGCACGGCATCGGTCTTACCGGCGTCAGCTTCAATTGGCTGAATGACGGGCAGACGGCGATGTATGCGATCATTCTCGCCTCCGTCTGGCAAAGCTCCGGCTTCTACATGGCGCTCATGCTCGCCGGTCTCAAGGGCATCAATCAGGAGATCTGGAGTGCTGCGCGCATCGATGGCGTCAGCCTCTGGCGCGTTTATTTCGAAGTCATCATCCCGATGATGAAATTCACCTTCCTCACCTGCGCGATCCTGCTCTCGCTGGGGGTCATCAAGGCTTATGACATCATCGTTGCGATGACCAATGGCGGCCCCGGCCAATCCACCTGGCTGCCGGCCTATTTCACGATCAAGGCGATGACGGAGAAGAGCAATCTCGGCTACGCCTCGGCCGCCGCCTCGATGATGCTCGTCGTTACCCTGGCGATCTTCCTGCCGCTTGTCGCACTGACCGCCTGGCAGCAGCGCACGGCTCGCAATGGAGGTCATGCATGAGCGATATCGCAACCATCAGACCCTCGGTCGTTACCGCGGAAGCACCGGTAGAGGTCATGTTTCCGAGGGCGAAGAAGCGCATCAAGGGGCGCTCGATCGCGGTACTTGTCTTCCTGACCATGGCAGCACTCTTCTTTTGCATACCGCTCTATGTGCTTGTGGTTACCTCGTTCAAGTCGATGGATCAGATCCGTGAAGGTGCCATTTTCTCGCTGCCGCGGGAATGGACGATCGAGCCGTGGGTTTATGCCTGGAGCCAGGCCTGTTCCGGTATCACTTGTACCGGCCTTCGGGGCGGCTTCTGGAACTCCGTCGCAATCCTGTTTCCGTCGTTGGTTGCCTCGATTTCACTGTCGGCCGTGACGGGCTATGCCCTGGCGCTATGGAATGTGCGATGGACGGGCGCATTCCTGTTTCTTCTGTTTCTCTGCGCCTTCGTGCCGTTCCAGATCATCATGTATCCATTGATCGTCATCACGGTCGGTATGGGGATCTATGGCTCGCTCTGGGCGGTTGCCTTTATTCATACTGTGCTTTCGATGCCCGTCCTGACGCTGATCTTTCGGAATTACTACAAGGATATTCCTGCCGATCTCACCAAGGCGGCAATGATGGACTCCGGCTCGTTCTGGCAAATCTTCGTCGAGATCATCCTGCCGATGTCGGGCAATATCCTGATCGTCGTTTTGATCATGCAGATCACGCATATCTGGAACGACTATCTGATCGGCGTGACGTTCGGCGGCCTCGGGGCAGCGCCGATGACGGTCAATCTCGCGAACATGGTGACGGTATCGACGGGCACGGTTGCCTATAATGCCAATATGGCCGCAGCGCTGCTGACCGCCATCCCACCTCTGTTCATCTACTTCCTCCTCGGCAAGTTCTTCGTGCAGGGAATCTCGGCTGGCGCGATCAAGGGTTAGGGCAACGGATGCCAAGTGTTTCCTTCGAACATATCGTCAAGAAATTTGGTGAGGTCAAAGTCCTTTCCGGTCTCAATCTGGCGATCGATCACAGCGATTTTCTCGTGCTGCTCGGCCCGTCCGGCTGTGGCAAGACGACATTGCTGAACCTGCTGGCGGGCCTTGCCGACGTGTCCAGCGGACGCATCATGATCGGCGAACGCGACGTTACCGAACTCGATCCCAAGGATCGCGGACTGGCAATGGTCTTCCAATCCTATGCGCTCTACCCGACGAAGACGGTGGAGGGAAATCTGCGCTTCGGCCTGTCGGCGCTGAAGCTGCCGCGCGAGGAGGCGGACCGGCGGATCAAATGGGCGGCAAGCCTGCTGCAGCTCGAAGCTTTGATGAACCGCAAGCCGGCGCAGCTTTCCGGCGGCCAGCGCCAGCGCGTCGCCATCGGCCGAGCCCTCGTCAAGCACGCCGACGTACTTCTTTTCGATGAGCCGCTGTCCAATCTCGATGCGAAGCTGCGGACGGAGATGCGGCTCGAGATCAAGAAGTTGCATGAGGAGCTCAAGCCGACTGTTGTCTACGTCACGCATGACCAGATCGAAGCGATGACCATGGCAACGAAGATTGCCGTCATGAATGGCGGTGCGATCCAGCAGTTCGGCACGCCCGACGAGGTCTACGAACAGCCGGCAAATCTCTTCGTTGCCGGCTTCATCGGTTCGCCGGCGATGAACCTTGTCGAAGCCAGGGTTGTGCAGGATGCGGGGCGATTGAGCGCGATCGCGGCTGACGGCCGGCGCTTCGATCTCTCCGGTTATGACTGTTGCACTCAGCATCCGTCCCATGACCAGCCGATCATCATTGGCATGCGGCCCGAGCATTTTGTCATCGGCGCGTCCTCGTCTTCGGCCGCCTGCTCGCTGGAGTTGCCGGTGCGGATCGTCGAGCGCACGGGGTCCGACGCGATCCTGTCGCTTAGCTTTGGCTCCTCGCTGATCGCGGTGCGTATCGAGCCGGATCGCGCCGCCAGGCTGAAGGCCGGCGAGCTCGTTACCGTGACCTATCCCAGAACAAAATTGAATCTTTTCGACGCCCAGAGCGGGCGGCGGCTTTAGTGGGAGGAACGCATGCTAAGAAACTGGAAAAAGGCATGGCTGGTAGCGTCGATCGTCATTTGTCCGATGGTCGTTCACGCCGAAGACCTGGTCATCTACCAGAAATGGTCGTCGCCAGCCGAGGTCGCTGCTCTCAACGTCCTGAGAAAAGCGGCGGAGGCGAAGGGGATCAAGTGGATCGACATCACTATCCCGCATGACACCGGCTCCAACGTCAACCTCATGAACCTGGTAACGGGCGGCCAGCCACCGAACGTGTTTTCCGAAAACAATCCCGCTGTTTACCGCGATCTGACGAATATGGGGCTCGGTCGTCCGCTGACCGACGTCTTCAAGGCGGATGGGGCGCTGGACAAGTTTCCGCCTTCGGTCATCAAGTCGATCACCGTCGACGACCAGATCATGAAGATTCCCCTCGGCATTCATATCGACGGCATGCTCTATTACAATATCGAGGCGGCGAAGAAGGCAGGTGTCGATCCTTCGAAATGGACGTCGCTTGATGAAATGTACGCCGACTTCGACAAGATCAAGAAGGCCGGTATTGTGCCGCTGGCGCTCGGCGCCCAGCAATGGCAGGTCGGCTATCTCACCCATACTTTGGTCGCCAGCGTCGGCGGCCCCGATCTCTTTACCAGGATCTACGGACCGAAGCCGGATGAGGCCGCGCTCGATGCGCCGGAGCTTCGAACCGCGTTCGAGTGGCTGCGCAAGTTCCAGCAGGCTTCCGATCCGGGTTCGGTCAATCGCGATTGGAACATGACCACCAACATGGTGATCGAGGGACAGGCACTCATGCAAATCCATGGCGACTGGATGAAGGGCGAGTGGCGTGCTGCCGGCAAGGAAGCCGGCAAGGATTTCGGCTGCCTGCAGATCCCCGGCTCAAAGGCGCTGTCTGTGACGGTCGATGCCTGGGGCATTCTCGGCAAGCAGTCGCCCGAAAAGGACGCCGCGGAAGTCGAGTTTGCCAAGCTCATCGTCGATCCGAAGATCAACGCCGCCTTCGCGGCGGCAAAGGGCTCGACGCCGGTGCGCACCGATGTCGACCCGTCTACGCTGGATGTCTGCTCGAAGAATGTCCTCGACATGCTGAAGGATCCCGCACACCAGGTGCAGAACCCTCACTCGATGGTCGATGCGGACTGGCAGTCGGCGATCTGGGAAGTGGCTTTCAACTACTGGAGCAATCCGAACATGACGGTGGACCAGGCGGTCACTGCGCTCAAGGAGCAGTACGAGGCCATTCTCAAATAGAGACCGGAAGCATGACGTTTGGCTTGGCGGCAAGCTTTCTTGCCACGGGCAGCGAAACTGGAACGGAAGGTGAGATAGACATGGATACAAGACTTCTCGATGAAGATGCCGTGATGCAGATCTGCTTCGTCACCGACGATGTGGTGAAGTCGGCGCAATGGTTCTCCGATCTGACGGGCAAACCCGTGCCCAAGGAGGGCAGGGCTGCGGAGCCTGACATGGCGCAGGCGATTTACGACGGCAAGCCTGCCGCCGTCGGCTGCCGCATCATGATGTTCAAGTTCGGAAATATCGATGTGGAATTCCTGCAGCCGGGACCGGAGAAAAGCGCCTGGCGCGACCTGCTGGAAGAGAAAGGGCCGGGCTGCCATCATATCGCGTTCCGCACCCGCAATCTGACGAAGCGCAACGCATTTCTCGAGGACAAAGGCCATCGGCTCCTGCAGCGCGGTGAATTCGACGGCGGTCACGGCCGCTATGCCTATTATGACACCGTCAAGGACCTCGGCGTCATGGTCGAGCTGCTTGAGTTCGACAAGGACAAGGAGCCGCAAGGCTGATGTCTGCCGGCCCTTCCCGACGATGGGCCGGTCATCTTCGATGTTCCCCCCGCCGAGAGCAGATCCATGGCTTATCCGATTGCGTATCAACTTTATTCGTCCAGGAATTTCCCGCCGCTTCACGCGCAGTTTCCCCTGCTGAAATCCCTGGGTTATGACGCGATCGAGCCGTGGTTGCCGGCCTATGAAAGCGATCCCGGGCTGTTTCGGCGCCAGATCGACGATGCCGGCCTTGCCTGCTTCGGATTTCACATGCCGCTGAAGGGCCTGGTTGCCGAGCCGGATCGCTTCATCGAGATCGCGCAGACGCTCGGCGCGACCTACATGATCCCGCCCTTTGTGTCGAAGGAGGAGCGGGTGGATACCGCCAATTTTTGGAAGAGGATCGGCGAGCGGCTTGCACAGGGCGCCGAACGCGCGGCGCGGCATGGCCTGAAGGTCGCCTGGCATAATCACGATTTCGAATATGTCCCGCTCGCAGACGGCTCAAGGCCGATCGATCACATTCTCGGTGTCGGTGACAAGGTGTTGTTCGAGATCGATTGCGGCTGGATCACGCGCGCCGGTGCCGATCCCGCCAAGGAATTGGAGCGCTACGCGGATCGCATTATCGCCATTCAGACCAAGGACACGGCGCCTCTTGGAACAACGGTCGATGACGGCTGGGTCGCAACCGGCGACGGCATCATCGATTGGGCGGCGCTGGTTCCGCACTTCCGTAAGACCCGGGCGGATCACATCGTCACGGAGCACGACAATCCCTCCGATTGGCGGCGCTTTGCCAGGCGATCGATCGACCACATCCGCTCACTCGGCTTGTAGGGGCGGCAAGGTGAAGATCGTCGACGTCAAGTGTGCCGTTATCGGCTCGAGCCCCGTTATCCGCATCGTCACCGATGCCGGCATCGACGGTTATGCCCAGGCGGAAACCTGGAAGCCGTTCCTCAAACCCTACATTCTCGCGTTCCGGGATGCGCTCATTGGTCTCGATCCCACTGATGTCGAGCGGGTGATGCTGCGCATCCGGCAGCGAGGCGGCTTCAAGCCCTGGGGAGCGGTCGTCAGCATCATCGAGATGGCACTCTGGGACATTGCCGGCAAGGCGGCGGGCGTGCCGGTCTACAAGCTTCTGGGTGGTAAGGTGCGCGATCGGGTTCGCGTCTATAATGGTGCGGTCCGCGAGCCGATGACTGGCTTTGCGCCCGAAGATTATGCCTGGAGCTGCCGTGCAATGAGGGCGGCAGGCGAGGGCTTCACCATCGTCAAGCAGCCGATCGGCTTTCACAGCCGCATGCGTGTCGAGGTGCCGGATTTCTTCTATGGCGATCCGGAAGCCGGCGGGATGCACGGCGCCCATGACCGCGGCCTGCTCACCGAGCGCGGGCTAAAGCACATGGTCGCCTGCGTCGCTGCTATGAAGGAGGAGCTGGGTGACGAGATCGGTCTGGCGCTCGATTGCGGTCCCGGCTGGACGGTGCCCGATGCGATCCGGTTCGCAAGAGCGGTCGAGCCGTTCAATCTCGTCTGGCTCGAAGACATGCTGACTGGCGATTATTCGCCCTTCGTCAATGCGGACGTCTATCGCGATCTGACCTTGTCGACCTCAACCCCGATCCACACCGGCGAGCAGATCTATCTCAGGCAGAATTTCAAGCCGCTGATCGAAAGCAAGGCGGTCAATATTATCGGGCCTGACCCTTGCGACGTCGGCGGTATCGCCGAACTCAAATGGATCGCCGAGTATGCCGATCTGCACGGTATTCTGATGGCCCCGCATGGGACGGCCAACGGTTTGCTGGGACTTGCCGCCCTGGTCCAGGTCTGCGCGGCACTTCCGCACAATTACGTCGCCTTTGAATATACCGTCGGCGATCCGCCCTGGTGGTACGATATCGTGGATGGATTGCCGAAGCCCTTGGTCGTAGACGGTCACATAATGGTTTGGGATGCTCCTGGCCTCGGGGTGACACTGAATGCGGAAAAGGCGAGGCCCTATCTGACAGAAGAAGATCATGTGTTTTTTGATTGAACTTCTTTGGAGCGGCGGCAGATCGATATCGATCGCAAGGCGCGTCTCGGCCGCGTGACTGAATGCAAGATGGGCGGCTGTCCGATCGATGGTAGCGGGAGAAGCGGGCTTTCTCGACAACCGATCTGCGAGAGCAATGAATAGCCTCCTTGCGGCGGTGTGTCTTGCAATGCCCTGTTCCAGCTCCGGTAGGACAATGCATCCCATTCGAGCCGCCATTTGGCGCCTGTGACATTTGTTGCGGCGCGCCCGCACGCCAGGAATGTAGAAAGAGATTTTCCAATTCCGGCGCCTTCAGAGATCACTGTTTCTTTTAATCTACTATTTTTATGGACAATATTCGCATTATCGAAAACGCATGCGATCTCCGGAAGGGAAGAGATGAGTGCGCCCAAACTCGTCGGCATTGCCGGCAGCTTCAACAGGCCGTCGAAGACCTACGCGCTGGTCCAGACCGTCGCGGATCTGGCAAGCGATCGATATGGCTTCGCAAGCAAGGTTTATGATCTGCATGATGTTGGTCCGTCCCTCGGCGCTACCCAGTGGCGCAAAGATCTCGATGACCAGGCGAAAGGCGTGATCGACGATATCGTCTCTGCGGATGCGCTGATTATCGGTTCGCCAACCTTCAAGGGATCCTATCCCGGGCTGTTCAAGCATCTGATCGATCTCATCGATCCGCACGAACTGCGTGCCAAGCCGATCATCATCACCGCGACCGGCGGCGGAGACAGGCATGCGCTGATGGTGGAACATCAGTTGCGGCCGCTCTTCGGTTTCTTCATGGCTCATACCCTGCCAACCGCAGTCTATGCATCGGATCGTGATTTTACCGATTACAAGGTCGCTTCGGAACCGCTCGCCAACCGGATCAATGAAGTCGTCGGCGAGCTCTCAGCTTTCTTCCCGCATTCGGTAAGGGTGCTCGCCGCGGCCGAATGATAGGCTGATGGACAAATTGCATCCCGCCGCCTCGGATTTATCAACCAAATGGAGGGTTACATGAAATGGAATGTCATTAGCCGCCTGAAGACGATTTTCGCCGGGCGTGCGTTGCGAGATGCGAACGGACCCATCCAGCCCGTTGATCGGCCCGGGTCCGCCGAGCGAGAGCTTTCAGCGCGCGACTACGAGATCTACTATTGGTGCACGTCCCCCGCGCCCTGGTATTGAGGGGATGCGCTTTTGGTTTCCTGTCGCAAGCTTTGCATTCGGTCGCTTTTTCTCGTGAGGCTTACATGACCAGAGTACTGATTGTGCCTGGCCTTTTCGGCTCGGGCGAGGGACATTGGCAGCGCTATTGGCTGCAGGATCATCACGACGTTCGGCTCGTCGAGCAGGACGACTGGGACTTTCCCAATCTCAGTAGCTGGATGGAAAAATTGGAAGCCGCACTGGAAGAGGCCGGTGAGGCCTATATCGTCGCCCACAGTCTGGGCTGCGTGCTGACGGCGAGGTTGGCTGGCCGCGAGGCTGCGCGAAAGGTCAAAGGTGCGCTGCTTGTTGCGCCCTGCGATATTCCGGTGACGGAAGCCCTGCATTCCGGGCATCTGTCTTTCGGCACCATGCCGACGGAAGCCTTACCTTTCCCCAGCATGACGGTCGGGAGTTTGAACGACATTTATATGAGCCTCGACAGGCTCGGCATGTTCGGACGGCTCTGGAATTCGGATGTTCGCAATATCGGTCTTGCCGGACATATCAACGTAGCGAGCGGTTTCGGGCGCTGGGCAAGCGGCTACGGTTTTCTCGAAATGCTGAAGACACGCGGCAGGCATCGTAGGCCGCAAGGGTTTTCAGCGGCAATTGCGGCGCCTATTTAAAAGAAGGCTTTTCATATCGGACATTCGACGCCATTCTGCGGCGGATTTTTTCTCGTCCCTTGGGCGCCATTTCAAGCGTGCGTCGGGGCAGATTGTTTGGAGGTAAGACAATGAGTTTGCGCATCAACGATATCGCCCCGGATTTCACGGCAGAGACGACGCAGGGCGAGGTTCAGTTCCACGATTGGATCGGTGACGGCTGGGCCGTTCTTTTCTCGCATCCGAAGAATTTCACGCCCGTCTGCACGACCGAGCTTGGCGCGATGGCTGGCCTCGAAGGTGAGTTCCGCAAGCGTGGTGTCAAGATCATCGGCATCTCCGTCGATCCGGTCGAAAGTCACGGCCGCTGGAAGAACGATATCAAGACCGCAACCGGCTTCGATGTCGATTATCCGCTGATCGGCGACAAGGACCTGAAGGTCGCCAAGCTTTATGACATGCTGCCGGCCGGCGCCGGTGACAGCTCCGAGGGTCGCACGCCCGCCGACAATGCCACGGTTCGCTCGGTCTTCGTCATCGGCCCGGACAAGAAGATCAAGCTGATCCTCACCTATCCGATGACGACGGGCCGCAACTTCGGCGAAATCCTGCGTGCGATTGACTCGATCCAACTGACATCGAAGCATCAGGTGGCAACGCCGGCCAACTGGCAGCAGGGCGAAGATGTCATCATCACCGCCGCCGTTTCCAACGAAGACGCCATCACCCGCTTCGGCTCGTTCGATACGGTATTGCCCTATCTGCGCAAGACCCGGCAGCCATCAGCCTGATCGGCGTCACGATTAAAATTTCCAACGGATGCGATGCGGCCTAGACGGCCGCATCGCTTTTTCACAAGCTGACACTCTCGCGCAGAAAATCCAGTAAGGCGCGCACGCGGGCAGGCAGGGGGCCGCCCTGGCCGATATAGACGGCGTGAAACTCCTCGGTATCGCCAGGATTGAGGTCTTCCAGCACCGGCTGCAGCCGGCCGGCCGCGATATCCGATCTGACGGTGAAGGCGGCAAGGCGGGCAATGCCTGCGCCTTCGATCGCAAGATGACGCATGGCTTCGCCGTCGCCCACCTGCAGACTACGTGCAGCGGGGATCGTCGCAACCTCGCCATCAACGAGCAACGGCCAGCCTTCGATCGCCCTGGAATAGCTAAAGCCGATGCGGCAATGTTTTGTCAGCTCGGCCGCGGAGCGCGGCGTCCCATGTCTGCGTAGATAATCTGGCGATGCGACGATGATATTTCGCGCCACCCCGAGCTTGCGGGCCGTGAGGCTGGAACTTTTCAGTGGCCCGGCTCGGATCGCGACATCGGCGCGCTCTTCCATCAAGTCGACGACGCGATCGGTGTGGAAGATCTCCAGCGAAACATTGGAATGCAGCGCCATGAAGCCGGGAACAAGCGGAGCGAGCGCATGGTTGCCGAAGGAGCCGCTGGTATTGATGCGAATATGCCCGGCAACCTGCTCTCCCGCAGAAGCATGGCGCTCGGCTTCGGCGATATCGGCAAGGATGGCAACGCTGCGCTCGAAGAAGGAGCAGCCTTCGGGCGTGAGCTGCAGCCGCCTTGTCGAGCGATGGATGAGGCGCGTGCCGAGGCGCTTTTCCAGCCTGGTGACGAGCTTGCTGACGGCAGACGGCGTCATACGGCAGGCGATGGCGGCGGCGGTGAAGCCGCCGAGCTCTACGGCGCGCACGAAGACTTCCATTTCACCGGAACGATTGATCTCTTGACGGCTCATGATGAATTCAAATCATAAATCAGTTTCTTTCTGGCAATCTATATCATCTTGATGGAAGGATCTATCTCTTGAGAAAACATCAGGAGACAGATGATGGACTACAGAAATCTTGGCGCTTCCGGCCTGCGTGTTCCCGTTCTCAGTTTCGGCGCCGGCACCTTTGCCGGCAGTGGCCCTCTATTCAGCGCGTGGGGCTCGACGGATGCGGCCGAAGCGGGGCGTCTGGTCGATATCTGCCTGGAAGCGGGCGTCAATCTTTTCGACACTGCCGATGTCTATTCGGCCGGTGCGTCGGAGGAGGTGCTCGGCGAGGCGATCCGGGGCCGGCGCGATGCCGTTCTGATCTCGACAAAGACCGCCCTTCCGATGGGCGAAGGACCCGCCGATTGGGGGAGCTCGCGCTCACGGTTGATCAAGTCGGTCGATGCGGCCTTGCGTCGCCTCGGCACCGATTACATCGATCTGTTACAGTTGCATGCCTTCGACGCCTCGACCCCGATCGAGGAAACGCTCTCCACGCTGGATAGCCTCGTGCGAGCGGGAAAGATCCGGTATGTCGGCGCCTCTAACTTCTCCGGTTGGGAGTTGATGAAATCGCTTGCCGTGTCCCAGAAGCATTCCTATGTGCGCCATGTCGCCCATCAGGTTTATTATTCGCTTGCAGGCCGTGACTATGAATGGGAGCTGATGCCCCTTGGCAGCGATCAGAATGTCGGTGCGCTGGTCTGGAGCCCGCTGGCCTGGGGCAGGCTGACAGGAAAGATCCGCCGCGGCCAGCCTTTGCCGGAGACAAGCCGGCTGCACGAAACCGCATCCTTCGGCCCGCCCGTCGATGACGAGAAGCTGTTCGATATTGTCGATGTCCTGGACGAGATCGCCGGTGAAACCGGAAAAAGCGTGCCACAGATCGCCATCAACTGGTTGCTAAGCCGGCCGACGGTTTCAAGCGTCATCATCGGTGCGCGCAATGAAGAGCAGTTGCGCCAAAATCTCGGTGCGGTCGGTTGGACGCTTTCCAGGGAGCAGATCGAAAGGCTGGACAAGGTGAGCGCGGTGACGGCCCCCTATCCCTATTTCCCCTATCGGCGACAGGAGGGTTTTGCGAGGCTTAATCCGCCGCTGATTTGACGAATGGATGATATGGCGGCGGCGGAGCAATTTTGGCTCCGCCGCCGAATGCTTCTTAGCGGCCACCTTCGATCTTGCGGTGGCGCTGGTTCCGTCCGCTTTCGCCATAGGGATAGGCGGCAGGCTGTGGCGCGCTGATCTCGTTGAGCCTACCCATCTCTGCCTCCGACAGCGCCAGCTTGGCGGCACCCAGATTGTCGGCAAGCTGCTCGGATGTGCGGGCGCCGAGAATGACCGATGTTACGGCCGGACGCGCCGCCGTCCAGGCAAGGGCCACCTGCGCCATGCTGACGCCGCGTGCCTTGGCGATCTCCTCCACGGTTTCGATGATCGCCCAGGTCCGCTCCTGGGCGTTGCGCGCGGCATAGGCTTCGCTGCCGCGATTGGGGTTTTCGCCGAGCCGTGTGGCGCCGGTTGGCGTCTCGTCGCGCTTGTATTTGCCGGTCAGCCAGCCGCCGCCGAGCGGCGACCAGGGCAGCAGGCCCATGCCGGCATCGAGGCAGGCATCGACGATCTCGAGCTCGATATCGCGCACGAGCAGATTATATTGCGGCTGCAGGGTCACCGGCCGCGTATAGCCCCGCGCCTTGGCGATCTCGGCCGCCTTGGCGATGTGCCAGCCGACATAGTTGGAAAAGCCGTAGTAGCCGATCTTGCCGGCGCGCACGGCGTCATCGAGGAAGCGCAGCGTCTCCTCGATCGGCGTCAGGGCGTCCCAGGCGTGCATCTGGTAGAGATCGATATGATCGATGCCGAGACGACGCAGCGAGTCGTCCAGGGCCTGCCCCAGGTGCCGTCGCGAAAGGCCGATGTCATTTGGACCGTTGCCCATCGGGAAGCGGCCCTTGGTGGCGACGACGGCCTGGCGAGCCTCGGTCGGACGCGCCTTCAGCCAGCGGCCGATGATCTCTTCCGACTTGCCGGCACTGTAGACATCGGCGGTGTCGATGAAGTTGCCGCCCCATGCGAAGTAATCGTCAAGAAGCTTGTGCGACGCGGCCTCACTCGCTTCCGCGCCGAATGTCATGGTGCCAAGGCAATAGGCCGTGACAACGGCCCCGCTTGGGCCGAGCTTGCGATAATCCATTCCTGCCTCCTCTGAACGGAGCGCTGGTTCCCGATCGGCAAAGCTCTCGGGAGAGCTGCAGGCTCCGTGATCCATAGCAATGTGGTGCTTGAGACGGCCTCCACCGTCGATGGGATTCGACGCTCGGCGTTTTACCACCTTGGCCGCAAAGAGAGCATAGCCAATCATCCCATGATTACCAAGCGTATTCATTGCCTGGGCGGCCTGGCTTGCGTAAAATTCTTCGTGATGATTCCTACTTCGCCAAATGTCTTCCTTCATGGATGAAACGCCGACAAGCCGCATGCTCTCCTGGGCACGCAACTCCACGATTTATCGTCTCGAACGTCGCATGATGACCGAGAGGCAATTGTCCGATGCGATCGCCAAGAAGGCGAAACAGAAGTTCGAAGATATCAGCGAGGTGCAGATCAAGGCGCTTGCCGATTTCGCGGTTAAATTCGCCTATGAGCTGAAAGTGCTCGACGATGTCGCCTTCGCTGAAATCAGCACGCGCTCGGCGGTCCGTTCCGGAAAATCGAAGAAAGCCATCGCCTTCAAGCTCGCATCCAAGGGCATTAGCGGCGAGACTGTCGTTGCGGCAGTGGAGGAGGTCGACGATCTCCATTCTGCCGTGATTTTTGCCAGGAAACGCGGCTTCGGTCCTTTTCGGCGCGGCGATCTCGACGAGAAGCGCAAGGCAAAAGAATTATCTGCCTTCGCCCGCAATGGTTTCAGCTTCGCCATCGGCAAGAGGGTCTTCGAGATGGAGAGAGAAGATGCAGAGGACATGCTGGCCTCGAGTTCGGTATTCTGACGCCATCTGCTCATTGAAATAGTCGCTACCTCTGGCTAGCTTCGCCGCACCTGAAGTGGTGGTCATGGGGATATTCGTGAAAGCAGACATTCGATTACTCGCAGCGGCGACGTGTATTGCCTCTTTGCCGATGGCCGCCCATGCCGACCGGCAGGCGGTCGAGACGACCAAGACTTACACGATCACCGGAACATCGGGGCGTGAGCTTTACGATTCCATCGGTGAGCGCGGCCCGTTGCTCGGACCCAAGGTGAGAGCGATTGCGCATACCGATTTCAAGCTGACATGGACGCGCAAATACGCGCTACAGCCGGATGGTGCCTGCGCGATCACGGTCAATATACCGAAACTGATCATCACCTACACATTGCCGAAGCCCTCCGCCCAGTTGCCGGCGTCGACCCGCAAAAGCTGGCAGAAATTCATCGCCGGGGTCGAGGCGCATGAGCGGGTGCATGGTGGTTTCATCAAGGACATGGTCAAGGAGATAGAGGCGATGAGCGTCGGCTTCTCCGTGCCCGACGACCCGAAATGCAGCAAGATCCGTATCGAGCTGACGAAGCGGCTCGGCGAGATTTCCAATAAAGAGCGGCGTCGCAACAGCGATTTCGACAAGGTCGAATTCAGCGATGGTGGCAATCTCCAGCAGCTCGTTTTGAAACTGGTCAAGGAAGAATAGTGCCAACGAGCGCAGCCGGCCGAATGCTTCCGGTTGCGCTCGCTTGAAAGTGGATCAGCGGCCCTTTTGTTTCCGCCATTCCGCGAATTTAAGTTTCGGCGCATCGCTGGTCGCGGGATAGAGGCCGATGATGGTCGCGCCGTTCATGACTTCCTCGGTGACGAAGTCCTCGTAGGCCGTCATTTCCACGGTCTCAGTGGCAATCTCATCGGCGAGATGGGCAGGGATGACGATGACGCCTTCATTGTCGCCGACGAGCACGTCACCAGGGAAAACCGCCACATCGCCGCAGCCGATCGGGCCATTGATTTCGATCGCCTGATGCAGGGTCAGGTTCGTCGGGGCGGACGGGCGGTGATGGTAGGAGGGGATGTCGAGGGCGGCGATTTCGGGGCTGTCGCGGAAACCACCGTCAGTGACGACACCGGCCACGCCGCGTACCTGCAGGCGCGAGACAAGAATGGAGCCGGCCGATGCAGCACGCGCATCCTTGCGGCTGTCCATGACGAGCACGAAGCCGGGCGGGCATTGCTCGACGGCGGCGCGCTGCGGATGTTCGGGGTTGCGGAAGACTTCCAGCGTGTTCAGGTCTTCTCGCGCCGGAATATAGCGAAGCGTGAAGGCCTGGCCGACCATGTTTGCCTTCTTCGGCGAAAGCGGCCGCACATCCTGAATGAACTGGTTGCGCAGGCCCCGCCGGAAAAGTGCGGTGGCGATCGTCGGTGTTGCCACACCCATCAGCTTGTCGCGCGTCTCGCTGCTCAGCACATAATTGCTCATGCGATATATCCTCTATGATCAATAGATGTCGGGTTCGCCCGGCGTCGGGCCGAAGTTGTTTTCCAGGAAGTCGAAATCGCAGCCGGTATCGGCCTGGGCGACATGGCGCGAGAACATCCAGCCGTAGCCGCGACCGAATTTTTCCGCCGGCTTGACCCAGGCGTCGCGCCGACGCTGCAATTCATCCTCGTCGACAAGCATGTCGATGCGCCGCGCCTCAAGATCGAGGCGGATGATGTCGCCGTTGCGCAAGAGCGCCAGCGGGCCGCCGACATGCGATTCCGGCGAGACGTGGAGAATGCAGGCGCCATAGCTCGTACCGCTCATGCGGGCATCGGACAGACGCAGCATATCCCTGTGCCCCTTCTTCAGCAGCGCCTTCGGGATCGGCAGCATGCCCCATTCGGGCATGCCGGGACCGCCCTGTGGGCCGGCGCCGCGCAGGACCATGACGTGGTCGGGCGTGATGTCGAGATCCTCATCGTCGACCGCGGCCTTCATCTCCGGATAGCTGTCGAAGACGAGCGCCGGTCCCTGATGCTTGTGAAAGCGCGGATCGCAGGCGGCCGGCTTGATGACAGCACCCGTCGGCGCAAGGTTGCCCTTCAGTACAGCAAGCGACCCCTCGTGATACACTGGATTGTCGAGCGAGCGGATGACATCGTCATTGTAGCATTTCGCACCTTCCAACGTTTCGCCAAGGGTGAAGCCGGAGACCGTAAGCGCCGAGAGATCGAGCTTGGAAGACAGCTTCGCCATCAGGGCGCGCAGGCCGCCAGCGTAATAGAAATCCTCCATCAGATAGGTCTTGCCTGTGGGCCTGATATTGGCGAGCACCGGCGTCGTGCGCCCGGCCTGATCAAGATCATCGAGCGAGAGATTTGTGCCGGCGCGTCGTGCCATCGCGATCAGATGCACGACGGCGTTGGTGGAACAGCCGGTTGCCATCGCGACGGCGACGGCATTTTTAACAGCGGCCTGCGTGACGATCTTCGAGGGGACGAGATCCTCCCAGACCATCTCGACGATCCGGCGGCCGACGGCCGAGGACATGCGAATATGATTGGCATCAGGCGCCGGGATCGAGCTCGCGCCGGGCAGCGTCAGCCCCAGTGCTTCCGCAATCGCCGTCATCGTGCTCGCCGTGCCCATGGTCATACAGTGACCGTAAGAGCGGGCGATGCCGGCCTCGACATCGACCCATTCCTTCTCCGAAATGGTGCCGGCGCGGCGTTCGTCCCAGAATTTCCAGGCATCCGATCCTGAGCCGAGATATTCGCCACGATAATTACCGCGTAGCATCGGGCCGGCAGGCAGATAGATCATCGGCAGCCCCATGGAGAGCGCGCCCATGACGAGGCCTGGCGTGGTCTTGTCGCAGCCGCCCATCAGGACCGCACCGTCGACCGGGTGCGAACGCAACAGCTCCTCCGCTTCCATCGCCAGCATGTTGCGATAGAGCATGGTCGTCGGCTTCACATAGCTTTCCGACAGCGACAGCGCAGGCAGCTCCAGGGGAAAGCCACCCGCCTGTAGGATGCCGCGCTTCACGTCCTCGACGCGATGCTTGAAATGGGCATGGCAAGGATTGGCGTCCGACCAGGTGTTCAAGATGGCGATGACCGGCTTGTCTGTCCATTCTTCGGGCGCGTAGCCCATCTGCATGGTGCGCGAGCGATGCCCCGAGCTTCTAAGGTCGTCGGGGGCAAACCATCTGGCACTGCGTAAGTCCTGGGGCTTCTTCCTGCTGTTCATTGTATTTGCGCCTTGTATTCGAATATTGGTCGAAGGGATAAATCCGTGCGCCTGCTCATTCCTTCATGCCCCATTTTAGCAGGGTGCGGCGCTCGATCGTCTGGAAAACCAGGTTTTCGACAATAAGCCCGATGACGATCACAGTCAGCAGGCCGGCAAAGACCGAGGGGATGTCGAGAAGATTGCGGTTTTCGAAGATGAACCAGCCGAGACCGCCCTGGCCGGAGGAGACGCCAAAGACGAGCTCGGCGGCGATCAGCGTGCGCCAGGAGAAGGCCCAGCCGATCTTCAGGCCCGTGAGGATCGACGGGAAGGCTGCGGGGATCAGGATGCGGAAGACATAAGACAGCCCCGTCAGCCCATAGTTGGCGCCGACCATGCGCAAGGTGCGCGAGACGCCGAGAAAGCCCGCATGTGTGTTGAGCGCAACAGCCCAGAGGACGGAATGTATGAGCACGAAGACGAGGCTTGCAGGTCCCAGCCCGAACCAGATGAGGGCGAGCGGCAGCAGCGAGATCGCCGGCAGCGGATTGAACATTGCCGTCATGGTTTCGAGAAAATCGGTGCCGATGCGGGTGTTGATCGCAACGACTGTCAGGACGGCGGCGAGCACCGTTCCCGAGATGTAGCCGGTCACCAATATCTTCAGTGTGGTCCAGATGCGGGCCGGCAGCACACCGTCGGCGAAACGGTCGTAAAGCGCCGTCAGCGTGTCGCTGAGCGTCGGAAACAGCAGCGGATTGTCGAGATGCCGGGCATAGGCTTCCCAGATGACGGCGAGGACGACGATCAGCAATGACTTGCGGAACAGGCCCGACTGCCAGAGCAGTTCCATCGCGCCGAGCTTCTGCTCGACGGCTGCGATATGGCCGGCGGTGTCCGTGGCCTGCGGTGCAAGGATGATCTGCGGTGCGCTCATGGCTTACTCCCTGTGACCCTGCTCGGCAAACAGCATGTGATGGATCTCCTGCTCCAGTTTGGCGGCGGCAGCGGGATCGTCGCGAACGGTTTCCACATCGCGCACTTCGGCCTTGACGCGGCCGGGATGCGGCGACAGCAGCAGGATGCGATTGGAGATCTTGATTGCCTCGGCGATCGAATGCGTCACGAAGATGACGGTAAAGCGGGTATCTTCCCAGAGCTGCAGGAGTTCATCCTGCATTTGCCGGCGGGTTAGGGCATCAAGTGCGGCAAAGGGCTCGTCCATCAAGAGGATATCGGGCTGCATCGCCATGCCGCGGGCAATGGCAACGCGCTGTTTCATGCCGCCCGACAGCATGTGGGGATAGGTATCGACCGCGCGGGTGAGCTTCACCTTCTCGATATAGTCGCGGGCAATGGCCTCCGCTTCGCTGCGCGGCAGACGGCGAGCGGTCGTCAGCGGAAACATGACGTTTTCCAGCACCGTCTTCCAGGGCAACAACTGGTCGAATTCCTGGAAGACCATCATGCGGTCGGCGCCGGGTTTCCTGACCGGTTGCCCCTTGATCTCGATCCGGCCCGTCACCGGCGTCATATATCCGCCGATGGCCTTCAGCAGGGTCGACTTTCCGCAGCCCGAGGGGCCGAGGAGGACGAAGCGGTCCGACTGGTCAACGGAGAAGCTGACGTTTTCCGTTGCGGTGATCAGCAGGTTCGGCGTCTTGTAGCGAAGCGTTACCTTGTCGACATTCAAGAGCGGCTTTGTGGTCATTGTTTCCGTGTTCGGCGTATCGGCCGCGAGTTTTGCCTGAAGCATGAGCCTTCTCCGAGAAATGGCTTGAAGGCGGCATTCGCGCCGCCCGCAGGCGTCAGTTGCCATTAAGATCGGCTGCTTCCGGCAAGTAATAGTCGGTCCAGGCCTTGGGCATCGTCTTCAACGTGCCGATCTTGTAGAGATGGGCCGCAAACTTCATGGTTCCCTGCGGATCCATGCGGAACTCCATCATGTGCGGCTCGTTGAGGATGGCCAACAGGTCCTCGACGCTGGTCTTGTCACCGCTGACGGTCTTATAAGCTTCCACGGCCGCTTTCGGATCCTTCTTGATGAAGTCGATGGCTTCGGCGGTCGCCTCGCGCACGGCCTTGATGATGGTCGGGTTGGCGCTCGCAAATTGCGTCGTGGTGAAGAAAGTGCCCTGGGTCAACTCGCCGCCGATGATGTCGCGGGAATCGACGACCTTGTGAACGCCCTGCTGTTTCAGTTCTAGATACTGGAAGGGTGGGGCGGAGAAGTGGTTCTTGACCTCATGGGTCTGGTTGGCAAGCGCTGCCATCGCGTCGGGGTGGCCGAGCTGCACCGTATTGGCATCGAACTTGTGCACCTGGTCGTCGCCATACATTTGCGCGGCGGCCATCTGCAGCAGAATGGCTTGCGTCGAGACGCCGACGGTCGGCACGGCGATCTTGTCGCCCGGCTGAATGTCCTTCAGCGACTGAATGCGCGGATCGCGCGAGACCATGATGACCGGCTGAGCCGAATTGGTGACGATGCCCTTGACCTTGCCCCTGGTACGGTCCCAAAGCAGCAGGAGATTGCCGGTGCCGGTATTGACGATGTCGACATTGCCCGACAGCAGGGCATCGGTCTGGGCGCCACCGCCGCTGAAGGTACGCCATTCCACCTTGACGCCTTGCAGGCCATCCGCCGCCGCATGCTTCTCGATCAGCTTCTGTGTCTCCATCACATGGCTGGCGAGATAAAGAATGCCCGGCTGACGCGTGATCGAAATCTCCGTCTTTTCGGCCGCGCCAGCTGAAAAGGTGCCTGCGATCACCATGCCGACCGCGGTCAGACAGCGAATAAATCCTCTCATTTGCTCCTCCCGATTGATCCAACCCTTGAGAAATGAAGTTGGCTTACGCCAACTAAAGCACTAATGTATCAGTGCATCAAGCCCCGAATTGTGCTTAATGAGCAGATGCTCTCGATCAGAAAGGCCGCCAGTGAAGCTCAACCCGAAAGAATTCGCCCTCGATCGCTCCCGCCAAGTTGGGCCTCAGATCCTGGAGATACTGCGATCGCGCATTCTTTCGATGAGCCTGCCGCCGACGACGGTCTTGTCGCGGATCTCACTGCAGAGCGAATTCAATGTCAGCCAGACCCCCGTGCGCGATGCCCTGATCCGGCTTGAGGAGGAGGGATTGGTGGAGGTCTATCCGCAATATGCGACGGTTGTTGCGAGGATCGATATCCGCAACGCAACGGAGGCGCATTTCCTGCGATTGTCGATCGAGCTGGAGGCCGTTCGCCGGCTGGCTGCCGAGTCGCCTGCAGAAACGGCAGCAATCCTCGAAGGCATCCTGGCTCGTCAGAAGCACGTGGTGTCGCAGGAAACCTACGATCTCTTCGACGTGCTCGACAAGGATTTCCATCGCGTTCTTTATGAGCGGGCGGGCATTCTCGGCCTGTGGTCGACGGTCCGGCGCCAGAGCGTGCATCTCGACCGGCTGCGCATGCTCAACCTGCCCATGCCGGGCAAGCTCGAGCAGATCATTATCGACCATCAAGCCGTGGTCGATGCCGTGCGCTCAGCCGACGCGGAGGCCGCCGTAGCTGCCTTGCGCCGGCACCTGTCAGGCACCTTGTCGATCGTCGATCTCATTTGCGAACAATATCCGGATTATGTGAGCCGCTAGACCCGAATGTGATCGGATTGGCTGTGGTGCCGGCGAAGGGGCGATGTCGCCGTCAATCGTTAAGCAAGAGACGCCCTGGCTGGGCGTCAAAACGCATCGAACACATCATGACAGCGATAGTCTGCGGGTGTATATTTCCACTATACTACTCACGGAGGTGATGTTGGAAGCGCCCAATAGCCTTGTCATTGATCTCCTGGTTTTCCTGAAAGCTGGTCCTCGACCTTATCACGAGGTCATGGATGCATGGCGGACCAGTTGTCCCCGATTGCCCATATGGGAGGATGCGGTGGATCTTGGTCTTGTTGAGCGAGAGCAAGGCTTGGTCGTCCTCACCGAAGCGGGCAGGAAGCTGCTGCCATCGTAAAAGATTGCAATTTCCATTGATCAAGCCAGATAGGCTTCGCCCGAGTGTGGCGTCATTTCTTCGGTAACGTCGTGCTGCGGCCTTGATTGGACAGGGGCATTTCAGCTCTTCGCGCAGTCTTGAGATGTGGAGCAAGTACTTGCGTGCATTGGCTTGCGCCTCGCTTCATGCGACAAGCTTCGTAAGCAAACAGATCATGGAGTTCGCTTGACCATCGGGCTTGCGCATGCCGAGCTGATCGCGGTTCTGACGGCTGTTACGGGCAGCGATCCAAGGGTGATGACGGTGCGGTCGGGTGATGCCCTGCCGTCCGGCCCGTTCGAGCTCGGGCACCGCACGCTGCAAAGCGGATTGCGCGAATGGGTTCAGGATCAGACCGCCCATCCTGTCGGCTATCTGGAGCAGCTCTATACCTTTGCCGATCGCGATCGAAACAACGAAATCCTCGGCGGCCGCACGATTTCCATCAGCTATCTGGGGCTCGTGCGCGAGCAGGCTGCACCCGGCGGTGGCATGCCGGGCTGGCATGGCTGGTACGAATATCTTCCCTGGGAGGATCATCGCGATGGCCGCCCGGCGATTCTCGATGATATAGCCGCTCGTCTCGCGCCATGGATCGAGGAGGATGCGATGCGCAGCGGCCAGCGCCGCCGTCGCGCCGATTTCGATTTCGGGCTGAATGGGGCGGCATGGAACGAGGATCTCGTCCTGCAGCGCTATGAATTGCTTTATGAGGCGCGTCTCGTCGCCGAGGCGGGCTGTGACCTCAGGCACAATTTCGGCAAGTCGATGTTTGCCGATCACCGCCGCATCCTTGCGACTGGCATGGCGCGGCTCAGGGCCAAGATCAAATATCGCCCCGTCGTCTTCGAACTCATGCCGGAAAATTTTACGCTGCTGCAATTGCAGAAAACCGTCGAGGCGTTGGCCGGCTTGACGTTGCATAAGCAGAATTTCCGCCGGCTGATCGAACAGCAGGAACTGGTCGAGGAAACCGGCGGCACCGAAAGCGAAACCGGCGGTCGCCCTGCAAAGCTCTTCCGCTTCCGCCGCGCCGTCCTCGAAGAACGCGAATTCGCTGGAACGAAATTACCGCTCTCCCGCAATTGACATATGCTCAACACGAGAATATCTATTTGCGCATGATATACTCAAAATGAGTATAATAAGGAGCCGGCCATGAATCTTCCCGTATCCGCATCCTCCCTCTACGATCGTGTCAGTCGCGTCATCCCGAAAGCCGAATGGCTGTCGTTCCAGGATGATGTCGAGGCAATCCTCGAACTGAAGCGACGACACAATGCCGTCATTCTCGCGCACAACTACCAGACGCCGGAAATCTTCCATGGCGTTGCCGATATCGTCGGCGACAGCCTGGCGCTTGCCCGCAAGGCCGTGGAGGTCGATGCCGACATCATCGTGCTGGCCGGTGTGCATTTCATGGCCGAGACGGCGAAGTTGCTGAACCCGGAAAAGAAAGTACTGATCCCGGATATGGAAGCCGGCTGCTCGCTGGCGGAATCGATCACGCCGGAGGATATCGCCCTGCTGCGCCAGGCCCATCCGGGCGTGCCGGTCGTCACCTATGTCAATACATCGGCAGCCGTGAAGGCTGCCTCCGATATCTGCTGCACCTCGGGCAATGCCCGGCAGGTGGTGGAATCGCTTGGCGTGCCGAAGGTGTTGATGCTTCCCGACGAATATCTGGCGCGCAACGTGGCGCGGGAAACGAATGTCGAGCTTATCGCCTGGCATGGGCACTGCGAAGTCCATGAACTCTTCACCGCAGAGGATATCCGTCAGCTGCGCGAAAATTATCCGGGCGTGACGGTGCTTGCCCATCCGGAATGCCCGCCTGACGTTGTCGAGGCCGCGGATTTCGCCGGCTCGACCGCCGTCATGTCCGACTATGTCGGCAAGAAGCATCCGGCGCGTGTCGTACTGCTCACCGAATGTTCGATGAGCGACAATGTCGCCGTGCATCATCCGGATGTGGAGTTCATCCGACCCTGCAATCTCTGCCCGCACATGAAGCGCATTACCCTCGGCAATATCCGTAAGGCATTGGAAGAAGGGCAGCACGAGGTGACCGTCGATCCCGCAATTGCCGCCGACGCCCGCCGCGCGGTGGAAAGGATGCTGGCGATATGAGCGAGATCCTCGAAGAATTGAGCGGCCGCATCGTCATCGTCGGCAGCGGTCTGGCCGGGCTGATGACGGCGCTGACATTGGCGCCCGAACCGACCGTGATCGTCACCCGTGCCCTGATCGGTGCGGAGACATCGAGCGCCTGGGCACAAGGCGGCATCGCCGCCAGCATCGGCGAGGGCGATAGCGCCGCCTTGCATCTTGCCGATACGCTGGCTGCCGGGGATGGGCTTTGCGACGCGAAGGTGGCGGCAAGGATCGTCGCCGAAGCACCTGCTGCCATCGCTGCCTTGGAGCAGGCAGGTGTCGAATTCGATCGCAATGATGCCGGCGAATTATCCCTTGGCCTGGAAGCCGCTCATTCGCTGCGGCGCATCGTGCATTCCAAGGGAGATGGCTCCGGTGCCGCCATTGTTCGCGCGCTTGCCGAGGCGGTTGCCCGCACACCGTCGATCACCGTGCTGGAAGGTTATCAGGCGCAACGTCTGTTGCTGGATGGCGATCACGTCACCGGCCTTCTGTGCCTGACCGAGAAAGGCAGCGTCGTTCTGCCGTCGTCGCGCATCGTTCTCGCCACGGGTGGTATTGGCGGCCTGTTCGATGCCACGACCAACCCGATCGGCAATTTCGGACAGGGGATTGCGCTTGCGGCGCGCGCGGGCGCGCAGCTCGCTGATATGGAATTCGTGCAATTCCATCCGACTGCTCTCGATAGTCGCAGACGCCCCCTGGCGCTTGTCAGCGAGGCAGTGCGCGGCGAGGGCGCTCTTCTGGTCAACGAAAGCGGTGTGCGTTTCATGGTAGGGGTAGACGGCGCCGAGCTTGCGCCGCGCGATGTTGTCGCGCGTGCCATCAGCGCGGAGATTGCCCGCGGCGGCAAGGTATTCCTCGATGCGCGAAATGCCCTCGGCAACCGCTTCGCCACACGCTTTCCGGTCATCGAGGCTCTTTGCCACGAGGCAGGCGTCGATCCCGCGAGCGATCTCATTCCGGTGCGCCCGGCTGTTCACTATCACATGGGCGGCGTGGCGACCGACGAGAATGGCCGCAGTTCGTTACCCGGCCTCTGGGTCGTGGGCGAAGCGGCGTCGACGGGGTTGCACGGCGCCAACCGCCTTGCCAGCAACTCCCTACTGGAGGCTGCCGTCATGGGCATAAGGGCGGCCCGCGATGTCGCCGGCTTGGACACGAGCCGCAGAAAATTGTCGGGCCATCTTCCCGAGACGTTCGCGCCGGACTTGACGTTTGTCCGGCCGATCGTGTCGCGCCATCTCGGCGTGCTGCGCAATGGCGGCGCCATTCATGGCGCGATCGCGACACTCCTGCCGCTATGCGAGACCGAGAGCCCGGCAACTGACCCGGCGCTAGTGGCCTTGCTGATCGCCGTCTTCGCAAGTCTCAGGACGGAGTCGCGCGGCGCCCATGCCCGCACGGACTTTCCGCTGAAGCTGCATCATGCGCAGCGCCGCATGATGAGCCTCTCCGATGCCCTGGATATCGCCAGGTCCGTCATTCCCTATTCTGTCGCAAGGAGTGCCTGACATGACACTTGCTCCCCTCCCACGCCTGATTGTCGAACCGCTGGTGCGCAATGCACTGGTCGAAGATCTCGGTCTTGCCGGCGACGTGACGTCCACCGCTGTCATCCCCGCGGAACATCGCTCCCGTGTCGCGATGGTGACCCGTCAGCCGGGCGTCGTCGCAGGTCTTGATGCCTCCGAACTCGCCTTTCAACTGGTGGACCCAGCCATTGTCATGACCCGTCATGTGCCCGACGGCATGAAAGTCAAAGCGGGCGACGTGATTGCAACGATTGAGGGAGCATCCCGCGGTTTGCTGACGGCGGAGCGCACCGCGCTCAATTTCCTCGGCCACCTCTCCGGCATTGCTTCTGTGACCGGCGGCATCGTCGAGGCTATTGCCGGCACGAAGGCGTCGATCGTCTGCACGCGCAAGACGACACCGGGTCTCCGTGCTCTGGAAAAATACGCCGTGCGCGCCGGCGGCGGCATGAACCATCGCTTCGCGCTTTATGATGCTGTGCTGATCAAAGACAATCACGTCGCCATTGCCGGCGGCATCGCCGAGGCCATCCATCGCGCCAAGGCGGGCGTAGGTCATATGGTCAAGATCGAAGTCGAGGTGGATACGCTGGTGCAGCTTCGCGAAGCCATGCAGGAAGGCGTCGATGCCGTGCTGCTCGACAATATGACGCCGGATCAATTGCGCGAGGCGGTCGATATCGTCGGCGGTCGCGCGATCACCGAAGCCTCCGGCCGCATCACGCCGGCAACCGCTGCCGCGATCGCCGCCTCCGGCGTCGATCTCATCTCTGTCGGCTGGCTGACGCATAGCGCGTCAACGCTCGACATCGGACTGGACTGGAAGGCGGCGGCTTGAGGCAGGCAGCGCAAGACTGCGCATTGCCGGCTCAGACGATGACCGGCACCTGCGCGCCATCCATGCTGATGACGACGCCGGTGACGTAACTTGCCTTGGCCGAACTCAAGAAGGCAACGACATTGGCGATGTCTGCGGGATCGGCCATGCGGCCGATCGGGATGCGCTTCAGTGCATCGGCAAGCGCTTCCTCCTCGGTCGAGCCGGAAGCCTTCGCCGCCGCCTTGAGGCCTTCGGCAACGCGATCGGTTTCTGTAAGACCAGGATTGAGGCCGACGACGCGCACGCCTTTGCCGGCATAGGCATTGGCAAGCCCGACGCTTGCGAGCATGAGCGCGGCATTGGCCGATCCGCCGGCCAGATGGACGGGCGAGGCGATCTTGCCGCCGTTGCCGATGATATTGATCACAGCACCCGATCCGCGAGCGCCCATGCGCTTGATCACGGGGTCGATGACATTGATGTATGAAAAATACTTCGCGTCCATCGCGGCCCGCCAGATGGCTGGCGTTAGTTCCTCCACCGGTGTGCGGGCCGCGGCGCCGGCGCTGTTGACGAGGATATCGATCGGCCCGATCTCTGCTTCGACTTTATCAACGACTGAGAGTGCTTGTGCGTCGGAGATCAGGTCGGCGGCATGGCCATGCACGCCGGGAAGCTTCGAAAGAGCCGCATCGATATTGGACTGTGAACGCGAGCAGATCGCGACCTGGGCGCCTTCCTGCCGGAAGAGTTCGGCGCAGGCATAACCAATGCCTTTCGAGCCGCCCGTGATCAGAACGACCTTATCCTTGAGGCCGAGGTCCATGGAATCTCTCCTGTGTGATTTGCTGGGGCGCCAAGCTACGTCCCGACATCGCCATCGTACAGGGGCGCCGTCGTCACAGCTTGGTTACCGGCGATCCTATGAAAGACGCTTGGCCTTCAGTACGGAAACTGCGGTTTCGCTATTATGGACATAGTCATTGGCATCGGGCTGACGCTGCACCAGTAGAATGAACAGCAGGTCCGTCAGCATCAGCTGTGCGTCGCGGGCGGTGATCGATGACGAGCGAACACGGTCCTCGTCACCGACGGTATGAAGGCAGATGTCGGCGACGCGGGAAAGCGGGTTGTCCTGCAGCCCGGTGACGGCAATGACGGTCGCCTGGCGCTGGCTTGCCAGCTCGGCGATCCGCAGCGTCTCGATGCTGGCGCCGGAATAGGAAAGAGCAAAGAGCAGGTCGTCCGGCCCGAGCGTCGACGCATTGGCCATCTGCACATGGCTGTCGCTGTCGTGAAGCACGTTGCGGCCGAGTTTCATCAGCTTGTATGAAAAATCGCGCGCCACCAGCGACGAGGCGCCGACACCGGCGAGATGGATGCGCCGGGCATCATGAAGCGCTTCGAGCGCCTTTTCGATGTCGGCTTCGTTGTTGACGGAGATGGTCTGCTGCATCGCCTGCATCTTGCTGCCGAGCAGCTTCTGCAGGATCGTGAGATAGCCGTCGCCCACTTCGATCGTGCCATGGATCATGCCAGCCGGTGCCTGCCATTCCTGCGCCTTGGCCTCGCTGACGGCAAGCTTCAATTCCTGATAGCCGGCATAGCCGAGTTTCTGGCTGAACTTGACGACGCTCGACTGGCTGCGGCCGGTTTCGACTGCGAGTGCCGCTGAGGACAGGCGCAGCATCTGGTCGGGATTGTCGATGATGAACTGTCCGATCTGGCGATCGGCGGGAGCCATGGTTTCGAGCTGCGCGCTGATTTTCTTTAAAATCGACATTTGTCCCTTCGCGCCATCGAGGCTGCTTTACCCGTCGACACGAGCACACTGAAAATAGCATCCGGTTCAAGCTCGGCAATCTCGCTTCTTGCAATCGGACATTATCACAGCAAATTGGAATAAAAAATTCCAATTCCGATTGACACAATGGAATGGTCGATTAGTCTTTCGAGGAAACGCGTGAAGGACTCGTGGCGTCCTCGCCTTTCTTCGACGGATTTTCATCATGGACAGACTTCGCATCTCCGGCGGCAAGAGGTTGCAGGGCGCGGTGACCATCGCTGGCGCTAAAAATGCCGCATTGCCGCAGATCGCCGCAGCACTTTTGAGCTCGCATCCGCTCGAACTGACCAATCTGCCATCAGTCAGCGACGTTGAGAATATGCTTGGTGTCATTACCCTCCACGGCGCCAAGATCGCCCGTGGGCCGCACGGCACGACGATCGATGCAAGCGACATCGTCTCAAAGGAAACTTCCTATGATACGGTCAGGCGCATGCGGGCGACCGTGCTGGTGCTGGCGCCGCTGCTTGCCCGTTTCGGCCATGCGCGTGTTTCGCTCCCCGGCGGCTGCGCCATCGGCGCGCGGCCCGTCGATATGCACATCAAGGCGCTCTCGACGCTGGGTGCCGATATCGGGATCGAAAGCGGTCTGATCGTCGCTTCGGCCGCAAACGGGCTGAAGGGCGCGCGGATCGTCTTGAGCTCGCCGTCCGTCGGTGCGACGGAAACGGCAATGATGGCCGCCTGCACGGCCAAGGGCGAAACCGAGATTTTGAACGCCGCCCGCGAACCGGAGGTGGCCGATCTTGCGGCTTGCTTGAGCGCCATGGGCGCGCGGATAGAGGGGGCGGGGACGCATCGCATCCTCATCGATGGCGACACCAGCTGGCGCCCTGCCAAGCATCACGGCATCCCCGACCGCATCGAAGCCGGCACTTATGCCGTGGCAGCGGCGATTACAGGCGGGCAGCTCGAGCTCATCCACGCGCGATTGGAAAATCTGGCCTCCGTCGTCCAGGTGCTTGAGGCCATGGGTGTCAGCGTCTGGCCGAGCGATCGCGGCCTGGTCGTTTCCCGAGATGGTCCACTTAGGGGAGCCGACATCACCACGGAGCCCTATCCGGGCTTTCCGACGGATTTGCAGGCGCAATTCATGGCGCTTTCCTGCTGCGCCGAAGGTGCGTCGCTGATCCGCGAGACGGTGTTCGAAAATCGCTTCATGCATGTGCCGGAGCTGATGCGCCTTGGCGCCAACATCACACTACAGGGGACGACGGCACTGGTGCGCGGCGGCGCGCCGCTGAAAGGCGCGCAGGTGATGGCGACGGATCTGCGCGCCTCCGTATCGCTGGTGCTCGCAGCCCTCGTTTCGGAAGGCGAAACCATCGTCAATCGCGTCTATCATCTCGACCGCGGCTATGAGCAGCTCGATCGCAAATTGCGGCTGTGCGGCGCCGATATCGAACGGTTGACGTCATGACAGCCGCATCGGAAAACACCTCCTATTTTCTCGGCGTCGATGGCGGCGGAACCGGCTGCCGGGCGCGCATCGAGGATACTAAAGGCACGGTCTTGGGGCAGGGACTGTCCGGGCCGGCAACCACCCGACTCGGGATTGCCGAAGCATGGGCGTCCATTTCACGAGCCTCTGACGCCGCCATCGAGGAGGCTGGGCTACCGGCTTCTGACCTCTGCCGCATCCATGCCGGTATCGGACTGGCCGGGATCGGCCGCAAGGGCGCGCTTGCGGCCCTGAAGGCGATAGAACATCCATTTGCCAGCATCGCTTTCATCAGCGACGGCGAGGGGGCTTGCCTCGGCGCCCATTCCGGTCGTGATGGCGCCATCGTGATTGCCGGGACGGGCTCGATCGGGCTCGGTCTCGTCGAAGGGCAGCAATTGCGGGTCGGCGGCTATGGTTTTCCGATATCGGATGAGGGCAGCGGCGCCTATCTCGGGCTGAAGGCGGTGCAGCTGGCACTGCGTGCCCACGATGGACGTGAGCAGAAGACCGCGTTGCTCGCCGAAATCATGCAGCGTTTCCAGAACGATCCGATGGAGGCGGTCGCCTGGATGGACCGGGCATCGGCGACGGACTACGCGGCTCTTGCGCCGATGGTCCTGCGTCATGCCGATCAAGGCGATGCTGTCGCGCGGCGGATCGTGCAGAGCGCCGCCGGCCATATCGATACGCTGGTTCGCACGCTGTTCGATAAGGGAGCGCCGCGTGTATGTCTACTCGGCGGTCTCGCAAGCCCGCTCGAGCCCTGGCTTTCGCCCGATGTGCGCCGCCGCTTGAAGCCGATCGACGGCGATGCAGTCTCCGGCGCGATTATTCTGGCCAGGCGATCCGCTGAGTGATCGCCATAGGTTTTACAGATAGAGAAGGCACCTTCCATATATTGGACTGGCGAAGCCGCAGCCGCTAGAAGAGAGCATGCCTAAGCCAGCCATCGTTTTCCTTCCAGGCCTTCTCTGTGATGCCCGCATCTGGCGGGATCAAGCAGATGAGATTGCAGATCTCGCTGATCCATTCATCGCCGATCTTACGTTGGACGAGAGTGTCGATGCCATAGCGGTGCGGGTGCTCAGTTCCGCGCCCGATCGCTTCGTGCTTGCCGGTATTTCCATGGGCGGCTATGTGGCTTTCGAAATCATGCGGCAGGCGCCCGAACGCGTTCTGGGATTGGCGCTTTTTGACACAAGCGCGGCGCCTGATACGCCGGCGCGAGCAGCCCGCAGGCGGGCAGGCATGGATTCCTTGAAAGTCGGGCGATTTGCCGGTGTCACGCGAAAGCTCCTGCCGGAGCTTGTGCATGAGCGTCATCTGGACGGCCCGGTTGCAACGGAACTCCAGGCCATGGCGGCTCGAGTGGGTGGCGAAGCATTCCTGCGACAGCAGCAAGCCATTCTCGACCGGCCCGATTCCCGACTGCTGCTGCCTTTGATCTCGGTGCCGACACTGGTTGCCGTCGGTGACAGAGACGTGCTGACGCCGCCGGCGGACTCGCTCGATATCCATATCGGCATCAGGACTTCGCAATTCGTGCTGATACGTGACTGTGGGCATCTCCCCGCAATCGAGCAGCCGCAGGAAACCACCGAATTGCTCAAGGGCCTTCTGAAGAGGATTGTTGCATGACGCCAGAAAATCGCCTCGCCACCTACGGCACGCTTGCGCCGGGCCGCGTCAACCACCATCAGCTTGAAGGGCTTGCTGGTACATGGACCCAAGGGACGGTTCGCGGAAGGTTGCTGGAATCCGGTTGGGGCGCGGCGTTAGGCTATCCGGGGCTCGAACTTACCGATGATGGCGATGAGATCGACGTCTTCCTCTTCGAATCCACAGATCTTCCGGCACATTGGGAGCGGCTCGATGCCTTCGAGGGCGAGGGCTACTGCCGTGTGATCGCAACGGTCCGTACCGACGATGGTGACTCTCAGGCGTTCATTTACGTGCTTGCACCTCACCGATGATTATTGACGGTTTGGTCGAAGCCTAAATTCCATCCGAAATGTAGAGACCGCACGAAGGCGTCCGTCTCTTTCCGATGCTGCCTTGCCACGACTATGAGCGGCCATTTTTGTTCGCCCAGGATGGAATATTTTATTCCTTAATAGATTGACGAAAGGAATAAACAGACATAATGTTAACCTAGGTAAACAGGGAATGGACGGGGAGCGAAGCCAAAAAGGCCATCCTCAGTCCCGGCAGACTTCGGTCGTCCGTCTGACTGAAAACCGATCTTTGCTACGGCAAGCCCGATCTTGAACTGATCGAACTTGCCACTCTGACCTATTGATATCGAAGCGTTATTCGCGAGCAGGCCCATGACAGAGCAGAAGTTGATTTCCGAACTGGAGCAGTTGGTTTCCGAAGGGCGCAATCCGAATACGATGCATATCGATCTCTTGCCGACCTTCGATATCCTGCGCGAGATCAACTATGAGGATCAGACGGTGCCGGTTGCCGTTGAGAAGGTCATCCCGGCAATCGCCGCCGCCGTCAATCAGATCGTGGCTGCTTTTCAGAAGGGTGGCCGGCTGATCTATATGGGCGCCGGCACCAGCGGCCGGCTTGGCGTTCTCGATGCTTCCGAATGCCCGCCGACCTTCAGCGTGCCGCCCGACATGGTCGTCGGTCTGATCGCTGGCGGCCCAGATGCGCTGCGGCGCTCGATCGAAGGTGCCGAGGACGATCCGGAGCAGGGGCGTCAGGCGCTGGAAGAGGTTAAGCTGAGCAAGGACGATGTCGTGGTCGGCATCGCCGTTAGCGGCCGCACCCCTTATGTCATTGGCGGCCTGAACTACGCCAAGGATATCGGCGCCTTTACGGTGGCGCTCTCCTGCAATCCGAACTCCATCATCGCCGGCATTGCCGATCTTGCCATTTCGCCTGTCGTCGGCCCGGAAATCCTGACCGGCTCGACCCGGCTCAAGTCGGGCACGGCGCAAAAACTCATTCTCAACATGCTGACGACGGCAAGCATGATCCGCATCGGCAAGAGCTACCAGAACCTGATGGTCGATGTCAGCGCCAGCAACAAGAAGCTCGTGGCGCGCGCCTCGCGCATCGTCATGCAGGCGACCGGCTGCACGCAGCAGGAAGCGCGCCGCGTGCTCGATCTGACCGGCAACGACGTCAAGCTTGCCATTCTGATCGAAATTACCGGGATGAGCATTGAAGAAGCCCGCGCGGCATTGCAAAACGCTGATGGATTCCTGCGCAAGGCCATCAACGCTCGGACTGCTTGAGATAACCGTCACGGCGCGCCGCGACGGCAATCAATAGGCCAAAATCGGCCGGGGACATTTTAAAAAATTTGGAGGACTGGGAATGAAAGGGAATTTTGGAAAGACGCTGATTTCGGGAGTAGCGCTGGCCGTGGGGATTGGTCTGGCGACCGTCGCGATTCCGGCGCAGGCAGCGACATTGCGCATGGCATGGTCGCAGGACGCGACCGGGCTCGACCCGCACAAGCAAACGGCCTTCTCTTCCATTCGCCTGCTGGAACTGATCTACGAACCGCTCGTTCGCCTGGATGGCAATCTGCAGATCGTGCCCGGTGTAGCCGAAAGCTGGCAGTTCGCGCCCGATGGCAAGCAACTGACCTTCAAGCTCAACGCCAAGGCAAAATTCCAGAATGGCGCGCCGGTAACTTCGGCCGACGTCAAGGCCTCGTTCCAGCGCATTCTTGATCAAGCGACTGCCGCCGTTGCCCGAGCAAACTTCCTGTCGATCGCGAGCATCGACACGCCCGATGCCAATACCGTTGTCTTCAACCTCTCGCAGCCCGACGTTCCGCTTCTGACGGCCATGACGAGCCTCAATGCGGCGGTCGTGCCCGCAAGCGAAATCACCGCCGGCACCATCGGCACGAAGGCGATCGGCTCCGGCCCCTTCAAGCTCGATAGCTGGGTTCCGAATTCTAAGGAAGTGCTGACCGCCAACAAGGACTGGGCAGGCGGCGCCACCGGCGTCGACGGTATCAACATCAGCGTGCTGCCGGATGAAACGGCGATCCTTGCTTCGCTGCGCACCGGCCAGATCGATTTTGCGCTGCTGAACGATCCGCTCGTGGCAACGCTGGTGCCGAAGGAGCCGAAGCTGCAGCTTACCCGCACGCCGATCCTTTCCTACAACGTCCTGCAGCTCAACCCGTCGCGCAAGCCGATGGATCAGCTCGCCGTGCGCCAGGCGATTTCCTGCGCCATCGACCGCAAGGATGTGATGGATACGGCGGCTCTCGGCGAGGGCAAGGTGACCGGGCCGTTGACGATGCCGCTCTATGCGACCGATCCCAGCAAGCTCTTCTGCTATACGCGCGATGTCGCCAAGGCGAAGAAGCTGATGGCCGATGCCGGCTTTGCCAACGGCTTTTCGGCAACCGTCATCGCCGCAACCGGTGAACCGCCGACGGCCACGGCCGAAGCACAGGTCATCCAGTCGCAGCTCGCCGAAATCGGCATCAAGCTCGACATCAAGGTGATGGAACTCAATGTCTATGTCGACACGTGGCTCAAGGGCAATTTCGACATGGCGGTTGCGCTCAATGGCGGCAGTGCCGATCCCTATTCGATGTACAACCGTTACTGGACGAAATCGGGCAACCTGCAGAAGGTCGCCAACTATATCGACGACACGCTCGATAGCCTGATGCAGAGGGGCCGCGCCGAGACCGATCCGGCCAAGCGCAAGGAGATCTTCGCCGAGTTCGAAAAGCATCTCGCCGAAGTCTCGCCGTGGATCTGGCTCTACACGGCCTACGGCTATACGGCCGAGCAGAAGAACGTGGAGGGCTTCGTGCCGACGCCGACTGGCTCGCTGTTCGGTCTGAGCAAGGTTTCGATCAAGTAACGATGAGCGGGACCTAGAGCGCTTCCCTTTTGAATCATATCATGGAAGCGCTCTATCTCTTTGTTTTTACGCAATTTCGGCTGCAAGTTCACGTCTTGGTTTAGCTGAAGTTGCCCTAGAGGAATTGCAATGGCATACCTGACGCGCCGGCTGATGACATTCCCGCTGATCATGCTGGGCGTGTCCATCTTCGTCTTCGTCGCCATCCGGCTGGTGCCGGGCGATGCGATCACGGCGATGCTCGGAACCAATGCAGGCCTGCTAACGCCGGAGCAGCGGCAGGCTCTCGCCGCCTATTTCGGTATCGACCAGCCCTGGCCTGTCCAGTACTGGCATTGGCTGTTCGGCGTATTTCAGGGCAATCTCGGCATTTCCGTCACTTACGGCAAGCCTGTCCTCGATATCATCCTGGAGCGCTTTCCACTGACGCTAGAGCTTGCCTTGCTTTCCATGGTGATCGCGCTTGCCATCGGTCTGCCGGCGGGCGTCTTTGCCGCAACGCGAAACGAGAAGCTGTCCGATCTTGCCGTGCGTATTGTTGCCATGATCGGGCAGTCCACACCGAATTTCGTTCTCGGCCTGCTGCTGATCTATGCTCTGTCTGCCGGTTTCGGGGTATTGCCGACCATGGGCGCCTTCACGCCTCTTTGGGAGAACCCGCTCGAGAATCTCGGCCAGATGATCCTGCCCGCGCTAACCCTCGGCTTTGCCTTCGCCGCCTCGGTGACGCGTGTCGTACGCTCCGCCATGCTCGACGTCTTGAGTGATGATTATGTGCGCACGGCCCGCAGCCGCGGTGTCCCGGCGCGCGGCGTCATCTGGCGGCACGCCCTGCCGAATGCGCTGATCCCCGTGGTGACGCTGAGCGGCGTCGAATTCGGCTATCTGCTCGGCGGCGCGGTGCTGGTCGAGCAGATCTATGCTTTGCCGGGGCTGGGGCGCCTGGTGCTGGATGCGATCCAGCAGCGCGATTATGCGCTGGTCCAGGGTTGTGTTCTGTTCATTGCTTTCAACTTCATGGTCGTGAACCTGCTCGTCGATCTCGCCTATGTCGCGCTTGATCCGCGCGTCCGTCTGGGAGAAGGCTGATGCGGATCGCCAAGGCCATCTTTTCCCATATGAGCGGCCGGATCGGCGGCGTGATTGTGCTCGTCTACATCGTCATTGCCATCCTTGGCGTGTTTGGCTTGACGCCGCATGATCCCGTCGCGCGCAATCCATTGGCTCGCCTGCAATCGCCCAATCTTGCCTACTGGATGGGCACCGACCTGCTGGGGCGT
Source organism: Martinezella hainanensis (assembly GCF_900094555.1). Lineage (GTDB taxonomy): Bacteria > Pseudomonadota > Alphaproteobacteria > Rhizobiales > Rhizobiaceae > Rhizobium > Rhizobium hainanense. Next base: position 252,602 of record NZ_FMAC01000005.1, read on the forward strand.
GATGTAGCCAGCCGCCTGATGAATGGCATCGGCGAATCCTTCACCGTCGCCTTCTTTTCCGTGGCTGCCGCAACGCTGCTCGGCACCGTGCTCGGCTTGATCGCCGCCTGGTCTGGCAAGCGCTGGGATGGCGTCATCATGCGCACCATGGATGTGCTGCTCGCCTTTCCGGCGATCCTGCTGGCGCTTTTGATCATCGCCATCGTCGGTCCCGGCACCTGGACCAGCGTTGCCGCAATCGCGATCGTCTACACGCCGATCTTCACCCGTGTCGTGCGTGGCCCGGCCCTTTCCTTGAAAGGACGTGATTTCGTCGATGCCGCCCGCACCTTCGGCAGCAGCCGGTCGTACATTTTGACGCGGCATCTTCTGCTCAATCTCGTGGCGCCCTTGACCGTTCAAGTAACGCTGGCGCTCGCCTGGTCGCTGCTGACGGAAGCGGGCTTGAGCTTCCTCGGCCTGGGAACACAGCCGCCGGCATCCTCTCTGGGCTTGATGCTGAGCGACAGTCGCAATCTTATGGAAACGGCGCCCTGGCTGCTGATTTTCCCCGGCGTGACCATCATGATCTCCATTCTTGGCTTCAACTTGCTCGGCGATGCACTGCGCGACATCCTTGATCCGAAGATGCGGAGGTCGACGGTATGACGCCGCTTCTCTCCGTCTCCGATCTTCGCGTCGGCTTCGGGCGTGATCCCGAAGCCAATCCTATCGTGCGGGGCGTCAGCTTCGATCTTGATGCCGGCGAAACGCTGGCGATCGTCGGCGAAAGCGGCTCGGGCAAATCCGTCACGGCGCTGTCGATCAACCGCCTCGTCGATTTCGGCGGCGGCCGGATTACCGGCGGTTCGATCCGCCTCAAGCGTCCGGACAACAGTATTCTCGATCTGACGACGGCCAGCGAAGTGGAGCTCACGAAGATCCGTGGTGGCGAGATCGGCATGATCTTCCAGGAGCCGATGACCTCCCTCAATCCGGTTCTCACCATCGGCACCCAGATCGAGGAATCGTTCCGGCTGCATCGCGGCCTGACGGGAAGCCAGGCAAAGGCGGCCGCCAAGGATGCGCTGGATCGCGTGCGCATTCCAGATGCTGCGCGCCGTCTCACCTATTGCCCCAACCAGCTTTCCGGCGGCATGCTCCAGCGTGTGATGATCGCGACCGCGCTTGCCTGCAATCCGCGCCTTCTCATCGCCGACGAGCCGACGACGGCGCTCGATGTCACTGTCCAGGCACAAATCATGGCGTTGCTTGCCGAACTGAAGCGTGAGACGGGCATGTCGATGATCTTCATCACGCATGATATCGGCCTTGTCGCGGGCATCGCCGACAAGGTGATGGTGATGCAGGCCGGGCAGGCGGTGGAACAGGGCGAGCTCAATCAGATTCTTGATCATCCCAAGCATGCCTATACCCAGCATCTCCTGCATTCCGTCCCGCATTTCGCCGCGGGGCAGGCCGCGCGCGCAGATTTTCAGCGTGACGAGACGCAAGCCAAACCGGCCTTGAAGGTGGATGGCTTGACGGTACGCTTTCCGGTTAAGGGCAGCTTCATGCGTCGTTCGGCCGGTGCGGTTCACGCCGTCGAGGGCGTCGGTTTCGACCTCATGCCGGGCGAAACTTTGGCAATCGTCGGCGAGAGCGGGTCGGGTAAATCCACCACGGCGCGGGCGATCCTGGGGTTGGTCAAGTCGACCCGCGGCACGTTTACGACCAATGCCGGCAAGGCTGCAGATCGCACCAGCGCGGTGCAGATGGTCTTCCAGAACCCTTATGCCTCGCTCAATCCGAGACTGCGCGTCGACAACATTCTTGCCGAACCGGTGATTGCTGCCGGTGGACGGATTTCGGTCGACACACGTAAACGGATGACCGAGCTCTTGAAGCGGGTGGGCTTGCCGGAAAATGCTCTTGAGCGCTATCCGCATGAGTTTTCAGGCGGCCAGCGTCAGAGACTTTGCATCGCTCGCGCGCTCATGCTGAACCCTTCCGTGCTGGTACTCGACGAAGCGGTGTCCGCTCTCGACGTTTCCGTTCAGGCGCAGGTTTTGGAGTTGCTGATCGAGCTTCAGCGCGAATACGGGCTCGCCTATCTCTTCATCTCGCACGACATGGCGGTTGTCGAACGTATCGCCCATCGCATTGCCGTGATCTATGCCGGCCAGATCGTAGAGATCGGTGATGCCGCATCCGTCTTGTCCGAGCCCAGGCATTCCTATACCAGACGGCTGATCGCGGCGGTTCCGACGGTTGCGCGGCGCAAGGAAACCTTCACGCTCGACACGCGCCAGGTTCCATCATTGGTACGCCCGCCGGGCTTCGAGCCAGCCGCACCTGAATGGCACCGTTTCGCAGCCGATCACATGGCTCTGGCGGAAGCTTGAGAGCCAAGATGGCGAGAGGGGGGAGCATGGAGTTTCAGGAGCGTTTCGACCGGGCTTTTGCGCCGCTCGAACAATCGGTGGCATCGGCCCGCATTCCAGGCGGCGTGCTTGGCATCGTCGATCTGGATGGGAGCCGGCAGATCCGCGCGATTGGCTCGGCGCAGAAGGTCCCGAGTGTCAGGCCGATGCTTCCCGATACCTGGTTCGATCTCGCGTCGCTCACCAAAGTCATTTTCACCACGCCGCGGATCCTCGCCTTGGCCGAGGCCGGTACCATCGATCTCGATGCACCCTTGACGACGCTTCTGCCCGATCTGCGCCAATACAGTGCCGAGGCCTGGGAGCGGAAGGTGACATTTCGCCAATGCCTAGGACATCAAACGCCGTTTCCGGCGGTCGAGCCGATCTACACCTATGGCCGTGACCCGGAGCTTCTGCGCGCCTTCATTCTGCAGCGTGAATGGCGCGCCGGACCGCCCGTCTATTCCGATATCAATTTCATTCTGCTCGGTTTTGTGCTGGAACGACTGGCCGGACGGACGCTCCGCGCCATGGATCCCGGGCCGGGATTTGCTTTCTCCGCGCCGCCGAAACTATCGGCCGCGACGGAGGACTGCACCTGGCGTAACCGTGTCCTGTCGGGTGAGGTCCATGACGACAATTGCTCCGCACTGCAGGGAGCCGGCCATGCCGGCCTCTTCGGAACGGCGGACGCGATTCTTGATTTTGCCAGAGGATTGCTTGACGGCAGCGGCGCGGCGGCAGGTTCGATAGCGCTGATGCGGACGCCGCTTTCGGCTACACGCACCCATGGCTGGGAGCGGCCGCATGACGGCTGGCATGGCGGCAGCCTCTGCTCCTCAGCCACCATCGGTCATACAGGCTTCACCGGCACGGCCCTCTGGGTCGATTTCGACAAGGGCAGGGCCTGGACCTTGCTCACCAACCGCACTCATCCGACACGCCACTTCGACAGCGGCATCCTGGCGCTTCGTCAAACGGTGAGCGATCTCGTCAACGCAGCTTAGGAGCCTGACCATGGAACCAATCTGGGCAGTCGGTCTGATGACCGGGACCGTCCTCGACGGCAATATCGATGTCGCGATGCTGAAGACGGATGGCGAGCGGATTGAGGAATTCGGCCCTTATGTTCTGGCGCCCTATCCCAGCTGGATTCGCGAATTGCTGGAAGAGACGCTACGCCAGGCGCGGGCCTGGAATTTCGAAGGTCCGGAGCCTGCGATCTTCAAGGCGGCGGAAGAAGCGCTGACGCGCGCGCAGTCGGAAGCGGTCAGGGAATTGGTCGAAGAGAACGGCATGACGATGGCCGACATCGGCGTCGTCGGCTTTCATGGCCAGACCGTGCTGCATCGCGCTCCGCAGAAGGATCGGCTAGGACAGACGCGCCAGCTGGGGGATGGCGAGCTGATGCGCTCCATTCTCGGCACCAAGGTCGCCTATGATTTCCGCTCCGCCGACATGCGGGCCGGCGGTCAGGGCGCGCCGCTTGCCGCAGCGTACCATACGGCGTTGTTGCGTGGCGCGGGTGCTGCGGGCGAGGCCGCCATTCTCAATCTTGGCGGCGTTGCCAATGTCACTTGGTGGGATGGCGAAGGTAATTTCGTTGCCTTTGACACCGGCCCGGCCAATGCGCCGCTCAACGACTTCATCAAGTCGCACGGGTTGGGCGAGATGGATAGGGACGGTGCGCTTGGGCGTGCCGGCAAAGTCGATGAGGCGCGGCTCGAAAAGCTGCTGCAACATCCTTATCTGACCGCACCCTATCCGAAGTCACTCGATCGATTTGACTTCGGCGCCTCCATGGCGGATGGCTTGAGTCCCGAAGATGGCGCCGCCACCCTTTCGGCCTTTACCGCAAGTGCGGTCGGCAAGGCTTTGGACCTTCTGCCGCGCAGACCGAGTAAGGTCGTCGTCAGCGGCGGCGGCCGGCACAATCCGACGATCATGTCGATGCTTAGGAGCCGGGCCGGCGTCGAACCGATCTTTGCCGAAGATCTCGGCTGGCGCGGCGATGCGGTGGAGGCGGAGTGCTTTGCGTTTCTCGCCGTGCGTGTTCTGCGCGGCCTGCCGATCAGCTTCCCCGGCACGACAGGCGTGCCGGCGCCGATGCGTGGCGGCCGCCTCGCGGAATAGAGGCTTGTCAGAAGATCGCCGTTGCGTCGACGGTTTGCGCCACAGCCCATCGATGCTATGAAGAGGCCGCGAATTTGCGATCGGTTGGTCTCGGACGGATATCGCTTAGATGACAGGCAGGCAGCATAGGGCAGGCTTCGTCGGCACCATCGTTGCCTCTGCGGTTGCATGTATCATTGCTGTTTCAGCCTTCGGTCCAGCAATCGCCCAGCCGGAATGGAGCGCGGCGCCGCCGGTCTGCGTCTCCGGCCCGTTGACCACAGAGACCGGCGAAAGGCTTTGCCTGCGCAAGGACAGCTACAATCGCGATCTCTGCACGGCGATTGAATATTTCGCGCATGCCAATCATCTGCCGCCGGACTATCTGGCGCGGCTTGTCTGGCGCGAGAGCCTGTTTCGCTCAGATGCCGTCAGCCCCAAGGGCGCGCGCGGTATCGCGCAGTTCATGCCGGGAACAGCGAAGCTGCGTGGCGTGCGCGACAGCTACGATGCGCTTGAGGCGCTCGGCAAGGCGGCGACCTATCTTGATGAATTGCGCGACCGCTTCGGCAATTTGGGATTGGCTGCGGCTGCCTATAATGCCGGCGAAGCCGGCCTTGCCAATTTCCTGAATTCCGGCGGACTTCCCTATGAGACGCGCAACTATGTGAGCGCGATCACTGCCCATAGCGTCGAGGAGTGGCGCGATGATCCCCCCGATATTGCAGCTCCCGTGCTCGACAAGAGCAAGCCGTTTGTCGATTCCTGCGTGGCCCTTGCGCAGAGTCGCCGCCTGAAACCCATTCCCTTGGAGCAGGAGCGGCCCTGGGCGCCCTGGGGGGCGCAACTGGCCGAGCATTTTCAGCTGGATGCCGCCCGCCGTCTGTTTACCGCAAATATAAGAAAACTGCCGTCACCGTTGAATACGGAAAAGCCGTTGATCGTGCGTCAGCGCAATGCCGACTTCGGCCGCCGTGTCCGTTATGCGGCGCGCATTCCGCGACAAACGCGGGAGGAAGCGGATGCCGTTTGCACGCAGGTCCGGCAGCAGGGTGGCTCCTGCCTCGTCTTCAAGAACTAGCGTTGCGCATAGCTCCAGCACGCTTGGCGGCCGTTTGACTTTCTGTCGCTCGATTGTGCTTTACTCCCTGATGTCACAAGCTTATTTCTTGTAAGCCCGGCCTTTGGGAGGAAGCCGTTTGGGTAGCCAAAGGAGTGTATCATGGCACAAAAGCGTGAAGTCCCGGGTATCCGTCCCTATAACAGCCCCGCCGGCGGTTGGGGCGCGCTGAAGGCCACGGCCAATGCGGTGCGCGAGCAAATGGATGTTACCGAAGCGCCCGGGCTTCTCCTGCGTACCAACAAGCCCACAGGCTTCGATTGCCCCGGCTGCGCCTGGCCCGACAAGGAGCATACCTCCACTTTCCAGTTCTGTGAAAACGGCGCCAAGGCCGTCACCTGGGAAGCAACCAACAAGCGCGTGACGCCCGAGTTCTTTGCCGAGCACACGGTCAGCGAGCTTTTGACCTGGAGCGATTATGAGCTGGAAAATTCCGGCCGATTGACGCATCCGATGGTCTACGACCCGGCATCCGATACCTACCAGCCAATTGCCTGGGAAGACGCCTTTGCCCGTATCGGCGAGGTCATGCGAAGCCAGCCCGATCCCGACATGGTGGAATTCTATACGTCGGGCCGCGCTTCCAACGAAGCGGCCTTTCTTTTCCAGATCTTTGCCCGCGAATACGGCACCAACAATTTCCCCGATTGCTCGAACATGTGCCACGAGGCAACCAGCGTCGGCCTGCCGCAATCGATCGGCATCGGCAAGGGCACGGTCTCGCTCGACGATTTCGACGAATGCGATCTGATCATCTCCATGGGGCACAATCCCGGCACCAATCATCCGCGCATGATGGGGACGCTGCATGAATGCTCGCGCCGTGGCGTACCGATCATCGTCTTCAATCCGCTGAAGGAGCGGGCGCTCGAGCGTTTCGCCGATCCGCAGAGCCCGATTGAAATGGCGACTTTCAGCTCGACGCGGATCGCCTCTTCCTATTACCAGGTCAAGATCGGCGGCGATGCAGCAGCGCTGAAGGGCATCATGAAGGCCGTTCTGGCGCTGGCAGAAACCTCGGACGATGTCCTCGATCGTGCCTTCATCGCCGAGCATACCGCCGGCTTCGACGATCTCGTCGCCGATCTTAACCAGACGGAATGGGCCGATATCGAGCGTGTCTCGGGGCTCCCCCGCGCCGATCTGGAGCGGGTTGCCGCGATCTATGCCAAATCGAAGGCGACCATAGTTGCCTATGGCATGGGCATCACCCAGCACGCCAGGGGCACCGCCAATGTGCAGCAGATTGCCAATCTGCTGCTGTTGCGCGGCAATTTCGGCAAGCCGGGCGCCGGCATCTGCCCGCTGCGCGGACACTCCAACGTGCAGGGCAATCGGACTGTCGGGATCACCGAGAAGCCGACTCCGGCTCTCATCGAAGGCATTGAACGAGCTTTTGGCTTCACGTCGCCGGCTCATCATGGCCACGATGCCGTTGCCGCCATGCAGGCGATGGCGGAGGGGCGCTCCAAGGTGCTGCTGTGCCTCGGCGGCAATTTCTCGATCGCGCTTCCCGATCCGGAACTCTGTGCCGAGGCGATGCGCAAGCTCGATCTCGCCGTCCATATGAACACCAAGCTCAATCGCTCCAATCTCCTGATCGGCAGGGAGTCCTTCCTGTTTCCCGTGCTCGGCCGCACCGAGCAGGACATTCAAGCGACCGGCGCGCAGTCGGTGACAATCGAGGATTCCATGTCGATGGTGCATGCCTCGCGCGGTCGGCTGAAACCGGCCTCCGATCAGCTGCGTTCGGAGCCGGCGATCGTTGCCGCGATGGCGCAGGCGACCCTGCCGACGAGCAAGGTCGCCTGGATGGAGCTCATCAACGACTACGATCTGATCCGCGACAAGATCGAAGTCGTCTATCCAGATTTCGCCCGCTACAACGAGCGGATCCGCGTGCCGGGCGGCTTCCGTCTGCCGATCGGGCCGACCGAGCGCGTTTGGAAGACACCGTCAGGCAAGGCCGAGTTCAAGCTGTTTTCCGGCCTCAACGAGGATATTTCATTGTTGGACGGGACCGTGCTCAAGCTCGCGACGATTCGCAGCCATGACCAGTACAACACGACGATCTATGGCCTCGACGACCGCTATCGCGGCGTATTCGGTCGGCGCGACGTCCTGTTCATGAATGATAGGGATCTGAAGGCGAAGGGGCTGGAACACGGTGATCTCGTCGAGATCGAGACGGCGCTTCCCTCCGGAGCCAAGCGGCTCCTGAAGCTGACGGCGATTTCCTACGACATTTCAGAAGGTTCCGTCGCCGCCTATTATCCCGAGGCAAACTGCCTGATCCCGCTCGACTACCAGGACAAGGAAAGCGGCACACCGTCCTATAAGTCCGTTCCGGTGCGCATCAGCAAGGCGGCTTGATTTTCGCGCAACCATCCAGCCAAGAATTGTCATCTCGTTGGCTGGATGATGCGTGTTTGTGCAAGGGCGCAGGCCATCGCGTGAGTATGTAGATTTGCTGGCTAAAACGCCTACCGCAGCCTTTCCCCTTGCGTGGCGAAATAGCGCCGCCGTTCCGGCGGGCAGTGGAGATGGAGCGTGTCGCCGCGGTCGATCTCCGGTCCGTCGCGATATTCGGCGATGATCGCCTGGCCGTCCTCTGTCTGGCAGTAGAGATAGCGTGTGCCGCCCAGATATTCGGTGACGTCGACCGTGACCTGCAAGGCATCGTCCACGCCAGACGTGACGATGAGATGTTCGGGGCGCATGCCAAGCAGGATCTTTTCGCCCGTTGATGGCTTAGTCTGTGAGAGGTCGACCTTGATGCTGCCGTTGCCGACGCTCGCTGTCTCATCACCGGACCATGTGGCTTCGATCATGTTCATCCTGGGCGAGCCGATGAAGCCGGCAACAAAGCTGTTGGCCGGATCTTCATAGACCTCGCGCGGACTGCCCACCTGTTCGATCCGGCCGTCTCTCAGCACGACGATCTTGTCGGCAAGCGTCATCGCCTCGGTCTGGTCGTGGGTGACATAGATCATCGTATTGCCGAGCTCGCGATGCAGCCGGGCAATTTCGATGCGCATCGAGACGCGCAGCTCCGCATCGAGATTGGAGAGCGGCTCGTCGAAGAGAAAGACATCCGGCTCGCGAACGATGGCGCGTCCGATGGCGACACGCTGGCGCTGGCCGCCGGAAAGCTGTCCCGGCCGGCGGTCCAATAGGTGATCGATCTTGAGGATCGCGGCGGCGGAGCGCACGCGCCTTTCGATCTCGGATGCGTCAGTCCGGGCCATTTTCAGCCCGAAACCGAGATTGTCGCGAACGCTCATATGGGGATAGAGCGCATACGATTGGAAGACCATGGCGATGCCGCGCTCCGATGGGTCGAGATCGGTAACGTCCCGGCCCTTGATGGCAATCTCGCCGTCGGTGACTTCCTCCAGTCCGGCAATCATGCGCAGCAGCGTAGACTTGCCACAGCCGGAAGGGCCGACGAAGACGACGAACGCGCCCTCCGGTATATAGAGATCAATGCCATGGATGACCTCGAGCCCGCCGAAGCTTTTGCGGACACCGGTCAGGCGCATGCCGTTCTTCGTCATGTCAGGCTCCGCGCTGCAGCTGATCGGCGCGGATCCAGACGAGCATCTCGCCGGGTTCGCGATTGTCCCAAAGATGATAGGGCACGAAACGCGCGGTGGAAGGCGTGCCTTTTGGTGGCGCGGTCCGATAGAGATCGGCGCCCCAGTCGGCCGCCTCGCGCGTTACCGGCACATCGAGCGCCACTGCTCCCTCCAGCTCGGCGATTTCCGCCGTTTTCGCGATTGCCGGATTGCTGGAAAGGGAAATGCCGTTGAGGTCGTGACCATTGTCCGTTGTCTCGACGCAATAGACGAGCGGCCCACGCATCAGTGCAGCACGCCCGGCATCCTGACGGACTTTCGGATTGGCAAACAGCGTGCGCGGGATAAGGGGAAGGGTGAGATCGACACGATCGCCTGCCTGCCATTCCCGCTCGATACGGGCATAGCCATCGACGATGACCGTTGCGAGATCGACCGATGCGCCGTTGATTGCCAGCGTCGCGCCATCAGCCCATTCGGGAATGCGCAGCGACAGCGCAAATTTGGCATTGCGATCGGGATTGACCTTGAAGCGAATTGCGCCGTCCCAAGGGTATCGTGTTTCCTGTGAGAGCTGCACGGTCATACCGCCTGCCAGCGGTACGCGAGCCTTGCTTTCGCCGTAGAGATGGACGGCGATCTCGTTGTCGGCGGCGGCATACATATAGGAGCCGACCGAGGCGAGTAGCCGCGCAATGTTCGGCGGGCAGCAGGGGCAATGATGCCAGGTCCAGCGGTGATGCTTACCGGCGCTCTCCAGCGGGTTTTCGTAGAAGAAGGTCTTGCCGTCCTGCGACAGGCCCGCCATCGCACCGTTGTAGAGAGCCACTTCCATGATGTCCGCATAGCGGCGGTTCGGACCGCGGCCGAGCATGCGGTTTGCCCAGAAGACCAGCCCGACGGAGGCGCAGGTCTCGGCATAGGCGCTTTCGTTCGGCAGGTCGTAATAGTCGGTAAAGCCCTCGTTGGAGGCAGCCGGCCCGATGCCGCCGGTCACATACATCTGCTTGGTCGTCAGATCGTCCCAGAGCGTCTCGAGTGCCGCGGTCAGCGTATCGTCGTTATATTCCGTGGCGATATCGGCCATGCCGGAATAGAGATACATAGCGCGCACCGCATGGCCCACGACCTTCGTCTGGTCACGCACCGGCAGATGCGATTGGCTGTATTCATAGGTCTTCTGCACGAAGTTCTTGGGGTCGCGACCGTCGCGAAGCGCCTCGTCGGTGAAGAAATGCGGTTCCTGGCCACGCTCGTCGATGAAGTATTTGGCAAGATCGAGATACTTCTTCTCGCCCGTGACGCGGGCGAGCTTGACGAGAGCGAGTTCCACTTCCTCATGGCCGCAGTAGCCGCGCAGCTGACCCTCACCATGCCCGAAGACGGTGATCATGTAGTCGGCAAAGCGGCTCATGATGTCGAGTAGCTTGCGCTTGCCCGTTGCCTGGTAATAGGCGACGGCGGCCTCGATCAGATGGCCGGCGCAATAGAGTTCGTGATGATCGCGCAGATTGGTCCAACGGCGGCCCGGCTGGACGCGCTGGAACCAGGCATTCAGATAGCCATCCTGCTGCTGCAGCTTCTCATACATGTCGATGATGGCGTCCGCGCGTGCCTCGAGCTCGGCATTGGGGCGGCGATAAAGCGAATAGGCGATGGTTTCGATCGACTTGCCAAGGTCGCTGTCCCAGAACATCTGCGTGGAGCCCGACCAGGTCTGCAAGGGAATGACGATGCCTGGGCTTGGCTGGTCGACGTCGATTGCTTTGATCATGCCGGCTTCGACACAGCGGTCGAGCAGCGTCGCCGCGGTCGAATTGCAGATGGCATCCTGGCGAGAGCCGAAGAGGCCAGCGAGCTCGACATTCGGAACGGGCAAGGGGCGAAACTGGCGGTTTTCTCTGTCAGACATGGTTTTGATCCGTTGTTGAAAGGGTTATTTCACCGCGCCGGCCATCAGCCCGCGCATGTAGTAGCGTTGCAGAAGCAGGAAGACGATGACACAGGGGATGGTCATGACGGCGATGCCGGCCTGGACTGCCCCCCAGTTGACGGCGCCGAGGCGGCCGGTCCTGACGGCGATCATCAGCACCGGCAGGGTGAATTTCTCGTTGCTCGACAGGAGCACCAATGCCGCGAGGAATTCGTTCCAGGCATTGAGGAAGGCGAAGATCGCAACGGTTGCGACACCCGGCAGCACCAGGGGGAAGAGGACGCGGAACAGCAGCTTCAGATCGCGGGCGCCATCGATGCGCGCCGCCTCCTCGATTTCCTTCGGCACGGCATCGAAGGCGTTGCGCATCATGAAGACCGAGAAGGGTAGCTGCAGCGTCACATAGACGAGCGTCAGTCCGATCAGCGAGTTGTTGAGGCCGAGCCTTGCCAGGATGATGAAGAGCGGCGTCAGGATCGACTGGAAGGGGATCATCAGCGTCGCGATGATCAGGATGAAGAGCGCGCCCTTGAAAGGGAAGCGATAGCGGGAGAAGCCGTAGCCCGCAAGCAGGCTGACGATGACGGTCAAAAGGACGGTCGCGACCGAGACGAAAAGCGAGTTCAGCGTATGCTGCACGACGCCCGCCCCAAAGCCATCAAGCGAGCGATAGGCATCGAAGCTGAAGCCGGTCGTCGGCCATGGCGGCAGCGGCGGAAGGCTCGCCTCGGTTCCATGCCGGAACGACGACAGCAGCGCGATCGCGAACGGTGCAAAGAAAAAGATGATGATGACGACGCCGATGCCGTGATAGCCGATGCCGCCCCAGAGCTTGCGCCTAGCGCGGCGCTCTCTTGCGGTGGTCATGGCTTGTCCTCCCCGACACGAAGCAGCCAGAGCTGGACGATGCTGATCAGCACCAGGATGACGAGGAGCGCGATGGAGAGCGCTGCACCATAGCCGAGGTTGAAGGACACGAAGGACTGGTTGAAGATGTAATAGACCACCGAAATCATCCGGTTCTGCGGGCCACCTGATGTCATGATGTAGAACTGGTCGAAGGCGAGCACCGAGCCGGTGATGGAAATTATCAACGCGAGTGCGATCGTGCGGCGCATCAGCGGCAGGGTCAAATGCCGGAAGCGCTGCCAGCGCTTGGCGCCATCGATGCGGGCGGCCTCGGTCAGTTCGGAGGGGATCGCCTGCAGGCCGGTCAAAAGAATGATCATGGTGAAGCCGGCGATCTTCCAGACGACCATGACGATGATCGTTGCGAATGCCATGTCGAAATCGGCAAGCAGGTTCGGTCTCTTGTCGACGAGACCGAGCGCCAGCGCGACAGGAGCGAAGAAGCCACTATCGACATTGGCGAGCCAGACCCAGAGCAGCGAGGCGGTCGCAAGTCCGACCACGACCGGAAGGAAGATGATCGTGCGGTAGAAGCCGACGAACGGCCGATGTTTCTCGACGAAGAAGGCAAGCGGGAAGGCGACGGCGAAGATCGCTATGGTGACGACGACGGTGTAGTAGGCGGTGAAGCGCAACGCCGCCATGAAGCGCATATCGGAGAACATGCGCGTGTAGTTGCCGAAGCCGATCCAGCGGGGATTGCCGAGCAATGGCCAATTGTGGAAACTCATCCAGAATGTAAAGACTACGGGCAGAACGAAGAAGACGATGACGAGCGCCATGGCCGGCGCGATATAGAGAAACCCGTGCCAACTGGCACGTCTTCGCCGTTTTAGCGGACGCGCGGCTACGATAGCTCCAGGGCCAGCCATGGAATGCTCCCGATATTGTGATGGAGGAACCGGGGAGTTCAAAAGCTCCCCGGCGTGGATGAGTTTACTGCTGTTGGGCGTTGTCGATGATCGACTGCATCTCCGATTGGGCGTTGGAGAAAGCGCCATCGACATCGCTGCCGAAGATGGCTGCGTTGGTGAAGCCGGCCCATGGACCGTTGGCGCTGTTGATCAGGTCGTTGAACTGCAGCGTATAGGGCGTCTTGGCGATCGAGATTGCCTTCAGCCCGATCTGCATGCGGGGATCAAGACCTTGCAGCACCTGGTCGGCGATATCGCCGCGCGTTGGCAGGCTGCCGTATTTCGCCATGATCTTCTGCCCCTCGAGCGAATAGGTGTATTCGAGGAACTTCTTCACTGCATCGAGCTTCTTCGTGCCCTTGGAGATGACGAAATTGTCACCGCCGGCAAAGGATGATGGCTTGCCATCGACGCCGGGGATCAACGTCACGCCGAAGTGGATGTTGGGATATTGCGTGATCAGCGTGCCGATCGAAAAAGCGCCGATACTCTGCTGGCCGATCTTGCCGTTGCTGATGCTGAGGAAATTGGCGCCTGTGTCGCTTGCAGCTCCTGCCGGCACCAGATCCTTCTTGACCATATCGCGATAGAAGCCAACGGCCTTGCGCATCTGCGGCGTATCGAGGGTCGCAGTCTTGCCGTCGGCCGAAAGAATGTCGGCACCTGCGCCCCAGACGAGTGGCGTAAAGGTGAAGATCATGCAGCCACCGCAGCCGCCACCGGAGAAATAGAAGCCATAGGTATCGCCGCCGATCGCGCGGATCTTTTCGGCATTCTGCTCGATCTCTTCCCAGGTCGTCGGAGCCTTTTCCGGATCAAGGCCTGCCTGCTTGTAGAGATCCTTGTTCCAGGCAAAGACCGAGGTTTCGACGGACAATGGCAGGCCGTAGATGTGGCTGTCATAGGTGCCGAGCTTCACATGTGAGGGCGACAGCGAATTGAAATAGGGCAGGCTTTTGGCCCAATCTGTGAGATCCGCGAGCTGGCCGGCGGCGGCAAAGGCTGGTGTATAGATGAGGTCCATCGAGAGCGCATCGGGCGCCTGACCGCCGGCAATGGCGGTCGCGTATTTCTGCACGAGCTCCCCGAATGGCACCTCGGTCAGCGTGACCTTGTCGTCATGGCCGGCATTGTAGGCCTCGACGACTTTCTTGAAGGAATCACCGATGCCGCTTCGAACCCACATGGAGATGTTCTCGGCAGAGGCGCCGGAAGCAAGCATTAAGGATATGAGGCCAGTTGCGGCCAGAAATCGTTTCATCATCTTCTCCTCCCATGGGGCCACTCCCATCAGCCCCTTTTCCTTTATTCAACGATCGGGGCTTCCCCCGCATGATTGCCGGACGATAAGCTCGCACGGCAAAGTTCTGATACCGGGTTCGACGTCGCGTCCCTCAGCAAGCGCGAGAACCGTCAGCCCGGCCTCGCGGCCAAGCGCCTTGAGATTCATGTCGACCGTCGTCAGCGGCGGCCGGGTCTGGGCGGCGACGATCTCCCAATTGTCGAAGCCGACCACCGAGACATCCTCCGGCACCCGTACGCCGCGCTCGCGAAGCGCATCGACGATCGCGCGGGCAATCTGGTCGTTGCCGCAGAAGATCGCGTCCGGCTTCGCTCCGTCCATGCTCCATAGCCGTGCCACAGCTTCATGACCCCAGGCCTCGGACCACATGCCGTACAGGACCGGCAGCTCGTCCCCGGCGAGATCGCGATAGGCCTTGGCGCGCTCACGCACCGAAACGAAGCTTTCGGGACCGGTCACATGGGCAATCCGGCGTCGGCCAAGGCCCTGCAGCCATTCAACAGCAAGCGCCGCCCCCTGATAGTCGTCCGCGCAAAAGGTGACGCTTCCCGGCGCGCCCTCGGTGAATGCATAGATGACCGGGACCGGCAGATTGGACAGATCCACCGGCAGACGGCGATCGATCCGCTTTCCGGAGGCGATGATGCCGTCCACATGCTTGTCCAACATGGCGTCCACATGAACCTTTCCAAGTGCCGGATCGTCCTCGATCGTGCATAGAAAGACCGAGACACCGTGATCGACGAGCGCTTCCGTGATTCCGGCCATGACCGGCAGCGTAAAGCGGCCATATGTATCGTTGGTGAGAAGACCGATCGTAAACGTGCGATTGCTGAGCAATCCCTTGGCGAGCGCATTCGGACGGAAGCCGATCTCGGCAGCAGCACGCTTGACCCTTTCGCGGGTCTCGTCGCCCATGCGGCCGGTATTGTTCAAGGCCTTGGATGCCGTTGAAATGCTCACGCCTGCTGCCGCCGCAACGTCGTGAATCGTTGCGCGTCCGCTTTTCGCACGCTGATTTTCCAGATGTCTTCTCCCAATCGAGTTTCTTTGAGAAAAGCTTTTCTCAACCGAAGAGTCAACTAGAGAAAAGCTTTTCTCAAAAATTTCTGCGCGGAAGAGAAAGAGGCCGCAGGAAGCACGGTGCATGGACCACGTTGAAACGCGTGTTGAGCACTAGATCGATGTCAGGTCGGAGACTTGAGCAGGGCGTGGTCTTTCATCACCCGCCCTCGTGGTTCGAGGCTTCGGCACCTTCGACAAGCTCAGGAGCCTGCGCACCTCACCATGAGGGCTAACCTTCCGCGCAATACCGCACACAGAGCTGGCTTGCTGCGACGGGAACCGGTTTTATGCGAAGATGTGCGCTCCATCCTCACCCTGAGGAGCGAAGCCTCGAAGGGCGAGGATGGCCCGGGGTCTCTCATAAAAAAGCGGCGGCCGAGACCTTGCCGGTCCGGCCGCCGCGTCAATTTCAGATTGTCGGTGGTGTTAGCCGATCGTCATTAGGCTGGCATTGCCACCGGCTGCGGCAGTGTTGATCGACGTCGTCACCTCTTCAAGCAGCCAGTTGAGGCAATAGGCGTCGGCACTTTTGGCGATCTCTTCGCTCGAGGCCGCCTGCGTGAGAACCAGCGGGCCGGGAATTGCCGAAATCACCTTGATCGCCTGCTGGATCCGTTCGGCATCACCCTCGATGAGAGCGCCGGCAAAAGGTCCATCCACTGCCCAATCCTTCGTCCAGGAAATGCGGTTTGCCACCGGTGCCGGCAGTTTGCGAAGCTCGTCCTGCAGGCCCGAGGCCGCATCGATGACGATCGAATTGCCTGTTGCAAGCCCGGCCGCGATCTGGACATAGAGGCCGAGAGGCGTTTGCGGAACGAGCAGGATCCTGCCGCGCGGATGCAGCGCATAAAGGTTCAGTTCACCGACCGGACCTTGCAGCTCGGTATTGAAGCCGAGCGACGATTGGGCCGCGACAGCACGGGCCTGTTTGGCTGCGTCCGCAGCATCCTTGCCTTGGAGCCAGGCGATGAACTGCTGTGCAGCCGGATCAGTTTGCACCGAGGCATCGCGTAGCGCTTCGGTGGAGGAAGCGACGAGACGACGCAGATACATCGGGCCGCCTGCCTTCGGGCCTGTGCCGGAAAGGCCGCGCCCGCCGAAGGGCTGGACGCCGACGACTGCGCCGATGATGTTGCGGTTGACATAGAGATTGCCGGCGCGAACGTGCTCAGTGACATGGGCGATCGTATCGTCAAGGCGGGTATGCAAGCCGAAGGTCAAGCCATAGCCGGAGGCATTGATATCGGCAATCAGCTTGTCGAGCCCCTTGCGCTGGTAGCGCATGATGTGAAGGACTGGGCCGAATACCTCACGCTTGAGATCGCTCAGTTTCTTCAGTTCGATGATGGTGGGAGCAACGAAGGTGCCTTTGGCAGCGGTCGAGGGAAGATCGAGCTGTTCGACATTGCAGCCGAGCTGGCGCATGCGCTCGATATGGTCATCGATGCCGCGCTGGGCGTTGTCGTCGATGACCGGGCCGATATCGACGGCGAGCCGGTCGGTCTTGCCGACCGAGAGTTCGCGAAGCGCGCCGCGCAGCATGGTCAGGGTACGATCCGCCACTTCTTCCTGCAGGCAAAGAACGCGCAGTGCCGAGCAGCGCTGGCCGGCACTGTCGAAGGCCGAGGCGATGACGTCGCCGACAACCTGTTCGGCAAGAGCCGAGGAATCGACGATCATGCCGTTCTGGCCACCGGTTTCGGCGATCAGCGGGATCGGCTTGCCGAATTTCGAGAGCCGTTCTGCAAGCTGCGCCTGGATCAGGCGAGCGACTTCCGTGGAGCCAGTGAACATGACGCCGGCGGTTTCCGGGGCGCCGACGAGGGCGGCACCCATTCTGCCGCTGCCGGGTGCAAATTGCAGGACGTCACGCGGGATGCCGGCTTCATGCAGGATGCGGACACCCTGGGCGGCAATCAGCGGCGTATTGCCGGCAGGTTTCGCCACAACAGGATTGCCGGCAACCAATGCCGCGGCAACCTGGCCGGTGAAGATCGCCAGCGGGAAATTCCACGGGCTGATGCAGACGACGGGGCCAAGCGGCACGCTCTCCGGCGTCAGCACCTTGCGGGCCTGGGCGGCATAATAGCGAAGGAAGTCGATTGCTTCCCGGATTTCGCCGACGGCGTTTGCGGCCGATTTGCCGGCTTCGCGGATCGTCAGGCCGACGAGGGCGGGCATCTCGCTTTGCATGAGATCGGCGGCGCGTTCCAGGATGGTGGCGCGCTTGTCGGGGACTACGGTCGCCCAACGCTCGGCAGCCGCTGATGCAAGCCGCATGACGTCGGGCGCATCCTCCGGCTCCAGTTCGGTGACATGGCCGACGACGTCGGCATGGTCGGCGGGATTGAGAACGGCTCGGCTGATGCCGCGTTCGGAGCCATCGGCAAGGAGCGGCTTTGCAATCCAGTCCTTCGCCGCCGAGGCCTGCAGTTGCCCGGAGAGATCAGTGAGTGCCGTCTCGTTCGAAAGGTCGACGCCAGCGGAATTGCGCCGCGCGCCGCCGAACAGGTCAGCCGGCAGCGAGATCTTGTCGTGCTGAGCGCCGACAACCGTCATCGCGCGCACGCGCTCGACTGGATCGGCGATCAGCTCGGATACGGGAACGGCGGGATCGGCGATCTTGTTGACGAAGGAAGAGTTGGCGCCGTTCTCAAGCAGGCGCCGGACGAGATAGGCAAGCAGCGTCTCATGGGTGCCGACCGGTGCGTAAATGCGGCAGGGTCGGTTAAGATTCTGCGCGCCGACGACTTCTTCATAGAGCGGTTCGCCCATGCCGTGCAGGCACTGGAATTCATACTTGCCGACGAAGAAGTCGCCTCCGGCCATATGGTAGATGGTGGCCAAGCTCTGGGCATTGTGGGTGGCAAATTGCGGGAAGACCACATCGGTTGCTTCAAGCAGCTTCTTGGCACAGGCAACATAGGAAACGTCGGTATAGATCTTGCGGGTATAGACGGGAAAGCCTTCCAGGCCTTCCAGCTGCGCGCGCTTGATCTCGGCATCCCAATAGGCGCCCTTGACGAGGCGAACCATCAGGCGGTGCTTGGAACGGCGGGCAAGATCGATGATGAAATCGAGGACGAAGGGGCAGCGCTTGCCATAGGCCTGCACGACGAAGCCGATGCCGTCCCAGCCGGACAGATCCGGATCGAGGCAAAGTTCCTCCAGCAGATCGAGCGAGAGTTCGAGACGATCGGCCTCTTCGGCGTCGATGTTCAGGCCGATATTGTAGCCCTTGGAGAGCAGCGCCAGCGCCTTTACCTTCGGCAGAAGTTCGCTCATGACCCTGTCGGCCTGCGAGCGCGAATAGCGCGGATGCAGCGCGGAAAGCTTGATGGAGATGCCGGGGCCTTCATAGATGCCGCGGCCGGCAGATGCCTTGCCGATCGCATGAATGGCGTTTTCATAGTCTCGGTAGTAGCGCTCGGCATCGGCATGGGTGGTCGCGGCTTCGCCAAGCATGTCGTAGGAATAGCGGAACCCCTTGGCTTCGAGGGTGCGTGCGCGCTTCAACGCTTCATCGATGGTTTCGCCGGTGACAAACTGCTCGCCCATCATGCGCATGGCCATATCGACGCCACGGCGGATGACCGGCTCGCCGGCACGGGCGATCAGCTTTGTCAGTGCCGCGGAAAGCCCGCTTTCGTTGACGGTCGAGGTCAGTTTGCCTGTTACCACCAGCCCCCAGGTGGCAGCATTGACGAACATCGAGCGGCCGCCACCGATATGCGACTTCCAATCGCCGCCGGCGATCTTGTCGCGGATCAGCGCATCGCGGGTTGCCGTGTCGGGAATGCGCAGCAGCGCTTCGGCAAGGCACATCAGCGCAACGCCTTCCTGGCTGGAAAGAGAATACTCCTGCACAAGTCCCTCGACGCCGTCGCCCTTGTGCTTGGCGCGCAACGCTTCGATCAGCTTCTTGGCGGTCTTTCTTGCCGCCTCGCGGGTAGCCTCCGGCAAGGTGGCCGCTTCGATCAGGACCGGCAGGCACTCGGTTTCGGGAAGTCTATAAGCGGCGGTGATCGCCTGCCGGAGCGGGCTTTGCTCACGAATAGGCGGCGCGAAGTTTGAAAATGGGGCAACGTCTGGGGCTGGTTCTTCGGTAGCGAGCTTGGCAGAGACAGTCATGATAACCTCAAGGTGCAAGGGTCCCGATGGCTCATGTGGGCGTCAGCGATATCGCCCCACGCAGCCCTCCCGTTGCTTCGACGAGAACATACTTCATTCCAGGAAAGCGTTCCGCCTTGAAACTGCGGCTTTCCAGCCATATTGAACTTCAATAGACGCATTTTCAAATAGGAATGCCTGCAAAAATGACCAAATCCAGTGAAATTGATCAGTTCGATCAAAAGATCCTCGACGCGCTGGTCGAAGACGGCCGCATGTCGATCACGGAACTCTCCGAGCGGGTCGGCCTTTCCAAGACTCCATGCCAGGCGCGCCTGAAGAAACTGATTGATTCCGGCTATATCGATGGTTTCAAGGCAATCCTCAATCCGATCAAGCTCGGCCTCGATCACGTCGCCTTTGCCGAAGTGAAGCTGACGGATACGCGTGAAGAGGCTCTCCTCAGCTTCAACAATGCCATCAAGAAAATCAAGGAAATCGAAGAGTGCCACATGATCGCCGGCCGCTTCGATTATCTCCTCAAGGTGCGGACCTCTGATATTCGCCGCTACCGCATCGTTCTCGGTGAAAAGATCTCCAGTCTGCCCTTTGTGGCCAGTACATCGACCAATGTGGTGATGCAGTCGGTCAAGGAAAACTGGTCGTGAATTTGCATTCATTTTCATGCGCTTCGCTGCACATGTGACGAGGCTCCCGTCCGCCATCTCATCTTGCCGGCTAAACAATGACCTAGATTTCGCCATTCGAATCGGATCATTGCGAGGCGCTAAAATAAGTAAGATGGAGTACGCATGGAGACCAATGCCAACGACCGCGATCTTGTCGAGGTCATGAAGCGGTACTTTGCGGTGAAGGCCGAAGTCGAGGATGTCAGAAGCCGCCTGGAGGCGGCAAGGCGGGAGAGCGGCGAAGAGATCGGCGCATTCTATAATCCGCGCACCAACCAGAACCACGCCGCCGATATCGTCCGTTCCCACGCTCTCAAGCAGGAGATGGCGCGTCTGATGGAGTGGGCTGAGGCCTGGGGGCGGCAGAGCCTAGCGCCAGGCGAGGCCTGACGGTCGAATAAGAACCGCCAGGCCACGATCATGAGATCGGGTCGTTTCAGTTATCCGATTTCAGCTTTCCGCCGTTGCCAAGGACTTCTTCGAAATCTCGTTGATGACGATTCCCGCCGATTCCGGTGGGCGGACGAGCGTTTCGGTGGCAGCTCTAGTCCCGACCGGACAGCGCTGCAAGTGGCCCGACAAAATGTTGGTCGCAAAGAATTCAGGTATTCGCGCAAAGGCAAGCCTAGACGACAATCGATAGAATTCCAGTGTTGGCGATGGCCAAAGGTCTCAAACACACTGGGAGCTCATATTCATGACGATGCCTGAAGACACCAGGTTCAGCCTTACCAATTATTCCCGCGAAACGGACAATCCTTGCGGAGGTTATTGAGATGGCCGAGCAGAATTATGCGCCTCTGTCGCTTGTCGTCAGAATGCCGCTCGCGAGTTCATTCCATGATACTAGCGTGCAGCTACAGGATTGCAGCGTCGCGTTGACCCTCGATCTTGGCGGCGGCCCCAAAACCGCTGTGAGTGAACCGGAACCGATCGGTACATTCAATGGTTTGCCGGTGATGGCGCAAGTTCGCTTTAGCTATGACTATAACCGCAGCGAGAATGAACTCACCATTCATGGAAATGATGATCGCACGCGCGATCAGCTCCAGATCACGACATTCCTGCACAGCGACGCCAAGCAGCTCTCCAGTGGCACACAGCGACCGGAGTTTCACACGACCCCGAACGATGTCGGCATCAACCATCCCATCACCAACATCTGGGCAGATCATGTCGCGAAAACGCCACTGCTCGATCAGATGCTGCGGGAGACGGCCCATCGCTGCAATGACCTGTTGGTTGATGCCGCTATCGAGTGTGGTGTGGACAGCGTCTCCGAACTCGGGACAGCCCCGATCGTTACTCTCGACAATCTCGCCGACTACGAGCGCATGTATGGCAGGCCGGTCACGACGGAGGCCATCACCGATAAGGTTGCGGAGATTGCCGAGATGCAGGCCATCATATCCTCCACTTACGTCGGTGTCGTCACCTGGCGAGCGCGTCGTAACTTCGCCAACGTCATCGGCAGTACGCGCGACCCAAAGGTGGGGAGGTCCTCGTGGATTCGTTTGTGGAAAGAAAAATGCAACAGGGGAGAAAGACCCGAACGTTGCACATCTCATAATTGGTTCAGCAACCAGCGCCGCGACTGCCACGGTAGTCTTGTTGGCGGGCATGTGATTCCGGGAAGGGAGGCACTAGACGAACCGAATGGTGCAAGGGTTTTCATTTTTCCCATATGCAAGACGCACAATGCCAACGACGGTTGCTACATGCACGCGGTACGCAATACAAAAGGGGTCCAGCTGCGATATGGGCCAATACCGCTGGATGCTTTCCTGGAGGAATCGTCTGACGTGTGACTTTCGCCCGAAAGCAGGCGACGCTCCCATTACAGAGACGTCGGCGCATTCTGCAATCCACGCACCAATCTGAACCATGCTGCTGATATCATTCGTCGCGTGTTCTCATGCAGGAGATGGCGCGCATGATGAATTGGGTCTCGAGGGTGGAGGCGGTAGAATCTCACCCCGTACGTGGCCTGGCGGTCGAATGGGAACCGC
The DNA here is from genome assembly GCF_900094555.1 of Martinezella hainanensis. GTDB lineage: Bacteria > Pseudomonadota > Alphaproteobacteria > Rhizobiales > Rhizobiaceae > Rhizobium > Rhizobium hainanense. The sequence goes on from NZ_FMAC01000005.1 coordinate 274,749, forward strand.
CAGGCCACGAGCTTGAAATCGGGTCGTTTCAGCTATCCGATTTCAGCTTTCCTGCTGTTGCCCAGAACTCCTTCGAAATCTCGGTGATGATGATTTCGACCGATTCCGGCGGGCAAGCGAGTGTTTCGACAGCGGCCTTCGTTGCTTCGCGAACGAAAGCGCGCTTCTGGTCCTGTGTACGGCCGGGATGCATTTCCAAGCGCAGGATGGGCATGGTAACTCCTTGAGAGACTATCGCCTGACATCAGGCGTCCCGGACTATCTTGCAAAACCAGTTGGCGATAAATACGCTCCTATTTGCTTCATTCCGAACCTATAGGTATGCAATCATGGACAAGTTGGCAGGGATGGCCATGTTCGTCAGAGTGGTCGAGCAGGGCAGTTTTGCCGCCGCTGCCGACATCAGCCTGGTGTCGTCAGCTATGGTCGCCAAACATATCAGGACGATCGAACAACGGCTCGGCGCACGCCTGCTTCACCGCACCACACGCCGTCATCAACTGACCGAGGTCGGCAAACTTTATTACGAGCGCTGCAAGACGGTACTGGCGGAAGTGGAGCTTGCCGAGCAATCGGCATCCGAACTGCAATCAGCGCCGCGCGGGCGCCTGCGGCTCGTCGCCCCCGTCAGTTTCGGGACGCAAAGCCTCGTGCCGGCGCTCGTCGACTATCTGCATCAGAATCTTGACGTCAGCGTCGACCTGGCGCTCGACAATAATCCGCATGATCTGATCGGCGAAGGCTACGAACTCGGTATCCACATCGGCGATCTGACGGACACCAACCTTGTGGCTCGTCCGCTGAAGCCTTATCGGCGCGTGCTCGCGGCATCGCCGGATTATCTGGACCGCTGTGGCAGGCCGCAGATCCCCGAGGATCTCGTCAATCACATGTGTCTCGGCCATTCCTATTGGCGTCTGCAGGGCCGCTGGCATCTGGTCGGCCCGGAAGGAGAAACCCGCGAGATTACCATCAAGGGCAGGTTCACCACCAACCAGGGGGGAGCTCTGCGCGTTGCCGCCCTGCACGGAGCAGGTATCGCGTTGCAGCCGGAACTGCTTTTGGCTGCCGATCTCGATGCCGGCCGGCTTGAGGCGGTATTGCCTCTCTGGTCATACAAGCCGACACCGATGCATCTGGTCTATGCGCCGGATCGGCGCCCGACAGCCATGTTGCGTAGCGCCATCGATTTTCTCGTTGCTCGCTTTGGCTGACATCTCTCCTCTTTCATCGGATGCGAATCCATGATCAAAACTGATCATTGGCTTGGGTGAGGAGAACATGGTCAAGGTCACGTTGAAGGATGTGGCGGCTGCGGCAGGTGTGGGAGCAGCCACCGTCGAGCGTGCGCTCAACGGCCGCGGCAATGTTTTGCCGGAGACGGCGGAAAAGATATTCATCGCGGCCAAGCGGCTCGGCTATCGTACGCCGATTGCCGGAGCAAGGCATGGTCTGGTGCGGATCGAAGTCGTGTTGCTTCGACCTGAGACCTATTTCTACTCAAGGCTCAATCGCGCTTTCGAGCGTATCGCTGCCCTGCTCGACAAAGATATCCAGATCCAGCGGACCTTCGCCAGGGAAGACGATCCCGCCGACTTCTCGCGCCACATCGCCAATCCACAGGCGCGGCGCTCCGCCTTGATCGTCGTCGCGCCCGATCACCCCGATGTGGTCGGCAGCGTCCGCAAGGCTGCCAGCGGCGGCACACCTGTCGTCCAGATCATGACGCGGCCAGCGCTGGAACTGCCTTATGTCGGTATCGACAATGAAGCGGCCGGTCGCACTGCTGCCTTCTACATGGCGCGCATGCAGGCGGATATCTCAGGCACGTTCGTCGCGCTCTGCCACAGCGGCGCTTACGAGAACCACAAGGCACGCATCCGCGGCTTTTCCAACTATCTGCGCGATCATGCGAACCCCTTGCATCGTTTCGTCGAGGTCATGTTCGACGAGGACGATGAAATGAAGACGATCGAGCTGCTGACGAGCGCCTTCGCCAGATATCCCGACATTGCCGGCCTCTATAGCGCCGGCGGCGACAATGCAGCGATCGCGACCGTTTTGCGCCGGTATTGTCGGCGGCCGGTCTTCTGGGTTGGACATGAATTGTCCGATGTGACGCGCGCCTATCTCAAAGAAGGCCTGATGACCATCGTTCTTGACCAGGCTCCGGAGGTTCAGGCGCGCCGTGCCATCGATCTGACGCTGAAGCGACTGGGTCTGATCGATACCGATATCGACCCTGAGCCAGTCCGTTTTCTGACGGTTACCGCCGAAAACCTTTGACACAGGTTTGCCACAGCCCCGGATTTCGCGCCCTTCGCAGCCTATTTGCTAACGGAAATCAGCCAGTCGCGAAATATCTCCGCTTCGCTGGAAAGGCGGTCGGCCGGCAGCAGCCAGTAGCTTTTGTCGGTATCCAATGACGTGTCGGACAGGGTAACCAATGTGCCATTGGTGAGTTCGTCTGAGATCAAGGCCGTCGGGCAGAGGCCGATGCCTTGCCCGCCGATCACGGATCCGATCATCAATCCGAAATCGGCAAAGATCGGACCGGGTTTCAGAGGCCGGCGGATATTCTCAAGCGCAAACCATTGTGTCCAGGCGGCCGTCGTTTCATCATGCAGGAGGTCGAGATCGAGAAGATCGGCCGGCCTTCTGATCGGTCCGTGACGACGCTCGTACTCCGCAGAGCAGGTTGGCCGCGTTTCGGCGGGCAATAGGGAAACCGCATTGACCGCCGGCCTTGGTCCATGGCGGATCAACAGATCGACGCTTGCCGCCTCCGGCGTCCTCGCATCGAGTGCATAGACGATATTGATCTGAATTTCGGGGTATTGCTTCTTGAACGCCTGCAGCCGCGGTATCAGCCAACGGGTGGCGACGGAAGCAATACACGCCACGCTGACAGGCCGGTTGGTGCCGGCAAGCCGCAACTTCCGGGCGGCGATGTCGATTTGTCCGAGACCGCTTGCAACCACCGCTCCGAATTCGCGACCGGCTATCGTCGCCGTGACACCGCGGGCATGACGCGTAAAGAGCTTGATACCGAGCCATTCCTCCAGCGCACGCACATGCTGGCTCACGCCCGCGGCGGTGAGATTGAGTTCAGCAGCCGCCTTGGCGAAACTCTCATGACGAATGGCGGCCTCGAAGGCTCGAAGGGAGGCAAGCGGGACATGTTGCATGTTCATAAGGCTAAGTAAGACTTAGCCAAAGCGCAAGCCCGATCACCGTTGCGCAGGGGCCTGATATCCTTACAGTGCTGCCATAATGAATGTCTCGGCCCTAAATCGGTGAGGAATGAAAAGTCATCATGAGCAGTAGTTTCGATATGCCCGTTCCCGCTGATGCCGAGGAGCGGCGCGGCAAGCCACCCGTTGTCGTCTATCCGAACGGGACGCTACCGCCGGCCGACATGGATATGCTGCAAGCGGCAAGGCAAACCATGACTAAAACGGCCGAAACCATCGTGGCCCCGCGCGAAGGCGGTAGTTTTCGCGTGCCGAAGGGACATTTCTTCCGCATTGTCAGCGTGGAGGGATCACAGGTAGGCGATCTCAATCTGTGGAATGCGGCTGATCTCTCGGAGCGATTCTTCAGCGGCAAGACGCGCGCGCTGCACGCAACCCATGTCGGTGTCGGCGATCGGCTGTGGAGCACGTTGCCTTATCTGCGGTCAATGGCAACGATAACCCATGATACGCTCGGCTGGTATGGCTGGGACGCGGATGGGGCCGGCGTTCACGACGTCATCGGTACGCGCTGCGATCCCTACACGAATCGACTCCTGAAGGGCGATGATTATCATCATTGCTGCCATTCGAACCTGTCGCGCGCGCTTGCCAAGGAAATGGATATCTCCGTTCAGGAGGCGGAATTCCATGTTCACGATGTGCTGAACGTCTTCATGTGCACCGGCTTTACCCGCGATACCCACCAATATTTCATGAAGGCAAGCCCGGTGCGGCCGGGCGATTTCATTGAGTTCTTTGCTGAGATCGATCTTCTCGGCGCGCTTTCAGCCTGCCCAGGTGGTGATTGTGGCAGCGAGCACTCGAGCGATACGGTGCCCTGTTATCCGTTGCTGGTCGAAATCTGGCGGCCCGAGCCTGAAAGCCTTGTTGGGCGAATATTCCCGGAACGCAATGCCTATCCGAGGACGCACGGCCTGTAAGCTCGGCCATCGGCGGCTTTAAAAAAAACATTGCCGGCGGTGTTCTCCGCCGGCAATGCAAAAAGCATCCATCAAGCCAAGCGCACGAGGGCGAGGCTCGACTGATTTGTTAGTTACAAACGCGAACGCGCTCGTAATGCCAACCGTCGTCATACTGGTTCTCGACCTGGCGGCTTTCGAACCAGCATCTCGGCGGCGGCGGCGCTACTTCGTACACCGGACCCCTGTTGGCAAGGGCGCCGCCAACGATCAGGCCGCCGAGGAGACCCGCGGCAACACCGCCGGCGATCGCGCCGCCATTGCCATGGTGATGATGGCGACGCCAATCGTCATGGCCACGCCAGTCGCCGCGATAGGGACCGCGGCCGTCGTAATACTGCGCCTGTGCGTTGGTGACTGGCGCCAATGCGCCGCCTACCACTGCAGCGGCCAGCATAACCGTAAGAACCGTCTTCTTTATCATGACTACCTCCAAAGCAGCCTTTGTGCTCAGCGAAATACGCGAGTCATCTAATCAACGTATTAAGCATGATTATGTTCAGCTGAATATTTTATGAATGCGCCGTTCATCATGCGATAGACGGCAAAATCGCGCGTCTCAATGGCCTCTGATGGGGGGATCTTGTCAATTTGAAGGCACTCGTCGCGTCGCTTCGATCCATTCGCGTGTTCGCGATTCGGGGTCAGGATTACGCGTGATGTCGGTCACGACGGCGGCAATGTCGGCGCCGTGCCCGAATACACCGGCAAGGCGTTCGACGCTCAGGCCGCCGATCGCCACGAGCGGTATATTGCCGATGCGGGCCTTCCACTGGCCGATGCGCTCCAGCCCCTGTGGTGCCCAGGGCATGGCCTTGAGAATGGTCGGATAGATCGGTCCAAGCGCTATGTAATCGGGTTCGGCAGCAAGCGCCGTTGCCAATTCCGCCTGGTCGTGCGTCGACAGCCCAAGCTTCAATCCGGCTGCACGAATAGCAGTGAGGTCGGCGGTAGCGAGATCCTCCTGGCCGAGATGGATGAAATCGCAGCCCTCCTCGATCGCCAGCTGCCAATAGTCATTGACGATCAATTGGCACTCATGCGCGGCGCAAATTGCCTTCGATTCGCGAATTTCCGCACGGATCTCAGGCGTTGAGCGATCCTTGACGCGCAACTGTACCAGTTTGACGCCGAGCGGCACGAGCCGCCTTATCCAGGCGGCGCTATCGATGATCAGATAGAATGGGTCCAACATCATGAGAAAACTGCCTTTCCAATGACGGGTGTCGATGGCACGGCCATGTCGCGCGGTTCCAGCATGCCAGCGCCAAATGCCTGACTGCCGGCATCAATCGCCCTGGCGAAAGCCTCCGCCATCGTCGCCGGATCGCCGGCGCCGGCAACGGCTGTGTTCAAGAGCACGGCATCGAAACCCAGTTCCATGACGGTGGTCGCGTGCGACGGCCTGCCGATGCCGGCATCCACAATCAGCGGCACCTCGGGAAAATGTGCCCGCATCGAGCGTAGAGCTGAGAGATTGAGCGGTCCCGCTGCCGTTCCGATCGGCGCGCACCAGGGCATCAGCACCTTGCATCCGGCTTCCAGCAGTCGTTCGGCGACGACGAGATCGTCCGTCGTGTAAGGGAAGACCTCGAATCCTTCATCGGTGAGGATTTTTGCTGATTCCAGCAGCGCGAAGACATCGGGCTGCAGCGTATCGTGGTTGCCGATCACCTCTAGCTTGATCCAGTTGGTCCGGAAGACTTCGCGCGCCATTTTCGCCGTTAGCACTGCCTCGGAAACGCCGTGGCAGCCGGCGGTATTGGGAAGGACGCGAACGCCGAGCCCGCGAATCATCTCGAAGAATGCCCCGCCATTGCGCCCGCCGGCCGTTTCCCGTCGTAGCGACACGGTCACGATGCCGGTTTGCGAACGCTTGACAGCTTCCGCCAGCACGGCCGGGGAGGGGTAGCGCGCCGTGCCGAGAAGGAGGCGTGATGCGATTTGGGTTCCGTAGAGTTCGAGCACGGTCAGCCTCCCTGCATTGGCGTGAGGATTTCGATTCTGTCATTGTCGGCTAATGTATGGTCGCTGCGCTCGTCGCTATGGACGAGCTCGCCGTTGACGGCGGTTGCCAGCCATTCGCCCTCGTATTCGAGCACAGCGAGAAGCTGCGAGAGCGTGGTTGCGTCGACGATCTGTGCTTCGCCATTGATGATCAGGCGCATTGGCGGCTCCTGTCGCTGGTGTGTCGGGAAAAGATGAGATCGGCGGCTTCTTCGGCCATCGCTGGCGCAAGCAGGAAGCCATGGCGATAAAGGCCGTTGATAAGGGTGGTTTTGCCTTGCCGCGTCACCCGCGGAAGATTGTCAGGAAAGGCGGGGCGGATGCCGGCGCCGGTTTCGACCACGGCGGCTTCGGCAAAGGCCGGGTGCAGCGCATAGGCTGCATTCAAGAGCTCCATCAGCGAACGGGCGGTGATCGGCCCTTTGAAGTCGGTCTCGATCATCGTCGCACCAACCATGAACAGGCCTTTGCCGCGCGGCACGATATAGACGGGAAAGCGTGGATGCAGCAGGCGGACAGGCCGCGAAAGCAAGACCTCCTCGCTCTGCAGATAAAGCATTTCGCCACGCACGCCGCGCAAATCGCGCATGTGGCCGATGTGGGCTCCCCCCGTGCAGTCGACGATTTCAGAGAAACCGCCGTCGTCCGCCAGCTCGTCGATAAAGATGACGCCTTGCGCAGACAGATCGTCCTTCAGCGATTGCAGAACCTTGCGGGGATCGAGATGCGCCTCCTGCGGAAAGAACAGGCCGTGCCGAAAACGGCCGGCAAGCGACGGCTCAAGGGCGGCGATTTCTCCTTCGTCCACCCAGCGATAGCCAGTCGTGCGGCTGGCGAATCGCTTCAGCTCGTTCTGGTCGCGGTTCGGCGCGACGACGAGGGTTCCGTTGCAGACGACCTTGCCGGGTAGAATCGCCTCCCATCGCTCGGCAGCATCGCGGCCGCGCTCCAGCACGACTGCATCGGCGCTTTCGCGCTCGCACCATGGCGCGAGCATCCCGCCGGCGAGCCAGGAGGCGGCACGGCCGAAGTTACGGCTTGGGTCCGAAATTGTGACTTCAGCCCCGTGCCGCATCAGTTCGTGGGCAACCGTGAGGCCGGCAACGCCGGCCCCTTTGACGAGAACGCGCATGTCACTCGGCCGGGTGGGTGGTGGTGTCGACCGGCATATAGAGGTCTCCGCCCTCCCGATATTTGGCTGCCATGGCTTCCAGCCCTTCCTTCTGCGCTTCGGCGCGAATGTCGTGTGAAATCCGCATCGAGCAGAATTTCGGACCGCACATCGAGCAGAAATGCGCCACCTTGTGGGCTTCCTTCGGCAGGGTCTCGTCATGGAAGCTGCGGGCGGTGTCCGGGTCGAGCGACAGGTTGAACTGATCCTCCCAGCGGAACTCGAACCGGGCGCGCGACAGGGCGTCGTCACGCACCTGGGCGGCCGGATGACCCTTGGCGAGATCGGCTGCATGGGCTGCGATCTTGTAGGTGATGACGCCGGTCTTGACGTCGTTGCGGTCGGGCAGGCCGAGATGCTCCTTCGGGGTGACGTAGCAGAGCATCGCCGTGCCGAACCAGCCGATCATGGCGGCACCGATGCCGGAGGTAATGTGGTCGTAGCCCGGTGCGATATCCGTCGTCAGCGGTCCCAGCGTGTAGAAGGGCGCTTCGCCGCAGACGGCGAGCTGCTTGTCCATGTTTTCCTTGATCTTGTGCATCGGCACATGGCCGGGGCCCTCGATCATCACCTGGCAATCTTTTGCCCAGGCGATCTTCGTCAACTCGCCAAGCGTTTCGAGTTCGGCAAATTGCGCGGCGTCGTTGGCGTCGGCGATCGAGCCGGGGCGCAGACCGTCACCGAGTGAGAAGGAGACGTCATAGGCGCGGCAGATATCGCAGATTTCCTCGAAATGCTCGTAAAGGAAGCTCTCGCGATGGTGATGAAGACACCACTTGGCCATGATCGAGCCGCCGCGCGAGACGATGCCGGTGACACGATTGACGGTGAGCGGAATGTAATGCAGCCGCACGCCGGCATGGATGGTGAAATAGTCGACGCCCTGTTCGGCCTGCTCGATCAGCGTGTCGCGATAGACCTCCCAGGTCAGTTCCTCGGCAATGCCGCCGACCTTTTCCAGCGCCTGATAGAGCGGCACCGTACCGATCGGCAGCGGGGAATTGCGGATGATCCATTCGCGGATGTTGTGGATATTGCGGCCGGTCGAGAGATCCATGACGGTATCGGCACCCCAGCGGGCGGCCCAGACCATCTTCTCGACCTCTTCCGCCATCGAGGAGGTAACGGCGGAATTGCCGATATTGGCGTTGATCTTCACCAGGAAGTTCCGGCCGATGATCATCGGCTCGCTTTCGGGGTGATTGATGTTGGCCGGGATGATCGCACGTCCGGCGGCAACCTCCTGGCGAACGAACTCCGGCGTGACATGGTCGGGAATATGGGCGCCAAAACTCTCGCCGTCGCGAATCAGCGCTTCGACTTTCGCCTTGCGGCCGAGATTCTCGCGGATGGCGATGAATTCCATCTCGGGCGTGATGATGCCGGCGCGCGCATAGGCGAGCTGTGTGACCGCTTTGCCGTCCTTTGCCCGCAGCGGCTGGCGCTTGGCGGGAAATTCCGGCGTCAGTCGATCGCCGCTGACGAAGCCGTTGTCTTCGGGGCGCACATGGCGGCCCCCATAGGCCTCGACATCACCGCGCGCGAGCACCCAGTCACGGCGAAGCTGCGACAGGCCCTGTTCGATGCGGATATCGGCGCCGTCGATCGTATAGGGACCGGAGGAATCGTAGACAATGACGGGCGGCTCGCCCGATGTCGGATGGACGCTGATTTCGCGCATCGGCACGCGGATGTCTGTGTGAATGTCCCCGGGGACATAGATCTTGCGCGACGCCGGCAGCGGGCCTGTGGTGACGGTTGGGGTGAGATTCTTTGCGGCAATGTTCATGGTTTGAGGCTCCAAGTTGCAGTTGGAGACCCAGTCAATCAGCCGGAATGATGGAAAGACGCCGGCATGGAATCCACGCGGGAATCCGTAGCCTTCGAGCGCTCGCACCGTCCCTACGCCAGTATGAACTGGATCAGGTTCAACGGGTCACTGCGCCCACAATCGGCAAAGCCGCATTGTTCAGCAGTATCTCAGCCCCTTGCCGGGACCCCCCTGGTGAATGTCGAAAAGGCTATGCCTTACTGTTATCCTCTGTCAACCCCACAGCGATGGTCGCATCGTTCGGGAGATTGAGCGCTGCCGCCTCTAGTTGATCACAACCTTCGCGTGCTTTTTAGTAGCGTGGTGCGGTATTGCCGACGAAGCGATGAGGGCCGGTATGGGAAAGCTTGCTGGCGGTATCGAGCCAGATCTTGCCGCCAAGCGCTCGCCAGCGGTGACAGAAGGCAAAATCCTCGCTGAGATAAATTCCCGTTCCTTCCTCGACCATGCATTCGAATAGGGCATATTGCGTGCTCGGCGAACGTTTTGTGCTGGGATAGGCGTGGATTGCGTTGTAGCGCAGTTCGGGATAGGCGGCGATCATTCTCTCGATGACGTTGCGCTTGATTAGAAGCATGCCCGTCCCTGCATAGACGGCGCTGACGAAATCGCCTTCACGCTCGGCAATCTGGCCGACAAGCGGGGTTCCGACATAATGAAGTGCGGCGGCCGCAAGGGTTTCGCCGTTTGGTGAATTGATGCGGGCCGCCGTCTCCCAATCATAATCCTTGATCGGATACATGGCGGCGACGACATCCTTGTCGGCGTCCAGCAGCCTCATGACCTGATCGGGCTCGAAGCTGATGTCGGCGTCGATGAAGAGCATATGGGTTGCTGTCGTGTCGTTCAGGAAGGACGAAACAAGCGTGTTGCGGCTGCGGGTGATCAGGGCGTCATTGCCGAGCAGAGCTAGGGTTAGTTGTATGCCTGCCTGTGCTCCAGTCTGCATCAGTGAAAAAATGGACTGCATATAGTCCTTGGTAACGAGGCCACCGAAGCAAGGGGTCGCTATGAAGATCAGCCGATTCTCATTCATTCGCGATTTTCCCTCTCTGATGGCGCGACTCGGCGGAATCTAGGGAAATTCAATATTTCTGTGTGTACCGAATTATTGAAATTTGTTGCTGATCTTTGCTCAAGCCGACTGGCGGAGGCGTCCTAGCCGTGCCGCCATCGATTGCCCACATCGCGTTGGCCCCAGATATGGTGACGATCCTGCTTGGCGGGGGCTTTCACGAACAGGTGTCTCTTTGCGATCGTTGCGAGGTGCCGCCTTGGCCTGCTGTCGCGAGTTGCATTTAAGCAACAGCGCCCAAGACTAACGTCTCGGCACGTTTCATATAATTGACAAACATACGGGCTGTTTGTAAATCCAATGCAGGACATAAGTTGTCTTACGGTCGAGCAATCGGTCGGATCGGTAGAGGCATTTCAAAACCTTTTACCGCGGGGGTAATCATGAAGGTTCGAGGGGACTCAAGCCAACATCAGGTGCGTATTTGCCGGACTGCCCGGTCGTGTTTAGACCAAACCGATCGCTTGGGTAGTGTTCAAGTTCTGCGCTCGCGGTAAAATAGAAGTGCATATTACAACCAGGAGTTTAATTATGAACATCAAGAGCCTTCTTCTCGGCTCCGCTGCTGCGCTTGCAGCAGTATCCGGTGCTCACGCGGCTGATGCTATCGTAGCAGCTGAGCCGGAGCCGCTGGAATACGTCCGTATCTGCGACGCATACGGTGCTGGCTACTTCTTCATTCCGGGCACGGAAACCTGCCTCAAGATCGGCGGCCGCGTCCGTACTGAAGGCGAGTGGTACGATGCCTACAACCCGAACAGCAAGAACGGTACGCTGTGGCACACCCGTGCAGAGCTGAGCGTCGACACCGCGACCGACACCGAATACGGCCCGCTCAAGACTAACACGGTCATCCGTTGGGACTGGAACGACGGCAACTCCACCTCCACGAAGCTGCTGTTCGCTAACATCAGCCTCGGTGGTTTCCTCGTCGGTAAGGCAGACTCGCAGTATAACTCCTACATCGGTTATGCCGGCGACGTCATCAACGACGACGTGATCTATGACGGCCCGTACGAACTCAACCAGTTGACCTACAACTACGATGCCGGCAACGGCTTCACGGCTGTCATCTCGCTCGAAGACACCAACTCCAGCGGCTCGGGCGCTGCCTACGGCGCAAGCTGGGCATCCGACGACAAGGCCAACCACTACGCTCCTGACGTTGTTGCCGGTGCTGGCTTCAAGTCCGGCGCATGGGGCTTCAAAGTCGTCGGCGGTTACGACTCGATCAACGAAGAAGGCGCTATCAAGGCTCGCGTCGATGCCGACTTCGGCACCTTCTCGGCCTTCTTGATGGGCGGCTGGAACACCAACGGCGACAACCTCAACAAGTACGCTGGCACCAACCTCGATCGCTCGGCTTGCCCGGCTAACGATCCATCGAAGTGCGGCTGGGGTGACTGGGCAGTTTGGGGCGGCGTTGGCGTTCCGATCAACGAAAAGCTGAAGTGGAACCTGCAGCTCGCCTACACCGACTCCAAGATCTTCGCCGCTACGACGAACGTCAAGTGGAACCCGGTTAAGAACCTGCTCATCGAGCCGGAAGTCTCCTACACCAACTTCGATTCTGTGAACCAGGATCAGTGGGCTGGTATCCTGCGCTTCGAACGCGCCTTCTAATATTGAGTTATCCGGCTCAATGCCGGGTAAGAGAAGCCTGACGTTCCAATCCGTCAGGCTTCTTTCATCGATCGGTTGACCTCCGATCAAAGCAAAGGATCTGGCTTTCCCTCCGGATCCTTTTTTATTTGCAGGCTTTGAGGAATCGGTTCGGTCTCGCAGACGCTTAGAACCGCTCTCGATGGTTTTCTTAATTTCTGAAGGGAAAACCGCTATGCGCCTTTCCCGGAATCGTTAGATCGCGGTAATCGCCAGCTCCTGCGTCTGGGCCAGCGGGAACCACGTCTTCAGCACCATCTTTATGAACATCTGTCCGCACGGGACCAGTTCGAAACTGCCCCGATCGATCGTCCATTCGGTGATCAGGCCGCCGATGACCGCTGTCAAGGCGGAAGCGGCCGTATCTGGCGTCCAGGGAGCCGGAAGTTTCGTCTTTTCATCCATCAGGGTGAAAATGCGTTCGAAATTTTCGTGCATGTCATGCCTGAACGAGCTCGCCCGGCTTGTCGTCCCGTCGCAAAATGCCATGTCGAGATGCATCATCACCTTCAACATGCTGCGCTTGCGCGGATCGCCGTGAACGTCGTCGAATATCGCAGCTATCGTATCGGCGATCAGATCGAGCGGATTTGGCGGCAGCTCCTTGGACATCCGCTCCGCCAATTCCTGAAACGGCTGCTGGGCCTCGTCGCGAATCGCGAACATCAGCCCCTGCTTGTTCTTGAAATGCCAGTGCACTGCCCCCCGCGTGACACCGGCGGCTGCGGCTATCTCTTCGAGGCTGACATTCTCGTAGCCTTTGTCAAGGAACAGAGCCTTTGCAGACTGCAAAATCTCGTTCCTCGTCTCCGCCGCCTCCTCCTTAGTTCGCCTCATTCACCTCTCCACAGAAACTGATGTTCAAGCTGTGCCCCTCTTTTTGATATTCTCTATCCATCAATGCCGCTCAGTGCTGGAGCCCATATACCAGCAATGCTCAACAGAGTGGCGGAATTTATATATTCCCTAAAAATTGAGGAAGGAAATCGCAATAGGATGTGTTCGTCAAGCGTCTATAAGCCACGCGCAAGTTTCCTTGTGCAATTTCCCCACGTTGGGAAGTGAAAATCGAAAATGTGCAGATGCCAATATAGCCATGATGGCGACATACATATTGGTGGGGTGATCCCGGGTATGCTTGCTCTGGAAAAGATGCATCGGTCAAGTTGGGGCGCAAGACGCGTTTGATCGGGGCATTCGCAAGTCCATCCGCTCATATCGATTATCGAAGCCATGCCTCCGCCTCAACGCGGCCGGGCCTGGCATCGATTGTGTTCAAGTCGCGTACGCATAAGCCATCTGAGTTCCTCTCAACGCTCGTATCTGGAGGCCCCAATGACGAGCATCTACTCGATCTCATCGAGCAATTACTATCAATACCAGACCTCGCGCTCGACAGCGTCGACGACTGACGATTCCATTGCATCTCTGCTGTCCGACAGCTCCTCCGGCAATTCGTCGGGTAGTTCTTCCGGCACGAGTTCCTCTTCCTCGTCCTCTTCGGACGATCAGTCGCAGATTGCCTCGGCTGAACAGCTCGTCGCGCAGCTGATGAACATGATTCTCAATCTGCAAGCCGGCATGGGCAGCGATAGCTCGACATCGGGATCAGACAGCAATTCCAGCAGTTCGACGTCAAGTACTCAGCAGACTTCCGCAACTGGCAGCCAGGACAACAGCCAAAGCGATATGATCAGCGCCATGGACAGCAATGGCGACGGAAATATCAGCGAAGCCGAATTCGTGGCTGCGCGCCCGTCGGACGTCAGCGAAACCCAGGCACAGCAGCTGTTCCAGAGCTTCGACACCGGCAATACCGGCTCACTCACCGAAGCGCAGCTTGCGAAAGCCATGCAGGCAGGCCAGCAGCAACCCCCACCACCACCGGGTGGCCAGATGAGCGGCGATGACCTCTCTGCCGCGTTTTCCTCCATGGATACGAACGGCGACGGTAGCGTCAGCGAATCCGAATTCGTGGCCGCCCGTCCTTCCGACGTAAGCGAAGACCAGGCAACGTCGCTGTTCAAGAGCCTCGACACGTCCGGTTCCGGGTCGTTGACGCAGACCCAGTTCGAACAGGCCATGAAGGCACAGCAATCGCAGTTGCCGGATTTCGGAAGCCTCTACTCGACCAATGAGCAGGATTTGACGACGACGAGCGATCTGCTGACGCTCTGATCGGACGAGAACTTTAGCAATTGATCATGCGAAGTGCCGGCAAACCCGGGCAGAAGAGATTGAAACTTCTGTCTCCGGGTGAGCCGGCCCTTCTTTTCCTGCTTGGCAGATGGCCTCTGGGCTTGGAAAGAAAATTCGAAAAGCCTTGACCTGCAAGCGACGGAATTCGGCTAGTGCGGCGTTCAATCCTTGTGAACCTGTGTTTGACATCGAAGGATGATACGCTGACCGAGATGCTGCGATCCAAGTGGCGCCGCTTGCCGGAGTTGACGGCAAGGCGGGATTTGCCGGCCAACAGGCCGGAGCCCGCGTGCCATGCCGGTATCGCAGGAAACTGGAGCGGTGGCGATTGTCGATGAAGTGGGATCGCGCGCCCAAGAGTGGCGACCCGGATGAGGATCTGCTCGGTAGCATCGCTGCGGGCGACGTTCCGGCGATGCGCATGATGATAACGCGGCAGTTGCCTCGCATCGTTGCCGTGGCAACCCGCATGCTTGGCGATGCGGCCGAGGCCGAGGATGTGGCGCAGGAGACGTTTCTGCGCGTCTGGCGCAATGCCGGCGGCTGGCGACAGGGCAATGCCCGTTTCAGCACCTGGGTGCATCGCGTGGCGACCAACCTCTGTTACGATCGCCTGCGGCGTCGCAAGGACGTTCTTGCCGAGCATCCACCCGATATCGAGTATGAAGGGCCGGCGCCGGATGCGGGTTTGATGAGCGAGGACGATCCGTCCAAGCGTGTGGAGCGGGCCATGCAGATGATCGCGCCCAGGCAGCGCGAGGCGATCATTCTGGTTTATTATCAGGCGCTGTCGAATGCCGAAGCAGCTGAAGTCATGGATGTCAGCGTCGACGCACTGGAAAGCCTGCTTGCGCGTGGAAGGCGCTCCTTGCAGGTGCTTTTGTTGAAGGAACAGGGCGATGGTTGAGAATATCGCGGGTCCGATGAATGCCGAACGGTTTGAGGCGCTGACTGCGGCCTATGGCGGCGATATCGGCCGATGGCCGCAGGCGGAGCGCGCGGCTGCGCGGGATTTTGCCAAGAACCCCGCCGCCGCAGAAACGCTTGCCCGCGCCGCCGATCTGGATGCATTGCTCGACACATACGTCGTGAAGCCCCGCCACGCCGGCCTGGAGGAGCGAATTCTCGCAAAGCTCGTTCGCCGCCTGACGATACGAAACTGGTTCCGGTTCGGCTCTGCCGGCATCGGCCTCGTGGGGGTCGGCATAGCCGGCGCGCTTGCCGGCAGCATTGCCATTGCCGTCTTGGCTCCGAGCTTGACGTCCGACACCTCAGTCGTCTCCGATGGAACCGCGACCATGTTCGGCGATATCGGGCCGGACGCGGGTATAGCGCAGCAGGACAGCCAATGACGGATCGCAGCTTTCGAATAGTGGTCATTTCTCTTTTGGTACTGAACACGTTCCTGATCGGAGCGTTGGCCGGCGGCGGGCTGACCTGGATACGCAAGACCCAGGCGCGGGCCGGAATGATGCCGCTAGCCGGCGAGCAATTGCCTTCGGCGCAGAAGAAGGCTTTGCGCGCGGCGCTCAATGAGGCACGCAAGGACGAACGTCAGATCATTCTCGAGGCACAGCAGGCCAAAGTCGACGCTGCCTCCATTCTTGGGCAGCCGACGCTGGATAAGGAGGCACTCTCGGCGGCGCTGGCAAGGGCGCGCGATGCCGACATCGCCTTGAGGGCGAAGCTGGAGCAGCGTGCAGTCGATTTTGCAGCAGGGCTCTCCTATGACGAGCGTCGAGCGCTCGCCGAAAGTCTGGTCCGCCGTAGCATGCCGAAGGCTGCTGCCACAAAATGATCACACTTGCCGAGCGACGGATCGAAACCAAGCCTGCGTTAAAGGAGCATGTTTGATGCAGGAGTTGGCAAGGCCATGGCTCAGCAGTCCAATGATGTTTACGCCGCGCTCGCTCTTTCCCGCTTTGGGCTAGGGGCAGACCACAACGGCACCACCTCGATCGCGGCTGATCCGCGGGGTGCGTTGCTGGAAGAAATCACCGAGCGTTTCGTCCCGGTTCCGGTCGGGCCGCAGCTGCAATCCACGGCGGATCTTCTCGTTTCTCTCTACGCATTCCAGGAACAGCGCAAGGAGGCGAGGCAGCAGGCCGCAGCCGCTGTCGCCGCGGTGCCGCAGGACAAGCAGATGCAAGGCCCTCAGCAGCCGCAGAAGCCGCCGGTACAGCCTTCCGGCGCAATGGCAGGGCAGCCCAACAATCAGGCCCAGCCGAATAACCAGGCCATGGCGGCGGTCATCGGCAAGGCAGTCGAGAAGCTGGAAAAGCCCGCAATGCCCTATCTGCCGCAGCAGATCCTGCTGGCTGAGGTGGATGCCCGCTTCAACGGCACGATCCGGCAACCATTGATCGGCTTCGGCGAGCGTCTCGCCATGTTCTGGGCAAACCATTTCGCTGTTGCCGTCTCGAAGAGCGAAGAGGTCCATATCGTCGCCGGCGCATTCGAGCGCGAAGCCATCCGCCCGCATGTCTTCGGACGCTTTGCCGACATGCTGCTCGCCGTCGAGACTCATCCGGCCATGCTCGGCTATCTCGACAACCAGCAATCGATCGGGCCAAATTCCAAGGCCAACGCCAACAAGAAGCGCGGCCTCAACGAGAACCTCGCGCGCGAGACGCTGGAGCTGCACACGCTCGGCGTCAATGGCGGCTATACGCAGACCGATGTGACAACGCTTGCCAAGATCATCACCGGTTGGACGGTGGCGCGCGCCGAGGGCAAGCTCGGGACGCCCGGCACCTTCGTCTTCAACGCCGGCGCCCATGAGCCTGGCGACCAGACGTTGCTCGGTCTTACCTATGCCGACAATGGTGTGGGGCAGGGGCGCGAAGCGCTGCGCGATCTCGCCCGCCATCCGGCGACGGCGCAGCATATTGCCACCAAGCTTGTTCGGCATTTCGTCGCCGATACGCCGCCGCCAGGGCTTGTGCAGACCGTCGCCACGACCTTCAGCAAGACGGATGGCGATCTTTCGGCCGTCTATCGAGCGCTCGTCGGCTCCGACGATGCGTGGAACCCGACACTCTCAAAGGTTCGCTCGCCCCTGGAATTCATGACCGCGCTTCTGCGGGCAAGCGGCGAGACGCCGAAGCCGAACGTCATTCTTGGCGCCTTGACCGCCATGGGCCAGCCCTTCTGGGCGCCGGCCGGCCCCAATGGCTTTGCAGACACCGTCGATGTCTGGGCCTCCAGCGAGAGCCTCAGCATGCGCATGGATGTCGCCAATATGATTGCCAACGCGGCGGCACCTCAAGTCGATCCTCGCCGCTTCGTTTCCGACAGCCTTGGGCCGCTTCTTTCGCAGGAAACGCTGCAGGCGGTATCGCGCGCGGAGACCCGAAACCAGGGTTTGACGATCGCTTATCTTTCCCCCGAATTTCAAAGGCGCTGACCATGACCTGCGAACTCATGACACCCACCCGTCGTGCTGTCCTTGGTGCTTCAGGCGCCTTGTTTGCCTGGGCTTTCATCCCGCGCTTTGCCCATGCCGCCGGCGGACGCGACCCGCGTTTCATCACGATCATTCTGCGTGGCGCGCTTGATGGATTGACGGCTGTCCCACCCGTTGGCGACCCTGATTATCAAGCGCTGCGGCAGTCGATCGCCATGACGACGAGCGGCCCGGAGGCGGCTCTTCCGCTCGACAGTTTCTTCGCGCTGCACCCTTCGATGCCGAATTTCAATCGGCTCTATCGTGCAGGTCAGGCGGCCGTCGTGCATGCCAGCGCGACGCCCTATCGCGACCGGTCGCATTTCGATGGGCAGGATGTGCTGGAATCTGGCTACGAAATGCCCGGCCGCGTCGATTCCGGCTGGCTGAACCGGATGCTGGAGGGCCTGCCGAAGGGCGACAAGGTTTCGCCCGGTTCGTCGGAGATCCGAGGCTTGTCGGTCGGTGCCAATGCACCGCTCGTCATTCGCGGCAAAGCGCCGGTGCTCGGCTGGTCGCCATCCAACCTGCAGCCGGTCAGCGACGACCTGCCGCCGCGCCTGATGGATCTCTATAATCACACCGATCCGCTTTTTGCGAAAATCCTCGCCGAGGGCATATCGACCGGCAAGATCGCCGCCGGCCTTGATGTCAAGGCAAGGGGCGGGCCAGGTGACCCAACGGGTATGGAACAGATGGCGAGAGGCGCAGCCCGGCTGTTGGCACAGGACGATGGCCCCCGCGTCGCAGCATTGGCCTTCGAAGGATGGGATACCCATGCCGGCGAGGTGGATCGGCTCAACAAGCTTCTTGTCGGTCTCGATAATTCCTTTGCTGCGTTCCAGCAGGAACTTGGCCCGGCCTGGAAGGATACAGCGATCCTCGTTGCGACCGAATTCGGCCGCACGGCGCAGGTCAACGGTACGCAGGGCACGGATCATGGCACTGGCACGGCCGCCTTCCTCGCCGGCGGCGCGATCAAGGGTGGCCGGGTGATTGCCGATTGGCCCGGTCTCAAGCAAGCGCAATTGCGCGATGGCCGCGATCTGGCCGCCACCACGGATCTACGCGCCGTCGTCAAGGGCATTGCAGTCGATCTGCTCGGTGCGTCACCGGCCGTCTTGGCGCGCGACGTCTTCCCAGGCTCCGATCATGTCCTGCCGATGAAAGGGCTGATCGTCTGAGCCAGGCTCCGATTGCGTGGTGTCGCAAGTGCATTCGCCACTTCGAAGCCCATGCCGGTATTGGCGCCGGTAACGACGAAAGTCTTGTTTGATTGATCGGGAACATCCGCCTGGGTGAAGCCGCTCATGGTTTCAGCTCCCGTTTGCGATGCCCGGCGCGGCACGTACAAAGGCTTGGTCTTTCACCTGGTCGACCAGGAATTTCGCCAGGTTGCCTCGGGATAGCGTCATGCTCAGCTTCGTTTTGCCATACCATCCCACATCGACGTGGCCGTTCGCAGGCGCATCTTTAAGATTGGGAATGCGTACCAGGGTCCAATCAAGGCCCGAGCCGACGATCAGTTCGGCGGTAGCCTTGATATCCTCATAGGCTCCGCGCACGATCACCTTGAATAACAGCACGAAGGCATGCGCTTTGAAGGCGAACCGGTCCCTGGGATCGTGATAGGCGGCCGTGGAAATCTGGATGAGCCGGCGCACGCCGGATTGCTTCATCGCGGCGATGATGTTGGACAAGCCGTGCATGACCGGCTTGTCCCCCTTCATCTTGAGGCTGTTGGGTCCGAGCGCACTGATGATGGCATCGGCGTTCTCCACGCACTTCGCAATGGCAGCCGCATCCTGCAGGTCGC
This sequence comes from Martinezella hainanensis, assembly GCF_900094555.1. Classification (GTDB taxonomy): domain Bacteria; phylum Pseudomonadota; class Alphaproteobacteria; order Rhizobiales; family Rhizobiaceae; genus Rhizobium; species Rhizobium hainanense. Next base: position 294,171 of record NZ_FMAC01000005.1, read on the forward strand.
CGACGACGTCATCGATCTTTCCGGTAAATTCAGACAGCTTGCTGGCGTCGCGAGTGTAGACGGACAGCTCGTATCCTCGGCTAAGCGCCTCGCGGATGATGTATTTCCCGGTCGGCCCTGTGCCTCCGAAGAGGGAGATTTTCATGGTTTTTCCCTGTCATTCAGCCAGCGAAAGCCGATCCGCCTGGCGATTTTTCGCGCACTGGAGACGTCGTTGTCGGGCCATCTTCCAGTGCGCGAGTTTGTCCTTGCGCCTTATGCGGCGCGTTCGAGCACTTCGCGAACCTGGGCTTCGGTGGTGGCAATGGCAGCATTTGCGGCATCCGGGCCGAAGACGGTGCCTTCGACACGGATGAGCTCAACGTCGGTCAGGCCGATGAAGCCGAGCAGATGGCGCAGATATCCCGTCTGGAAATCAAACGGCGCATAGTCTCCGGCAGAGAACACACCGCCGGTCGCCGTTACGAGATAGATCTTCTTGTTGGACAGCAATCCTTTAGGGCCATCTTCTCCATAACCGAAGGTCACACCCGGCCAGATGATGTGATCGAACCAGGCCTTGAGCAGAGAGGATGGGCCGAAGTTGATCATGCTGGACCCAATGACGACGGTGTCGGCATGGCGCAGTTCATCGACCAGTGCTTCGGCGAGCCTGACGGCTTCTGCTTGTTCTGGCGTGCGGCTTTCCGATGGTATCGCACGGCCATTGATATAGGCCGGCGCAATGTGCTGCAGCGGGTTTGTCGCCAGATCGCGGACGGTGATCGTGCCGCCGGAGCGGGCTTTGAGCCCTTCCGCGATTTCCGTTGCAAAGCGAGTGGACAAGCCCTCAGTCCCACGTGGGCTTGAGGTTACGAGTAGAATGGTGGTCATGATTGCTCCCTGCGGGGTCTGGTGGTAAATAATAGTTACTGACGCTATTATGGTAACTGTGGAAATTCCCGCAAGAAGGCACATTCATGGCACTCAGTCACACTGATTTTCCTACCCCCGGTGACGGTTACGACTGCCGGATGGTACGAGAAATCCTTGATCTGGTCGGCGACAAGTGGAGCCTGTACATCATCGCCACGCTCAAGGGCGGTCCTGTCCGTTTCAACGAGTTGCGGCGCCGTATTGACGGTATCTCGCAACGGATGCTGACATTGACCTTGCGCGGGCTGGAGCGTGACGGGCTAGTAAAGCGATCGCTGTTTCCCACCATTCCGCCTCGCGTCGACTATGAGCTGACCGATGTCGGACGGACGTTGCTTGCCCCGGTGATGGCGCTCGTAACCTGGGCCGATTCCAATCAGGATATCATTCAGGACGCTCGAGTGCGCTACGACGCCGGCCTATAGCCTTTTATGGTTCTGGTGGGGGAGAGGAAAACACGAGTGGCGTCTGATCAAAACAAATCCCGCAGGCCTGCGGAGGATATGATTGATCCTAAGAGCCAGTTCCCGATCGGTCATATGGAAACTACGTGAGAGCCGCATGCGGGGGAACTGCGCCGCTGCGAGCTTCGCGCACCGTGGAGAGGATGGCGACCACGCAGGCCAAGGCAAGCGCGACAGCGCCAAGCACCGGCAAACTGCGATAGCCATATCCGCTTTCAAGCAGAGCGGCACCCACGCTTGCTGCGATCGCAATGCCGATATTGAACCCTGACGGGATGAGCGAGGAGGCAAGGCCCGGCGCATCGGCGGTCCACATCAGAATGCGAGCCTGGATAGGGGTGCCGATTGCAAAATTTAGAGCACCCCAAACGAAGATCGTCAGGCTCATCAGGACGGGATAGGGGCTTACCAGGTAAAGCACGACAAGTATGGCGGCCTGAACGGCGAGCATGACGATAAGCGAAGGCATCAGCTTCCAGTCCGACAGCCGGCCGCCAATCACAACACCCAATGTTGCCCCGACGCCATTGAGCAGGAGGACCCAGGGAATAAGCATGGCATCAAGGCCTGTCACTTCCCGCAGGAGCGGTGTTATATAGGTAAACGGCACCATCTGGCCGATCATCAAGGCCAGCATCATGATGAGGGACGTCCAGACCTGCTGGCGGCCCAGAACGCGCACTTCGCTGCTCAAGTGACTGGATTGCTGAGATTCGGCTTTCGTCGGCGGGATCAAGGCCCATATCGCGATCAATGCGAGAACGCCGACCAGGGTCATTGCCCAGAAAGTCGTACGCCATCCCCAAAGCCCGCCGATTGCCGCGCCGACAGGAACGCCGATAATATTCGAGACGGTCAAGCCTGCGAGGATCACGGAGACTGCGCGTCCTCGAAATGCCTGTGGGACGAGGCCGACTGCAACCACCATGGCAATACCGAAATAGGCGCCATGAGCGATGGCGGTTGCAACCCGGAAGAGGAGCATGGTGGCGAAGTCTGGTGCCAGCGCGCAGGCGATTTGCCCCATGCAAAAGGCGATCGTAAGTGCGACCAGAATGTTACGGCGCGAAACCTGCCGTGTCGCCATGGTGAGGAGAGGTCCGCCGAGCGCAATTCCCAACGCATAGCCGGAAACCAGATAGCCGGCAAAAGGAATCGAGACACCCAAGCCCTCGGCTACATCTGGGAGAATGCCCGCGATGACAAACTCGGTCGTGCCGAAAGCAAAGGCAGCCAGAAACAAAGCGAAGAGGGGTAAAGGCACATCCAGCTCCGATATAAAGGAATAAGGATTTCTTTATATTGCCATGAAGGAGACATCAAGTGTGAGTTGTTGTCGATGGTACTCGCCACATAACGCGGGTTCTTTCGGGTGGCTTTGAGCCGGGCGGACGCGCACCATTTTGTGGTCCGATCCTTGACAAGCGAGGAATGTTTGTGAAGTTTGGCTGTCATGAGTGAGGTGGCTGATTGGTTATCTTATACAAGTCCGATCAGTCGGAAAAACGCTGCCGAGGCAGTGTTTGAGGATATTCGTTCGGCAATCACATCGGGACGGTTGGCGGTCGGGACACGGCTGCCCGCTGAGTCGCAGCTTGCGACGCGTTATGGTGTCAGCCGCCCGATCATTCGTGAGGCGCTCCGCTCACTTCAGACACTCGGCCTTACCCAGACGCGCACCGGCAGCGGCACATATGTGGTGACCTCGACACCAGGTCCGGAGCTGCGTTATGGCGGTTATTCCGCGCGCGATCTGATCGAGGCACGGCCATTCATCGAGGTTCCGGCCGCCGGCTGGGCGGCGCTGCGGCGCACGGAGCAGCAATTGGCGCGCCTACTTGAGCTCTGCGATGAAATGGATCGAGAAGAAGATCCTTTGAAGTGGGTGAATTTAGACTCGGAATTCCATTCGACGATTGCGCAATCCTCGGGAAATGCAGTTTTCGCCAAAATCGTCGCCGATGCCCGCGACGCGTTGATGCGGCAGTCGGAACTGGTGAATATGATGGCACAGCGCCGCGTTGCCTCGAATGTCGAGCACCGCCGCATCGTCGAGGCGATTGCGGCGGGATCGGAAGAGAAGGCCATCGCGGCGATGGAGGCCCATCTCGGTCAGGTCAAGCAGGTTGTGACCACGATCATCGGCGAGGGACAGCCGCATCATTGAGAGCGGCCGGCAGGTTCGCGAGCCGCTCCGGCCGGAGTGCCTCGAAGAGTTGCTCGGCGGTCAGATATCCATGGTCCAACACGATTTCCGGCACGGTACGTCCCGTTGCCAGCGCCTCGCGGGCAACTTTGGTCGCCGCCTGATAGCCGATCAACGGATTGAGCGCTGTGGCAAGGCCGATCGATTCCTGCAACCGTTGTGCCATCAGAGCCGGATTGGCCGTGATGCCATCGACGCAGCGTGCGGCAAGGATATGGCAGGCTGCGGTCAGATGCATGATGCTTTCCGACAGCGAACGCACGATGATCGGTTCGAAGGCATTGAGCTGCAGCTGGCCAGCTTCCGCCGCCATGGTCACGGTGATGTCATTGCCGATGACGGAGAATGCCACCTGATTGACCATTTCGGGGATCACCGGATTGACCTTGCCGGGCATGATGCTCGAACCGGCCTGCATGGCAGGCAGCGTGATCTCGCCGATGCCGGCCCGCGGTCCGGACGAGAGCAGGCGCAGGTCGTTACACGTTTTCGACAGCTTGACGGCAACGCGCTTCAGAACGCCGGAAAGATGGACGAAGGCGCCGGGATCCTGTGTCGCTTCGATGAGGTCGCTTGCCGTGACCAGGGGACGGCCTGTCAACTCAGCCAAATGAGCGCAGGCAAGGGCGGCATAGCCCACCGGTGCATTGAGGCCGGTACCTATCGCCGTGGCGCCGAGGTTGACCTCATGCAGAAGTGCCGCCGATTCGATCAGGCGGGACCGGTCTTCCCCGAGCATGATGGCGAAGGTCCTGAATTCCTGGCCAAGCGTCATCGGCACGGCATCCTGCAACTGAGTGCGGCCGATCTTCAAAATGCCGTCGAACTCCTTTGCCTTGCGCTCGAAGGCCTCCTGCAGCGTCTTCATAGCCGCTGCCAGACCGTCGATCGCCTCGATCAGCGCGACATTGACAGCCGTCGGGTAGGCGTCATTGGTCGACTGGCTGAGATTGACGTGATCGTTGGGATGAAGGTGGGCATAGTCACCCTTGGCGTGGCCGAGCAATTCGAGCGCGCGGTTGGCGATGACCTCGTTGGCGTTCATGTTGGTGGAGGTGCCGGCACCACCTTGGATGACATCGACGACGAATTGTTCGTGTAGTTCGCCGGCGCGGATTTCACGGCAGGCGCGCACGATGGCGTCGAGCTTTTCCCTGCTGAGCAAGCCAAGTTCGTGATTGGCCGTGGCCGCTGCTTCCTTGACGAAGGCCAAGCCGCGGATGAGGTGCGTATAGCGGCCGATCGGCGTTCCCGTGACCTGGAAATTCTCAACCGCTCTTGCGGTGTGTACCCCCCAATAAACCTCGGCCGGAATATCCTTTTCGCCCAGCAGGTCATACTCGCTTCGCGTCTTGACCACATTATCCTCCTATGGTCGAAATCAAGTCATATCTGTCAAGCTGTAAGACAGATTTTGAAATCTGTTATCTGCTGCGGCTTACCGCGTCAATAAGTGCCGCTTGGCTTGACCTGCCGTTAATTCTGTGCCTAAGAGAAAATCTGTCATACAGCATTACAGCATTACAGCATGACCGGCGATCTCTAGTGATGATTGACGGCTTGATTAAGGCAAACGGCATCCTGTCGGGTGCAAACGAGCACCCCGGACCCGTCCACGGACAAACGGCTCAAGGGAGGAGCAATGTCAGTCGAACCCATTCAGAATATTCCGGCGGATCGCCGGCCGCCGGTCAATGAGGACCTTGGCTATCACAAGGCGCTAAAGCCACGGCAGATCCAGATGATCGCCATCGGTGGCGCCATCGGCACCGGTCTCTTCCTCGGCGCGGGCGGGCGTCTTGCAGCAGCCGGCCCGGCGCTCATCTTCGTCTACGCGCTTTGCGGCTTCTTTGCCTTTCTCGTGCTGCGGGCGCTCGGTGAACTCATCATGCATCGGCCGAGCTCCGGTTCCTTCGTCTCCTATGCCCGCGAGTTCTACGGCGAGAAGATGGCTTTCGCGGTCGGCTGGATGTATTGGCTGAACTGGGCCATGACATCAGTTGCCGACGTGACGGCCGTTGCGCTCTACATGAATTTCTTCAAGCACTACGTTCCCTGGCTTGCCGGCGTCGATCAGTGGGTTTTCGCGCTGATTGCATTGATGGTCGTGCTGGTCATGAACCTTCTGTCGGTGAAGGTCTTCGGCGAACTCGAATTCTGGTTCAGCCTGGTCAAGGTCCTGGCTCTCCTCAGCTTCCTCGCCATCGGTATCTACTTCGTCGTTTCTGGCACGCCAATTGCCGGTCATGCGCCGGGTTTCAGCATCATCAGCGACAGCGGCGGGTTCTTCCCCAATGGCATCTTGCCAGCCTTCGTCATCATACAAGGCGTGGTCTTCGCCTATGCGTCGATCGAGCTGATCGGCACGACCGCAGGCGAAACGGAAGATCCGCGCAAGGTCATGCCGGGTGCGATCCGCACGGTGGTCGCCCGCCTGCTGATCTTCTATGTCGGCTCGGTGCTGCTTCTGTCGCTGCTTCTGCCCTATACGGCGTATAAAGCTGGCGAGAGCCCCTTCGTCACCTTCTTCGGGCTGATCGGCATCAAGGGCGCCGATATCATCATGAATCTCGTCGTGTTGACCGCCGTGCTGTCCTCGCTCAATGCCGGCCTCTATTCCACCGGCCGCATCCTGCATTCGATGGCCGTCTCCGGCTCCGCGCCGGCAGCACTTGCCAAGATGAACAAGGCTGGCGTGCCGTATGTAGGCATCGCCGTAACGGCTGTCGTGACCGTCATCGGCGTGGCGTTGAACGCCGTTGTGCCATCGGCCGCTTTCGAGATTGCCCTCAATATCTCGGCACTCGGCATCATCTCTGCCTGGGGTGTCATCGTGCTGTGCCAGCTGAAACTCTGGAAGCTCTCCAAGCGTGGCGAGATGGCACGTCCCGATTTCCGCATGTTTGGTGCGCCCTATACCGGGATCCTGACGCTGGTCTTCCTCTTTGCGGTACTGGTGCTGATGGCGCTCGACTATCCGGTCGGCACCTGGACGATCGCCTCGCTTGTCCTGATCGCGCCGGCGCTGGTCATCGGCTGGTATCTGCTGCGCGACCGCATCTATCGGCTCGCGACCGAGCGGGGCCAGTCGTGACGGACGGAAAAGCCAATCCGCTGGTGGCAGTCATTGCCACCGGCGGCACCATTGCAAGCGAACGTACCGACAGCGGCGCCAGCATCCCGTCCTTGACGGGAGAAAGCCTGCTGGCACTGCTTCCCGACATGCCCGTCGATCTCAGGCCGATCGAGCTGATGGCAAAGGATTCGGCAAGCCTGACCCTCGCCGATATGCAAGGGATCAGCGACAAGGTCCGGGAATTGCTTGACGATGCCGCGGTCAGTGGCATCGTCATTCTGCATGGTACGGACGCGATGGAAGAGACGGCACTGCTCATTCATCTGCAACACGGGCTGAGCAAGCCGGTCGTGTTCACGGGTGCGCAATTCACCGCCGATCATCCCAAGGCCGATGGTCCCACCAACCTCGCCGCAGCCGTCGCTGCCGCCATCGAGCCGGCCAATGCCAGCCGTGGCGTGCTTGTCTGTTTCGGCGGCCGGCTGTTGCCGGCTTGGGGGCTCTACAAGCGGTCCTCGGATGTCGCCGATGCCTTCAGGCAGTCGCGGCAACTTGAAAATCCGCCGAGCCCGCGCCTTGCCGCAACCCTCGATAGCGTTCGTGTCGATGTCGTGGCGATCTATCCGGGCTGTGACTCGGTGCATGTGGATGCAAGCCTGAGGGCCGATGCCCATGGCATCGTTCTGGCTGCCCTCGGTTCGGGCAACGCCAATCCGCGCCTGGTCGAAGCCGTCAGGCGCTGCGTCGGCGTCGGTGTACCTGTCGTCGTGTCCAGCCGGGTGCCGGACGGATTGCTTGTTTCAAGCTATGGCGGTGGCGGTGGCGGACATGATCTTGCCGAAGCCGGTGCAATCCATTCCTCCACGCTGCGGCCGGGGCAGGCGAGGGTTTTGCTGGCCGCGCTCGTTGCTTCCGGCGCGAGCAGCGAGGCAATCGAACACGCGTTTGCGGACTTCGCCGGCAACAAGGCGCCCTGATTGCGAGCCATGGAAACGGGCCGGCCGTTGGATGACGGCGCGGCCCGGACATTCGCGGAATTGTGTCGTCGTCAAGCCGTGTGCGCAGCCTTGGCGACGACGACCGGGATCAAGAGATCACCCCAGTTGCCGTTGCCGCCATGGTGGCGAGCCGAGCGGACGAGTTCGACTGAAACGCCGGCTTCGACGGCATTCATGACGGCCTGGTTGAGGCGATGCAGCTCGTTGGCCAACATGCGGATGACGGCCTGCTGATCGGTATTCATCGTGAGAGACTGCTCCTCGGCTCTCTCGCGAACGCGTGCTATCGATGGCATTTCATTCTCCTCCTATGATCTTGATATCACTCTGCTGCCGGCTTGAACTGGGCATGCTCGGTCGATCCATGCATGGCCGTCGTCGATGATTGGCCGCCGGTGATCGCCAGCGAGACCGCATCGAAATAGCCGGTACCCACTTCGCGCTGATGCTTGGTGGCGGTATAGCCATTGGCTTCGGCGGCGAATTCCGCTTCCTGCAGTTCGGAATAGGCCGCCATCTGGCGGGTCTTGTAACTCCGTGCGAGCTCGAACATGCCGAAATTCAGCTGGTGGAAGCCGGCAAGCGTGATGAACTGGAACTTGTAGCCCATTGCCCCCAGTTCGCGCTGGAACTTGGCGATCGTCGCATCGTCCAGGTTTTTCTTCCAGTTGAACGACGGCGAGCAATTATAGGCCAGCAGCTTGCCGGGGTGGACCCGATGCACGCCTTCGGCAAATTTGCGCGCCTGCTCGAGATCCGGCTTCGACGTCTCGCACCAGATGAGGTCGCAATGCGGCGCATAGGCGACGGCGCGGGCGATGCAGGGCTCGATGCCGTTCCTGACCTGATAGAAGCCTTCGACCGTCCGTCCGGCATCGTAGTCGACGAAGGGCTGGTCGCGCTCGTCGATGTCAGACGTCAGAAGTTTGGCTGCTTCGGCATCGGTGCGCGCAACGACGAGCGTCGGTACGCCCATGACATCGGCGGCAAGCCGAGCTGCGTTGAGATTACGGATATGGGCAGCGGTCGGGATAAGAACCTTGCCGCCGAGATGGCCGCACTTCTTCTCCGATGCGAGCTGATCTTCGAAATGAACGCCGGCGGCCCCCGCTTCGATATAGGCTTTCATGATCTCGAAAGCGTTCAATGGCCCCCCGAAGCCCGCTTCAGCATCCGCAACGATCGGCGCTAACCATGTGTCGACGGAAAGCTCTTTGCCTTCGGCAGTCTCGATCTGGTCGGCGCGTTGGAGGGTGCGATTGATGCGCTTTGCCAGCTCCGGACCGGCATTGGCGGGATAAAGCGACTGATCCGGATACATGGCAGACGCCGTATTGGCGTCGGCAGCAACCTGCCATCCCGAGAGATAGATCGCCTTCAGTCCGGCGCGAACCATCTGCATGGCCTGGTTGCCCGAGAGCGCACCGAGCGCATTGACGAAATCCTCTTCGTGAATGAGCTGCCAGAGGCGGTTCGCACCCATCTCGGCAAGTGAGTGGCGGATCGTGATCGATCCGCGCAACCGCTCGACATCGGCGGCCTGATACGGGCGCTCGACACCATCGAAACGCCCGGCAGGCGCGCTGGGAACCAGTTTGTAAAAATCTGTCATGCGATTCTCCCGATACTTTCTCTCGACCCTTCGATCGATCTCGATTGCATGACTGTTTTTACAATATCGATGCTGCAGGAGCGAGAAAAACCGGAAAATCCCGTTAGATAAAAGGGTTATGATGTGCTATTGTTGACATCGGTCTTCGGTAAAATTGTAAATCTTGTAAAATATTGCCGGCGAAGGACTTGTAAAAGGTATGACACATGGTTGAGCGCAAGATCTTTGCCGGCCCGAAGGTTCGGCGCATCCGCATGGGTCTCGGTCTGACGCAGACGACGATGGCGCAGGCGCTTGATATCTCGCCGTCCTATCTCAATCTCATCGAGCGCAATCAGCGACCCTTGACCGTGCAACTGCTTTTGAAACTGTCGGCGGTCTATAAGGTCGATCTCGACGAACTGCAGGGTGAACAGGGCGGCAGTGCAGGGCAGTTGCGTGAAGTCTTTGCCGACCCATTGCTTGCCGGAGAGATCCCAGGCGATCAGGAACTGATCGAACTTGCCGACGCCGCACCGAATGCGGCAAACGGCATGGTCAAGCTTTATCGAGCCTATCGTGAGCAGGCGGCAAGGCTGTCCGATCTCGCCGAGCTCCTATCGCGCGAGGGCAGAGTTGCCGATGTTACCGGACCGCGTCTGCCGCTCGACGAGGTTCACGATCGCCTGCAGTCGCGTCCGAATTTCTTTGCCCGCGTCGAAGATGCTGCGGAGACTTTCCACGAACGCCTGTCGCCTGGCGATGACATCGTGGGCGCGTTGAAGGCCTGGATGAAGGGCGAGCATGGTATAGCGGTGCGTCTGTTGCCGGTACGCGCCATGCCCGGCTTGCGTCGGCGCTACGATCGGCATTCGATGCGGCTTTTCCTGTCCGAGCGGCTGTCGCCCTTCGATCAGCTCAGGGAGATTGCGACGGAAGTCTCGCTTCTGGTGATGCGTGAGGAGATCGCCGCCGAGCTGAACACCCTCGCGCTTTCGACGCCCGAAGCCAATCGCATCGCCCGTTTCGAGCTGGCGCGTTATGCTTCCCATGCGCTTCTCATGCCGTATGGCGCCTATCTCTCGGCGGCGCAGCGGCTGCATTGCGATATCGAGGGTCTGAGTGCTCGTTTCGGCGTTTCCTATGAGCAAGCCGCCACGCGGCTGACCAGTCTGCAGCGTCCTGGCGCATCCGGCATTCCGTTTTTCCTGATGGAGATCGACAATGCCGGCCATCGCCTGCGCAAGGCGGGGGCGCAAGGCTTTCCGCAAGCGCGCTTCGGCGGCGGCTGTCCGAAACTTAACATCCATGCCGCCTTCGCTCAGCCCGGACAGATATTGGTGGACGCTACCCAGATGCCCGACGGTGCCGGCTTTCTGACCGTATCGCGAACGATCGAGGGGCCGCGGGCCGACTTCGGAGAAAGGGTGCGCCGCACGGCACTTCTCATCGGCTGCGATATCGCCCATCGCGACGAGGTGGTCTATGGGAAGGCGCTGGGTAGCGATCAGGTCATGATCGGTCCTGCCTGTCGCCTATGCGAACGCCAGGGTTGTCTGGTAAGAGCCGAACCGCCAGTCACGCGCCCGCTCGGCCTCGATGAAATGGCGGCCGGCCTGAGCGTGTTCGATTTTCAGTGACTGCGTTGATCATTGTCGTTCAGAAGGGGAGCTGCGACGCCAAGCCTCGGCTCCTCTCTTATTCGCTCCTGCGGGCAAATCAGGCATAAAGTCCGAACTGTGCAGTATGCAGCCGCGCATAAGCGCCGCGGCGAGCAAGCAACTCGTCATGCGATCCCTGTTCGACAATGCCGTTGTCGCCCATGACGATGATGCGGTCGGCGTTGCGGATCGTCGACAGCCGGTGTGCGACAACCAGGGTCGTGCGTCCTTTCGCAAGCTCCGATAGAGCCTGCTGGATCGCATATTCGGTCGCGGTATCGAGCGCGGACGTAGCCTCATCGAGAATGAGGATCGGTGGATCTTTCAGGAAGATGCGGGCGATCGCGAGACGCTGTTTCTGTCCGCCGGAAAGCTTGACGCCGCGCTCGCCCGTCGGCGTATCGAGGCCGGCGGGCAGGGACCGGACGAATTCGTCCAGCGAGGCGCGCTGCAACGCCTTCATGATGTCTTCGTCCGTCGCACCGAGCTTTCCGTAGGCGATGTTCTCGCGAATGGTCGAGCCGAACAGAAAGACGTCCTGCTGGACGATGCCGATCTGGCTGCGCAGCGACGCTTGGGTCATGTCGCGGATATCGATGCCGTCGATCGTGATGCTGCCGGCTGTTACGTCATAGAAGCGGGGTAGCAGCGAGCAGATCGTGGTCTTGCCCGTGCCGGAGGCGCCCACAAAAGCGACGGTTTCGCCCGCGGCAATTGTCAGGGAGAGATCCTTGAAGATCGTTGTCTGATCGGAATAACCGAAGGCAACGGCATTATAGGCAATATCCCCTTTCAGATGATCGACTGAAATCGCATTCGGCCGGTCGGCGAGATCCGGTTCGGTATCGATCAGCGACAGGAAGCGTTTGAAACCCGCAATGCCCTTGGGATAGGTCTCGATGACCGAGGTGATCTTGTCGATCGGACGGAAGAACACGTTGATCAGCAGTAGGAAACTGATGAAGCCGCCATAGCTCAGCTCTCCCGATATGACGAACCAGGTTCCCGCCATCATCACGAGGAGCTGTACCAGGCGGGTGCTGAAATAGCTGAGCGCAATGCTTGCCGTCATATAGGCGTAGCCATCCAGCTTGGTCGCCTTGTAGTCCTCGTTGTCGCTGGCAAACAGCTGGCTTTCATATCGCTCGTTGGCGAAGGCCTTGACCACCCGGATGCCGCCGACTGTTTCCTGCATGCGTGTGTTGAAGTTACCGACCTTGCCGAACAGGCTGCGCGAATTCAGCGTCATCTTCGAACCGTAGCGGCTGACGAGCCAGGTCATGAACGGCACGATGGTCGTCGTCAGCAGCGCGAGCTTCCAGTGGACGCTGAACATCAGCAGGAAGGCGCCGATGAAGGTCATGATGGCAATGAACAGGTCCTCGGGGCCATGATGGGCGATCTCGCCCACTTCCTCGAGATCCTTGGTAACGTGGGTGATCAGATGACCGGTGCGGTTGTTGTCGAAATAGCGGAAGGAGAGCTTCTGGATATGATCGAAAGCCTGGCGGCGCATGTCGGACTCGATCGAGATGCCAAGCGCATGGCCCCAATAGTTGACGATAGCCGAAAGGCCGGTTGCCACCGCATAGACAACAAGCAAGAGAGCAGCGGTCGCGAAAATCAGACCCCAGTCGCGGCCGGGCAGCAGTTGGTCGACGAAAACCTTGACGGCCAGCGGGAAGCCGAGCTCCAGAAGGCCGGCAAGCACGGCACAGCCGAAATCGAGAAGGAACAGCGTCTTGTAGCGGGCATAGTAGGAAAAGAAACGACGAAGCATGATTAATGCCCTCCATGGGCATTGAAGAGGACCGGGGAGACAAGAACGGACCGAACGACAGCCCGAATTCGGCGTTGCCGTTCAGCGTCAGTGGGTGCCGAAATTTCTCATCTGGCGATCCTCCTGCTTGAGTCGCGCGTTTGGTATAACCGACGCGTGCAACCTTGTCACCTCTATGGCGGTGAGTAACCGCTGCTGGGCTGGGACTGCGGTTTGGAGGTACAAAGATGTGCGTTTTGAATGGTGTAGCCGCCCCGAGACAAATCTCTGTCGGCAACCATGAACTCGCAATGTGTGCTGTCGAGAATATCGCTCGTCCTGGCTTTCAAAGCGAATGCGTTCGGAGGATCACGTCGGCTCGCGTCGGTGCTCCGGATCTTCCACCAAACGACTCGCACTTGATGGCGGCAGCGATAGAGGAAAAGCGGATTGCATCTGCGGGTGCCATTCTTTCCGCGACTGCGAGCGCGAAGGCGCCGTGGAAGATGTCCCCTGCGGCGAGTGTATCGACGGCTTTGACGGAAATGGTCGGGCAATGCGCCACGTCATTGTTTTGCTCGTCGAACCAATAGCTGCCGGCCGCCCCTGCCGTCACGCAAATGAAGGCATGATCGAATCGCTGTTCCAGAAGATGCGTCATCTCGGACACATTGCTTGTTCCCGTCAGGCGCTGAGCAGCCGGTTCGGAAAAAACGATATGCGTCGCTTCCGGCGCCAGCTGCTCGATGATGCCGTCGGGCGCCACGTCGCCGTCGAGAATAGCGGGCTTGCCCATCGCTCTGGCAGCTTTGAGAACCTGCAGCGCCAGCGCTGGCCAGCGCACGTCGACCAGTGTGGCGTCGAACGCGGCAATATCATCTGTCGCAAATTTCTTCACCGTATGATGCAACTTCGGATCGTAGAAGGGAACGATCAGCCTTTCTCCATCATCGTCCACCAGAATGGTCGAGACGGCAGAGCGTGCGCCTTCCACCTGAGAAATCCCACCGACATTGATGCCGGCAGCACCGAGATCGTGGATAATGCGCTCGCCGGTATCGTCGCGGCCAACGGCACCCCAGAGGCTCGCCTCGCCACCGAGGCGGGCAATGGCATAGGCGGCGCTGGAGGCCATGCCTTCCGCGATCTGCAGCATGTCATAGGGCAGGACCTTTCCCTGGCCCTGCGGAAGAGTGCGGACGCGAAAGAGCGTATCCAGAACGGCAGCACCGACGCAAAGAATGTGCTTGGCCTTGCCGATGGGTGGATCGAAGATGGACAAAGGGCTCAAAGCCGTTTTCCGCTCGCCTTGTCGAACAGATGGATGCTTGCCCGATTGATCGCAATTTCTATCTTGTCGCCGAAGCGGATGTCCAGCCGCTCGCGGAACAGGCACGAGATTTCCTCACCGCCACAATCGAGCTTGGCGTAGATCTCAGACCCGGTGCCTTCGACAATGCCGACCCGGGCGGACAGGCCGCTCGCCGCAGCGCGGATATGTTCGGGCCGGATGCCATAGACAAGTGGGTGTCCGCCATGCTGCGCGCTCGGAAAGCCCTCCGGCAAGGGCAGGATGAGGCCCTTGTCGCTGCGGAAGACGCCTTCCTCGATCCTGCCGTCGATGAAGTTCATCGAGGGCGAACCGATGAAGCCGGCGACGAACAGGTTGGCCGGACGATCATAGAGGTCGAGAGGTGCACCGACCTGCTCGATGAGGCCGCCATGCAGCACGACGATCTTGTCGGCCATGGTCATCGCCTCGACCTGATCATGCGTCACGTAGATCGTCGTCGTGCCGACGCGCTGATGCATGGACTTGATCTCGCCGCGCATCTGCACGCGCAGTTTTGCGTCGAGATTGGAGAGCGGCTCGTCGAACAGAAAGACTTGCGGATCGCGCACCAGCGCACGCCCCATGGCGACGCGCTGGCGTTGGCCGCCGGAAAGCTGGCGAGGCAGCCGATCCAGCAGATTTTCAAGGCCGAGAACGGCCGCCGCCTTTTGCACCTTGCCGGCGATTTCGGAAGCGTTTGCCTTTTTCAGCTTCAGCGCAAAGCCCATGTTTTCGGCGACCGTCATATGCGGATAGAGTGCGTAGTTCTGGAAGACCATCGCAATGTCGCGATCGCGCGCTGGAAGATGGCTGACTTCGCGCCGGCCAATGTGGATCTCACCATCGCTGACCTCTTCGAGCCCGGCGATCATCCGCAGCAGCGTAGACTTGCCGCAGCCTGAAGGGCCGACGAGGACGACGAATTCGCCGTCGGCGATATCGACGCTGATATCGTGAATGACCTTCACCTGGCCGTAGCGCTTCTGGATGTTCTGTATATTGACGGGTGCCATGAATGTGATCCTGTCCAAAAGGTAAGGCGGGTCATTTGACGGCGCCGGCCGTCAGGCCGGCGATGATCTGCCGCTGCGCGAACATCGTCAGCACGAGAACCGGCAACGTCACGATCAAGGCGGCCGCCGCAAGCGGCCCCCAGCTCACCTGCTCGAAGGAGAGCATGTTGTAGACGGCGACCGGCAACGTGCGGGTCTCGCGGCTCGCAAGCACGATGCCGAAGACGAAATTGTTCCACGAGAAGATCACGGAGAGAATGAAGGCGACGACGATGCCGGGCTTCGCGATCGGCAGAGCGACCAGGCGAAAAACCTGCCAGGGCGTGGCGCCATCGATGCTTGCAGCCTCCTCCAGTTCCATCGGTGTCGTCTCGAAATAGCCGATCATGATCCAGACGACGATCGGAACGGTCACGACGAGATGGATGATGATCTGCGGCCAGAGGGTTCCGAGCAGATTGAGCCACTGGAACAGCAGAAACAGCGGAATGAGGAAGGAAAGACCCGGGGTCATGCGGGCGATCATGATGACGATCGCCGATTTCTCGGCCTTCAGCCGCGCAATGCCATAGCCGGCAGGCACGCCGATAACGAGCGCGAGCAGGGTGGCTGCCCCGGTCACAAGAATGGAGTTCCAGAAATAGAGGAAGAAGTTGTTTTCCTGGAAGACATTGATGTAGTTCGTCCAGGCGAAACGATCCGGAATGAGGATCGGCGGATAGGCGCCGTTGTCGATCTCGTATTTCAAGGACAGCGAGATCATCCAGAGGAAGAACAAGATAACGGGTGAGACGATGACCAGGGCCACGAAGAACAGGCCGATGCGGTTGAGTGTCGAACGCTTCATCTCAATGTCCCTCCGCGTCTGTCCATTTCGTCCGCTGCCGCATCATCAGGAGGACGAAGGAGAGCGCGACGATGAGGATGAAGAACACCACAGCCATGGCCGAGCCATAGCCGATGTCGTAATAGGAAAAAGCGGTGTTATAGAGGTAGATATTGATTGTCTCGGAAGCAGTTCCCGGCCCGCCCTGCGTCATCGCGTAGATGATATCGAAGCTCTTGATCGCATCGATGCCGCGGATGATGACCGCGATCATCAGGAAGGGCGAGATCATCGGCAGCGTCAGATAGCGGAATTTCTGCCAGGCATTGGCGCCATCGATTTCGGCACTCTCATAGGGTTCGCGCGGTACGGAGGCGAGACCACCGAGCACGATCAGCATGACTAGCGGCGTCCATTGCCAGACCTCGACCAGGACGAGCGAGGGGATGACGCTTGCCTGGTTGTAGATCCACTCCTGCGGTCCGATACCTACAAGCGATAGCAGATAGTTGAGGACGCCGAGCTGCGGGTGGAACATCATCGTCCAGACGAGTGCCACCGCGACGGGTGTTGCCATCATCGGCATGACGAAGATGCCGCGCAGGAAGCCGCGCAGTGGAAAGTTTGCATCGAAGATCAGAGCGGCAAGCGTCCCGAAGATCAAAGGGCCGACAACGGACAGCACGGTATAAAGAACCGTGTGCCATAGCGATTCCCAGAAGCGCGCATCGGTCGCCAGCCGGACATAGTTGTCCCAGCCGACGAAACTCTGCGACTGGCCGAGCGTCCACTTGTTGACGCTCATCCACAGGGTGAAGACCCAGGGAAAGACGATAACACCGGCAATCACGATCAGCGCGGGAACGACGAACGGCCAGTAGTTGGGAGCAAGCCTTTGCGGCTTGCTCCTCTTCTCAGCCGTCGTTCTGGTATCTTCGATGCTCACGGAGGCCATTATCCCTCGCTTCGTGCGAGCACCGGCTCGAACTGGGCGGTTGCCGTCTTCAATTCCGCTGCCGGATCGGCGCCGCCGATCATGTTCGTCAGCGCAACGCCATAGATGTCGCGGAACTCGGTAACAGGGATGATAACGGGCAGCGCCAGCTGCGAGACCTTGGCTGAGCCGGCGACCGCATCGAGCCAGGCGCCGGGCATCTTGACGCCTTCGCGAACCTTCTTGTCCTCCAGAATCGACTGACGGAAGGGAACGCCGGCTCCGGCCTGCAGGAGACGTGCGCCCATGTCGTGCGAGATCGCCCATTGGCAGAAGAGATAGGCGGCTTCCTTCTTCTGGCTGGCGGCGGTCACACCAATGCCGTCACCGGTGGTGGCGGCTGCCTGCGCGTTCGGCCCCTTCGGCATGATGCCGTAGCCGACCTGGCCGACGACGCGGGATTTCTCCGGGTTTTCGATCGGCGGCGCAAAGCCGACTCCATCGAGCCACATGCCAATCTTGCCCTGCAGGAAGGCCGATTGTGCTTCCGCCCAGTTGAAGCCGGAGACACCGGGAGGCGCCGATTTCGTCATCAGGCGCTGATAGAGCCTGGCGGCATCCACGGCGCCTTGCGATTCCGTCTGCAGCTTGCCGTCGGCCGAAAGCGGCGTCGTGCCATGTCCGAGCATGAAGGTCGTCCAGACCGGTGCATTGGCGTTCTTCAAGCCGCGGGCGACGAAGCCATAGGTGTTGGTCGACTTGTCGGTCAGCGCCTCGGCGGCCTTGACCATGTCGTCGAAGGTCTCCGGATAGGCGAGGCCCTTCTTCTCGAACAGCGCCTTGTTCCAGTAGACGATCCAGTAGTCGACGGAGAAGGGCAGGGAGCGCATGACGCCGGCGGAGTCTTTTGCGAATTTGAGACCGGCCTCGGCGAAATCGCTCTCCGTCAGCGAGGGATCGGTGAGCGAAGGGTCCTTCATGAAGCCGCTGATATCGGCAAGCCAGCCGCCTTTTTCGAACTGACGTTTCTGGACGTGATAGCTGAGATGCACGACATCGAAGCTTGGCTTGCCGGAAGAAAGCTCGATCGTGGTCTTCTGGCGCTGCTGCTGTTCCGGCGTTGCTTCGGCATTGACCTTGATGCCGGTCAATGCCTCGAACTCGCTCAGATATTTGAGGATTGTTTCGCTGCGCGGGCTCTTGATCAGATTGACCTCAAGCGTCGTGCCGGAAAAGCGCCTCCAGTCGACGGCCGCCGAGGCGGTGCGGACACCCAGAAGGCTTGCCGCGCCGAGCGCTGCCGTACCGGCCATGAAGCCGCGACGTGTCGGATTGAAAAATGACGATGACATTCCGTTCCTCCTCCTTTGGCCGGGAATCTCCTCATTCGCGGCCTTGTTATGCAAAGCGGTTTATATCTTCAATGCGCGATCCCGTGCTCCGCCGATGTGCGATACGAGAGCGGCAACGGCTTCATCTGCGGATCGTCGCTCAATGGCCTCAAGCACTTTCAAATGCTCTTCCATGACAGGCCCGACATGGCCGTTGATGCGGAACCTGTCCTGGCTGATCAGCCGCATCTTGATCGAATTCACCCGATAGGCATTCGAGATAATCGTATTGCCAAGTGCGTCGATGAACGCGTCATGCATGCCCCAATCCACCGACTGGGCATGGATCTCCAGCTCCTGCGAACTGTCGCCGGAGCGGATCGCGTCCGCGATATCGCGATGGTCCTTCAAAAGCTTGGCAATCGTCTCGTCCGATGCCGAATAGGTGAACAGCGCGACTGCTTCCTTCTCCAGAAAAAGACGAAGCTGGAAGGCCTCACGGATCAGATCCAGATCGATATGGGCGATTTGCAATCCGCGCTGTGGAACCGTCTTGATCAGCCCTTCGGCTTCCAGGCGCGGGATCAATTCGCGGATCGCACCAAGCGTCAGTCCCGTCAGTTCGACCAGCCGTCGTTGCGAGATGAATTGGCCTGGCCGAACGTCGCGCGCCAAAAGATGACGCGTGAAGCTCTCATAGGCCTTCTCTCTCAACGTCGGCTGTTCGCCTGGTCCGTCCATCGGCAGCTCCGGGCTGTTCGGTTAGGCTGCCTTGGCGCGAAACAGGGCGCCGAAGGCAGCAAAGAGCGTGTCAGAATCCTGGCTGTTCAATGCCACGAGCGGTGGGCGCACGGCAAGCCAGCTATCGTCCTCCGTCAAACGAGCGAGAATTGCCTTGATCGAGGGAATGATCGGATAGTTCAGCAGCTGTTCGACGAAACGCTCGACATTGGCGTCGTCGATGCCCTTTTCCGCCATGGCCTGGACTTCGCGCGGAAGAAGGTTTGCCATGCCGGAGATGGCGCCCTGTCCGCCGAGGCGAACGCCGCGAGCCAAGTGCCGCTCGTCGCCGATCAGAATGATGAGATCGCCGTGGGTCTTCAGCAACTCCTCGGTATAGGGCCAATCGCCGGAGGAATCCTTGACGCCGACGACAACATCCGGAAATGCCGCGCGCAGTCGGCCAACGAGGGAAATGGAGAGCGGCACCATCGTTACCGACGGGATGTTATAGACGATCACGTCACGGGCATGCGTGCCCAGCATGGTGAAAACGGCTGCGAACCATTTGAAGAGACCATCATCGCTGACATTCTTGAAGTAAGACGGCGGGGCCAGAAGAATGTTGCGGACACCCTGCGCCAGCGCCTGCCCAGCCTGGGCCGCAGCATCTTCGGCGGCATCGACGAGCACGCCCATGACGATTTGCTCAGGCGCAATGCCGGCGGCCATCATGGCGGCAAGAACCTGTTTGCGTTCCTGCATGCCGATCGAAGCACCTTCGCCGGTGGTGCCGAAAAGCGTGACGCTTCTGCAGCCATTGGAAAGGCAATGTTTCGCCTGTTCGATCACGCCTGGGATCGCGATCTCACCATCCGCGTCGAAGGGTGTGGCCAGGGCGGCCGACAGGCCAAAATTCTCACTCATCCGATCCTCCCGATCTTGTAGGATTAGTGCGTATCACACTGACATGTTAGTTGTAAAGTGAGCTTCGTTTCAGCGGCGCATATATGATTTACCGGTGTGAAAAGGGGGGCGGCGAAGGAAGCTGCCGCCGAGATGAATGTCGTGTATGCGGCATGTTCTTGCCGTCGAAACCCTGGAAAAGACGATGTTTAGCCTGACCGTGCGGAGGAGGCACGATCAGCAACGTCGCAATGGTATCGCCTGTCCGGCCGAGGAGGTGCTAGTTCCGGATGGGCACGTAGTCGAGCCCGCCATCGATCTTTGACGGTCGGCCATCGAGAAAGATTTCGCCGATACGAGGCGCAGATCGGGCGATGACCTTGCCGTGCTTGACGACGGCGAGACGATTGGGTTTCAGGCGCAGCGCTTCCAGCGTGTCGATGGCTTGCAGCACGACAAGATCGGCATTACAGCCCTTTTCCAGCCCGTAACCCTCGAGCCCGAGCGTTTTGGCGGAGTTGACGGTGAGTGCGTCGAAGATCTTCTTCTTGTCTTCGATGCCGGCCATTTGGGCCACATGGATCGCCATGTGGCCGACCTCGAGCATGTCGCCGGAGCCCATCGAATACCAGGGATCCATCACGCAGTCATGGCCGAAGGAGACGTTGAGCCCGGCCTCCATCAGCTCGCGCACGCGCGTCATGCCGCGGCGCTTGGGATAGGTGTCATGCCGGCCCTGCAGCATGATGTTGATCAGCGGATTGGGAATGACATTGATCTTTGCTTCCGCCATCAGCGGGATGAGCTTGGAGACGTAGTAGTTGTCCATCGAATGCATCGAGGTCAGGTGCGAGCCGGCGACGCGGCCTTGCAGCCCGAAGCGGACCGTTTCGGCCGCCAGCGTCTCGATATGGCGTGAGAGGGGATCATCGGTTTCATCGCAGTGCATGTCGACCGGCAGGCCTCGATCGGCTGCGATCCTGCACAGTGCTTCAACAGAAGCACGTCCTTCATCCATTGTCCGCTCGAAATGCGGAATGCCGCCGACGATGTCGACGCCCATGTCAAGTGCCCGCTCAAGCGAGGCGACGCCGTCCCTCGCGCGGTAGTAGCCATCCTGCGGGAAGGCGACGAGCTGCAGGTCGATATAGGGCTTGACCCTGTCCTTCACCTCCAGAAGCGCCTCGGCTGTCACCAGCTTGGGGTCGGAGGTATCGACATGGCTGCGGATGAACAGCAGCCCCTGCGTGACGGCGAGGTCGCAATAACGCAGCGCGCGATCGACAAGCTCTTCCTTCGTCACGATCGGGCGCAACTCACCCCAGAGCGCGATGCCCTCAAGAAGCGTGCCGGAGACGTTCATGCGTGGCAGGCCGAGTGAAAGCGTGGCGTCCATATGGAAATGCGGGTCGACGAAAGGCGGGCTCACCAGCCGGTTGGTCGCATCGATCTCTTCTTTTGCTGCGGCGGTAATCGAGGCTTCGATTGCTGCGATCTTCCCGTCCTTGACCGCGATATCGATTCCCTTGCGGCCATCGGGCAGGTTGGCATTGCGAATGATGAGATCGAACATGAACGGCTCCTCGGATTATCTTTCGCCACGGCGATAGGGTTGCATCAGCGCCTGCGGCACGCGAGCTCGCCTGCTCATGACGGCAAGGGCGACGATGGACAGGATGTAGGGCGTCATCAGGAAGATCTGATAGGGGACGCCCTGTACTGCTGTTTGCAGCCGCAGTTGGAATGCGTCGAAGAAGGCAAAGAGCAGGGCGCCGAAGAGTGCCCGTCCCGGCCGCCAGGAAGAAAAGACGACCAGCGCGATGCAGATCCAGCCGCGGCCCTGCACCATGGTCGGAAAGAAGCTGTTGAAGGCGGAAAGCGTCAAGAAGGCGCCGCCCACGCCCATCAGGGCGCTGCCGACAATGATGGCGCCGTAGCGGATTTTCATCGGGTTAAGACCCTGAGCCTCGGCCGCATGCGGGTTTTCACCCGTCATGCGGATCGCAAGCCCGACCGGCGTGCGGAAAATGATGTAGGCCATCGCGAGTGCCACTAGGATCGCGAGATAGGTCGGTGCTGTCTGTGTAAAGAGAGCAGGGCCGATGAAGGGCAGGGTCGACAGGCTGGGGATCGCGATCGGCTGGAAAGGGGTGACGGTCGGCGGCGTTCCGGCAACGGGCACGACCAGTCGGAAAATGTAATAGCTGAAGCTTGACGCAAAGAGCGTGACGCCAAGGCCTGAAACATGCTGCGACAGGCCTAGCGTTACCGTCAGCGCCGAATGCAGCAGCCCGAAAATGCCGCCGGCAATCGCCGCAATCAGAAGTCCGGTCCAGAGATCGGCGCCGTGATAGACGGAGAGCCAGCCGATCATCGCGCCGAAGGTCATGATGCCCTCGATGCCGAGATTGAGAACGCCGGCTCGCTCGCAAAGAAGCGCGCCGAGCGTGCCGAAGATCAGGGGCGTAGCAATCCGCAGCACGGCAGCCCAAAGTCCGGCTGAAGCGATGATGTCGATCAGCGTGCTCATCGGCGGATCCTGTACTGCGTGAAGAACAAGGCGATCAGCATGGTCAAGAGCGACAGGGCGACCGTGACGTCGGCGATATAGGTGGGAATGCCGAGGCTGCGGCTCATGCCATCGGCGCCGACGAACATGGTCGCGGTGAAGATCGCCGCAAGCACAACGCCAAGCGGGTTCAGGTTTGCAAGCATGGCAACCACGATGCCGGCGTAGCCGAAGCCGGGCGACAGATCAGTGGTCACATAGCCTTTGACGCCCATAACCTCGATCGCACCGGCAAGGCCGGCAAGTCCACCTGAGAGGCAGGCGACCTTGACAAGGGTCGAGCCGAGCCTGACGCCGGCAAAAACGGCACCCGACGGGTTGAGCCCGGCTGCCCGCGACTGCATGCCGAAGACGGTGCGCGACTGGATGAAATAGACGATCGCGGCGATGACAATCGCAATTGCAAAGCCGATGTGGAGGCGCGACCGCGCGATGAGCTTCGGCAGCATGGCGTGATCGCCAAGAGCCTGCGATTGGGGCCAGCCAAATGCCGTCGGGTCCTTCAGCACACCGTCGATCAGCATGGAGACGAAGAGAACAGCGATGAAATTCAGGATAAGGCTCGTCACGACTTCATCGACGGAGAAGCGCAGCCGCAGCCATAGCGGCACGAGGATCAGGATCATGCCGGCAATGGCGCCGATCACCATCAGGAGCGGAATGAGGATCGGACCGGGCATGCCGGCGAGCATTTTCGAGCCGAAGGCGGCAACGGCAATGGCACCGAAATAGAATTGCCCCTCGGCGCCGATGTTCCAGAGGCGGGCACGAAAGGCAACAGCGGCGGCAAGTCCCGTCAGGATCAGTGGTGTCGCACGCGTCAGCGTCTCCGTTGCCGAAAGCCGCGAGCCGAAGGCGCCGAGCAGGATCCGCCTGTAGGCTTCGAAGACGGGCGCGCCGGCGATGGCGATCAGGATGCCGGCGAGTGCGAGCGCGGCAATGATTGCAAGCACGGGAGCAAGGATCATCATGTAAAGAGGGCGGTGTTCGCGCCGTTCAAATCGCATGTTCGGTACCGCTCGTCTCTTTCCATTCCCCGGCCATCATCAGCCCCAGCAGGCGCGCATCAGCCTCATCGGCGTCGACGGATAGCGAAAGACGCCCGCCAACGATTGCCTGGATGCGATCGGCCAAGGCAATGACCTCGTCCAGATCCTCCGAGATCAGAAGAACGGCGGTGCCTTGCCGGCGTGCTTCCAGGATGCGTCCGTGAACGGCGGCGACAGCGCCTTCATCCAGTCCGCGCGCTGGTTGGGCAGCGATGAGGATGCGCGGTCTTTCATGGAGGTTGCGTCCGAGAATCAGCTTCTGCATGTTCCCACCCGACAATAGCCGAGTCCGTGTCGCGGCATTGCCGCCGCGCACGTCGAATCCCTCAATGATCTCCTGAGCAAAGGCCATGCCCGCGCCTTTGTCGACCAGACCATGCTTCGAATAAGAAGACAGGCGCTCGAGCACGGCATTTTCCCAGATGGCCATTTCGCCGATGGCGCCGTCGCGGTTTCGATCTTCCGGGATGCGCCCGATCCCTGCATCGATGACCGAGGCGACATCGAGATCGCCGACGGGCTTGCCGAACAGAAGAAGCTCGCCGGAGGAGCGGTTTGAGGTGCCGGACAGGATCTGCCCCAAACTTGCCTGGCCGTTGCCCGACACGCCGATGATGCCGAGAATCTCGCCGGCACGCACATGAAAGCTGATCTTTTTGAGGCGTTCGACACCGCCGCTTTTGAGCGTGATCTCGCGAGCTTCGAGCGCCATGTCGCCGGGTGTGCTTTTCTCACGGGTTGGGCGTGTGACGCGATGTCCCACCATCAGCTCGGCAAGCTCGGCCTTGTTGGTCTGAGATGCCTGCCTTTCGGCTGCAACCTTGCCGCCGCGCAGGACGACGATACGGTCGGCTGTTGCCATGACCTCGTCGAGCTTGTGAGAAATGAAGATCAAGGACAAGCCCTGTGCCGCCATCTGCTTCAGGGTCGAAAAAAGCTTCTCGGCCTCGACCTGGGTGAGAACGGCAGTCGGCTCGTCGAGGATCAGGATGCGCGCATCATTATAGAGCGCTTTGAGGATTTCCACACGCTGCTGCTCGCCGACCGAGAGATCGCCAAGGCGGGCATCGGGGTCGACCCTGAGGCCGAAGCGCTCGGAGATCGCCATGAGCTTCTTGCGGGCCGTCGCCGTTTGAGACTGGAGCGACCACAGCCTTTCCGTACCCGTCATGATGTTTTCGAGAACCGTCAGGTTCGGGGCGAGCGAGAAATGCTGATGTACCATGCCGACACCGGCCCGGATTGCCGCACGCGGCTTGCCCTGCGGCAATTCCACATTGTCGATCAGGATGCGTCCGGTGTCTGGCACATAGTGCCCGAAGAGGATGCTCATCAGCGTCGTCTTGCCCGCACCGTTTTCTCCGAGCAGGGCAACGATCTCGCCCTTTGCCAAAGATAGCGAGATATTATCGTTGGCAATGGTGCTGCCGAAGCGTTTACTGACGCCTTCGATGGTCAGGACGGGAGTGCTCATGCCGGAAATCCTGCAATCGGATAGCGGTGCTGCCAACGTTGCTCGGCCTCGAGCGCGGATGCAAGCTGTAGCAACAGCTTATCCTCACCCATGGGCGCCATCATCTGGACCGGCAATGGCAATCCTTGCGTATCTTCGCCGAAGGGAAGTGTGATTGCAGGAAAACCGGAGATGTTGGCAAGTGAGGCAAGGGGGGCGAGGGACGTCATGCGCTCAAGGTGCAAATCGGTGTCCGAATGATCCGTGGGGAAGGACCCGATCGGTGGTGGGGCCGAGGCGAGCATCGGCATGACGATGACATCCACCTTGTTGAAAATCTCCCACAGAATACGGCTGGCCTTCACGGCGCCATTCAGGGAGCTCCAAAGGACCGTTGCCGGCATGGCGCGCCCGCGCATGATGAAGGCCTGTGTCATCGTCTCGGCGGCGTGCATGTCGAGTTTAAGATCGTCAATCAGGCCGGCGATATTGACAGAGATGATATCGCCAAAGGCGCGGGCACTGGCCTCTACGGCGCTTTCCACCTCGTCCCAGTGAAGGGATAGCAGCTCGCTGCCTTGGCTTTCCAGAAAGCGGGCCGCCGCTTCGACAGCTTGAGCTCGATCGGCTGCAATGGGATAGCGCCGTCCCGCGCCAGCAAGGAGACCGAGGCGAAGTTTGCTCGTCTTGGGCGGGAATTGCGCGATATCCGCGAACGGCCCCCGTGTCCGACCTCGCACGACATCGAGCATCCGCGCAGTATCGCGCACCGAGCGCGTCACGGCGAGTTCGCTGGCGATGCCGCCAAGATGATTGCCGAAGGAAGGGCCGGCGGGCACGGTACCACGCGTCGGCTTCAGTCCGACAAGACCGCAACAGGCAGCTGGCACGCGGATCGAGCCGCCCGCATCCGTCGCATGTGCGATCGGCACGATGCCGGCGGCGACTGCGGCCGCTGCGCCGCCCGAAGAGCCGCCGGCAGTTCTGCTCGGATCCAAAGGGTTTCGGCAGATCGGGCCGATTACCGGCTCGGATGCAAGCGAGAAGCCGAATTCCGGGCTGGTGCTCAAGCCGAAGGCGCAGAGGCCGGCATCGCGAAAACGCCTCGCCAGATCACTGTCTGCGCCTTTTCCTGCGCGCGCGAACAGGCGAGAGCCAGCCGTCACCGGCAGGTCCGGAAAGGGACCGCCGAGATCCTTGGCGATTGTCGGCACACCGGCAAAGGCTCGCCGCGCGAAGCGTTCGGGATACACCGATGTCTCCTGATCCAGGGCGCGCGCTGCGGCAAGCCCGGCTTCAGGATTAAGATAGGTAATGGCGCCAAGCTCATCTCGCTTGGCGCAGGCGGCAAGAGCTGCCTGCATGGCATCCACACAGGTAAGCTTGCCGGACTTGATGGTGCCGGCCAGCTCTGTGGCATCGGCAAATGACGAGCCGCTCATGATCGAGCCGAGGGTTACTTTGGCTGATCCATAACCTTCGGCACTTCGAAGGTGCCGGCTTTGATGTCGGCACGGACCTTCTCCATTGCAGCTTGCGCCTCTGTGGGAGCGACGCCTTTCACATAGACGATGTCGCTGCCGCCTTCTTTCATGAGCCCATAGGCCGTGTAGCTGCGCCCCACTGGCTTGCCGGCGGCGACATCGGCGATCGCCGCGTTGAGAATGGGGCGGAAATACCACATGGCATTGGCAAAGACGGTATCGGGGTAGCGCGGCGTGTAATCGATCAGCGATCCCACCGATTTAATATGCCGCTCCTTGGCAGCGTCGGCCGTGCCGATACGCTCACCGAAGAGAACGTCGGCGCCGGCGTCGATCTGTGCGAGACCGGCTTCGCGCGCCTTCGGCGGATCGAAGAAGGTGCCGATGAAGGAGACGAGATGCTTGCAGTCGGGATTGACTGCTTTGACGCCGGCAGCAAAGGCATTGATCAGCATGTTGACTTCGGGGATCGGGATCGCGCCGACGGATCCCACCACATTCGACTTGGTCATCTTGCCCGCCAGCATGCCGGCGAGATAGGCGCCGTCGTAATTCCAGGTGCCGAAGACGCCGAAGTTGCCGCCGGCTGCTTCACCGCTCGAGCCGAGAACGAAAGCCGTATCCGGGTAGTCTGCGGCAACCTGGCGTGCTTCCTTCTCCACGGCATAGGCTTCGCCTATGATCAGCTTGTTGCCCTGTTCGGCATATTCGCGCATGGCACGCGGATAGTCCGTGCCCGAGACTCCCTCGGAGAAGACGTATTCGATGACGCCTTCCTTTGCGGCGTCCTGAAGGGCTTTGTGAAGACAGGAATTCCAGGCATTTTCGACCGGCGAGGCATGAATGCCGGCGACCTTGAGTGGCGCTGCCGCTCGAGCGGCCGGTGCAAGCGCACCGACGCCGAGAGCAATGCCCGACGCGATGACGGCACGGCGTGTCAGTATGATCTGCTTGGTCATTTTTTAGTTCCCCTGCTTTTTGATCATTTGGTAAAAAATCATAGGAGGCGTCTAAAAAAGTGTCAAGCAACAGCCGTGCTCAAATAATATGCGAAACGATGGCCATCCGTACGTCGCGATGAACCTCAAACAGTCTGAACAGCCGGTATTTGCGTGGCTAGCGAACCGCAATCTCCTAGCATCAAAAGGGCGTGTTCCTCATCCTGCAATTTGCTTGATCAGATGCGCAATCGCTGCGCGATATCGTTCCGCATCGCCGCCGGCATCGACCGCTAGGGCCGCCCGATCAAAGGCTGCTGAAAGGATGTCGGCAAGTGCGTCGGCTGGGATGCCGGAAGCACGGCCTGGATTGAGTGCCGCTTCCAGCCCATGCTGCAGGGTCAGTGCCGTGGTTTCCTCGTCCAACTGCTTCATGTCGATATAGCCGAGCACCGTCGGCCCTTCGATCAGCAAAAGTCGTGTGCGGCCACTCACCCGCATCGCATCGAGATAGGCGTTGCTGCCGGCGATCAGTGCATCCAGAGCCGAAAGACGATCAGGCGTTGCCGCCTTGATCGCGGCTGTCACCGCGAGCGCTTCCTCCCTGACGACAGCGCGAAACAGTGCCCGCTTGTCCTCGAAATGATGATAGAGCGCGCCGCGGGTGATGCCGGCTGCAGCTACGATCTCCGGCGTCGATGTCTCGGCATAACCCTTTTCCACGAACAAGGCGCGTGCGGCCGCGATGAGCGCAGCCTTGGTCTTTTCGGTTCTTTCACGATTGGAACGAGGATCTTGCATGCATGCAGCCTGTATGTTATTTGAAAAGAATACAGACAGACTGTATGTCTTTTTGGGGGAGATGTGAAGCATGAAGGTAACAAGCTATTATCCTGTCATCATGACCGAGCGCGTAGGGGAGACCGCAGCCTTCTACGTCAAGCATTTCGGATTTCAGGAAAACTTCGCGAGCGATTGGTACGTGCACCTGCAATCGGCTGAGGATAGCGCCATCAATCTCGCCATTCTGGACGGCCGGCACGAGACGATCCCGGCAGAAGGACGCGGCCGGGTTGGCGGGCTGTTGCTCAATTTCGAGGTGGAAGATGTCGATGCCGTCTATGATGGCATGCGCGAAGCTGGATTGCCCATTTTGCTTGCCATCCGCGACGAAGATTTCGGTCAGCGTCATTTCATTACCGCAGATCCGAATGGCGTGCTGATCGACATTATCAAGCCTATTCCACCGAGCGCGGAATTTGCAGCCCTCTATGCCGAGGAGGCCCTGCCGCAGGAGCGCTAAGGCACTGGGTGCAATCGATAAAATCGAGCGATGCAACTCTATCTTTGATTAACTAGGTCGCTTCACCCAATATTTCGGTTTTCATGCGACAAAACCGGCCAAAGGTAAGGTGACCCATGCAAGAGCTCCCGGTTTCGTCAAAAATCATCAAATCAGTCTATTTCCGCCCGGATGACGGGCGGCTTTATATTCGCTTCAGAAATGGCGAGGAGCGTCAATTCACCGGCGTTCCGCAAAAGGCGGCGATCGCCATGGTGAAGGCGTCGTCGCCCGGCCAGCACTATATCGAGCATATCCGCACCCAGTTCGAACGCGTCGCTTGAAGCGCGAGATGAGCTTTATCTCTCGGCGCATTGATAAACGCTGAGTTGCGCTATCTATATCAATCATAACCATCTTTCAGGGAGGAAGAGGCGTGATTGATGAGAAGCAGCTTATATCCAAGATCACCTGGAGGCTTATGCCCTTTCTGGGCATCCTCTATCTGATCGCCTATATCGATCGCCAGAACGTCAGTTACGCCAAGCTTGAGATGGTCGATGCGCTCGGCATGAGCGAATATGCCTATGGCCTTGGCGCGTCGCTGTTCTTCATCGGTTATTTCATCTTCGAGGTGCCGAGTAACCTGCTTCTCGACAGGTTCGGAGCCAGCAGGTGGTTCGCGCGTATCCTGATCTCCTGGGGAGCGGTCACGGTCGCGCTGGCCTATACGCAGAATGCGACCATGTTCTATATTCTCCGCTTCCTGCTCGGCGCCTGCGAAGCCGGCTTCTTTCCAGGCGTGCTCTATCTGCTGACCCTGTGGTATCCGTCGGCCTATCGCGGTACGATGGTCGGGCTTTTCATGATCTTCAGCGCCTTTGCCAATGCGATAGGCGCGCCGCTCGGTGGCGTACTGCTGGATTTGAATGGGCTCTATGGTATTGCCGGTTGGCAATGGGTCTTTCTGGTGACCGGCATTCCCGCCATCATTGCCGGCTTCATCACCCTGTTTTATCTGCCGGATCTGCCATCCAAGGCGACGTTCCTCGACGATGCGGAAAAGAACTGGCTGAAGGATCGGATCGCGGCAGAAAATTCCGGCATGGAGCAGAACGCCGCCGATGGCTTCAAGGCGTTGATCAATCCGCGCGTGCTGCTGATGGCGCTTTGCTATATCGGTTTTCCGCTTGCCGCCTATGGTCTCAGCTACTGGCTGCCAACCATCGTCAAGAATTTCGGCGTCAGCAACACGACGAACGGATTCCTGAACATCATCCCCTGGCTTCTTGTCGCCATCGCTCTTTATGCCGTGCCGCGGGCAGCTGACAAGGCCGAGTCCAAGACGCCCTATATCGTCATTCCCGCGCTGGTCGGCGCTGTGAGCCTGGTTTTATCCGCGGTTATTCCGGACCATACGCTGCAATTTGCCTTCCTCTCCATTGCGGCAGCCGGCATATTCGCAGGCCAGCCGGTGTTCTGGAGCCTTCCCTCTCGCTTCCTGCAGGGGGCGGGTGCCGCAGCGGGCCTTGCCGCGATCAACTCCGTCGGCAATCTCGGTGGTTTCATCGCCCAGAACGTCGTCCCGTGGATCAAGGATTCCACAGGAAGCACGATCGCACCGATGTTCTTCCTGGCCGCTTGCCTGTTGGTTGCGGCACTTCTGGTTCTGGTGATCGGGCGCATGGTGCCACGCACGCCGAGGCCGGAAGATCTTGGCAATGTGAACACAGCCCGCGTGAAGTGATTGCGCTCATGCATGCAAAGGCATCTTGAAAATGAGAAGGGCGGCCCGATGTCCGCCCTGATTTTTCGAGTAGCTACGGACACCAAGCTCACGCAAAGGCGTAGGAGCCGTCCGGGCGCTTGGGTACGCGCCGCTGCCAATGGATGTAGCCTTCCTCTTCCATTGCCTTTTCATCCATCTCGACGCCCCAGCCCGGCCGATCGGGCCGAAGCTCGAGATGGCCATCCTTCGGCAGGTAGGGATCGACGACATAGCGGGTCTCGCCTTGCCGCTGCTCGACTTCGTTGCCGCCATAGACATAGGCCTGACCCTTCGGCAACCGGTATTCGAGTATCTTGAAGTTCTGCGCGGCGGCCGAGAAATGCACGTTGACGGCGGTTGCGAGCGGTCCCATCGGGTTGTGTGGAGCAACGCCGACGAAATGCGCCTCGGCGATCGTCGCAATGCGCCGCATCTCGCTGATGCCGCCGACGACGCAGATATCGGGCTGGATCAGATCAGCGCCCTTGACCTGCAGCAGACGCAGGAACTCATTGCGGTTATAGAGGGACTCGCCGGTCGCCAGCACGCAATTGAGGCCCTGTTTCAGCTCGCCCCACATCTCGATATTCTCGGGGCGTAGCGGCTCTTCGTAGAAAAGCGGATCATAAGGTGCGAGCGCATTGCCAAGCTGGCGAGCGGCTACCGGTTCGAAGATTTTTGCATGAGCGTCGAAGGCGATCTCATAATCGTCACGTACCGTTTCGCGCAGCGAGCGGAAATAGTCGGCTGATGCCTTGACGACGTTGCCCCAGCGATGGGCATGCATGTCGATACGCCACGGGCTGAGCTTGAAGGCGGTAAAGCCCCATTCGGCGTTTAGCCGGTCGAGTTCGTCGCGGGCGGCCGGAGCATCCGGTGCGGTATAGACGCCGGCATAGACCTTGATGCGATCACGAACCGCGCCGCCGAGCAACTTGTACACCGGAACATTGAGGGCCTTTGCCGAGAGATCCCAAAGGCAATGGTCGAGCGCGGAAATGGCCGATAGGCCAAGTGCGCCAGGCGGGAAACGGCTCTGCTGGATCAGCAGGTTGATGAGATAGTCGACGCGGCTCGGGTCCTGGCCGGCGATGAAGCCATAGAGATAGTCGAGGATCGGCGGCAGCGCCAAATCGGGGCCGTGATTGTAGCATTCGCCCCAGCCGGTCAGTCCGTCATCCGTATCCAGCGCCACGATGACGCGCGGGCGATCCTTGTCGCGGGTCATGAATACCCGCATGCGGTCGATCTTCATCTTACTTTCCTTCTATCGATTGACATGAATGCGGCATGGGAGGTGCCGCAGGTGGGGAAATGGTCGCTGTGCTGCGGCGAAGTCTGATCCGTCGCAATTGGGCGTTACGGCGCTGTCGAGGGAAGCCATCACGCCGCGCTCCCGTTCTTCACGGTTTCGGGCTCGACATAGCGGAAGCGTCGCGAGCGATCCCGATCACGGGGGTCGGGGCGCGGGATCGCCGAAATCAGTGCTTGCGTATAGGCGTGTTCAGGTGAATTGCAGACCTTGTCGGCATCGCCAACCTCGACCAGCCGCCCCTTGTACATGACGCCGACACGATCGCACATGTAGCGGATGACGCCGATATCATGGCTGATGAAGATATAAGCAAGGCCAAGCTCGTCCTGCAGGCGCATCAGGAGATCAAGCACCTGGGAGCGCACGGAGACATCGAGGGCGGACGTCGCCTCGTCAGCGACGATCACGCGCGGATTAAGCGTGATGGCGCGTGCAATGCCGATGCGCTGGCGCTGGCCGCCGGAGAAGGCGTGCGGGTAGCGCTCACGCGCCCTTGGATCGAGCCCGACCTGTTCCATCAGATGGCAGACGCGCTCATCCAATACCCGGCCCTTGGCGATGCCGTTGACAAGCAATGGCTCACCGATGATCTGCGAGACGGTCATGCGCGGGTTGAGTGAGCCGAAGGGGTCCTGAAACACCATGCGCAGCTCGCGGCGCGCTGCCGCAAGCGCCGTCCCCTTGGCGCTTGCCAGATCGGTAACGTCGCCATCCGCGCGGCGATAGAGAATTTTGCCTGCACTTGGATCGATAAGGCGCATGATCGAGCGGCCCATCGTGGTCTTGCCTGACCCGCTCTCGCCGACAATGCCGAGCGTTTCGCGCGGCAAAAGCGAGATCGAGACATCATCGAGGGCGCGGACCTCGCCGAAGGCCATCGACACATTTCGCAATTCGAGGATCGGGGCTGCCGCTCTGTCGAGCGGCGGTCGCGCCAGACGGATTTCCGCCTTCCTTTCGAGCTTCAAAACCGAGCCGATCAGCATGCGGGTATAGTCGTCCTTCGGCGCATGGAAGATCTGCTCGACCGGACCGTATTCCTTGACCACACCATTGTGCATCACAAGCACGTCGTCGGCGATCTGTGCGACCACGCCCATGTCGTGGGTGATGAACAGCACTGCCATGCCGTTGGCCTTCTGCAGCCGGGCGATGAGGTCGAGGATTTCGGCCTGTGTCGTCACGTCGAGCGCCGTCGTTGGCTCGTCTGCGATCAGCAACTGCGGCCTGCAGGCAAGCGCCATGGCGATCATGGCGCGCTGGCGCATGCCGCCCGAATACTGAAAGGCGTAACGGTCGATCGCTTTTTCAGGTGAGGGGATTTCCACCTGCTTTAGAAGCGAAATCGTCTCGGCCCGTGCTTCGGCTTTGCTCATCTTCGTATGGAGGCGAAGCGCTTCCATGATCTGGTCGCCGACCGTATGGACGGGCGAGAGCGACGCCATCGGCTCCTGAAAGATCATGGCGATGTCGCGTCCGCGGATCGATCTGATCTGCCGCCTGCGCGGATTGAGCTTGACGAGATCGACCGAACTGCCCCCAGCGACATTCAGGATGATCGAACCGTCTGTGATACGGCCGGGGGCGTCGACGATCTGCAGGATGGAGCGGGCGGTCACGGATTTGCCCGAGCCACTTTCTCCGACGACGCAGAGCGTTTTTCCCGGTTCGATGGCAAAGGAGAGATTATCGACCGCTCGAAACGTGCCGGTTCTCAAGGGGAAGTCGACGGTCAGGTTCTTGACCTGCAGCAGCGGACGGGCGGTGTTCATGGAAACGATATCGGTCATGCCCGCCTCATTTATTGTAGGGATCGGCTGCGTCGCGCAGGCCATCGCCGAGAAGGTTGAGCGCCATGACGGCGATGACGACGGCGAGGCCCGGCAGAAAGAGCCATGGTGCGGTCGCGATCGAGCGGATGTTCTGCGCCTCTCGCAGCAGCACGCCCCAGGAGATGGTCGGCGGCTGCAGGCCGAGCCCAAGGAAGGAGAGAGACGTCTCGGCCAGGATCATCGCCGGTACGGCAAGCGTGATTGACGCGATGATATGGCTCGCAAAGCTCGGCAGCATATGGCGGAAGATGATGCGTCCCTCGCTGGCACCGTCGAGCCTTGCGGCCGCAACGAATTCTTCCGTCCGCAGCGACAGGAAGCGGCCGCGCACGACGCGGGCGAGCTGCGCCCAGCCGGTCAGAGACAGGATGATCGTGATCATCATATATTGGAGTGCTGCTTGCCAGCCCTGCGGCAGAGCCGCCGCCATGGCGAGCCAGATTGGGATAGTGGGCAGCGACAGCACGAAGTCGATCAGGCGCTGGATGAAGAAGTCGAGCTTTCCGCCGTAATAGCCTGAAATTCCTCCAAGAACGATGCCGAGCAGAAGCGAGAAGAACACGCCGACGAGGCCGATCGACAGCGAAATCTGCGCGCCCTGAACGGTGCGGCTGAAGACGTCGCGGCCAAGCCGGTCCGCACCGAACAGCAAGAGAGGCGTCGATTTGTCCGAGGATGCCAGCAGATGGATGTTGCTGGTGAAGAGCCCGAGCACGGAATATTCGTAGCCGCGACCGAACAGGCTGATAGAGACGCGCTTCGTCGTGTCTTCCTTGAAAATCGCCGCAAGCGTTTCCGGATCACGGGTGAGCTTCAGCGGGTAATAGTGCAGGCCGAAGGAGAAACCGTTGTCGGTGTCGAAGAAATGGACGCGCTGCGGCGGATGGAAGGTTGCACGCGCATTTTGCTGATTGGGATCGTTGATGGCAAAGAACCCGGGCGCGATCGCGACGATGTACATCAATAGGGTGACGACAAGCGCGACCATGGCAAGCCTGTGGCGGCGGAACGCCCACCAGATCAACTGCCATTGCGAGGCAACCGCGTTGCGGTCGGGGCGCAGGTTTGTGACGGCAATATCGGCCATGGGCTGCTCCTATTCCAACCGGATGCGGGGATCGACGAGGGCAAGCAGGATGTCACTGATAAGTGACCCGATCAGCGTCAGCGCGCAGATCAAAAGCACGAAGGCGCCGGCAAGATACATGTCCTGCGCCATCAGGGCCTGCAGCAGCAATGGCGCCGCCGTCGGCAGGTTGAGAACGATCGCCACGACGACGGAGCCCGAAATGAGATTGGGCAGCAGCCATGCGATCGTCGAGATGAACGGATTGAGCGCGATCCGCAGCGGGTATTTGACCAGCAGCCGGAACTCCGAGAGGCCTTTAGCGCGTGCCGTCGTCACATAGGGTTTCGGCAGCTCGTCGAGCATGTTGGCGCGCATGACGCGGATGAGGCTTGCCGTCGAAGAGACAGCAAGGATGACGACCGGCAGCCACAGATGCGACAGCAGGTCGAGCATCTTGGCGATGCTCCAGGGTGCTGTCTCGAATTCGGAGGAGAAGAGGCCGCCGACATCCTGGCCGAACTCGACGGCGGCGACATACATCAACACCAGCGCCAGCAGGAACGAGGGAATGGCAAGGCCTAAAAAGGTAAAGGCGGTAAAGAAATAATCGCCGATCGAGTATTTCTTGACTGCCGAATAGACGCCGATCGGCAACGCGATCGCCCAGGTCGCGATCAGCGCTGCAAGCGCCAGGATGAGCGTCAGCGCCATGCGTTCCCAGATGAGGCCGGAGACCGGCTGCTGCCATTCAAACGAGATGCCGAAGTCGCCGCGCGAGAGAATGCCCCACATCCATTTCAAATATTGGATGAGCATCGGCTGATCGAGGCCGAAGCGTTCGCGTAGTTGCGCGGCCGTGTTCTGATCGACCACCTCATTCGAGGAGGCGAGCGTGGCGATATAGGTCGTCACGTAGTCGCCGGGAGGGAGCTGGATCAGCACGAAGGCGAGGAAGCTGATGGCGAAAAGGGATGGGATCATCCACAAAAGGCGTTTACCGATGAAGACCAGCATGGCTGTTTCTCGCAGTGAGTGCTGCCACGGGCAGCTCCGCATGAAGGAAAGCGCCGCCCACGGAAGGCGGCGCTTGATCGGTGTGATCAGCTGGTGAAGAAGAATTGCTGCGGCATGGCCGGTCCCGGGTTGGGCCAGGACCAGCTATCGGGCTGCTTTTCCGGAACATTGCGCAAGTTGTTGCGGATGATGCCGAAGCCGCCGACTGCAAGGCAAAGCCCAACGGTTTCAAACTCTTCGGCCGCGATGTCGAAAATCTGCTTCATGACGGCGCCGCGCTTGTCGAGATCGGCCGTCGAGCGAGCCTCGTCGAAAAGCTTCATGCGCTTCTTCTGGCTTTCCGGCGGCTCTTCGCCCTGCTTGCCGTTCGATGTGTACCAGACCGACCATGGAATGGCGTAGCGCGAACCCTGCGGATGGAAGGCAAAGAAATCTCGCGGATCGAGCATGGGATCGAGCCCGCCAGGCCCTGGCCAGACCTGGGCATCATGGGCGTTGTCGTCGCCACGGGTATAGTAAAGCGCGCGCTCGATTGTGTTGACCTTCATGTCGACGCCGATCTGTGCCCAATGCGCCTTCACCAGTTCAAGGGCATCGACCAGATCGGGGTAGAGGGTCGGAATGACGTCGACGGCGAAGAAGACCTTCTGGCCATCCGGTCTCAGGCGAAAACCGTTCGCATCCTTCTTGCCGTAGCCGGCCTGATCGAGCATGGCGCCGGCCTTGTCCGGATCGTAGTTGGTGAATTGGCGGGCATATTTTTCATTATACCAGGGATGCTCCGGCCGTGGTCCGGCCTGGTATCCCTCGCTCTGGCCGAAATAGACGATGTCGATTATTTCCTGCCGGTTGATCCCAAGCGAGAGCGCCTGCCGCACCGATTTGTCGGCAAACATCTTGCGCATGGCCGGATCTTTATGGGTGATGTTGAAGTAGATCTGGCACTGCTGCGAGGTGGAAGGAACAAGAGTTAGAAGGCGATAGTCGCCCTTCTTCATGTTTTGTGAGAGCGTTGGCTTGTTTGCGAGCACGCTGATATGGCGCTCCTGAATGTCGATCTTGCCGGAAATGACGTTCAGCATCAGCGATTCCACGTCCTGCGAAATGCCGAAATTGATCTCGTCGACATAGGGAAGCTGGTTGCCCGATGTATCGACCTGCCAGAAGTATGGGTTGCGGGTCATGACGACGCGGGTTGCGCCACCCGTATAGGGTTCCTTGACGACCCAGGGATCGAGCGTCGGCTTGTCCGGATTGCCCCAGCGCGAGGGAATTTCGATGTCGCCACAGCGGGCGCGGAAAAGTTCGGGCCAGCTGCTGACGCCGGCCTTCTTCGCATCCTCGGCGACGTTCGGATTGTATTTCGGCAGGAACTGGCTGCAATAGTGCTTTGGAAACAGCGTCGGATGCTGGCCGAGCGGGGTTGCGAGATTTTCCAGATAAAGCGCGTTCGGCGCGGCAAAGGTGAATTTCACCGTATTGTCGTCGATCTTCGTGACGTCGACCGCCTTGCCGGCAACGGACAGCTGAGCCGGCGTCGCGCTGTAGAGATCGGTATTCTTGACGCAGTCCTCGATGGCGAAAACGACGTCATCGGCCGTAAATGGCTGTCCGTCGGACCAGCGGGCACCTTGAATAAGGTAGAAGGTGAATTGCGAGGCGTCGGCATTGACGTCCCAGCGCTCGGCGAGGTTCGGCAGGACCTGGGTGAACTCAAGGTTCCAGCGCACCAGGCTCTGATTGCCCACCATGCGCAGGATGCCGTTATGGTCGGACGAGCCGCGCAGACCGCGTCGCAAGGTGCCGCCATACGTGCCGACTTTTTCGTAAGGAGTAACGACCATAGGCTTCTTCGGCAGTCGGTCCGCAAGTGCCGGCAACTTGCCGTCCTTGACGAGCTGCGCCAGTGCCGGCGCCTCGCCGCCGGCACTGGCCGCGCCGACGCGACCGGCCAAGGACAAGGCTGCCATTCCCGCTATGCCGCCGAGGACGGCACGCCTGCTCACGCCGCGGGACAATATTTCATCGCGCATCGAATCCCTCCCGTTTTGATCTCGGCCGGGCTTTGCCTCGGCCGATGCGACAGGCTCCCGTCCCGTCGCCATGCACCCCTCTGGCGCAGCGTCGAGACCATATTACGTTCTCAGATAATTACAAGAGTTGACAGATTTTTACAGATTTAGTAGCCCTGTCGCGCAGGAAATGCGCTATGGCTGTCGCTGGCCGGCATTCACGAAGGACGATGATGAAACTCTCTGTCGCCAACGATTCCGGTGCGGGCGCGACGCGCTTCGGCGACATCATCTATGAGAGGATCGTCGCCATGATTGCGGACGGCACCTTTCCGGTGAATGAGCGGCTGCCGGCGGAAGCGAAGCTCGCGGAGATGTTCGGCGCGTCACGACCGGTCGTGCGCGACGCTCTTGAGCGGCTGCGCATGGATGGGTTGATCGTGTCGCGTAAGGGGTCTGGTTCCTATGTCAGGCAGAGGCCGGATTCTTCGGTCCTCAAAATGGTGCCCGTGGGATCGCTTGCCGATGTCCAGCGCTTTTTCGAATTTCGTGCCGGGCTTGAGGCCGAGGCCGCCGAGCTCGCAGCGCGCAACTGGCAGCCTGATGACAAGGAGCGGATCACGGCGGCGCTTCAGAAGATCGAACAGTGTCTTGGCGAAGGCCGCCTCGGTGCCGAGGAGGATCAGGAACTGCACGACGCCATTGCGGTCGCGACCGGCAATCAGTTCCATATCACAGTCCGCGAATTGTTCCGGCCGCATTTCGCCATCGGTCATTCCGTGACCCGCAGCCTCAGCCTCAAGCGGACGCCTGAGCAGATCCGCAGCGTTCAGGATGAGCATGCCGTCATCGTGCAGGCGATTTTCGCGCGTCAGGAGGCGGAGGCTCACGATGCGATGAAGCGACATATCTTGAATGCACGCGCCCGCATGTTCCAGGGCGTATAGGGAATTGGATGAGGCGAGGGCGAGGTGATGGCTTCTTTATGCTTCCTCGTTTGTGTCTCGATGGGTGATGAAGGGTAAGGGTAGGAAGATGAGCATTGAAACCATGCGGCAGGTGCTGACCGGCGTCTCCGGCGTTCCAGTCACGGCCTATGATGGTAGTGGCGAGGTGGAACCGCGCCTCACCGCTCGGGTCTATCAGCGGGTAGCGGCTGCCGGCATTCACAATATCGTTGCAGCGGGCAATACGGGCGAGTTTTATGCGCTCACTCCGCAGGAAATCCGCCGCGTCCACGAAGCGGCAATATCCGGCGTCGATGGCAAGGCGCCGGTGACGGCGGCAATTGGCCGCTCACTGCGCGAGGCGATCCAGATGGCGAAGGATGCCGCCTCGATTGGTGCTTCGGCCGTA
The DNA here is from genome assembly GCF_900094555.1 of Martinezella hainanensis. Lineage (GTDB taxonomy): Bacteria > Pseudomonadota > Alphaproteobacteria > Rhizobiales > Rhizobiaceae > Rhizobium > Rhizobium hainanense. Next base: position 333,045 of record NZ_FMAC01000005.1, read on the forward strand.
ATGTCTCATCAGCCGGTGGACCCATTTGCCGCGCCCGGCTCGCAGATCGACTATTTTCGCGATCTGGCGGAGGCCTCGCCGCTGCCGCTCGTCGCCTATGTCCGTGCCGAAGGCTTCAGCGTCGACGAAATGGTCCGTTTGGCCGGTCACGGCAATATCGCCGGCATCAAGTTTGCGACGACGGATCTGATGCTGCTTTCACGGGCGATCGCGGCTTCCGATCCGAATGGCGCGCTATTCGTCTGCGGTCTTGCCGAAAGCTGGGCCTCGACATTCGCCGCCGCCGGCGCAAGGGGCTTCACCTCGGGCCTCGTCAACGTTGCTCCGAAGTTGTCGCTTGCCGTGCATGCGGCTTTGGAGAAGGGTGATTTTGCCGCTGCCCGCGCCATCGTCAACAAGCTCGAGCCCTTCGAGCGTATGCGCACCAAGTTCCGCAATGGAACAAACGTTACCGTCGTCAAGGAGGCCGTCACCTATTCCGGCCTAAGTGTCGGCCCCGTCCGCGTTCCAGGCGTACCGCAGCTCGATGCCAAGGACCGCGAGGAGCTGTTTGCCTTGTTGCGTAATTGGCAGGAAGCAGGCGAACTTTCCACCGCCTGATGCGGTATCCGGCGTGGCGACCTCCTCCGGCAATTCGTAAAATGATATTGGCCGACCCGTCAGCTTTCGCTGGGGTCGGCCGTTCGTTGAAGCGCAAACCTTCAAGCCCGGTTTCTACTTCGCCTCGTTCGATCCCGCCAGGTTTTCGACGGCGGTCAGGATCTTGTAGGCCGATGAAACGCGTGCCGGGATTGGAAAATTCCTGTTCGCCAGCAGGACGATGCCGACTTGCCGGGCGGGAATGAAGGCGGCATAGGCGCCGAAGCCGTTCGTCGAACCCGTCTTGTTCAGGAGGACATCCTTGCGCGGCGGCTGCGGTGGATCGAGGCGAATGATCTTGTGCGGCTCAAGTGCCATGTCGGACGAATTGCCGGCAAGCAGCCGGGCGAGCGTCGTTGGATAGGCATAGATTTCCCAGCCGAGCGCCTGCGTCATGTTGCCGATGCTATAATAGCCGACATGCGTTGCATCGATTGCTTGCCGAAGTGTGCCGTCGAGCTTTGCCTCGCCCATATTCGCTTCGAGAAAGGCAAGCATATCGGAGGCGGTGGTCTTGATGCCATAGGCTTGTGTATCGAGAACGCCGGGATTGACGCGGATCGGCTTGCCCTGCTTCGAATAGCCATAGGCATAGTTGCCCATCTCAGCCGGTGGAACGCGGACATAGGTGTGGCTGAGGCCGAGGCCGGAAAGAATTTTTTCCTGCATCAGCGTGTCGAACGGCTGGCCCATGGCCTGCGCTGCTAGGTAGCCGAACAGGCCGATACTGGGGTTGGAATATTGCCGATACGTGCCAGGCGCAAAGGAAGGATGCCAGTTGCGATAGTAGGCAACCATCTTGTCCTGATCCGTCACGCCGCCGGGAAATTGCAGGGGCAGACCGCCTGCGGAGTACGTGGCGAGATCAAGGAGGCTGATCTTATCGAAGCTGCTGTCCGCAAGTTCCGGCATATATTTCGTCGTCTTGTCGGAAAGGGACAGCTTTCCGGTGATCTGCGCGTAGGAGCCAAGCGCTGCCGTGAAGGTCTTGCTGATGGAGCCGAGCTCGAAGATCGTGTCGTTCGTCACCTTCTGGCCGTTCTCCTTCGAGGCGAGGCCGTAATTGAAGATGTAGCGCTTGCCCTTGACGGTGATCGCGATCGCCATGCCCGGCACGTCGTTTTCCTTCATGAGCGGGCGGATGGTCTCGTTGACGGCGCGCTCCAGCTGATCCTGGTCGTTGCCTTCGGCCGCATGGGCGCCGATCCCGTAGAAAAGGCAGCCCGCGATAATGCCGAGCTTCTGCAGCGAATTGGGACGTATATTCAAGATGATATCCTCGTGGTGATGATCGGCCGCGCTGGATCGCGCGGCCCAAAGGGGAAACGTGTTGATGAAAGGCGGCGACTATTGTCCAACGTCTGCGATCTCAGATCGTCGCGGCGATCCGGCCGATCTCGGCAATGATGGCGTTGCGTTCGTCGGCTGCGATTTCTGGTATCTCGCAATAGGCCGTTACGATGATCGGCGCTCGATTTGCCGGCCACAGCACTGCAATGTCATTGGCATTGCCGGCTTTGTCGCCATTCGTTCCGGTCTTGTCGCCCACCAGCCAATCCATCGGAAGGCCGGCGCGCAGGCGAGTGTCACCGGTCTTGTTGGTGATCAACCAGGCGGCCAGCTGCGATCGCGAAGCGGGTGTCAGCACATCGGTGAATAGAAGCCGCCGCAGGTTTTCCAGCATGGCCGAAGCCGTCGTCGTGTCGCGCTGATCGTTCGGGTTATCATGGTAGTTCAGCGTGGGTTCGGTGCGGTCGAGGCGGGTGATCTCGTCGCCAAGGCTGCGGCAGAAGGTCGTGATTGCCCCAGGGCCGCCAAAGCTCGCGAGCAGCAAATTGGCCGCGGTATTGTCGCTCAGCGTCACTGCCGCCGCGCAAAGTTCGCCGACGGTCATGCCATTTTCTCCAGCGTTGGGCTCGGTCGCCGGAGAATAGTCGATGAGGTCGCTTTTCGCGTAGTGAATGCGTCGATCGAGCTTCTCTTTTCTTTTGTCGACGCGCGCAAGCACGACAGCCGCCGCCAGCGCCTTGAAGGTGCTGCACATCAGGATGCGCTCGCCGGCGCGGTGCTCGATGCGCCTGCCGCTTGCCATGTCGAGAATGCTGACACAAATGCGGCCGCGATGCTTGGCCTCGAGTGCTGCAAGCCGCGCTTCGCCTGAATTATCGTCTGCAGTGCGTCCAACCGCGCTTAGCCCCGCCAGAATGGGCAAAGCAAGCAAGCTGCCGGCAAGGCTTTGCCGACGCGACAATAGGATCGTCATCTTGTTTCCACTTCGATTGATGTTGCGCAAAGAGGTGCATCTCAGGCCCCGTGGACGTCATTGGGACCTTGCAAATCACCTTGCGAGCCGGACTATGGCGTTGCTTCGTGCCCTAGACAAACGATCAATTCTGGGCTTAGACATGAGAAAAACTTGGTCTTAGGACACAAATGGACATCTCACAGCTGCCGTTGAACGCGCTGCGCGTTTTCGAGGCCTCGGCGCGCCATTGCAGTTTCACGCGGGCGGGTCTTGAACTACGGGTCACGCAGACGGCGATCAGCCATCAGGTGAAGGCGCTCGAAGACGTGCTGGGCGTGACCCTCTTCAAGCGCCTGCCGCGCGGTCTTGCCTTGACCGATGAAGGGCATGCGCTGCTGCCGGTGCTGACCGATGCCTTCCGCCGCATGAGCGCCACGCTCAGCCAACTGGAGGAGGGGAACTTTGCCGAGATCCTGACGATCGGTGTTGTCGGCACTTTCGCGATCGGCTGGCTCCTGCCGCGCCTTGCCGGCTTCAAGGCCCAGCATCCGCATGTCGATCTGCGCCTGAAGACCAACAACAACCGCGCCGACATGGTGCTAGACGGGCTGGATTTCTTCCTGCGCTTCGGCGATGGCGCGTGGCACGGGACCGAGGCTATCCATCTGATGGATGCACCCCTATCTCCCGTTTGCAGGCCCGATATAGGTGAACGATTGCGCACGCCTGCCGATCTCGCCGATGTCGAGCTTTTGCGATCCTACCGGGTCGATGAATGGTCGCTCTGGTTCAGGGTGGCAGGCCTGCAGCCTCCCCATCTTCGGGGCTGGATGTTCGATTCCTCGCTGACGCTGGTGGAGGCCGCGGCACGCGGCGTCGGCGTCGCCCTCGTGCCGGTCGCCATGTTTTCCCATGACATCGAGGCCGGACGCATCATGCAGCCGTTCCAGATTACGGCGATGACCGGCAGCTACTGGCTGACGCGATTGAAATCGCGGGCGGAGACGGCATCTATGAAGGTGTTTCGCCAGTGGTTGCTGGCGGAAATCGAGGACATGCCGGGCTAGGCTGGACAAACGAAAATGGCCCCGGACGTGAGTCCGGAGCCGATAGCAGGGAACGGGTTGGAATGCAGGCAATGACGGCAGCTAGCCGTCTCAGCTGGCGAGCTTCAATCTTACGGCCCCCGTCCGCGTGCCGGAGCGCACCGTCTTGAACCGGCCGACCAGACCGGCAAGCTCGTTGCTGATGTCGGCGAGATGCCGTGTCGAGGCATTCGTCTCTTCCATCAGCGCGACGTTCTGCTGGGTCATCTGATCCATGTTGCGCACTGCGGAGTTGATCTCGCTGATGCCGACGGCTTGTTCCTGCGTCGAACGGGCGATGGCGCCGACATTGCGGTCGATGGAGGCGACCTGATTACCGATCGTGGTCAGTGCCTCGCCGGTGCGGTTCACCAGTTCGACACCGCGACGAACGTCGTTCGACGAGCGGTCGATCAGGTCCTTGATTTCCTTTGCCGCGGTTGTAGAGCGTTGCGCCAGCTCGCGGACTTCCTGCGCGACGACGGCAAAGCCCTTGCCCTGTTCGCCGGCTCGCGCAGCCTCGACGCCGGCGTTCAGTGCCAGAAGGTTGGTCTGGAACGCAATGTCGTCAATGACGGAGATGATATCGGTCATCCTGCGCGACGAGGTTTCGATATCGCCCATGGCGGACACGGCCTGCTGGACGACTTCGCGGGAGCGCTCCGCCTCGGAAGCGGATTCCTTGACAATTGCCTGGACCTCGCGCGTGCGTTCTGCCGTCTGTTCGGAAATGGTGGTGATCTGATCGATCGCGGCTGCACTTTCCTCGAGTGCGGACGCCTGCTGTTCCGTGCGTCGCGCCATGTTATCGGCGGCAGACGAGATCGAACCGGCTTCGTCGCGAACGCGCGTCACCGAATCTTCGATGCGTTGCATGGCGCTTCCGAGCGAGGAAAGCGACTCGTTATAGTTGCTCTTCAGAAGCTCGAATTCGGCTGAAAGGGCTTCGCTGATATCAGCCGTCAGGTCGCCATTCGCCAGCCCCTTCAGGGCGATTCCGAGCGCATTGAGGGCGCGCTCCTGCTCGCGTTGAGCAGCGGCGCGCTCGGATTCCGCGCGATCACGCTCATCGGCCAGCACCTGCAGGTAAACCGAAATGCCGTAATCCATGTCGACGAGGGCGGCCTTGACGATCGCCGACAGCCGCCGTGACAGGGCTTGTTCATGCTTGCGCCGCATGAAACTATTGAGCTGCTGCGCGACGATCGAGCGCACCATGCCTTCGAGGATCAAGGCGTATCCACCAATGTACCAGCGCGGTTCGAGCCCGAGGCGGGCATGGGTCCTGCCGACGGCCGAGACCGCTTCGACATAGTCTGGGCCGTATTTGCCTGATGCGATCGTCTTCCAATGATCTTGCTGCTTGGATTTGGCATGCGCCACATGCTGCTGTGACGAGAAGAACTTCGACATCGCCGGATGTTTGACGATGCGCTCATAGAAGGTGTCGAGAGAGCCTCTGACGGCAGATTCGATGGTCGGCTGCAGCTCTGAAAGAGCCTGCCGGGCATCCTGCCCTAGTCCAACAAAGTCGAGCCGATCGTTCAACTCGTCCATTTTCGATGCGCGCACCATAACCTGCTCCGATGAAGAAATTACAAGCAGTTAGGGCATGGGCATGGTTAAAAATTTATTAGATTTGCAGCCGATTTTCGCGGCAAGATTGTCGCAGCTCCACAGAACTAGGTTGCGCCCGTTGGCGCATTGCAACGTCATTGCCCGTCTTGTCGGCATCTGCTAGAGGCTAGCGGTCATCACGTATCTCGCCATGGGGCAATTGGCATGGGGAACTCCAAGTCAGCAGATAGATAAGCCGCAACAGCTTTTTGTTGTTGCGGCGTGCTGTCGAATTCATTGCAATTGAAGCCAGTGGCAGACGCCGCCCGAACTCTCTTTCGAGCGGAATTTTCTCATGTCTGACATACGCCCGTCATGGGCCTACTCGCTGCCGGCGGCGCTGCTGCTGATGGCGCCCTTTGATATCCTCGCCTCGCTGGCCATGGATATCTACCTTCCCGTCGTGCCGTCCATGCCCGGCATTCTCAACACGACGCCTGCGGTGATCCAACTGACGCTGAGCCTTTATATGATCATGCTGGGTCTCGGTCAGGTCGCGTTCGGCCCGCTTTCGGATCGCATCGGGCGTCGTCCCGTCCTGCTGTCGGGCGCGCTTCTGTTCGCCGGCGCATCCCTTGGAGCGGCGCTGTCATCGGATGCGACCGCCTTCGTGCTTTGCCGTCTATTGCAAGCGATCGGCGCCTCGGCGGCATTGGTCGCGACCTTCGCGACGGTGCGCGATGTCTACGGCAATCGCCCGGAACAGGCCATTATCTACGCGACGTTCGGCTCGATACTGTCCTTCGTGCCCGCACTCGGCCCCATAGCCGGCGCCATGATTGCCGACCGGTTTGGATGGCGCGCCATCTTCGTCTTGCTTGCGATTCTTGCCCTGGCTGCGATTTCCCATGCCCTCGCGAATTGGCACGAAACGCGACCCGAAGGGGAGGCAGATCCACGCCGTTCCATATGGACGATCTTCAAAAGTCGATCGTTCTGGACCTATACGCTGGCCTTCAGTGCGGGCATGGGTACATTCTTCGTGTTCTTCTCGACCGCCCCGCGCGTTCTGATCGGCCGGGCGGGCTATTCCGAGCTTGGCTTCAGCATTGCCTTTGCAACGGTTGCCGTCGTGATGATCGTTACGGCGCGCTTTGCCGGATTGTTTGTCGAGAAATGGGGTGTCGCGGGCGGCGTTGCGCGGGGCATGATGCTGCTCCTTGCCGGCGCGGCTGCCCTTGTGCTTGGTCAACTCTATGGAGTGCCATCTTTTGCAAGCTTCGTGCTGCCGATGTGGATCATGGCGGTCGGCATCGTCCTTGCGGGATCGGTGACGGCAAATGGGGCACTGGCGGAGTTCGGCGATATCGCCGGATCTGCCGTGGCGTTCTATTTCTGCATTCAGAGCCTGATCGTAAGTCTGATAGGTACCCTGGCGGTCACAACCTTGGACGGCGATAGCGCATGGCCGCTGATCGCTTTCGCCACGCTGATGGCGCTGCTGGTGCTGGCAGCACTTCATCTGTTGCAGCTTCGCAATGCCTTGGCCTGAATTGATGAGCGCGCGGCGCTCATTGCGTAAAATCTGAAATGACCGCCCGCGAAAGCTGGCTTTCGCGGGCGGTCATTTCGTTTCTTCCACTTCCTGCTTGATGCAAGGGTGCCTGTCGTCAGACGCTATCTTTGGTATTCATGACCATCCTAGCGCCATCCGAGTGCCGGTGCGACATGCGTCAGGATAGACTCGATAACATGGGCGTTATAGTCGACCCCGAGCTGGTTCGGCACGGTCAAGAGCAGCGTATCCGCTGCGGCGATGGCTTCGTCCTTTACCAGCTCCTCGATCAGCACATCCGGCTCGGCGGCGTAGCTGCGGCCGAAAATGGCGCGTGTCTTCTCATCGATGAAACCGACCTTGTCCGAATCCTTGCCGCTGCTGCCGAAATAGGCGCGGTCGAGATCGTTCACCAGCGCGAAGATGCTGCGGCTGACCGAGACTCGAGGCTCGCGCGTGTGCCCGGCTTCTTTCCAGGCCTCGCGATATGCGCGGATCTGATCGGCCTGCTGGACGTGGAAGGGCAGGCCGCTTTCATCATCCTTCAGCGTCGAACTTTGCAGGTTCATGCCGAGCTTTGCTGCCCATACGGCCGTGGCATTGGAGCCGGCACCCCACCAGATCCGCTCGCGCAGGCCCTCGGAATAGGGTTCCAGGCGCAACAGGCCGGGCGGATTGGGAAACATCGGCCGGGGATTGGGCTGGGCAAATCCTTCGCCGCGCAGGAGATCGAGCAGCACTTCCGTGTGCCTGCGGCCCATGTCGGCGTCGCTTTCGCCCTCCATCGGCGTATAGCCGAAATGGCGCCAGCCATCGATCACCTGTTCCGGCGAGCCGCGGCTGATGCCGAGCTGCAGCCGCCCGCCGGCGATAAGATCGGCAGCGCCCGCATCCTCGGCCATATAGAACGGGTTCTCATAGCGCATGTCGATGACGGCGGTCCCGGTTTCGATACGGCTGGTCTTGGCGCCGACCGCAGCCAGCAGCGGGAAGGGCGAAGCGAGCTGACGGGCGAAATGGTGGACACGAAAATAGGCGCCGTCCGCACCCAATTGCTCGGCGGCGACGGCCAGATCTATCGATTGCAGTAGCGTGTCGCCAGCAGAGCGCGTCTGCGATTGGGGTGAGGGCGTCCAGTGGCCGAATGAAAGGAAACCGATCTTCTTCATGATACCATCCTACAATATCCGGTTAGCACGGCCCGATTATGCGTCCTGCATGCCGAAGCAAATCCAGTCGAACATATCTGATACATCCGTTGCCTGCTCCTTCACGCTAGGACTCGCAAAAGGCCGTAGGTTCAGGCGCGTATATGTGCATGGATGCGTTTGGATGGAACAACACAATCTGTGAACTGATTGTCAATATCGATAGGGGCGTCGATACTCGATGAAGCCTTGACCGTTCTCCGGGTCGGGTTTGCCCCCTTTTAGTGCAACGGCTTCTGAGCCGATGCTGAAAGTCAGAAGATCTTCCGATAGAAATGGCGGGCCATCCCGCGCGGATAGTTTTCCAGCGTGCCGAAGCGCTCATAGCCCTGACGCTCGTAGAAGCCTGGGGCCTGAAAGCTGAACGTATCGAGCCAAACGCCGATGCACCCTTTGGCCTTGATGATGTCCTCCGCCTCGCGGATCAGCTTCGATCCGAAATCCGCGCCGCGCAGACTTTCCGGGACGAAGAGCAGCTCGATGAAAGCCCAGTCGAAGTAGATCTGCGCCCAGAGACCGCCAATGATGCCGCCCGTTTCGTCGCGCAGCACGACGGCAATCGGCTGGTAATTCTCATTGCCCGCCTTTGCGGTGTTAAAGGCGTCCAGAGGCGCAAGAATCGCGCGGCGATCGGCGTCCGTCGGGCTATCCAGGACAGAAATAGTGGCGCTCGACATGATTGAATTTCTCTCCGGCATGGTTTTCTGCGTGTTTTCTAACATGAACAAATTTTAAGGAACACGTTAACAATCGGATAACGCACCGCACCGAAACTGCCGCGCGTGTGAGTGCATCTCTCGCTTTCAACGTCCTTGAAACAAGAAATGGCAGGAAACTATGTTTGCAAGAAATTTCGCCCCCGTTCTGGTCTTCGTCGCATTCAGCGCCGGTATCGCGCATGCGGAAGTGCCCGTCCGTATCGATCAATTCGATCATTGGGGCGCATATTCTTATAAATCCGGCGACAGCGTCAGTTGCTATGTTTTATCGAGGCCGGTTGCGCAGCAGCCAGCCAGTGTCGACCATGGCGATAACTTCTTCATCGTCTCGCGCCTGTCCCCCGGCGACAAATTGGTTCCCGAAGCTGCAATGGGCTACGACCTGAAAGACGGTGCGCAGATGACGGCGACGGTCGGCGACAAGACGTTCCCGATGTTTACGAAAGATCGGCACGGCTGGGTAAGGAACGAGGCACAGGAGCCGACCATGGTCAACGCCATGAAAGGCGGCGCACAGCTGCAGTTGCAGGCAACCTCGAAGCGTGGCACCGAGACGAGCTATTCCTATTCTCTTTCCGGCATTACAGCCGCATTGAAGCGGATAGAGACTTGCCAGTGAGGGCGGCGGCTTTTGAAGATCGACCGGCGATTTCGTTGCGGCGAGTTGTGTAGAGGATAGGCGGATTGGCGTCTTCTCATTCCGCGGAGAAGGCGCCAGTCTGGGCTTTCGAACTGATATCTCTTGTGAAATCAAAAATCCTGATATAAATGAAACCTGTTGATGGGGAATTCAGGATTCGATGAAGCGCGGCTTTCTGACAATTTATGCGGGTGAGAACGCGGCGGTCTTCCGGGCGCTTTCGGCGCCGGCGCGTGTCGATATGCTGAAGCTGCTCTGCGCCAGGGGCTCGCTGAATGTCAACGAGATCGCCCGGGAACTGGATCTGCCGCAATCGACCGTCGCAACGGGCATCATGATCCTGGAGGAGGCCGGTCTTGTCGAGACCAAGGCCGCGAAAGCGCGCAAGGGCTACCAGAAGATCTGCACCGCGCTTTACGACGAAATCCTGCTCAGCTTCGAGGACCAGGCCTTCAAGCATGACGAGGACGTGATCGAAGTCGCCATGCCGATCGGCCTCTATACGAGCTGCGAGACGCATGCACCATGCGGGCTATGCTCGACCGAGGGCGTCATTGGTCTGCTCGACGTTCCCGACTATTTTCTCGATCCGCAACGCATGCAGGCTGGTCTTCTTTGGTTCGGCCGCGGCCATGTCGAATATAAATTCCCGAATAATGCCAAGATCTTGAACCGGAACGTCAACGCCATCGAATTCTCGATGGAGCTGTCCTCCGAGGTGCCTGGCACCAATCCGGACTGGCCGTCCGACATCACCGTCTGGATCAACGGTGTCGCCGTCGGCACATGGACGTCTCCCGGCGATTACGGCGACAAGCGTGGGGCTTTCACGCCAAGCTGGTGGAAGCTGGAAGGTTCGCAATATGGCAAGCTCAAGACCTGGCGAATCTCGAAGAAGGGCACGTTCATCGACGGCGTTGCCGCTTCCGATGTGACGATCGATGATCTCGCCATCAGCCAGCATTCGTCGATCCGCTTGCGGATCGGGATTGCCGAGGATGCGCGTAACACCGGCGGCATCAATATTTTTGGCCGCGGCTTCGGCAATTATGGCCGCGATATCCTGATGCGCATCGATTTGGCGCAATAGTATCGTAATTTGTGATACATAGCATATTGTCGGAGCTGAATTCCGATAAGTCATATTTTTCATAAGTCGCTGATTTTTCGGGATATTTTATCAATCCGCGGGCGATGTTCTTGTGGCTTTTGTGATATTTTCCGCCGTGAGTGCGTTGACGACCTTCCAAAAGTGTATCAAGATCAAGGTATAAGAACGAAATATCTGATATATATGGGAGGAAGGCCGTGAAGGCGCATGTGATCGTCCACCGTGATTTCCGAATTGCCGACATCGATGATCGGCTCTACAGCTCTTTTCTGGAGCATCTGGGTCGGGCGATTTATGGCGGCATCTACGAGCCGGGCCATCCGACCGCCGATGAGAACGGATTTCGCAAGGATGTGATTGAGTTAGTGCGCGAGCTCAACTCGCCCTATTGCCGCTATCCGGGCGGTAATTTCGTTTCAGCCTATAATTGGGAAGACGGGGTGGGGCCTCGTTCCGAGCGGCCGGTGCGCCTCGACCTTGCCTGGCGGACGCGCGAGGCCAACCAGATCGGCGTTAATGAATTCGTCGATTGGTGCAAGAAGGCCAACACCAAGCCGATGCTTGCCGTCAACCTCGGCTCGCGCGGCCTGGATGCGGCGAGAAACTTCCTCGAATATTGCAACCATCCGGGCGGTACCTATTGGTCGGACCTGCGGCGCAAGCATGGCTGGGCCGATCCGCACGGGGTGAAGCTGTGGTGCCTCGGCAATGAAATGGACGGCCCCTGGCAGGTCGGTCACAAGTCCGCCTATGAATATGGCCGCCTGGCCGATGAAACCGCCAAAGCCATGCGAGGCTTCGACAAGTCGCTCGAACTCGTCGTCTGCGGCTCGTCCAATTCCGATATGAAGACCTATCCCGATTGGGAGGCTGATGTTCTGGATCAGTGCTACGACAGCGCCGATCATATTTCGCTGCACATGTATTTCGCCAATCGCGAAAAGAACACGCTCAACTATCTCGCCAAGGCCGAGAAGCTCGATCGCTACATCGTCACCATCGGTGGCGTCATCGACTATATCAAGGCGAAGAAGCGCTCGAAGAAGACCATCGGGATTTCCTTCGATGAGTGGAATGTCTGGTATCACTCCAACCAGCAGGACAAGGAAATCCTGGCGCGTGACGAATGGCCGGATGCGCCGCATCTGCTTGAAGATGTCTATAATTTCGAGGACGTACTGCAGGTCGGCGGCATTCTCAACACCTTCATTCGCCGCTCCGATCGCGTGCGCATTGCCTGTATCGCGCAGCTCGTCAACGTGATCGCGCCGATCATGACGGAGGACGGCGGTCCGGCATGGCGCCAGACGATTTACTACCCGCTCTATTTCGCTTCGAAATATGGTCGTGGCTATGCGTTGCGCCTCGTCACCGACGGCCCGACCTATGACAGCGACGAGGCCGATGACGTGCCCTATCTGGATGTGTCGGCCGTCCATGATGAGCTCGGCAAGATGGTCACGCTGTTTGCCGTCAACCGTCATCCCGACAGCGCGCTCGATCTCGACACGCGTCTCGAAGGCTTTGCCGGAGCTCGCGTCGTCGAACAGCATGAAATGGTTCATAGCGACCTGCAGGCAGTTAACACTGCGGCGCAGCCGAATGCGGTCGTCCCGACCCAGACGGGTGATGCCAAGATCGAGGATGGTCGCCTTCGCGCCACGCTGAAGCCGCTATCCTACACGGTGATCCGGCTGGCGGTGTGATGCCTTGCCGCTGGGGCCGATGCGCCCCGGCACCGAAAACGGTCGAACGGTCGCGAGGAGGCGACCGACGATCTGTTGCAGACCCGGACCGCCGCACGCAACTTGCGCGGCCAGCCGGGAAAAAAGGGGTGAAAATCGCGGTCTGCTCATCATCGCTTGGGTGCGCCGTGCAGTCGATAAAAATGGGAGGAGATCATGCAGCAGTGGAAGAAGCTTGCCTTCGGCGTCGCACTGGCCACGTTCGGCCTCATTGCGGCGGCCAAGGCTCAAGATTATACCGCCTTGCCACGCAAGGAGACCTTGATCGTCGAAAATCCTGAGGGAACGATCAAGAACCCTGGCTGGTTCAATGTCTGGGTCAATGGCGGCGGCGGCGTCTCGACCGGCATTCAACAATTGACCATGGATACGCTCTGGTACATCGATCCGGAGAAGGGCCTGGGCGGTTCGGCATGGGATAATTCCCTTGCTGCCGACAAGCCGCAATATAACGACGATTTCACCCAGATGACGGTGAAATTGCGCAAGGGCATCTACTGGAGCGACGGCGTCGAATTCACCGCCGATGACGTGGTCTACACCGTCAAGACCCAGATGGACCATCCGGGCATGAACTGGAGTGCGGCCTTCTCGGTCCAGGTCGCGAGTGTTGAAGCACCGGATCCCTATACGGTCGTCTTCAAGCTGAAAAAGCCGAATTCGCGCTTCCATGCGATCTTCACCGTTCGCTGGAACGGCGCCTGGATCATGCCGAAGCACGTCTTCGAAAAGGTCGCCGATCCGGTTCGCTATGATTTTGCCAATCCCGTTTCGCTCGGCGCCTACAAGCTGAAGGCGTTTGACCCGCAGGGTAAGTGGTACACCTGGGAGAAGCGCGACGACTGGCAGCGCACCTCGCTTGCCCGCTTCGGCGAGCCGGCTCCGAAATATGTGAGCTATGTCGATCCCGGCCCACCGGACAAGCGGACGATCGCGCAGCTCGAGCACAATCTCGATATCATTCACGACAACACGCCCGAAGGCATGTTCACGCTGAAGGAGAAGTCGAAGACCGTCGAAAGTTGGTTCCCCAGTTTCCCCTTCGCTCATCCCGATCCGACGCTGCCTGCCGTAATCTTCAATACACAGGATCCGCTGTTCCAGAATCCGGACGTGCGCTGGGCATTGGCATTGCTCATCGATATCAAGGCCGTCGATATGGCGAGCTATCGTGGTGCTGCGACGCTTTCAGCGCTCGGTGTTCCGCCGACGGCGATTGCCATGACGGACTATCAGGTGCCGATGCAGGATTGGCTGAAGAATTTCGAGATCGATACGGGCAAGCGCAAGATCAAGCCTTACGATCCGACGATCGGCCAGCAAATCGCCGACCTGCTGCGCAAACAGCCGAAATACAAGGATCAGATCCCGACCGACCCGGCCGCGATCAGCAGCGCCTTTGGCTATGGCTGGTGGAAGCCCGACCCCCAGGCGGCAGCCGAGCTTCTGGAAAAGGCCGGCTTCAAGAAGGCTGGCGGCAAATGGATGACGCCTGACGGCCAGCCCTTCAAGATCCGCATGACGGTCGAGGGCGACACCCGCTCGGTCTTCACCCGTGCCGGCACGTTGATTGCGCAGCAATGGGCTGCCTTCGGCATCGACGCCAAGGCCGTTCCCTCCTCGGCCGTCTGGCAGGGGCTGGCGACCGGCGACTTCCAGTGCGCCATTGCCTGGAGCGTCGAGACATGGGGCGGCGATCCCGATCTGTCCTTCTTCCTCGATAGCTGGCATTCGGATTTCGTTGCCAAGAAAGGCGAGAATCAGGCGGCGCGCAACTGGCAGCGCTGGTCCAATCCGGATCTCGACAAGATCATCGAAAACATCCGCCGCGTCAGCGCCGATGATCCGAAGGGCATCGAGCTTGGCAAGGACTATCTGAAGCTGGTGGCACAGCAAATGCCGACCATTCCTCTGATGTCCTACAACGTCTTCACCTCGATGGATACGACCTACTGGAAGGGCTATCCGACCATTGCCGACCCCTATACGGACCCGGTTCCCAATTGGGCGAACTCCCGGTTGATGATGGTCAAGCTCAAGCCCGCCCAGCCTTAGTTTCTCCCGACCCTGGTGCGGCAGTCGCCGCATCAGGCACCTTTCGCCGGACACTAGGCACGTCCGGCGAATCTTTTGAATTGACGATGAAGCGCAAGCAGTGAGGAAGACGGCGGCATGACGTCCTATCCAGTTTTCGTATTAAAACGATTTGGCCAATTCCTGCTCGTTGTCTTCCTTGGCATCTCCGCGACGTTCTTCATCACTCATATGACGCCGATCGATCCCGTCGAGGAAAGCATCGGCGCCATTCAGCAAATGGGTGCGTCCGATCCGCGCGCCGTCGAATTGATGCGTCAGTCGCTTCGGGAACTTTACGGTCTCGAAGGCTCCATCTGGCAGCAATATCTGCATTTCTGGGAGCGTCTTGCGACCGGTGATCTCGGGCCATCGCTCTCTGCATTTCCCACCCCCGTTTCGGCCATCATCATGAGGGCACTGCCCTGGACGATCGGTCTGATGACCGTTTCCGTCATCATCACATTCCTGCTCGGCAACATGATCGGCGCGCTCGCAGGCTACTACCGCAAAAGCACGATACTGAAGGCCGTCAGCCTCGTTTTCATCGCCATGCAGCCGATACCCTATTATATCCTGGCCTTCGTTCTCATCATCCTCTTCGGCTATGTCTGGCCGATCCTGCCGATCAATGGCGGTTATGAGATGAACACCAATCTGCAGCTGTCCTTTGCGCTGGTGCTCGATATTCTTCGCCACTCCATTCTGCCAGCGCTGTCTCTGATCCTCGTCGGGACGGGCGGCTGGCTGATCGGCATGCGCGCACTCGTCTCCAATATCATCACAGAGGATTATGTCGTCTTCGCCGAGCTCGGCGGCGTGCCGAAGCGCAAGATCCTGCGCTCCTACATCGCCCGCAACGCCATGGTGCCGCAATTTACCGGGCTTGCCATGTCGCTCGGCGCCGTCTTCAACGGCACCGTCATTACCGAAATCGTCTTCGGCTATCCAGGTATCGGCAATCTCCTGATTTCGGCGGTGCATGCCGGCGATTACAGTCTCGTATTGGGGCTGAGCGCGCTATCGATCGCCGGCGTTGCCGCTGCGGTCTTCATCATCGACATATTGGGTCCGCTGATCGACCCGCGCATCAAGGTGGAGTAGGCCATGCTGACGATCGTTCGCGACCTTGCTCGCCAGAATATGGAATTCCTTTGCGGTCTGCTTTTGCTCGTCATCATCGTCGGGCTGGTGATCCTGTCTTATTTCTCGCCCTACGGTCCTTCGGATCTTTACCTACTGCCGCCCGACATGCCGCCGGATGGGCAATACTGGCTGGGCACGACGTCGCGCGGCCAGGACGTTTTCTGGCAACTGACCACAGCGCTCCGCAACACGCTTTATTTCGGCATCGGCGTCGCCATTCTGTCGCGCATCATCTCGTTGGTGGTCGGGCTGGTGGCGGGCTATGCCGGCGGTGCCGTCGATCGCGTGCTGATGGCGATCAATGACAGCATCATGGTCATCCCGCAGTTTCCGTTGCTGATCCTGTTCTATTTCGTGCTCAAGGACGGCATGACCTGGACGGTGCTCATCCTCGTCATGGCCTCGCTCGGCTGGTCCTATGATGCGCGCCTGATCCGTTCGGTGGCGATCAGCCTGAAGACGCGGCCGTTTACGACGCAGAGCGTCTATTCCGGCATGAGCATGTCCAAAATCCTCGTCCAGGAGCATCTGCCCTACGTGCTGCCGATCGTCTTCGCCACGACGATGAACAACATGATCTGGTCGATCGGCATGGAGATCACCCTGTCGGTGCTCGGCTTCACCGATATCGAGACGCCAACCATGGGCATGATGATCTATTGGGCCAATGCCCATTCGGCACTGATCGCCGGAACATGGTGGTGGGTCGCAGCGCCGGTGGCGGCCATCGTCGTACTGTTCATGGCACTCTTCCTGCTGTCGATGTCGATGAATGAATACAACGACCCCCGCAGTCGTTTGAACCGGATGGGAGGCTGAGGGTATGGAGGCTGTCGTCGAGGTCAATAACCTCAAGGCCTATTACCGGGCTTTTCTCTACGGTGTCGATCGCGAGGTGCGGGCGGTTGACGATGTCAGCCTCTCGATCGGCCGCGGCGAGATCTACGGGGTCGCCGGTGAATCGAGCAGCGGCAAGACGACGTTGATCAAGACGATTGCGGGCGCCATCCGGCCACCGCTTCGCGTCGTCTCGGGCGCGGTCAAGTTTCATTTCAACAATGGGACGCAGGATATCTATGCGATGACGGCGGAGCAGCGGGCGTCGCTTCGCTGGCGGCATCTCTCCTACATCATGCAGGGCTCGATGAATGTGCTCAATCCGGTGCGCCGCATCCGGCATTCGTTCACCGATTTCGCCTTTCGGCATATGAAGGCTGATCGTGCCACCTTCTTCGATCGGGTTGGCGCTCATCTCCAGCGGCTGAAGCTCGACGCGCATCTCCTCGATGCCTATCCGCATGAATTGTCGGGCGGCATGCGTCAGCGAATGACGATCGCGCTCGCCACCATTCTCACGCCGGAGTTCATCATTGCCGATGAACCGACGACGGCGCTCGATGTCATCGTCCAGCGCGATGTGCTGTCGATGATCCGCGAGATACAGCGCGAAATGGGATCGTCCTTCCTGTTTGTCACCCATGACATGGGCGTTCACGCCGCCGTCTCCGATCGCATCGGCATCGTCTATGCCGGCCGGTTGGTCGAGGAAGCGCCGACGCGCAAGCTTTTTCATATGCCGCTCCATCCCTACACACAGCACTTGGTCTCAAGCCTGCCGCGGATCGGCGACGCTTCCACGCGTCCCTCGCTGGAAGGGCGGCCGCCCAATCTCGCCATGCCGCCGGAGGGATGCCGTTTCCATCCGCGCTGTCCTAAACGCATGGATATCTGCAGCCGTGAAGCGCCGCCCATGGTTGCCGTCGAGCCGGAGCGTCGCGTCGCCTGCTTCGCGGTGACGGGAGGAGCGTCATGAGCGATCTTCTTTCCCTCTCGCATGTCAGCAAGGTCTACCGGCAGGGCGGGATGCTCAGCCGTCGTCAGATCGTGGCGGTGAACGACGTCAGCCTGAGCCTGGGAGATGAGCCGGAAATACTCTCCATCGTCGGCGAGTCCGGTTCGGGCAAATCCACCATCGCGGCGATGATTCTCGGCCAGACGGCGCCGACATCGGGTGATCTCACTTTTCGCGGAAACCCCGTTGCCATTCATGGACGATCCGAACGGCGCGCCTTCATGCGCGAGGTGCAGCCGGTTCTTCAGAATCCGTTCGAAGCGTTCAATCCGCTTAAGAGGGTCGATCGATATCTATTTGAAACGGCAAGGAATTTTGCGCCGACTGGCGTTAAGCCGGATCGCGCGGATGTCGAGCGCATGGCCGACGAGGCGCTTGCCCATATCGGTCTGACCCTTGCCGAGGTGAAGGGGCGATTTCCGCATGAGCTGTCCGGCGGTCAGTTGCAACGAACGGCCATCGCGCGGGCGCTCATCCCGCAGCCACGCTTGCTGGTGGCCGACGAACCGGTCTCCATGGTCGATGCGTCGCTTAGAATGGCGATTGTCAATCTCTTCGGCCAGCTGAAGAAGGATCTTGGGCTCTCGATCATTTACATCACCCATGATCTGGCAACGGCTTACTACATCAGCGATCGGATCATCATCATGAAGAAGGGCGAGATCGTCGAGCAGGGCGGCGCGCGCGCCGTACTTGATAATCCGCAGCATCCCTATTCGCGTGCTTTGAAGGAAGCAGTCTTGTCCACCACGCCCGAGATGGAGCCGGCAGCGCTTGGCTGACCTGCAGGTCCTAGCGTGAGATCCGTGTCGAAAGGATGATGGACGACAAGGTGCGTTCGACGCCGTCGATCGTGCCTATACCATCGATCAACTGATCCAGTTCGGAGATCGAGGGCGCCGCGATGATGGCGATCAGATCGAATGTGCCGCTGACGGAATGAAGCGTCGTCACCTCTGGAATGGCATCCAGTGATGCCGTCACTGCTGACAGCGCCTTCGGCGCGATCGTGATCAGTACATGCGCCCGGATGAGGCCGGAAAGATAGGTCTCAGACAACCGCACGCCGTAGCCTGAAATCACACCTTCCCGCTCCAGCCGTTCGAGCCTTGCCTGAACGGTGGTGCGCGACAGCGACAGTCTTTTGGCGAGCGTTGCCACGGGCATGCGGGCGTTCTGGCCGAGCAAGGCGATCAGTTCGCGATCCTTATCTGTAACCTGCATGGCGTTTCCTGCATTATGCGAATTTCATTCGTCAGTTTGTACAGATTTATACAACGAAATGCATTTTTCGTCGCTATGAATCGTCCAACTCCTGCCT
Organism: Martinezella hainanensis; assembly: GCF_900094555.1. Lineage (GTDB taxonomy): Bacteria > Pseudomonadota > Alphaproteobacteria > Rhizobiales > Rhizobiaceae > Rhizobium > Rhizobium hainanense. Next base: position 351,941 of record NZ_FMAC01000005.1, read on the forward strand.
ACACTTATAAAAATCTTATCAATGAAATGCAGGGGAGTCATATGAAAGACATAGTGGTCATCGGCGCAGGCAAGATCGGTGGAGCGATCGCTCTGATGCTGGCCGAAACGGGCGATTACAAGGTCGTTGTCGCCGATCGTAGCCAGGAGCAGCTCGATAAGATCGACCGTCACCCTGCAATTTCCACCGCCGCCGTCGACATTTCCGACCGCGCCGGGCTCGTCGGCGTTTTGAAGGGCAAGTTCGCCGTCTTGTCGGCTGCACCGTTCCATCTCACAGGTTTCGTCGCGGAAGCGGCACTCGAGGCCGGCGTCCATTATCTCGACCTCACCGAAGATGTCGCAACGACGAAGAAGGTGGAAGAGCTGGCGCAGGGTGCCAATACGGCATTCATCCCGCAATGCGGCCTGGCGCCGGGCTTCATCTCGATCGTCGCCAATGATCTCACCAAGCATTTCGACAGCCTCGACAGCGTGCGCATGCGCGTCGGCGCGCTGCCGCAATACCCGTCCAATGCCCTGAACTACAATCTGACCTGGAGCACGGACGGCCTTATCAATGAATATATCGAGCCCTGCGAAGCGATCGTCGAAGGCAAGCTCGTGACCGTGCCGGCCATGGAAGAGCGCGAAGAATTCTCGCTCGACGGTGTTACCTATGAGGCCTTCAACACATCGGGCGGCCTTGGAACTCTGGCCAAGACTTTGGCTGGCCGCGTGCGTACGATGAATTACCGCACCATCCGCTATCCCGGCCATCAGGCCATCATCAAGGCGCTGCTCAACGACCTGAACCTCAAGAACCGCCGCGACGTGCTGAAGGATCTCTTCGAAAACGCGCTGCCGGCTACCATGCAGGATGTCGTGGTCGTTTTCGTCACCGTCTGCGGCTGGCGCGAGGGTCGCTACATGCAGGAGACCTATGCCAACAAGGTTTATGCAGGCATCGTTGCGGGCAAGAAGATGAGCGCGATCCAGATCACCACGGCTGCCGGCATTACGACGGTGCTCGATCTGCTGGCTCAGGGCAAGCTTCCCGCCAAGGGCTTCGTCTGCCAGGAAGAAATCGATCTCGGCGATTTCCTCGCCAATCGCTTCGGACAGGTCTACAGCCTGGAAAAGATTAGGATGAGAGAAGCCGTCTAAGCGGCTATTTTCACTTGTTTTTATATGTGGCGCTCTCGGGCGCCACATGTGTTTTAGCCCCTTGGGAGCGGCTCCTCAGCGGTTAGCCAATCAGCCGCACGAGGATTTCGACCGGGTGCGGGATAGCTTGCCGATCGATCTTGGCGACCTGCGAGCGACAGGAAAAGCCGGTTGCCATGACGACGATCTGATTGCCGTTCTCAGCGATCCTGTCCTGCCAGCTCATCGCGTAGAGCTTTTCCGAGATGGCACGATTGCGCACCTCGTGGCCGAAGGTGCCGGCCATGCCGCAACAGCCGACATCGGTCATGTCGAGCTTGATGCCCAATTTGTCGAAGAGCACGGACCATTGTTTGAGGGCGGCCGGCGCGTTCGTTTTTTCCGTGCAATGAGCAAGCAGCGTGAAACGCTCTTGCGGCAACGTGCGTGGCGTTGGCAATTGGTCGAGATTGGCGGCAAGCCACTCTTGAAGCAGCAGCACCGGGGCCTGCAGCCGGGCGGAGGGTAGAGCGGCATATTCGCTGCGATAGGTCAGCGTCATCGACGGATCGATGCCGACGAGCGGGATATTCATTTGCGAGATACGATCGAGATAGTCACGCGATTTCGTCGCCGCCTTTTCGAAGCGGCCGAGATAACCATGGACATGCAGGGCCTTGCCGTTGTCCTGCGAGGAGGCAAGCCACGGCGTGAAGCCGATCTTCAGCGCGAGCTTGAGAGTTGCGATGACGACGGCCGGGTCGAAATGGGTGGAGAAGACATCAGCGATGATGACGACCGCTCGGGCACGCTCGTTTTCCGGGAGCTTCGCCAGACGCTCTGGCGTCGCGATCCGAACACCGAGCCGGGGCGCCTCCCGTTCGAGCGATAGCGCTGGCATCGCTGGAAGCGCGGTAAGGCCGGCAAGCCGCATCAAGGCTCGTCCAACGGCCGATCCGGTCAGCATGTTGTAGCCGGGCCTGAAACGCGCCATCAGCGGCAGGATCGTTTCGATGGCGGCGACGATTGGGTCCTTGAGTGGCCTAAGATATCGACCGTAATAGAGCTCAAGGAATTTCGATCTGAAGGCCGGGACGCTGACCTTGACGGGACATTGGCCGGCACAGGCCTTGCAGGCGAGGCAGGTATCCATTGCTGCCCGCACCTCATGGGAGAAGTCATCGCGATTGGCCGGATTGAGCGAGTTGACTATCCGCCGCAGGAGATTGCCGAAAGGGTTGGCATGGTGCAGTGCCTCCGCCTCGCGCCGCGGATCGACCTGCCGTTCGGCGAGCAGGCGCAGCCATTCGCGCATCAGCGCCGCGCGGCCTTTCGGAGAATAGCGACGATCGCCCGTCGCCTTGAAGGAGGGGCACATCGGGCTCGCGGCATCGAAATCGAAACAGGCGCCGTTGCCGTTGCAATAAGCGGCATTATCGAAGGCGGCGCGGATATCGTTGCCGATAATGCGATCAAAGTCACCGCGTAGTGATACTTCGTCGATCTTGAGCAATGGACGCGATGAGCCGGAGGCGATCTTGCCGGGGTTGAGCCGATCCTCTGGGTCAAATGCGCGCTTGATATCCTGCAGGCTGGGATAGAGGTCGCCGAAATAGGCGGGCACATATTCCGAGCGTACGCCCTTGCCATGTTCGCCCCAAAGCACGCCGCCATATTTGCGGGTGAGGGCGACGACGCCGTCGCTGATCTTGCGGACGAGCGGTTGATGGTCGGAGCGGGTAAGGTCAAGGGCAGGGCGGACATGCAGCACGCCGGCATCGACATGGCCGAACATGCCGTAATCCAGTCCCTCGGCATCGAGAAGCGCCCGGAACTCTCCGATATAGGCGGCCAGATGCTCGGGTGGAACAGCAGTATCCTCGACGAAGGGCACAGGCCGCACCGGTCCTTCGACATTGCCGAGCAGACCGACGGCGCGCTTGCGCATCGACCAGATCGCCTCGATCTCGGTCTTTTCACGGGCGACCGTATAGCCCTTGTGGCGGGCCGCCGAGAGGTCATCAAGAGCGGCGGTCACATCCGCCAGCTTCCGTTCCAGCTCGTCGCGATTGTCGGCCAGCACCTCAACGATATTGATGCCATTGGCGGAGCCGGATGCATCCTCGGGAAAGAAGCGGGCGATGCCGCTCCAGACGATATCGCCCTTCGCCAAACCCAGCACCTTCTCGTCGACTGTCTCGACCGAGGCGACCTTCAGCGCCACCAGCTGCCGCGCATCTTCGAGCGCGATGTTGAAATTGTTATAGCGAATGTTGATGAGCGCCGAATGCGCAGGGATCGGCAGCACGTTGAGTTCGGCTTCGGCGATCATCGCAAGCGTGCCTTCCGAGCCGCATAGTACCGCATTCAGATCGAAGCGGCCGTTCTCGCGCCTGATATGGGCGAGATCGTAGCCGGTCATGTAGCGGTTGAGCTTCGGGAAGGTTGCCGCGATCAGCTCGCTTTTTTCCCTGGCGATCGCATCGACCACACGGTGAATTTCGCCGATCCGATCGTCACGCGCCTTGATCTCCTCCAGTTCGGTCTCGGCGAGCGGGCGCGACCACCAATCGCTGCCATCTGAGAGTACCACGTGCAGGCCGAGAACATGATTGCTGGTCTTGCCGTAAAGACAAGAACCCTGGCCGCAGGCATCGGTGGAGATCATGCCGCCGATGGTGGCGCGGTTGGAGGTGGAAAGTTCCGGTGCGAAGAACAACCCGTATGATTTCAGCGCCTTGTTGAGCTGATCCTTGACGACGCCAGCCTCGACACGCGCGATCCCTCTAACCGGATCGATCTCCAGAATGCGGTTCATATGTCGGGAGCAATCGACGATGATTCCCGAGGTCAGCGATTGCCCGTTGGTCCCTGTGCCGCCGCCGCGCGGGGCGATGGTGAGATCGGAAAAAGCAGGCTCGGATATGGCTCTGGCAATGATTTTCAGATCACCGGCGCCGCGTGGATAGAGGATGGCCGCCGGCTTGACCTGATAGATGGAGTTGTCGGTCGAGGCGACCGTCCGCGCGCCGTCATCCGTCTCGACATCGCCTTGAAAGCCAAGTGCGGTCAGTCGGCGCCCGAAGGCGCCGATCTGATGTAGCGAACTGTCTTTTGCCAAAACGAGGCGTGGTATCATGATGCGAAGGCTTCCGGCGTTTTACGCGATGATGAGAGCATTCCCGCTTTTAAACAGAATTACGGAAATGCTCTATCTCTTTGTTTTCACGCAATTCCGGATGCATGACTGCTTTGCGCTTCGGCTGGAATTGCTTTAGCGCCTGAGAGCTGCGCAGGCCCGTTCAATCCTATCGAGCGCTTCGACGAGATCGGCTTCCGATGTCGCGTAGGAAATGCGGAAATAGGGCGACAGCCCGAAGGCGGAGCCGGGCACAACGGCGACATGGGCTTCATCGAGCAGATAGGCGCAGAAGTCCGCGTCCGTCTCGATAGACTTTCCTGATGGCGTTGTCGTTCCGAGTACGCCGGCGCAGCCCGAGAATGTGTAGAAGGCGCCTTCCGGCACCAGGCAATCCAGGCCTTTGATGGCGTTCAGCCTGTTGACGACGAGATCGCGCCGACGCTGGAAGCTTGCCTTGCGACCTTCAAGAAAATCCTGCGGGCCATTCAGCGCGGCAACCGCCGCGGCCTGGCTGACGGAAGAGGGGCAGGATGTCGCCTGGCTCTGGATGACCGCCATGGCCTTGATGAGAGCCTTGGGGCCGCCGGCATAGCCGATGCGCCAGCCGGTCATGGCATAGGCCTTGGAGACGCCGTTGACGGTCAGCGTGCGGCTCTTGAGGCTGGGCTCGATCGCAACGGGCGTGACGAACTCGAATCCGTCATAGACGATGTGCTCATACATGTCGTCGACCATCAGCCAGACATGTGGATGGCGCGACAGCACCTCGATCAGAGGCAGATAGTCGGCCTTGGAATAGGCCGCACCCGATGGGTTCGACGGTGAGTTGAGCAGCAACCAGCGCGTCTTCGGCGTGATCGCCTTTTCGAGCTGATCAGCCTTCAGGCGGAAGCCGGCCTTGGCATCGCAAGGGATCAGAACCGGTACGCCGCCGCAGATCTCGACGATATCGGAATAGGAGGTCCAATAGGGTGTCGGGATGATGACCTCGTCGCCCGGATTGATCGAGGCCATGAAAGCGTTGAACAGGATCTGTTTGGCACCTGTCGCCACGGTGATTTCGTCGAGCGCGTAGTCGATGCCGTTCTCGCGCTGGAACTTTCCGGCGATCGCCTTCTTCAGCTCCGGCGTGCCGTCGAGCGCGGTGTATTTCGTTTCGCCGCGATCGATGGCGGCCTTGGCCGCTTCCTTCACATTGTCAGGCGTGTCGAAATCCGGCTCGCCCGCTCCGAGAATGATGACGGGCAGGCCGTCCCGCTTCATCGCATTGGCGCGTGCGCCGATCTGAAGAATGATCGAAACGCCGATGGAGGCGATGCGCGAAGCGGGCTTGAAGCCCGCCTCTTCGATTTTCGTGGCGATCGTCATGGACGCTTACTCGATGTCGAAGGAGACACCCTGCGCCAGTGGCAGAGCCTTGGAGTAGTTCACCGTGTTGGTCGCGCGGCGCATGTATGCCTTCCAGGCATCCGAGCCGGATTCGCGGCCGCCGCCGGTTTCCTTCTCGCCACCGAACGCGCCGCCGATTTCGGCGCCCGAGGTGCCGATATTGACGTTGGCGATGCCGCAATCGGAACCGTCGGCTGCGAGGAAGCGCTCGGATTCCTGCATGTCGCGCGTGAAGATCGAGGACGACAGGCCGGCGGCAACGGCATTGTGCTCGTCGATAACGGCGTCGAAATCGTCATAGGGCATGACGTAGAGGATAGGCGCGAAGGTCTCTTCCATGACCGGGCCTGCCTGCTTCGGCATTTCTACAAGCGCCGGCTTTGCGTAATAGCCTTCGGCGTGTCCGACATCGATCCGCTCGCCGCCGGTGACGGAGCCACCGTGAGCCTTAGCCTCAGCAATTGCCTTCTGCATGCCGTCGAACGCCGCCTTGTCGATCAGCGGGCCGACGAGAGCGGTGGAGTGCAGGGGATCGCCGACCGATACGCTCTGGTAGGCCTTCTTCAGCCGCGGTACGAGCTGATCGTAGACGCTCTTGTGGACGAAGAGGCGGCGCAGCGTCGTGCAGCGCTGGCCGGCCGTGCCCATGGCACCGAAGGCGATGGCGCGCAGCGCCATGTCGAGATCCGCCGACGGGCAGACGATGCCGGCATTGTTGCCACCGAGTTCAAGAATGGCGCGGGCGAAACGCTTGGCAAGCCGCGGTCCGACTTCACGGCCCATGCGGGTCGAGCCGGTTGCCGAAACGAGCGGCACCTTCGGATGGTCGACGAGGATTTCGCCGATCGCACGATCGCCGATCAGCACCTGCGACAGACCTTCCGGCGCATCGCCGAAGCGGGCAAGTGCACGATCGAAGATCGCCTGCGAGGCAAGTGCGGTCAGTGGCGTCTTTTCCGACGGCTTCCAGATCACGGCGTCGCCGCAGATCAGCGCCAGCGCCGCGTTCCAAGACCAGACCGCGACCGGGAAGTTGAAGGCCGAGATGATGCCGACGACGCCGAGCGGATGCCAGGTTTCCATCATGCGATGGCCCGGCCGTTCGGTCGCGATCGTCAGGCCGTAGAGCTGGCGGGAAAGACCGACGGCGAAATCGCAGATGTCGATCATCTCCTGCACTTCGCCGAGGCCTTCGGAGCGGATTTTGCCGGCTTCGATCGAAACCAGACGGCCGAGATCGTCCTTGTCAGCGCGCAGCTCTTCGCCGAGCAGGCGTACCAGTTCGCCGCGCTTGGGAGCCGGCACGAGGCGCCAGGCGCGGAATGCGGCATGGGCCTTCTCGATCCTGCTTGCTGCTTCATCGGCCGAAACGGTCTTGAGGCTGCCGATCTTCTCGCCCGTGACCGGGGAGTAGGAGGGCATGTCGCCCCCAGTATAGAGCGCCTTGTCGACGCCGAGCTTTTCGAGAATGGCGGCCGCTTCGGCTGCAACGGAAGGGGTCTTGGCTGCGATGTTCATGTCATGAAACTCCAATTGTCTTTGATCCGGGCGGCGGCGATTGGCGCTGCTGCGCCTCACTCGGCGGCGTCTTGTTTGGATAATGCCCGCAGGCAAGCGTCGATCGATGCCTGTTCGATGCCGGCATAATGGTCGAATTCGTTCAGCACCTTCATACCGAGATCGGCTTCGAAGCGCTGCTGGTTCGGGCTGGCGACGAAGTCCTGCTGCGCGCCATCGCCAAGATTGGACTGGAAGATGCCGGCGGCGCTGACGGGGAGGAAATCCTCGTAGACGATCGGGTCGAACTGGACGAGGCCCTGGTCGATCAGCGCGTCGATATCCGCATGGCTCGTAGCGGCGGTCTGGCCCTTGGCCGTCAGCGAATAGGTGAAGTAGCCGAGGCCTTCGGCGCGGATTGCCGGCCAGTCGTCGGGGAATTCGGCAAAGCTCTGCGCAAGTGCGGCCTCATAATCGCGGGCATTCGATCCGTCGGCGGCCGGGCTCACGACCTTGCGGGACTGATCCAGTAACTTGTCGTAAAGCGCGCGGCCTTTCGGGGTCAGCGCAATGCCGCGCTGTTCGATTTCGCCGAAGCGGGCAGTGTGCGAGCCGGCCTCCCAAACGCCATCGGCATTGCGGAAGGAAACGGGTTCTTCGAGCGCCTTGAACGAGGTCTGGCGCAGCAGGATCGGGCAGGCACGTGTCGGCGGCCCTTCAACGACAGCTTTCGGCGCGATGTCGTAATCCGGCATCAATGCCTGGACCTGATCGATATCGAGCGTGCGCGGCGTCAGATGATTGATGTGTGGCCCCTTGAACGACACGACGTCGGCGATCAGCCGATGCGCATCGTGAAGGCGGTGGTACATGCCGGCATCGACATTGGCTTCGTCGTGCCAGCGGAAGGTTTCCAGCACTTCGTCGACGAACCGGCTGGCATCGGCCATGGTCAAACCGCCATCGCGTTCGGCCTTCTCGGTGAGCGCAACCGCGCCATCGGTAAAAATCCGGCGCTTGGCAAGAATGTCCGCGGCAGCCTTGCGAAGGTCTTCATCGGCGATTAGATCCAGCCGCAGCAGCGAGGTGAAGACGCGGAAGGGATTGCGCTTCAGCTCGGCATCACCGATCGGGCGAAACGCAGTCGAATGAACCGGCACGCCGGCGGTCGACAGATCGTAATAGCCGACCGGGTACATGCCCATGACGGCGAAGACGCGGGCCATCATTGCAAGTTCCGCCGCCGTGCCGAGCCGGATGGCGCCGTGCCGCTCCTCGGAGATACGATCGAGATAATCGGTCGCCTCCAGCCGCTCCTTAAGCTTCGGTTGTGCCGCCAGCGTTTCGTTGTTGACGCGGGCAACCAGTTCCATGAGCGTGCCGTAGGCGGGAACTTCTTCACGATACATCGCCGACATGGCGGCTGAAAAAGCGCTGCGAATATCGCTGGTCGAGACGTGATCAGGCTTCATGTGCGATCTCTTCCTGAAAGCTATATCATTCCTGTTTCGCAGGATATCTCTTGTTTGATGGCCGGTGTTGTGAGAAAGAATTCTAACTTGATGCGAAAATGGAATGAACATGCGTCGACGCCTCATCCCTGACATCGTCAATCTGCAGGCCTTCGAATGCGCGGCGCGTCACCAGAATTTTTCGCGCGCGGCGGAAGAGCTGAACCTTACCCAAAGCGCCGTCAGCCGGCAGATCAGCGATCTCGAACAGCAGACGGGTCTGAAGCTGTTCGAGCGCGTACGGCAACGCGTTGTGCTCTCCGAGGCCGGTCTTCGGCTGTTGCCGGAGGTAAAAGACCTGCTCTTGCGTTCGGAGCGGCTGATGATCGGCGCCGTCGCTGCCGGCCAGATGAAACTGTCGCTCAAGGTCGCGACCTTGCCGACCTTCGGCACGCGCTGGCTGGTGCCTCGCCTAGGTCGTTTTCTGGATGAACATCGCGACGTCGCCGTCACGGTGGAATCTCGCTCAAAGCCCTTCAATTTTGACGAGGATAATTTCGACCTTGCCATTCACTATGGCCTGCCGTCCTGGGCAGGGGCTGTCGCGACCTTTCTTTGCAACGAGACTGTGCTGCCGGTCGCCAGCCGGGAACTTGCCGCGCGGCTGGATCTTGTCGCGCCGGAAGAGCTGTCCGCAGCCCCGCTGCTGCATCTGACGACACGCCCGAAGCTCTGGGCGCAATGGTTCGATCTGCAGGAATTGCCGACCGAGAACGCTTATCCGGGTGCGCGCTTCGACCAGTTTTCCATGATCATCGCGGCCGCCATTGCCGGGCTTGGCGTCGCGCTTTTGCCGACCTATCTGATCGAGGATGAACTCAAGGCCGGCACGCTTCTGCCGTTGTTTAATCTGCCTATGCCGACTGAGAACAGCTATTACGTCGTCATGCCCGAAAAGAAGCAGACCAACGAGACGGCGACATTGTTTCAGGATTGGCTGTTGAGCGAGGTCACGCCGCAATAGCAGGCGGTGATACCGCGCTGATCCGATCGGGTTTTCCTGTCTTATATCTGGAATTTCGAGAGGAGATACGCACCTCTGTTCGTTCGAAATATCGACCTGCATGGGCCACAAGTGCCTGTCGCCCCTTTTGAATTTGCACGCCGAAATGGGCCGGCCGCTACGGCTTGCAAGCGACAGCAGATGAGCGGCAGCGGTGATGAGCTGGCTAAGTCTACAGTCGGGCCGAGAATCGTGCTTCAATGTAGAAGACGGCTCATGGACCATGGCTGCACGGCCGCTTCCAAAAGGACAGGGCAATGACGACGAGCGAACAAGCGGAATTGGAGGACATAGTCTTCAAGAGCCTTTTGCTCGTGCCGCTTCTCCAACGCTGGAGTGAGATTGCGCTGCCAGATTGCTGGCTGGTGGCAGGAGCCATTGCCCAGACTGTTTGGAACCATGCCTTCGGATTGCCTCCGTCTCATGGGATCAATGACCTCGACATCGTTTATTTCGATGCCGATGATCTGTCCGAACAAGCGGAGGCCGGCCATGCTGCTCGGGTTCGCGAGATGTTTTCCGGTTTACCGGTCTGGATTGATGTGAAGAACGAGGCCCGCGTTCACTGCTGGTACGAAGCCAAGTTCGGATACTCAATCCCGCCTTACAAATCGACCCTGGACGCCATCACCACTTTTCCGACCACAGCAACCGCCGTGGGATTGCGTCTCAATGGCCACGGCCTGGATTATTGTGCTCCATTCGGTCTTTCCGATCTGCTGAATGGCATCGTGCGCCCCAACAAGAAGCAGATTACGCAGCCGATCTATGAACAGAAAGTCAATCGCTGGACTGCGGTCTGGCCGGGGCTGCGCGTCGTAGACTGGGACGGCTGAATGGCCCTCAGGTGCCGCGCGATTTCAAACCCGACGTCAGATCGTGTCGAATATAGCCGATGCTACGATGACTTCCGTGCCCGTGAGGCCGACCGAACAGAAGAGCGTCGTGTCGAGAGGCGACGTTCTACCGGCAGCGAGACCGGCGACTATCGCTGCAAGATCGATCATTCGCTTCTCGTGTATGGTCCCGGAAAGGAAAAATGGGGACGCATAGGCGCGTGTTTGCTCGGGAGAATCCGTGGCGATGATGCCGGCCATATCAGCGACGTCCAGGCCGAGTTCATGTCCCTTGAGCGTCTTCGGGCCTATCGTGTTGATATGGACACCAGCTTTTAATTCCGAAGCATCGATCACCGGCATGTCGCTGCTTGTCGCGCATAACACGATATCGGCATCGGCCACGGCTCTTGCGGCACTGGTGACCGGCTCAACGGCAATGCCGAGTTGCAATTGCATCTCTTCAGCGAAGGTGGCGCAGTTTCCCGGGTTTCGGCTGAAGACCCGGGCAGAGCTTATGTCGCGAACGGCGGCAGCGGCAATCAGCTGCGTTCGCGCCTGCGCGCCACTGCCAACGATGCCGACCGTTCTGGCGGTCGGAGCGCTGAGGTGGCGGATGGCCACGCCTCCGATCGCCCCCGTCCTGATCTGGCCGAGCCGTTCGCCCAATATGACGCCTTGCAGTTCTGCAGTATCGGCACGCCAAACAGCGACGACTTGTGAATGCTGCCCGCCATTAAAAGTCTCATAGGCACGAAAGCCGGCAAGCGGCCGTTCGCCGTCTATGCCGCCGACCGTAAACACGATGTCTCCACGCTTGGGAAAGGAGACATGATGCCGGGGTGGGGATACCATCTCGCCCGCCGCCTTGGCCCGAAAGGCTGTTTCCAAGGCATCGATCGCCCCACGCATGACTGCGGCAGGGCATAAATCTTCGTCTTTCAATATCTTCATTGCGGGTCGACCTCCGTGTGTCCGGCCACTCTGCAACCTCAAGCGCGCCTGAGGTCAATAGCGGCCGGCAACAGCAGGTCTGAAAACAACCAATGCAAGGTGTCGGTGAGCATGAATCATATGGTCCGGACTATCCGAGCTTCATGGCCGTTCTTATGATACGGCCATCCTGGCGTTTCGCATTGCCCAGCTCTTCAGGCGCAGGCCATTGAGTTTGATGAAGCCCTCGGCATCGTGGTGATCGTATGCTCCGGAGCTTTCCTCGAAGGTGACGAGGTCGGTTGAGTAGAGCGAGGCGGGCGAGGTGCGGGCGATCACACTGGCTGAACCCTTGTAGAGCCTCAGCGTCACTTCGCCGCTGACATGGATTTGGCTCTGATCGATCAATGCCTGCAGCATTTCCCGCTCGGGCGAATACCAAAATCCATTATAGATCAGTGCAGCGTAGCGAGGCATGATCTCATCCTTCAAATGTGCCGCGGCACGGTCGAGCGTGATGGATTCGATGCCGCGATGAGCGGCGAGCAGGATCGTACCGCCGGGAGTTTCGTAAACGCCGCGCGATTTCATCCCGACGAAACGGTTTTCGACGAGATCGATCCTCCCGATCCCATGTCTGCCGCCCAATTCGTTGAGTTTCGTCAGGAGCGCGGCTGGTGCCGTTACCTCGCCGTTCAGAGAAACCGCATCGCCCTTTTCAAAGCCGATGACGACGATCTCCGGCTCGTCAGGCGCGTCCACAGGATCGACGGTGCGCTGATAGATATAGGATGGCGCGATTTCGGCGGGATCTTCCAGGACCTTGCCTTCAGTGGATGTGTGCAGGAGATTTGCGTCGGTCGAGAAAGGAGCTTCGCCGCGTTTATCCTTCGGCACGGGAATTTGATGTGCTTCGGCGTATTGGATCAGCTGAGTGCGCGATTGGATGGCCCACTCGCGCCATGGCGCGATGATCTTGATCGATGGATTCAGTGCATTGGCCGCCAGTTCGAAACGTACCTGGTCATTGCCCTTGCCGGTCGAACCGTGGGCAATGGCATCGGCGCCCACTTCCCGCGCGATATTAATGAGATGCTTGGCGATCAGCGGACGGGCGATGGAAGAGCCAAGGAGATATTGCCCCTCATACAGCGCGTTTGCCCGGAACATCGGGAAGACGAAATCGCGAACGAATTCCTCGCGGACATCCTCGATCCGGATATCCGCCACGCCTAATTGTTCGGCTTTTTGGCGAGCCGGCTCAAGCTCCTCGCCCTGGCCAAGATCGGCGGTAAAGGTCACGACTTCGCAGCCGTAGGTTTGCTGCAGCCATTTCAGGATGATGGATGTGTCCAGGCCTCCCGAATAGGCGAGCACGACTTTCTTGAGCTTTTTCGACATTGGCTTCCGTCTCCATGTTGATGCATGAAACGATAGGCCAATCTCCGCGCAATGAGCTTGCAAAGACTTCAAGGATACGAGACAAATTGGTATATTATGCCACTTACCTGGCCACTGGAGCTATATTGTGTCACTGACTTTGGATGAGATCGATCGGCGTATCCTCAAGGTGTTGCAGCGGGATGGACGCATTTCCAATGTGGACCTCGCGAAGGAGGTGGGGTTGTCGCCGTCACCCTGTCTTCGCCGCGTGCGACTGCTTGAGGATGCGGGCATTATCGATCGCTACGTTGCCGTTCTGGACCCGGCAAAGGTGGGGGCGGGCCTCACCGTGTTTGCCCGCGTCTGGTTCAAGACACAGAATGCGCAAGTCACCCTGCAATTCGCGGAGGCTGTCAGGCGGTTTCCCGAAGTCATGGAATGTTATCTGACCACAGGCGAGTGCGACGCCGTCCTGCGTATCGTCACGGCTGATCTGCACAGCTATTGGCGGTTTCAGGCCGACCATTTGACTCGTATTCCGAGCGTATTGAACGTCAAGACCGATGTGCCGATGGAAACATTGAAGCGAAGTTTTGAGCTGCCCTTAGCCTCGTAGTCTTGGAGCCAGCCGTCGGTTGGCCATGGCGGCGGCGAAGCGCCCAGCGGACATATCTGACCGGCAGAACAATCGATGTCTGGAGAGCGAGATGAGCATATTCGAAACGGCAATGCGGGCGACCGGCTCGGTTCTCGCAAACCGCTTTCCGGGTTATTCCTTTGCCTTTGCCTCAGGGTCGATCATACGAGGCGAGGGAAGAAAAGGCTCTGACATCGATCTGGTCGTGGTCTTTGATCAGCTCGAAACCGCTTGGCGCGAAACCTTTATCGAGGGCGACTTTCCATTCGAAGTGTTTGTTCATGACCCGGAGACGCTCAGCTGGTTCTTTGAGAGCGATATTGCGCGCGGCTATCCCGTCATCATTCATATGGTTGCGACCGGCCAGGTCCTCGGTCCAGATCTCGACAAGGGAGAGGTCTGGAAGGACTATGCCGTCAGCATTCTCCACGCCAGCCCACCGGAGCTGAGGGGTGATAGGCTGAATGCTTTGAAATATCAGATCACCGATCTCCTCGATGACCTGCATGGACAGCGGGCGGCTCCGGAGGTGGGCGCAATTGCCGCGCAGCTCTATCAGCCTTTGGCCGACCTTATGTTGCTGGGACGAGGAAAGTGGTCGGGCAGGGGCAAATGGATTCCCCGCCTGCTGCGAGAGATGGATCGGAACTTGGCTGATAGCTTCGATGATGCCTTCGGGCGGGCTTTAGCTGGAGAGGTTGAGGTACTTTGCAACCTGACGCATCGCGAATTGGACCGGCATGGTGGACCGTTTTTCGCTGGTGACAAGCGCATGGCATCGCAACAGGCGAGGCGAAAGAGCCTTGTAGACCTGGGGAAATGACAACGACCGCTTTCCGGAAGCGTGGCGGCGGAGTCAGAAAATTTTAAGCTTGAAATTTTCTCTCGCGACGGTCACACATTTTCTATCGGGTCACTGCGGATTTTCGGCAGGGTAGACGCGAGGTGAATTCGGGAGGAGGAAACCGCCATGAAGATGCATCCGCTGAAGGGGCCGAACCGGTTGAAGCTCGGCGTTTTTTCCGCCAATGCGGATGGCGGCCTTGCCATTACCGATGTACCCGAGCGCTGGGCGGCAGGTTGGCAGGATAATCTGACTGCAGCACAGATCGCCGACCGGGCGGGGCTCGAATTCTTTCTGCCGATTGCCCGTTGGCGCGGCTTCGGCGGCAAGAACCGCGTACGCGAATGGTCGTTCGAGACTTTCACCTGGGCAGCGGCACTTTCGGCGGCGACCGAGCGGATCGGTCTCTTCATGACGGTGCACGTGCCGCTCGTTCATCCCCTTTATGCCGCCAAGTCGCTTGCGACTGTCGACCATATCAGTCGAGGCCGGGCGGGGCTGAACATTGTCTGCGGCTGGAATCCAAAGGAATTCGGCATGTTCGGCGTGCCGCTGGTCGAAAAGGGCTACGACCAGGCAGCCGAATGGCTCGAAATCGTCGAGAAGCTCTATGGCTCCGATGAGCCGATCGACTATGTGGGCAGCTACTATAATCTGAAAGAAGCCGTCAGCCGTCCCGCAAGCCTGCAAGCACCCCGGCCGGTGACCATGAATGCGGCTTTCGGCGGTCCCGGCAGAGACTTTGCCGCCGCGCATTGCGACTATCTCTTCACCACCTTTACCGAGATCGATGGAGCCGGAAAGCATGTTGCCGACATCGCCGGGCGGGCGGAAGGCACGGGCAGGCAGGTCGGCGTTTATACGGTTTGTCACGTTGTCTGCCGCGAGACGCAAGCGGAGGCGGAGGATTACTATACGCGCTATGCCGTGACCATGGCCGATCACGCCGCCGTCGACCAACACATGGCCGGCAAGAAAGAGTTCTCGCAATCCCATGATCGCGAGGCCTATGACCGCTACCGCCAGCGCTTTGCCGGTGGAGCGGGCAGTTATCCGCTGATTGGAACGCCGCAGCGCATTGCCGAAGAGATGATCGCCATTGCCGAGCAAGGCTATGCCGGCATCGCCTTGTCCTTCGTCAATTATACGCAGGAACTGCCCTATTTCTGCGATCGGGTGCTTCCGATTCTGAAGAAGGCTGGGCTCCGGGTGGAGTGAACCACCGCTTCGATGCTTCGCCGTCGTCGCTCGCGGGAATGTGATCATTCTCTGATGGCGAAACGGCGGTGCCGCCAAGGCCGGTTTTCCAGGCCGCTAGCTATGATGTCGCTTTCATGCGGTGGTGTCGCAGGTGCGACATGTGTGCAACGCAGCAAAAAACTTGAGGTCTAGGGGTTTACAAGCGTGGCCCCGGATGGGATTCTTTTGGACGAAGGGCGCTGCTTGATTTCAAGCGGCACCAATCCCTTCAACCGGATGCTGTAAATCTTGGCTCCGATGCGCCGCAATTTTGCCGGTGCTTAACCGAACAAAATCAATCCGAAGCCAGAATGCGGCGTTCTTCCGTGTCTGGCTGTTGCCTTGGTGCACCCTCAACATCACCAGGTCAGGGTACAGAGAATGCGAGCTTAACATGGGCTTCAAGTCAAAACGCGTCCTTCGCGGCGTTCTTGGTCTTCTTGCGAGTGTCAGCTTGCCGCAGGTTAGCAAGGCCAGCGACCTGATGATCTGGTCGCCGGTCAAGGTGGCGCCGCGAACCTACAAGACGACGCTGGGTTTTCGGCTGCCGATGGCTTGGGAAGTGAGTGCAGGCATGGATCTGGGCCTGGGTGGAGCGGCCAGTGGCGCGATCTTGCGCAGCAGCAGCTTGGCGACGCTCTGGGGGACGGCAATCGACGATCAAAAGCGCTTTTCGACCGTGTGGCGTCGCGAAGTCGCCCTGAGGGTGGATACTCTCAACAGCACGGGAACGCTTTGCCTCGAGCGCTCGCGCAGCTGGACGGTGTCGGAAAATCTGGACATGCGCACCGCGAGATCGCTGAACGTCAATTATGCGGGATCGCGGAATGCGGCAAACTCCATTACCGCGACCCAGGCCGTTACTGTCGCTGTTCCCTGGACGGGAGCTTCCATATCCGCGATCGGCAATCTGAAGGACGTCGGCAGCACCTTTTCCAGCACGGTCTCGTTTCAGCAGCCATTGGCGCCGAACCTTGATTTCTCCGCTTCCTTTGCCGACCCACAGACGCTGACGCCAGCCGGCAATGTGCGCCTGGACTATCGTGTCAAATGGTAGATTGCTGAGTTCGGCCCTTTGCATACCGAAGCGGGAACAAATGCCCCTGACGGAAGTGTAGAACCGGCAGGACATCGATCTTGCTCGAGGTGTCATGACCTCGCGAAGCCTGCCGCTGGTTCAACTCCCTGCCGGCGGCAGGCTTAGCATTCGACCGGAGAGCTCAGTCAGTTGCTGCTGTCGCTTCCGTTGGCGATTTGATCGTTATGTCGGGCGCGGCAAGCTTGGCCTTCAGCTTTAACACGACATCGTGCCGGACATCCGACCAGGATGAGGTAATCGCCCAGTATTCGATGTTGAGCACGGCTTGGTCGACGGCCAATTCGTCGAGAAAAACCTTCGGTGCGGGCATGGTCTTGATGCGCTGATCCGCCTTCAGGATGTCGAGGATTGTTTTGCGGGCGAGATCGATGTCGACCTTTTCGCCCAGGGCTACGGCCAATTGCTGGCGACGATCCGGTTCGCGGCTATGGTTGATGATGGGCGTGTTCCAGAGCGTCGAGTTCGGTGCCATGAGGTAGAGGCCGTCCGCCGTTTTCATCTCGGTGGCAAAGAGCCCGATTTCCTTGATGTAGCCTTTGACGTTCGTCGTCTCGATATACTCGCCGACCCGGAATGGCCGCAGGATCAGCAGCATGATGCCGGCCGCGATGTTTTGAAGTGTGCCTTGCAGTGCCAGGCCGATCGCCAGGCCGGCGGCACCGAGAGCAGCGATGATGGAGGCGGTCTGAACACCGAACTGGCCAAGTACGGTGATGAAGACAAGGATGAGCAAGCTGTAATGCAAGACGTTCTGGAAGAAGCTCGCGAGCGTTTCGTCTATGCCGCGAATGCGTGAGATGACGCGATAGGCCGAGCGGCTGATAATGCCTGCAAGAAGCCAGCCGCCGATCAGAAGAATGATCGCGCCGAGAAGCGAAAATCCATATTGAACCGCGAGCGCCGAAGCCTGGTCGAGTGCCGTCCGAGTGGCGACGACGATATTGGTCGTTTGATCGTCCATGTCAAAACTCCATCTTTCCCAGAGAGCCAAATGAGAAGTCGCGTTTTTTGTTCCCGACGATCGGGTGCATGAAACTCAACTGTTTCAATGGATTGTGCGGGTCGGTTTCTATATCGGGGCGTCAGGCGCCGTGCTTCGCCTGATGTGGGCCGATGATGGCAGCCGCGGCATAATGAGCCTTCTTCTGCTCGTACATGCCGAGATCTGCGCGCTTGATCATGGCTTCCATGGTTTCGCCGGGCAGGCTCGTGGCGACACCGATGGAGACGCTGAGCGGCGCGCTGGAATAGAACTGATTGTTGATCTTCAGCAGTTCGTTGATCGTCTCGACCATCGCGGCAGCCGCGATTTCATCGGCGCCCGGCATGAGAACGGCAAATTCGTCGCCGCCGATGCGGGCAGCATGGTTCGGCAGGGAGACGACGCTGTTTAGCACCTCGCCCATGCGGCGCAACAGCGCGTCGCCGGCATCGTGGCCGCTCTCGTCATTGGCGTCCTTCAGCCCGTTCAGATCGAGGATGATGGCCGACACCGGCCGAAGCGATTTGCGCTCCAGCCTGTTGAGTTCTTCCATGTAGAAGGCACGGTTGAAAAGTCTGGTGAGCACATCGTGCTTGCCGAGATATTCGAGATAGGCTTCCGCCTTCTTGCGTGCGGTAATATCCGTCAGCGCCACCTGCACCAGCGACCAGTCGTTTTCATAACCGGGAAAGACCGAAAATTGCAGGAGGACGTGGCGTTCGGATCCGTCGAGGGCATAGTTCAGCACCTCACGCTGATGGAAGAGGCGGCCGTTCCACAATTCCACCAATTGCCCGCGAAAATGCTTTTCCATATCGTCGCGGAACACTTCACCGATCCTCTGATGCAGGGTCTGACGATCCGGCGCGCAGAAGAGATCGAGCGTTGCCTGGTTGACATTCAGCACGCTGATTTCGCTCATGCATTGTTGGACGAATTCCGGATGCACATCGAGAAACACCTGGAAGTCGACGATGCCGCGGTGGCGGATCTCGTCGAGCAGGATCTTGATGCGGCTGAAATCCTCGACCCAAAGGGAGACGGGCGAATGCTCGAACATTCCTTCGGCATAGCGGCGTTGCCGCTCTTCCTGCCGCCTTGCCTCCTCGCGCGCCGTCACGTCTTCCGTCGTCAGCAGCAATCTGCTCCAGGAGGTTTCATAACCCGGCAGGATGACGCCGCGAAGCTGGATATCGAGCCTTTTGCCACCGAGAGAATAGTTAATTGCCGTGCCGGAAAACTCGGTCTTGCCTTCCCAAAGCGCGACAAGTTCGTTCACGTGGCTGTGGAGCATCTCGTCTCGGAAGACCCGCGAGAGACTTCCGACAAGCGTTTCGAAGGACGGCGCTTCGAAGAGCTCCAGCGTCCTGGCATTGACGGCAAGAAGCTTGATCCTTTGTGAGCAGGTGGCGACGCGCTGCACGTCGGCGAGCAGATAGGAACGCAGGTCCGTCACGCCTTCCGCACGCCAGAGCTCGAACTGTTCCTTGACGCCGCTGAAATCCTCCAGCCACATGGCGACGGGGGCAAGATCGAAGATGGTGCTGCTGAAGTCCTGGGCGTTCATCATGATTCCCTGCGCCGGCAATAAAAGTCGGTGTGCGAATGCAAGGGCCGGCAGTTCGCTAAGTTCTGCTTAGCGAGCATTGGTAAACCTTGCGTTGATATCGACCAGCGGGTCAAGCCGGACAGTCAATGTCCGCTTCTTTTCAACTCATTCTTGTTGAAACTGTGCCCCAAATGGCTCTTTAGCCCGATCGTCATCGGATTTTTTCGATGTATAGGCGATCAGGTCTTCAAAAAGCGTTCAAAGGCTTCCAGGGTCCTTTCGCTGACGTGGTGCTCGATGCCCTCGGCATCATTTCTCGCCGTGTCGGGATCGACGCCGAGACGGCAAAGGACAGCCTCCACGATCTCATGGCGTCTGCGGGTTGCCACGGCCAGGCGCTGGCCTTCTTCAGTCAGGAAGACACCGCGATAAGGGCGTTGCGTAATCAGGTTTTCCTCAGCGAGCCGCTTGAGCATTTTGGCAACCGTCGGTTGCGTTACTCCCAGTCTTTGCGCAATATCGGTCTGGCGCGCTTCGCCAGCGTGTTCTATCAGGTCGGCGATGAGCTCGACGTAATCTTCCATCAATTCCGTGCGTCGATCGTCGCGGCTTTTCTGAAAGGCCTCCGCGTGCGTCTCGATCTCGGTCGAAGAAAGACGACTTTCCAGGATGGTCGGCGGTTTGGTCAAGATGGCGCACCTTCGCAAGGCTAAGAAAGTGGTGAAGATATTTAGCCTTGCCTATAAATAAATCGCAAGCGCAATAAAACCCTCATGGCGTTATAGTCACCTACAAATGGGATCAAAGTCTGGTTTGCGGTTGCGCGGGGGGCAAGCGTCTTTGCTGCGCGCAGATCAATGAAAGAGTCGAATAATCCAATAGGATAGCGCCGAAATCACGGCTGCAGCCGGCAGGGTGATGACCCAGGCGATGACGATGTTGCCGGCAACACCCCAACGCACAGCCGAGACTCTGCGGGCGGCACCGACACCGATGATGGCGCCGGTAATCGTATGGGTCGTGGAAACCGGTATTCCCAGCCAGGTCGCGGCAAAGAGCGTCAAAGCGCCACCCGTCTCCGCGCAGAAGCCCTGCATGGGATTGAGACGGGTGATTTTCGAACCCATCGTGTGCACGATCCGCCATCCTCCGAGCAACGTGCCTAAGGCCATGGCCGACTGGCATGAGAGAACCACCCACAAGGGAACGTGGAACGAGCCGCCGCCATATCCTTGAGAATATAGGAGTATCGCAATGATCCCCATGGTCTTCTGGGCATCATTGCCGCCGTGCCCGAGCGAATAGAGCGAGGCCGAGAAGAACTGCATGATGCGGAAGGTACTATCGACGGCAAACGGCGTCTGCCGGACGAAGAGCCATGTCACGGCAAGCACCAGAAGCAGGGCAAGCATGAAGCCGATCAGTGGCGACATGACGATCGCGCCCGCCGTCTTGAGAACGCCAAGCCATACGATCGAACTGATGCCGACCTTGGCAAGGCCGGCGCCAATCAGCCCGCCGACCAGCGCATGCGACGAGCTCGACGGAATGCCGAATATCCAGGTGACGATGTTCCAGACGATTGCGCCCATAAGAGCGGAGAAGATGACCGACGCGTCGACGACCTTCGGGTCGATAATCCCCGTTCCAAGCGTCTCCGCGACGTGCAAGCCGAAGAACAGGAAGGCGATGAAATTGAAAAACGCGGCCCAAAGAACCGCATATTGCGGCCTGAGAACTCGGGTCGAGACGATGGTCGCGATGGAGTTCGCGGCATCGTGGAGACCATTCAGGAAGTCGAAGAACAACGCTGTGGCGATGATCGCCACCAGCAGCGGAAAGGCGAGCGAGGCCTCCATCAGACACTCTCGATCACGATGCCATTGATCTCATTGGCAACGTCTTCGAAGCGATCGACGACCTTTTCCAATTCGCCATATATCTCGCTGCCGATGATGTAGGCCATGGCATTGGAGGCACCGTGCGTGCGAAAAAGATCCTTCAGTCCCTGCTCGTGCAGCTCATCTGCATGGCCCTCAGCTGTGATGATCTCTTCCGTGAGGTTGGCAAGCCGGGTGGCGTTGGCTCCCATGCGATCCAATAGCGGTACCGCCTCGGCGACGAGATAAGCCGCCTTGACGATCACTTCGCCCATCTGCTGCATGCGTGGATCGAAGCTCCTCTGCTCGAACAGGCGTATGGTCTTGACCGTTTTGTGCATCATGTCGATGGCGTCATCCATCGACATGATCAGATCCTTGATATCGCCGCGATCGAATGGGGTGATGAAGCTCTTGCGCACCGCAAGCAGTACGTTGCGTGTGATGTCATCGGCCTGGTTTTCGAGCTCGACGATCTGCCGGCACTTTCCCTCGATGTCTTTACCGGAAAGCAGCTCGTTTAATGCTTCGGCAGCACCGACGATGGTGCGCGAGTGCTGCGCGAAGAGATCGAAGAAACGATCCTCGCGCGGCATGAGTTTGCGAAACCAGCCCAGCATCAAAGCTCCATGCGTCCATTGTCACGAAAGTGTCATAATTGACAAAATGCGGCTTGGAAAGGCTGGGGAGGATGATGTTTTCAGGCCTTGCTGACGTTTATTGTGGACGCCGCAACACCCGGCATCGGCCTCCGTTCAACGCGTACTGGTTTTTTCGCCGCCGGATCACGCCGAAAGGTGCCCGCGCAACAGCGGCAGCAGTTGCTCACCCTGTCGCTTGATCTCGGCCAGGTAGGGCGTGTCAGAGAGGACGAAATGCGTGATGCCCAGATCGCGATATTTCCGCAGGGAACTGGCGACATCCTCGGCCGATCCGACCAGCCAGGTGGTGCCGGCACCGCCGCCGCCGAATTTGCCCGGAGCGGTATAGAGATTGTCGTCGAGCACATCGCCGCGCGCGGCGAGATCGAACAGCCGCTTCTGGCCCACCGCGATCGATTGCCGGTGATCGTTCCAGCCAACACCCTTGTTCTTCGCCATCTCGGCGACTTTCGCTTCGGCATCTATCCAGGCCTGTTCAGTCGTGTCGCGCACCAGCGTCGTAATGCGCAGTCCGAATTCCAGCGGCGGCAGGTCGCGATCGAGGTCTCTGCTTAGAGCCTTGAGCCGGCTGATCCGCTCGGCGATGTCGGCGAGTGGCTCGCCCCAGAAAAGCTGAACATCGGCCTCTGTGGCGGAAACGCGTTCAGCCGCATCCGAAGCGCCGCCGAAATAGAGCTTGGGATGCAGGCGTTTCCCGCGAGGCTCAATGCGCGGCGCGGCCGTGGATTCGCTGACGCGAAAGTGCTCTCCGTCATAGGTAACGTTCTGCTCTGTCCAGAGCTTGCGGGTGAGCCGCATGAATTCCTTGGTGCGGCCATAGCGATGGGCTTGATCGCCCTCGCTGTCGCCATAGGCGGCAAGATTGTCCTTGCCGGAAACGATGTTGACGCGCACGCGGCCGCCGCTCAGCTGATCCAGCGTGGCAGCGGCAGATGCGAAGTGCGCCGGTCGCCAGTAGCCGGGGCGGATTGCAATGAGCGGCTCGAAGGTGGTGGTGCGTGCGGCAAGCGCAGCCGCGACGGTGAAGGTGTCGGGCCGACCCCAGCCGGTGCCGATCAATGCACCTTTCCAGCCGTGATTCTCAAGTGCCCTGGCATGGCTGGTGAGCGCTTCCAGGCTGTTATGATTCTCGACGGCGGAATCGCCGCGATGGCCCGGTTTAACATCATTGGGGATGTACCAAAGAAATTCGCAATTGCTGCTCATGCCTGCGCCTGTAAGTCTTTCTGGATCGAATGACGGATTTCGTGGTGAAGAAGGCCGCGAGCGACATTGGCTCGCAGACCGTTGCGGCTAAAGCTTGCCCTTCCAGGGAACGAGGACGACCTCGATGATACGGACGGCGGTCGAGAAGGCGAATGCGCAGACCGCTATGATGCCGATGCCGACGAAGACGACGTCGGTGGCAAGGAACTGCGATGCCGACATGATCATGAAGCCGATGCCGCGGGTGGACGCAATGAGTTCGGCTGCAACCAAAGTTCCCCAGCCTATGCCGAAGGAAATCCGGATACCGGTCAGGATTTCCGGCAGGGCCGAAGGCAGGACGACCGTGAGGAAAAGCTGCAGCCGGTTCGCGCCGAGAGACCGGGCGGCGTTGACACGCTCGAGCGGCAGCGAACGAACACCTGCTTGGGCAGACAGGCAGATCGGCGCGAACATGGCGAGCACAAGGAGAGTAATCTTCGAGGTTTCGCCAATGCCAAGCCATATGATCATCAGCGGCAGGTAGGAGAGGGGAGGCAGCGGCCAATAGAATTCGATCGGAGTATCCAGAATGCCCTTTGCCCAGCGGTTGAGACCCATCAACAGACCGACGGGAATGCCGATCCCGATCGCGATGGCTGCTGCGACGACGATGCGAAACAGGCTCGCCAATATGTGCTCGGAAAGCGAAGCGCCGGCATAACCATCGCGGTAGACGACGCCGATCTGTGTCCAAACCTCGTCGGGGCGGGGCAGAAAGAGATGCGACACCAGGCCGAGCTTGGCGACCAGCCACCACAATGCGAGACAGACGATTGCAGTCGCGAAGCTGATGGCGATAGTCGGCTTTTCTCCGACGCCAAAACCGGGAATGCGAACCAGCTTCGGTTGGGCCTGCGTTTCGGAAACGACGATCGGTCTGGTTTCGATGATATCGCTCATGCCGCGCTCCTGATGCTGTCGGCGTTGTGGAGGATGGCGCGGATTTCTTCGCGAAGATTGCCGAATTCGGTGGAAGAAATGATTGTCTTTGTGTCGCCGCTTTCGGCAAAGCGATGCACGAAATCAAGCTCGAAGCGGGCAACGACACGCCCCGGCCTTGGAGACATGACCAGAACCTCGGTGCCGAGAAAAAGCGCCTCCTCGATCGAATGGGTGATGAAGAAGATGCGTTTGTCGGTTCTGGCCCAGATCGAGACCAGCAGTTCCTGCATCTGCTCGCGGGTCAGGCTGTCTAGAGCGCCGAATGGTTCGTCCATCAGCAGGAT
Organism: Martinezella hainanensis; assembly: GCF_900094555.1. Taxonomy (GTDB): domain Bacteria; phylum Pseudomonadota; class Alphaproteobacteria; order Rhizobiales; family Rhizobiaceae; genus Rhizobium; species Rhizobium hainanense. The sequence continues at coordinate 376,125 of NZ_FMAC01000005.1, forward strand.
ATCCGGATCGGTGGCGAGCGCCCGCGCAATGCCGACGCGCTGGCGCATGCCGCCCGACAACTCATAGGGCAGGGCATTGGCAAAGTCGGTCAGCCCGACAAGCCGCAAAAGCTCCGATGCGCGATCCCGGCGTTCCCGCTTGCCCAAACCGGCAAATTGCAGACCGAGGGCTACATTGTCGATGACGGATTTCCACGGTAGCAGCGAATCCTTCTGGAAGACGACGCCGCGATCGGCGCCAGGGCCGGAGACCGGCCTGCCGTCGAGCGTGATCTTTCCCTCCGAAAGTGGGAGGAAACCGGCGATCGCGTTGAGCAGTGTGGATTTGCCACAGCCGGATGCACCAAGCGCTACGACGATGCCGCGCTCCGGAATGTTGAAGGAAACGCGGTCGAGCGCGTGAACGGTTCTGCCGTCACGCGCCGCAAAGAAAACGCTGGCATGGTCGACTTGAAGCATAGAGCCCTCAAGAAATAAGACACCGACGCGACGAGCGCCGGTGTCGGGGGGATCAATTGCTGGCGTTGGCAAGCGCGTCAGCGGTGACAAATGCGCCGTAGTTCGGCAGCACTTCGGAGACCTTTCCCTGGCTCTTCAGGAAGGTCGCGGTGTCCTTCAAGATCTTGGCTGCCCCGGACTTGTCACCGCCGCCGAGCCAGTCGGCCGATGCCTGAACATCCGGGGTCAGGAGCGTAAGGTTCTTGAGTGCTGCGGCCTGTTGGTCAGCCGTGCCGCCGAGAAGCTTGGCGAGGGCCTTCGCATTGTCGCTCTCCGGTCCCCAGGCGGCCTTGTCGGTTGCGAATGAGGCGTAGTACTTGCTGATGACAGAGGCATAGGCCTTCAGGAATTTTGGGTTGTCGGTCGCGAATTTCGAGGTTGCGACCCAGGCGGAAAACGTCGGGGCACCCTTGTCGGCGACGTCCTTGGATGTCACCAGCACCTTGCCGTTCTTCTTCAGCTCGGTGAGCGCCGGGTCCCAGACGAAGCCGCCGTCGATATCGCCGCGATTGTAGCTGGCGACGATCTCCGGCTGCGGGACGGCGAAGACCTGCACGTCCTTTTCGCTCAGACCTAGAGACTTGATGAGGGCTAGCAGCTGATAATGATCCGTGGAAACTGGTGCTGCCGCAAGCTTCTTGCCCTTCAGATCGGCGAGTGTGTTGATGCCGGAGCCATTGCGCACCACGAGGGCTTCATCGACGCCCGAGATGGACGAGAGGTAGAACGCCTTCACTTCAAGTCCACGGGAGGCAGCTGCCGCAAACGGGCTGGAGCCGACATAGCCGATCTGGACGTCGCCGGATGCGATGGCCGCGAAAATCTCGGCTCCGGAATTGAATTTGCGGAAATCGATCTGGTAGCCCGTCTCCTTGGCGAATTCTCCGTTGGCGATTGCGACGGAGGAGGGCAGGGCATCGGTCTGATAGGCGACGACGACCTTCTTGTCGGCCGCGGCAGCGACCGTTACCACGGAGATACTGGCGAGGCCCATGGCAGCGGCAGCGATCAATGTCTTGAACTTCATGTGTGTCCCCTTGGCCGGATCGGACTTCTCCGGCGGTTCCCTGAGTGCGATAGGGTAAAGCCTAGCGAAGAAGGGGAGAGGATCGACAGAAATAACAAACTATTTTTATAGACTATAGTGGGAATTGTTTGTCTGAATCCGTGACAAGCGCAGCGACGGCGTATTTCTGCCGATCAACGCAATGCAGAGGTCCATCCGAACACGTGATCCGCAACGGCTGCTATATGTTCTGCGGATGTGAAACCGGATACGGCCTTTCGTGGCGTGAAATCATGGTCTCCATCTTCCAACCAGAGAAGTTCGATCATGTTGGAGAGTTGGAAAGTGGAGACTTCTTCGCGTGATCCGAATAGGTCGCGCGTTCCCTGACAGATGAGGGTAGGCGTCGTCATGCCTTGAAGATGCGCGGTTCGCTGATTCTCCGGTTTTCCTATCGGATGAAAAGGATAGCCAAGACAAAGCAGTCCGGAAATCCGCCCCGCATTGTGAAGATCGTCCGCGATCATGCTCGCCACGCGTCCGCCCATGGATTTCCCCGCGATGACGAGTGTCCCACTTGAACCGACTTCGTCGATCACGGCTTCGAATTCCTGATTGAGGAGCTCCGCTCGGGGTGGCGGAGACCGCTTCCCGGAAGAGCGCCGTGCCGACATGTAGTCGAACTCGAACCGGACAATTCGCAAGCCCTTGCGGACGAGTGCCGCAGACATGGTTTCCATCCATTTCGTATCCATTGCGCCGCCGGCCCCATGCGCGAGAACGATGGTGACCTTGGCGTCTTCGGGACCATTGATGAGAAATTGGTGCGGCATTCAGGATTCTCCAGGTTCGTAGCGTCGCAGTTGGACGTTGCGCCGCTGGCGCTTTGTTAGCAAAGCTCGGATTCGAAGGCGAGGAATCTCAGCCTTGAGGGGCGCTGCAAACTCCTGGATGTCCTTAGAGTAGACGTAACAACGTTAACTTGCCGAGTTTGCCGAACTCGAGTTAATTGGCTTGTCCGCCCCTGCGGCCAAGCAAGTTCAGCGCAGTCTGAAAGGTTTCGGCGGACGACCGCGCCGTATCCACGAGGTAAAGCTGTCGCTTAAAGCCTAGACTGGTGACATTTGTCACGGCCCCATCCACCACCCCTTGGACAACTGCCGATTTTTTCCGCATCCGGCGAAAGAAAAAGAAAGCTGTTTCTTAAATAACTTAAAATCTATGTTTTTTATAGACTATAGCGTTCCATGGTCGGCATTGAGCGCAAACATGGATGAAACGGCATGACTTACCTTCTTAGCCTTCTTGACAAGAGCCCGATCGAACAGGGGCTCAGCGCCACCGATGCGCTTGGGGCAACGACACGTCTGGCCATCAGGGCCGAAGAACTTGGCTATCATCGCTTCTGGGTCGCCGAGCACCACAACATGGCGAACCTCGCAAGTTCGGCGCCGGAAGTTCTGATCGCCTACCTTCTGGCGAGGACCACGAAGATCCGCCTCGGCTCGGGCGGCGTCATGTTGCAGCACTACAGCGCCTATAAGGTTGCTGAGGCCTTCAATCTCCTCGCCTCGCTGGCACCCGGCCGCGTGGATCTCGGCGTCGGCAAGGCGCCGGGCGGATTTCCGCTCTCCACCCGCGCGCTGCAGCTTGCCTTCGACCCCGAAAAGAAGCCTGATTTCGCAGAGCAGCTTTCCGACATCAACACCTATCTTGCGGCGGATCCTCATTCCGAAGGCGCGCTGGCCACACCATTTCCGCCGCGCTCGCCGGAGCGCTTTCTCCTTGGTGCCAGTGTCGAAAGCGCGAGGCTTGCAGCGGAGAAGGGCTGGAGGCTGGTCTTTGCCGGGCATCTGAATGGCGATCCGGAAAATCTGCGCAATACGTTTGAAGCCTACGGAAGTGCAACGGGCGGCAAGGTGCCGATCCTGGCGCTGGCAGCCTTCGCCGCCGAGAGTGAGACGCTTGCTCGCGAGCGTGTCGGCCAGCTCCGCATCGTCAAGCTCTTCCTGCCCAACGGCCAGAGCGTCAATGTCGGCACGCAGGAGCAGGCTGCAGAGTTTGCGCGTCAGGCCGGTTTCTCGGATTTCCGGACCGAAGAGAAGGTGCCGGGCGTGCTGCATGGCACGGCGGCGCAGATCCGAGGCGAACTCGATGCGCTACACCGCCGCTACGGCATCGAGGAATTCGTACTCGACACGCCGGCGCTGACCGCAGCCGAACGGCTCAACTCCGTAGAATTGCTCGCCAAAGAGCGCCTTTCCCTTGTTGCCTGAACGGCCTGTCCCAGGAGGATCATCATGGCTCAAAAACACGTCACCTTCGGTATCATGCTGCAAGGCCCGGGCGGCCACATGAATGCCTGGAAGCATCCGAGCGTTCCGGCCGATGCCAGCACCAATCTGAACTTCTTCGTCAAGACGGCCCGCAAGGCCGAGGAGGCCGGCGTTGCCTTCGCCTTCGTCGCGGACGGACTTTACATCAACGAACAGTCGATCCCGCATTTCCTCAATCGCTTTGAGCCGCTGACCATTCTGTCCGCGCTTGCCGCCTTCACGACGAAACTCGGTCTGGTGGGTACGGTTTCGACCTCCTATAGCGATCCTTTCACCATCGCACGGCAGTTTGCCTCACTCGATCTCATCAGCGGCGGCCGCGCCGGCTGGAACGCGGTAACGTCGCCGCTCGAGGGTTCCGGTCGCAACTACAGTCGCGAGCATCCGGAACATGAGTTGCGCTATGAGATCGCTGACGAATATCTCGATGCCATCAAGGGTCTGTGGGACTCCTGGGACGACGATGCCTTTGTTCGGGATCGCGAGACCGGCGTGTATGCCGACAAATCCAAGCTGCATCGTTTGAACCATAAGGGCCGGTTCTTCCGGATCGAAGGTCCGCTCAATATCGGCCGCTCGAAGCAGGGTCAGCCGGTGGTGTTCCAGGCCGGTGCTTCCGATTCCGGCATCCGGCTCGCCGGCAAGCACGCCGATGCTGTCTTCACCAATGGCGGACCGCTCGAAGATGCCAAGGTCTTCTACAAGCAGGTCAAGCAGTCCGCGATCGCGCATGGCCGCAGTGCCGCCGATGTCGGCATATTTCCAGGCATCGGCCCGATCGTTGGCGCGACGCAGGAGGAGGCGGAAGCCAAGTATCGGGCAATCCGCAATCTCGTCACCATCGAGGAAGCGCTCGCCTATCTCGGCCGCTTCTTCGATCACCACGACTTCAGCGCCTATCCGCTGGACGAGCCGTTTCCCGATCTCGGAGATATCGGCCGCAACAATTTCCGCGCCACGACCGATCGGATCAAGAAGACCGCGCGCGAGAAGGGGCTCACCTTGCGCGAAGTGGCGCTCGATGCGGCCACACCGACAACCTCCTTCATCGGCACTGCCGAGCACATTGCCGGCGAGATCATCCGCTGGGTGGATGAAGAGGGAGCGGATGGCTTCATCCTCGGCTTCCCGGTCATCGGTGAAGGCTTCGACGATTTCTCCAGGCATGTCCTGCCGATCCTGACCGAGCGCGGCTATTTCGATCCGACGCTGAAAGGCGAGACGCTGCGCGATCACCTCGGACTGCCATATCGCGAAAGCCGTTATGCGGCGGAGGCCGCGGACATCGAACCCGCAAAGGCCGTGGGCGCTTGAGCCAGGACAATCATCATGAACGCCATCATCAAGACCGCTTCGATCACCGATCCGATCGAGACAGGAATCGCCCTCTATCTTGATGAGATCATCGCCTTGCGGCATGACCTGCATCAATATCCCGAACTTGCCTTTCAGGAGCATCGTACCGCCAAGAAGGTGGCCTCGCTGCTTGCGGAATGGGGCTACGAAGTCGCGACAGGCATCGCCGGCACCGGCGTGGTCGCGACGCTGAGGCGGGGCAATGGCAACCGCAGCATCGGTATTCGCGCCGACATGGATGCCTTGCCGATCGAAGAGGCGACCGGGCTTGAGTATGCGAGCGCCAATCCCGGCGTCATGCATGCCTGCGGTCACGACGGGCATACGTCGATCCTGCTCGCCGCTGCCCGCTATCTCGCCGAAAGCGGCAATTTCAGCGGCATTCTGCGGTTGATATTCCAGCCAGCCGAGGAGATTGGCGCGGGTGCGCGCAAGATGCTGTCGGAGGGGCTCTTCGATCGTTTTCCGGTCGATGCGGTCTTCGGCCTGCACAATTGGCCTGGTGTGCCGACGGCACAGTTCGGCTTCGTTGCCGGCCCGGCGATGGCCTCCGTCGACAAGGCGGTCATCACGATCGTCGGAAAAGGCGGGCATGGTGCCGAGCCGCACCGTTCGGTCGATCCGGTGCTGGCTTCGGCTTCGTTCATCACGGCCCTGCAGAGCGTCGTCTCGCGCAATATCGATCCTCAGGAGATGGCGGTCGCGACTGTGGGATCCATTCATGCCGGTTCGGCTTCGAACGTCATCCCGGAAAGCGTGGAGATGAAGCTGACCATGCGGGCCTACAATGAGACCGTCCGTGCCAGATTGCAGGAACGAATACCCGCGCTAGCGCGCGCACAGGCGGAAAGCTTCGGTGCCGCGGCCGAAGTCGATTACCGTCTCGGTTTTCCCGCACTCGTCAATCATGCCGAAGAAACCGAATTCGCTCGCAATGTCGCCTTGCAGGCGCTTGGGACATCTGCCGTCGAGGCGGATTTTCGGCCGCGTACGGCGAGCGAAGACTTTGCCTTTCTGCTGCAGGCCAAGCCCGGGAGCTATCTCTTCGTCGGCAACGGCGACACCGCGCCGCTGCACAGTGCCCGCTACGATTTCAACGACGCCATCATCGCGCCGGCAGCTCGCTACTGGGTACGGCTCGCCGAAGCTTTCCTCGCGAATGACAACGGGTGATGAACCACATGAGCGACACGTTTCTTTATACGACCACCCTGGACCCGCGCGCCAAGCCGCTGATTGACGAACTGATCCATGAATATGACAGCCGTTACGGCAACTACTTCAGTGCCGAAGGGGCAGCGGCTGAACTCAATCGCTATCCGCCGGAGGCTTTCGCGCCGCCGCATGGCAACTTCCTGCTGCTGTTGCGTAATGGCGAGGCGATCGGCGGCGGCGCGTTCAAGCATTACGACGATCGGACCGCCGAGTTCAAACGCATCTGGACACGGCATGATCTGCGCCGTCAGGGACTGGCGCGCACAGTGCTGGTGGAACTGGAGGCACAGGCGGTGCGGCAAGGCTATCGACGCATCTATCTGACGACCGGTTTTCGGCAGCCCGAGGCGGTCGGTCTTTATCTCAACAATGGTTACACGGCGCTCTTCGATACCTCGCTCGATCCGGAGGTCCACAAGATCCTGCCTTTCGAGAAGGATGTCAGCCATCTGGCCTTGCCCGATATCGCTGACGCCCGAGGCTCCGGGCAACGTCTGGCCGCCGCCGGCAGGTAATGGCGAGCCGGATCAACAACAATCATAAGGGGTAAGTATCATGGCGCTAACGACGGATTTTGCGGGTGCCGATCGAGGCACGGCAACTATCGAGACCAAGACTGATTATTCGCGCTACCGCATCGTGCCGGCGAGGCACCCCGGACGCACGACCGGCACGATCTTTGCCGCGCTCGTCATAGCGGTCGTCCTCTATTCCACTTTCACCAATCCGCGCTGGGGCTGGGGTGTCTTTGCCGAATGGTTCTTTGCCGAGCCGGTTTTGGTGGGGCTTGGCAGGACGTTGCTTCTGACGGCGCTTGCGGCTGTGTCAGGCTCCATCCTCGGAACCGCCCTGGCATTGGCGCGCGTATCGAAGTCGCCGCTGCTTGCAAGTCTCTCCTGGGGCTATATCTGGCTGCTGCGTTCGATCCCGATGATCGTACTGCTGTTGGTTCTCAACAATCTCGGCTATCTCTATGAAACCATTAGCATCGGTGTCCCGTTCACCGATAAGGTGCTCTTCAATTATCCGACGACGCAGCTGCTGACGCCGTTTGCGGCCGCCTTCCTCGGTCTGACATTGAACCAGTCTGCCTTCTTCGCCGAAATCGTTCGCGGCGGCATTCTGTCTGTCGATCAGGGCCAGTTGGAAGCGGCTGCATCCCTCGGCCTGTCTCGCCGCCGTCAGGCCTTCCGCATCGTTCTGCCGCAGGCGATGCGCTCCATTCTTCCCACGGGCTTCAACGAGATCATCGGTCTCGCCAAGAGCACGTCCATGGTCTACGTACTCGCCCTGCCAGAGCTCTTCTATACGGTGCAGGTCATCTATCGCCGCAATCTGGAAGTCATTCCGCTGCTGATGGTGGCGACGGTCTGGTATCTCGTCATTATGACGGTGCTATCGATCGCGCAGCACTATATCGAGCGTTATTTCTCCAGGGGCGCGCTACGCAATCCGACACCGTTGCCGTTCCAGGCATTCTTCAAACGCTTCCAGCGGCCGCTGCCTGCCGTCACGGCAGATACCAGGTCGGAAACCGGGGCACTCGCCACCCTTCGGAGCGTCACAGATCTTCGTGCCAAGGGCGGTGCCGTGCGCATCCATGGTATATCGAAGAGCTTTGGTGCGCTGAAGGTTCTCGACGATATCGAGCTCAACCTGCCGGCCGGCAGCGTCACGGCTATCATCGGACCGTCGGGCTCGGGGAAATCGACACTGCTGCGCGCCATCAATCATCTGGAGCGCGTCGACAGCGGCTTTATCTCCGTCGATGGCGATCTCGTCGGCTACACGCAGAAGGGCGAGGTGCTCTATGAGCTTAAGGAAAAGGACATTCTGAAGCGCCGAACCGACATCGGCATGGTCTTTCAGAACTTCAACTTGTTCCCGCATCTTACTGTTTTGGAAAACATTATCGAGGCGCCAATACAGGTGCGCGGGCTAGGCCGGGACGAAGCCATCGCTTTTGCCAGGGAGTTGCTCGCTCGCGTCGGCCTCAGCGACAAGATCGATGCCTACCCACGCCAACTTTCCGGTGGCCAGCAGCAGCGCGTTGCCATCGCTCGCGCCTTGGCGCTACGGCCGAAGGTCCTGCTTTTTGACGAGCCGACCTCGGCGCTCGATCCGGAACTCGTCGGCGAAGTCCTCGATGTGATCAAGGAACTGGCGCGAACCGGCACGACCCTTGTGATCGTCACCCACGAAATCGGTTTTGCCCGCGAGGTGGCCGATACCGTCGTCTTCATGGAAGGCGGACATATTCTCGAGACTGGCTCGCCAACCCAGATCTTCAACGATGCGAGGCACCCGCGCACCCGTGCCTTCCTCGCCAAGGTTCTCTAGCAGTCGCAGGCAGGATCTGGACGTTCTGACGTAGCAAGCGTTCGGATACTGATAACAATAAAAGCAACCTATAATTGAAACGGAGAAGGGAAATGACATTCATTGAGAGAGCAAAGTATGTCGTTGCCGGCGTTCTGACGGCGGTAGCGATGAGTTGGACGCCGACGAGTGCGGCCGAGAAGTTCAACCTCAGTCCGGATACATCCAATCGCGTCAGGGCGCAAAAGGATGAGGCGGCGGTCAAGGCGATTGCGCCGGGTTTCAAGTTCGTCAATCCCGGCAAGTTCACCGTCGCGATCAGCCCTTGGGACCCGCCGATCGCCACCTATGCGACCGATGCCAAGACGGTCGTGGGTGGCGATCCGGACATCGCGCAGTTGCTCGCCGATTCCCTGGGCCTTCAGCTGGACCTGGTGCCGGTTGCCTGGGAAGACTGGCCGCTCGGCGTCTCCTCCGGCAAATATGATGCGGTCATTTCCAATGTAACCGTCACCGAAGAGCGCAAGGAGAAGTTCGATTTCTCCACCTATCGCAAGGATGTGCTCGGCTTCTATGTGAAGGCCGATAGCAAGATCACCTCGATCAAGGAGCCGAAGGATGTAGCGGGTCTCAAGGTGATCACAGGCGCCGGCACCAACCAGGAAAAGATCATTCTCGAATGGGATCGTCAGAATGTGGCGGCTGGCCTGAAGCCCATCGAAGTGCAATATTACGATGATCGCGCCGCCGCCGATCTCGCGCTGCAGTCCGGCCGCGCCGATGTCGAATTCAATCCGAACGCGACGCAGGCCTATAATGCCTCCATCAACGGCACCCGAAAGCTCGTTGGCATCGTCTCCGGTGGCTGGCCGCTGACGGCCGAAATCGCCGTGACGACGAAGAAGGGCGCTGGCCTTGCCGATGCTGTCACTCTCGCACTCAACGATCTGATCAAGAACGGCAAATATGGCGAGGTGCTGAAGCACTGGAGCCTGACTGCCGAAGGGATCGATCAATCCAAGACCAACCCTGCGGGCCTGCCGAAGAGCGGCTCGTAATGTTGGTCGAGCGGACCGGCGCCGGTGGGGCCCGCGTCGGTCCGCTCCCCGTCTTATCCATGGAGTTACCTGTTCGTGTTCATCCTTCCGACTTTCAAAACCATATTGGCCGCGGTCACAACGATTTCCCTGATCGGACTTGGCGCCGCGAAGGCGGCCGACGACTTCGATCTCAGCCCTGAACAGCCGGGCCGCATTCATGCAGCGAAGAACGATGCTGCGATCGCCGCTATCCCCAAGGATTTCAAGTTCGTCACTCCGGGCACCTTCACCGTCGCGGTCGCACCTGGTGGACCTCCGCTTGCGACCTATGCGACGGACGCGAAGACCGTCGTTGGCGCCGATCCCGATTATGCCAATGCCGTTGCCGATGCGCTTGGCCTGAAGCTTGAGCTCGTGCCCGTCGCCTGGATCGATTGGCCGCTGGGGCTGACCTCCGGCAAATACGACGCCGTCATTTCCAACGTCGGCGTTACCGAGCAGCGCAAGGAGAAGTTCGATTTCTCCACCTATCGGCAGGGCCTGCACGGTTTCTTCGTCAAGAAAGACAGCAAGATCGTGTCGATCAAAGAGCCGAAGGATGCAGCCGGTCTGCGCATCATCGTTGGCGCCGGCACCAATCAGGAGCGTATCCTGCTCAAATGGAGCGATGAGGATGTCAAAGCCGGTCTGAAGCCGATCGAGCTGCAATATTATGACGACGACGCGGCGAGCCTTCTGGCTCTCCAGTCGGATCGGGCCGATGTCATCGTGCAGCCACACGCCCAGCTCGTCTACATCGCGGCACGCGATAAGAACATCAAGCGCGTGGGAACGCTGAGCGCCGGCTGGCCGGATCGATCGGATGTCGCGATCACCACGCGTAAGGGCAGCGGCCTTGCCGCGGCGCTAACGCTTGCGACGAATGGGCTGATCAAGGACGGTACCTACGCCAAGATCCTCGACCACTGGCATCTTGCCGAAGAAGCCTTGCCGAAGTCGGAAACCAATCCGCAGGGCCTGCCGAAATTTTGAGGAGACAGCCGAATGAGCCGCCAAGCCCTATCTATCAGCCATATCGGCTTTCTGACGCCGGGAAACTATCCGGATGAGGATCCGCTCGCCGGTCTCGAACAGACCCTGCAATTGCTCGAATACGGGGAAGGGAGGGGCTTCAACAGCGCCTGGGTACGCCAGCGGCATTTGGAACCCGGCATTTCCTCGGCAAGCGCCTTTCTCGCCGCGGCGACGCAGCGAACGCGCCACATCGAGCTCGGCACCGCCGTCATACCCATCGGCTACGAAAGCCCGTATCGGCTTGCCGAGGATCTGGCGACCGTGGATGTGCTTTCGCGCGGACGATTGAATATCGGTCTGAGCGCCGGCCGGCCGCTGCATGCGGATCTGATCGGGCCGCTCGCCTTCGATGGCGATTGGGAGAACCACGATTTTTCCCATCAGAGGGTGCTGCGCTTCACGGATAATCTGAAGGGCACCTATGTCGGCAATCAGGATACGCTCATCAAGACGCCGTTCGGCCCGCAGCGCCCGCGCCTCCAGCCCTATGCCAAAGGCTTGATCGATCGCATCTGGTATGGTGGTGGCTCGCTGCGTTCGGCCGAATGGGCCGGTCGAAACGGTTTCAACCTGCTCATCGGCAATGTCACGACCGGCGAGCAGACGGATGATTTCTTTGTCGCGCAGTCGCGCCAACTGGAAACCTACCGTGCTTCGGGCGGCGATACGAGGCGGGTGGCGCTTGGCCGGGTCATCGTACCCTTCGACAGCGCCGATGCGATCACCCGCAAGCGTTATACCGACTATGCCGCCGGCCGCTATGAGCGCACGCTTTCGCCTCAAGGCGAACGGCGAACCCTTTTCGCCCGCGATATTGTCGGCTCGTCGGATGAAATCCTCGAACGTCTGCGCAAGGATCCGATCCTGCCCTATGTCAGTGAATTCCGGCTGGAGCTGCCCTATGAGTTTCATGACGAGGAATATCGACAGATCATCCACGACTTCGTGACATCGATCGCTCCGGAGCTTGGCTGGAAAGAAATCAGGCCTCTGCAGCGGTCCGCATCGTGAAGCGGCCATAGCCAAGAGACCGAGCAGGCTGCAATCTGCCCGGTCTGTATCACGTCGCGCTAGGAGATATTCTAGCCGAACTGCGCGGCCGTGGCTTTGCCGCCTTTGAGAATCCGCTCCGCAAGGCGAAGCGCGTCTTCATGCGTTGCGACGAGATCCATTCTCGTGCCGAACGCCTTCGTTGCAAGCGCCATCTGCACGTGCATGGCTGCCCGCTTGATAGGGTTGGCTTCGACCCCGATCACTGCCCGGCAAATTGCCGCAAGCGCAGTTTTGTTCTTCTTCAGCCATATGCCGCGAGCCCTGCGATCCTCATGATTCTCAGCTGCCTGATCGCCGTCCATGATGACGACGAAGGGCATGGAAATGGCGAGCATGGCGTCCATTTCCCTTTCCCATTGTGCGGAATAGCCTGGTCGCACGGACCCGGCCGACTGGCGCACGATCGGCCACAGGGAGACATCGTGAAAGGTGAAGGTGGTTGCATCGATTGTCATGCTGTTGTCCTCAAGCGATTTTGTCTGTCACTGCTGCGAACAGCATCGCGGCGCCGCGTTCCGATGTATCGATGGCGCGGGCTGCCCGTTCGCGCATGTCGGCCTCGTAATCCAGCAAGGCCGTACAGGCCGTTTTTGACTCCTTGTCGGATTTGGCCAGGATCTGCGTCAGCATGCGTGCGTCCTCTAGCGCGGTATTGGCGCCAAGCCCGCCGGCAGGGCTCATCGCGTGAATAGCATCCCCGAGGAGCGTCACCGCACCGAATGGCCAGAGAGCGTCCGGGCGACCGCTTCTGACGGGGAGTGCCGCCACAGCTGTCGACTTGCTGTGGCTGATGATCTGCTTCAGTTCCGGATGCCAGCCGCGCATTGCCGTCCTCAGCAATACAGGTAGATCCTGCGTGTGATCGTAGGTCTCCAATCCCAGTTTTTGACGGGGGCCGATCAGCGCCCAATAGAGATAGTCCGTCACCGGCGTCAGCCTGCAATCCAGAGCAACACTGGCGGCAAGGTTCGGAAAGTCGTCGCGGAAGCGCATGAGATCGAAGATCGCCGTGCACCCATCGGCAAAGACCACCGTCGTTCCATTCCCAAGTAGGTCAGCGGCATCGTTCAGCGGCATTTCGCTCTTGCCGTAGACGCATATAGAACCTGTATCCGCCGGCTCGGCATATGGAGCCAGCTGGCGGCGCACCTGCGAGTTCACGCCGTCGGCGCCGACCAGCAGATTGCAGGAAACCGGGGGGCCACCTTCGAACTGCACCTCGACGCGACCGTCGTCCATGCAGCGATAGTGGGTGAAGGCATGTCCGAAATGAACGTGCTCCTCGATCCCCGACAGCAGGATTTCGCGAAGGGTCAGGCGATTGACGCTCAGATCGCCGTCGTCGTCATCCTCGCCGGTATCCCAGTTCGTCGGCGCGCGCCCCGTGACGGGCAGAAGCTGAGGGGTCAGGAAGCATGCGGATCGAGGGCTCACCGAGGCGGTCGCCCGAAAGAGCTCAAACAGAGCCGGCGGCAGGCAGGCTCCCAACGCCTGTTGTCCATTTGCGTCAAAGCGGATGCCGGCGCGCTTCAATCCCTGTGCGAGGCACAAGCCGCCGAGGCCTGAGCCGATGATGACGACACGAAAGTCCTGCATGGGTCTTCTATTCCATTCACTGGTCGATTTCGATCTTACGAGAGAAAGATAGCCCAGCGCCGCCAGAGCATGATAACGACATTCGGACTATAAATATTGCAAAACGGCCAAACGAAAATGGACATGGAAGATATCGGCGAACGTGCTGACGGGCCGCCGCTCATTGCCTTTTGGGGATCGGATGAACCCGGTAGCGCCTTCCGCCTGGGAACCCAGGAATATGATTGGCACGCGCATATGCGCGGGCAGCTTTTCTGCATTGAGAGCGGGCTCGTCCGCGTCGATACGCCGGATGGTTCCTGGCTCCTGCCGCCGCAGCGTGCGGGCTGGATTCCGCCTGGTGTCATGCACAAGGCGGGGATCAACGGCGTGCTGAGCGGCTGGGGCATCCTTCTAACGCCCGGTGCCAGCGCCGGTTTGCCGACGACGCCTTGCGTTCTCAGCGTCAGCGATGTCCTGCGGGCGCTCGTGCGTCGGGCGACGACATGGCATTGGGAGGAAAAGCTGTCAGCGCAGCAGCGTCGCCTTGCCGCCGTTCTGCTGGATGAGGTTCGGGCCGCGCCTCGCGAAAGCCTGCATCTGCCTATGCCGACGGATCGGCGCGTTCTGCGCATCACGGAAGCCGTGCTGCAGGACCCCGCCAGCGAGGAGACCTTTCAGTCACTGGCGCAGCAGGCGGGCATATCCGAACGCTCGGCCAGGCGGCTCTTCCATGCAGAAACGGGCATGTCCTTCGCAAATTGGCGGCAGCAGGCTCGCTTGTTGCTGGCACTGGAGCATCTGAGCGCGGGAATACCGATCGCTGAGGTGGCGGACAGCTTGGGCTATGCGAGCGCGAGCAGCTTCATCGCCATGTTCCGGAAAGCATTTGGCCTATCGCCGCGCCGTTACCTGTCCGTCCGGAAATCTTGATCTCCTCGTAATTTCGGAAATGACGAGAGGGGGCGCCGACCTGTTCATCGGCGTCCGAAGATAGTTCAGACTGCGACCCGGCGTGGCTTCAAGGCGAGCAGGCGCAGCGCATTCATGGTGACCAGCACCGTGGCGCCGGTATCGGCGAGGATTGCCGGCCAGAGCCCGGTGATGCCGACAATCGTGGTGATGAGGAACACACCCTTCAGGCCGAGCGCGATGGTGATGTTCTGGCCGATATTGCTCATCGTCCGCTTGGAAAGGTCGATCATCTCGATGACATCGCCGACGCGGCCATGCAGCACGGCGGCATCCGCCGTTTCCAGAGCAACGTCGGTTCCGCCGCCCATGGCGATCCCGACATCGGCTGCTGCAAGCGCGGGTGCATCGTTGATGCCGTCGCCGACCTTGGCGACGCGCAAGCCTTGCCGCTTCAGGTCGCCAACGATCCGCTGCTTGTCCTCGGGCAGTAGTTGCGCCTTGACCTCGATACCGAGTGTCTTGCCGATCGCCTGTGCCGTGCGCTGATTGTCGCCGGTCAGCATGATCGTCTTGATGCCCGCATCGGCAAGCGCCTTGAGGCCGGCGGCGGTATCGGCACGCGGCTCGTCGCGCATGGCGAGCAGGCCGGCAGCGCTGCCCTTTGCAACGACGACGGAAACGGTCTTGCCTTCATCATTGAGCTTCGCGATCTGTACCGACTGTTCCGAGGTCAGCGATATCCTGTCGGCCACGGCCTGCGGCGAGCCCAGAAACACTTCGACACCATCGACCGTGCCGCTCACGCCCTTGCCGCCAATTGCTTTCGCATCGATGACTTGAGGAATATCCGTTCCGGCTGCGGCTGCGCGATCAAGGACCGCGCGGGCGAGCGGATGGCTGGAACCGGTTTCGAGTGCGGCTGCCAGTCGCAACACTTCCGTATCGCTCATGCCGAGACCGACGATATCGGTGACCTTGGGCTTGCCTTCGGTCAGAGTGCCGGTCTTGTCGAAGGCAACGGCGGTGACTTTGCCGATGTTTTCGAGCACGGCGCCACCCTTCAACAGCAGACCACGCCGCGCGCCGGACGAGAGCGAGGCCGCAATCGCCGCCGGCGTCGAAATGACGAGGGCGCAGGGGCAGCCGATCAGCAGGATCGCCAAGCCCTTATAGACCCACTCGCTCCAGGCCCCGCCCAGGAACAGCGGGGGAAGGATGGCGACCAGCGCGCCGACAACGACGACGCCGGGCGTGTAATAGCGGGAGAAGCGATCGATGAAACGCTCGGTTGGAGCCTTCGATTCCTGCGCCTCCTCGACAAGCTTGACGACGCGGGCGATGGTGTTGTCGGAGGCTGCCGCGGTCACGCGGACGCGCAGCGCCGCATCGCTGTTGACGGTGCCGGCAAAGACGGCGGCATCCGCACCCTTGCGAACGGGGGTGCTTTCGCCTGTCACCGGCGCCTCGTCGATGGCGCTTTCGCCTGAGAGGATCACGCCGTCGGCCGGAATGCGGTCGCCGGGGCGAACCAGGATAATGGCACCGACGGCAAGGCTTTCGGCCTGCACTTCGCGGGTCTTGCCATTCTCCTCAAGGAGAGCGGTCTTGGGCACCAGATCCGTAAGGGATTGAATGCTGGCGCGGGCCTTGCCGGCCGCAACGCCTTCGAGCAGCTCGCCGATCAGGAACAGGAAGACGACGGCCGCGGCTTCTTCGCTGGCGCCGATGATGACAGCGCCGATGGCCGCGATCGTCATCAGCATTTCGATCGAAAACGGTGTTCCGACCCTTGCGGCCATGAAGGCGCGCCGGGCGATCGGCACCAAGCCGACAAGCATGGCAGCGGTAAAGATCCAGACGTCCAGTGCGGGAACCAGCTTGCCGATCCCCCAGGCAGCGGCAAGTGCCAAGCCGCTGGCGATCGTCAGGCGGCCCTTGGCCGATTTCCACCATGGTCCTGTGCTCGGTCCGTGGTCGTGACCGTGAAGGCCGGCAACCGCCGCTTCTCGCTCTTCGGTGGTGTGGTTATGCCCGGCATGGTCGTGCCGATGGCCAGCGGCGCCGTGATCGTGGTCGCCATGATCATGGTCATGGTGGTGATCGTGGCTGTGTCCCGCATGATCATGCCCATCGGATTCGTGCTTGTGATGATCGTGCCCGCAGCCGCAGGCATGGTCATTCTCTTCTACCTTTGGCGTGGAGACGTTGCTCTGCGGCAGCGGGAAAACTTTGTAACCCAGCCCCGTGACCCGCTTCGCGATGTTGGGCAGAAGATCGGGATCTCTCTGATGCTTGACCGTCATCGTGCCCGCAGTGACCGAGACGGAAACATCCTCGACACCTTGCAGGCGGCGAACGGCTGTATCGATTTTCGCGGCGCACGAAGCGCAGTCCATGCCCTCTACGCGATAGCGGCTCTGTTGTGTTGTCGAAGTCATGTTTCGGTTCCAGATTTTCTCTTGGAACCACTGCTACATCCTCTAGTAACTAGAGGGACAAGAGCAATTTTGCGAATTTTGTGTGATCATTCGCAGAAAGCGGCAATCGATCTAGCCGTGCTCCCGCCCCAGTTCCCTGCACCGGTTGTTACGCCATGGCGCAGGCAGGTCTATAGTTTCAGCAAAACTTTTCCAGCCTTGCCGGGCGCCAGCGAGGATTTCACCGCTTCTGCGATCTCCGTGATGTCATAGGCTGCTTCCACCGGCAGTTTGACTTCGCCGGATGCGACGCGCGTGATCAATTCGCTGATCAGCCGCCGGCGCTCTTCCGCCGGCATGGCGGCGCTGACCTTGATGCCCCAGAAGCCCTTGATCGTTAGCTGCTTGAAGATGACAGCCCTTGAGGCGATCTGCATCGGCTTGCCCGCCGCAGTGCCGAAGGAAACCAAGAGGCCGTTTTCACCTAGAAGGTCGGCCAGGTCGTTGCTTGCAACACCGCCGACGGAGTCTACGGCAGCGCGGATCGGTGCATCGCCGACCATGGCACGTACCTTCGCCTTCCAATCTGAAGCGGCAGTCGAAACGGCGTTGCCGATGCCGAATGCGGACAGCTCGTCAATGCCGCCATCGCGCCGAACGAGGTTGATCATGTGTATGCCGCGGCTATGGGCCAGCATGGCCAGCGTCTTTCCGACCGCGCCATTCGCAGCGTTCTGGATGATCCAGTCGCCGGGCTCGACATGGAGGGACTCGAGAAGCGAAATGGCGCTGAACGGCATGGCGATCAGCTGTGCTGCGGCTTCGTCGGAAATCACGTCGGGCACCGGAACCAGGCTTGCTGCCGGCGCTGTGAATTGCTCGGCCCAGGTGCCATGGACGCCGGCCGCAACGACCCGCTTGCCGATGAGCGTCTTGTCGACACCGGCTCCGACGGCGTCGACGAAACCGACCGCTTCGCTACCGCCGATGGCGGGCAAAATCGGCTTGTAGCCATAAGCGCCGCGCACGGTCCAAAGATCGTGATTGTGGATGGGGGAGAGAATAGTGCGAATGCGCACGTCTCCGGCGGCAGGCTCCGGCAGCGGCATGTCGGCCAGATAAAGGACCGCAGCCGGATCGCCGAAGACATCGTGGATGGCACTGCGCATTGTATTTTCCTTGCGTGTTGACATGCTGGTCCTGCTTTGGATCAAAGGCTGCCGGGTGCCGAAAGGGCTTGTTCGGTGGCAAGCATGGCCTGGTCGAGCGGTGTCTTGTCTTTTCCAAGCTTGGCGAGGATCGCTGCCCCGAGCCAGAGGCTATAGAGCGAGCGAGCCGTCTTTTCCGGGATGCAGGACGGTGAAATCGAACCGTCCTCGCGCCCCTCGGTGATTATTTTGGTGAGGCGGCGAATGAGATCCTCGACGCCGCCGAGCAGGATCACGCGCATATTGTCCGAAAGATCGGAGATCTCGGCGGCAAGCTTTACGACCAGGCATCGGTCGGCAAGGCTGGCCGTGTTACCATCTGAAAGCCAGGCATCCCAATAGTGCATCAGGCGTTGGCGGCCATTGCCCTTCCACCCGAAGAGTGCGTCGAGTCTCTCCGCATAGTCAGAACAATATTGCTTCAGCAGGGCGCAGCCGAAGGCTTCCTTGGACGCGAAATAATAATAGAACGAGCCTTTCGGCACGGCGCTCTGCTCGAGCAGCTCTTTCAGGCCCACGCCTCCGAAACCCTTGCGCAGCACCAGTTCTCGCCCGATTGCGAGAATATGGCTCCGAGTCAGCTCTGATTTCTTCTTCGTCATCATGAGCGGTCCGTAACAAATATTCGACCGGTCGTCTATAAACCCGATGTTGTTCGCCGTCAGATCAATGCGAGAGCGGCAAGCGAGAGGATCAGAGCCGGGAACATCACGAGAGCGCCGATCCTCAGGAAAGCCAATGCTCCCATGTGGAGCCCTTCGCGACGAAGAGCGGCGAGCCAGAGGATGGTGGCGAGCGAGCCGGTGACCGACAGGTTGGGGCCGAGATCGACGCCGATCAGCACCGCGCCGGCAATGGAATCAGGAACATGGGCCGCCTGTACCGCGCTGCCGGCGAAAAGACCGGCCGGCAGGTTGTTGACGAGGTTGGAGACGACCGCGACTGAAAGCCCGGCAGCGCCGACCGCCTGTGTCTGGGACTGCGCGGCCAGCAACGCCAGCTTTTCGGACAGAAGGGCGGTGAGGCCGGTGTGATTGACCGCCTCGACGATCACGAAAAGGCCCGCAACCAGGGGTATTACGCTCCAGCTGATACCACGAACCGTATCCAATGGATTTTGCCGGGTAAGGGCGAGAACGATGATGGTCGTGAGGAGGCCCGCGACGAATGTCGGGATGCCGAGGTCGAAATTCATGGCGGATGCGCCGATTAGGATGAGAGCGGTGACCACCAGCCCCCATCCCGCCAGCCGAGCACTGCGGGAGAGGTGCGGCTGCTCGACATTGCGGGCGATCGTGTCTTCCCCCAGCGCACGTCTTTGCGTCCAGTAGAGGCAGGCGAAGGTAACGATGATCGAGACGATGGACGGCAGCAGGAAGGTCTGCATCCAGCGCGACAGGGGTGGCATCTCACCGCCGGCGAAGATGACCAGATTAGCCGGATTGGAGATCGGCAGTACGAAGCTCGCGGCATTGGCGATGAAGGCGCAGACCAATAGGTAGGGCATGGGGTCTCTCACCCGCGCCGCGCGGCAGGCTGCGTAGACGGCAGGCGTGAGCACGACGGCGGTTGCGTCATTCGACAGAAATACCGTTACGACCACGCCGACGACGTAAACGAGCACGAAAAGCCGGCGAGGGGAGCCCCTGGCATGCGAGGTTGCGATCGCCGCCACCCAGTCGAAGAGCCCTTCGCGCCGCGCGAGCTCCGACAGCAGCATCATGCCGATCAGGAAGAGATAGACATCGAAACCTTTGGATATGCCCGCCCATACCTCGGCTGGGCCGATGAGCCGGAGGGCGACGAGAAGTGCTGCGCCGAGAACCGCCCAGATCGCTTCCGGCCACCGGAATGGGCGCGTGACGACACCGAGGGCGGTCAGGCCGGCGATGCTCCAGGTGATGGCGGATTCGGTCATTCAACTCGTCTTGGATTTGAGGTCGGAGCGGGTATGTAGCATCACTGCGGGGCAGCGCAAACCGGGCTGACCTATATCTCGACAGAATCCTGCACGATGTGACGAAGCGCTATGCCTTCTTCGCCGTGTCGGCGCTCCTTGCCGTATCGTCGTGCGTTTTGTCGGCTCGCTCGACGAGGACGGAACATTCTGCGTGGCGTATGACATATTCGACAGTCGAACCGAATATGCGATCGATAATATCGGACGTATGCGTTGCAAGAACGATGAGATCGGCCTTCTTCTCCTTGGCGACGGTCAGCAGCGTCTTCGATGCCGTGCCCATGCGCACGTCGACGGAGGCGGTGATGCCGAGACGTCTGCACAGAGCATCGAGCTTTTCCTCGGCTTCCGTGATTACTGAAACGGCCCAATCATCCGGGCTTTCGCGCCCGGAAGGGAAACGCTCGATAACGTGCGCGACCGTCAATTCGCCGCCTGAGGATAAAAGTGCGTGAGACGTTCGCAGCAGGCGTTCGGCGCGCTCGCGTGAGCCCAACCCAATTGCGCAAATGATCTTGTCATACATTGCATTCTCCCAAAACGCCTCGGCCCGAAGCAGTTCTTCGGCGTCACTTGCAATCTCTCCGGTTAAACTTGCCCGGACAAGCAAACGAATACCCAACACATCGACAATGATGGCATCCGTCAAGTCTCGCGGTCGGCACTGGCTCATTCGATCGGGTGATTCGCCAGTCTGGCGTGAATTTTACCGCAATAAAGGTCAAATGGTCGCGGTTTTCATGCCCGATCAGACAGCGAGCGACGCCGGATTTGCGCTCCCCAGGGAGGCGTCGGAATCAGGGGAAATTGCTGCAGTGCAAACGGCTTAGCCGTCAGATGATGCTATGTCGCTATCGCAACAACATAGAAATATCATGGGCTTCTGCGTCAATCTGACATGGCTGCGGCGGTGCCCTGCGACATCCTGCGCGCTTTTGCGCAGTGCACAAACTGCCTTAGAACCATGTCGCGAACAACTTGCCATGGGATCAACCCATCGGCGAGACGGGCACTGCTATTCTTGTCGCTGACAAGAAGCAGAAAGCCAGTCATATTGGGGCTCCGATATCGTCGATTGCGGCAAGTGCGTTCTGGGTTCGACGAAAGGTCGATGGTCTGCCATGCAGGTCATTCGATCTTTATTGGTCGGCGGACCCTCCTTGATGACACTGACTTGGAAAGGACGGGCTCACGTGACAGCCTCTTCCGCCACCGATGGAATGTTGGAAAGACGCAAGGTCGCGAACCCGCCTTCGTCGGAGAGTTTGCCTGTCGAGAAGGCGGCGGGTGAAGGGACGGCCGGGCAGTGTCGTGGCCTTGGCCTTGCGTCAGCTCTGCTCTGCTTGTCTTCTCTCGGATGGATCGGCCAGGCAGCAATGCTTGCCATAGGCGTCGGTGCGATCAGCAAGGGCGGCGGTGTGGCAGAAGTCGCCGTTCCGGCAGCTGTGGTCGCGGGTATCGGCGTCCTGCGCGCCGGTCTGGATGCGGCGGGTTCCCGGCTCGCGTTTCTCGCCGCGCGCCGGGAGCTGAGTATTCGGCGCGCCGCCGCAGCTGCAGCTCTTGCGGCGCGCTCACCACTCGATAGCGACAAGCCGGCATCCGGCCTCGCGGCAAGCGTGTTGGGCGAGCAGGCTGAAGCGGTCGTACCCTATCTCTCGCGTTTCCGTCCGATCCGCATGAGAGCAAGTGTAGTGCCGCTTGTCATGCTCATCTGTATCCTGCCGATTTCCTGGCTGGCGGCACTGATCCTTGTGCTCTGCGCGCCGCTCATTCCGATTTTCATGGCATTGATCGGCTGGCGTGCAAAAGCTGCCAGCGAGAAGCAGCTTGCCGAAACCGGCGGCATCAATGCGTTCCTGCTCGATCGTCTTCGCGGTCTTGCCACTATTCGCGCGCTCGACGCGGTCGATCTTACGGCCCGGCGCCTGCGTGCGGATGCGGACTCGCTGCGGCTGCGTACCATGGCTGTCTTGAGGATCGCATTTCTGTCGTCGGCGGTGCTCGAATTCTTTGCCGCGCTCGGCGTTGCCGCGACGGCCGTCTATGTCGGCTTCAGCCTTCTGGGTTCGATCGAAGTCGGCACCTGGGACGGTCGCCTTACATTGACGCAAGGACTCTTCATTCTGCTGCTTGCGCCCGCCTTTTTCGAGCCGCCGCGGGAGCTGTCCGCAGTTTGGCATGACCGTGCCAGCGGGGAGGCGGCACTTTCGGCACTGAAGGAACTCGCATCATCGCGCCAGACCATTCTCGGCGGCACAGACATGCCGTCACCCATGCCGGCAGGCGAGGCCGGTGTCGAGATCGAAGCGCTGGTCTTTCGCCATACGCCGGAACGAGACGCCGCAATCGATCATTTCGATCTCTCGATCACGGCCGGGGAACATGTAGCGCTCTGGGGTGCCAGTGGCTCGGGCAAGACCACGCTTCTGTCGCTGATTGCAGGTCTTGCGCGATACGAGGCCGGTGTCATCAGGATCGGCGGCGTCCCGCTGCGTGACGACACAGCGGATGCATTGCGCCGTCGTATGGCCTGGATCGGTCAGTCACCGCATATCTTTGCCGGCAGCGTCATACGCAATATCGCTCTGAGACGCGACGGCATCGATGCTCCTGCCGTTGCTTCAGCGCTCGAAGGCGTTGCTCTCGATAAGGTGTTTACGCCGGAGCGGGTAGCTGCGGTCGGCGAGGGAGGGCTCGGTCTTTCCGGCGGCGAGGCGCTGAGACTGGCGCTGGCACGGATGATGGTCGATGAGCGGGCGGATATCATTCTCGCGGACGAACCGACGGCGCATCTCGACGCGCAAACGGCGGCGGCCGTGACGGATGCGCTGCTCGCGCTCGCCAAGGGCCGCATCTTGATCGTCGCCACACATGATCCCGTGTTTGCCGCGCGAATGAACCGCATCGTCCGGCTTGATGAGCAGGCACGGAGGGTGGCCGCATGACGTCCTCCCTCAAGATCCTTCTGCCGCTCATGAGATTGTTTTGGGTCGAGCGCGGCGGGAGCCTTGCTCTCGGCGCCGGCCTGTCCGTGCTGGCCATGCTTGCCGGCGGTGGATTATTTGGGCTGTCGGGCTGGTTCATCACGGCCTCGGCCTTTGCCGGTCTGTCGATCGCGAGTGCGGCGGTTTTCGACGTCTTCATGCCGTCGGCCGGCATACGCCTGCTCGCAATCGGCCGGACAGCTGCTCGCTATGGCGAACGGCTCGTCACGCATGACGCGACCCTCAGGGTTCTTGCCGCCTTGCGCGAGAGGTTGTTTCGCGGCTGGGCGGAGCCTGCCGCCGCCGCGGCGATGATCCGCCGGCCGGCAAAGCTTTTGTTCCGGCTGACGAATGATGTTGATGCGCTCGACTCCCTCTATCTGCGCGTGCTTGTGCCGGCCGCCGTCGCAGTTCTCGCCGCTATAGCGGTGACGATCGCACTCTGTTTCGTCGATCCATTGTTCGGCGTCATGGCAGGGCTGTGGCTTGTCACGCTCTGTCTCGGTCTTTCCTTCGTTGCAGCGCGTCTGGCGCTGAAGCCGGGGCGCCGGCGTGCCCATGCGATGGAGGCCTTGCGTGCCCGCGCCATAGATCTCGTCGCCGGGCAGACGGATCTCGCGATGGCCGGACAGCTACAGGCGCAACGATCGGTAATTGTCGAGGCGGATCGGCGATTGGCCGAAGCGGATAATGCCTTGAACCGGATCGATGGTCGCGTCGCAGCCGGCTTTTCACTCGGGTCGACATTGTTGTTGACGACGACGCTGCTTGTGGTTGCCATGTTTGCTAGGCAGGGAGCGATCGGGGCGCCCGCCGCCGCCTTCGCGCTGCTCGTCGCCTTCGCTGCCACGGAACCCTTTGCGGCTCTCAGATGGGGAGCGCTCGAACTCGGACGGACCCTCCTTGCTGCAAGGCGTATTGCGCCTCGATTGAGCCCGGTTGCCGCTTCCATACAGCGGGTTGAGCCGGACGCCGGCTATGCCTTCCAGCTCAGTGTTGTCGTCGCCGGACACGAAGGAGCGTCCCGCCCAATCTTGAACGATCTGTCCCTGTCGCTGCCGGTCGGCGAGCGGCTGGCAGTCGTGGGTCAAAGCGGCGTCGGCAAATCGACATTGCTGGCCCTGCTTGCGGGCGAGATTACCGCGACGATCGGCTCGGTGGCCCGTCAACCGGCCGCAACGCTAACGCAGCGTAGCGAGCTGTTTCGAGACACGGTGCGAGGCAATCTGAAGCTGGCAGCACCTCATGCGGATGACAACCATCTGCGCGATGCGCTCGCAGCGGCCGGTCTGCTCGATGATATCGAAGCACTCCCTCATGGCCTTTCAACACGCCTCGGCGAAGGCGGTAGTGGCCTCTCCGGCGGTCAGCTTCGCCGGCTGGCCCTTGCAAGGCTCTTGCTGCGCGATACCCCGCTCTGGCTTCTCGATGAGCCGACGGAAGGTCTCGATGCAGCTACGGCTCGCAACGTGCTGGCGCGACTGGCCTCGGCGGCCGATGGGCACAGTGTCGTTATCGCAACTCATATTCGCCGCGAAGCTGCCCTGGCGGATCGGATCGTCGCTCTGGACGACGGCCGCATCGTCGCCATGACTGCGCGCGGCACATCGGAATTCGAAATGCTTCTCGATCGGCTGCGGCCTGATTGAGGGGTAGTCAACATGCCCGCGGCGCGTCGAATGGCGCCGCATTCCTGTCAGACACACCGTAGGGGGTGGGAGAAAGACTATGGAACTCGATATCGTGGCGCTGTCGCGCCTGCAGTTTGCCATGACGGCGCTGTATCACTTCTTGTTCGTGCCGCTGACGCTCGGCCTTTCCGTGCTGCTTGCCATCATGGAAACGACTTATGTCATGACGGGCCGCCAGATCTGGCGCCAGATGACGAAATTCTGGGGGACGCTCTTCGGCATCAACTTCGTGCTCGGCGTCGCCACCGGCATCGTGATGGAATTCCAGTTCGGCATGAACTGGAGCTATTACAGCTATTATGTCGGTGACATCTTCGGCGCGCCGCTGGCGATCGAGGGGCTGATGGCCTTCTTCCTGGAGGCGACCTTCGTTGGCCTGTTCTTCTTCGGCTGGGACAAGCTGTCGAAAGTCGGCCATCTGGTTGCCACCTGGGCCGTCGCCCTCGGCTCAAATTTCTCGGCGCTCTGGATCCTGATCGCCAACGGCTGGATGCAGAATCCGGCGGGCTCGGCGCTTAATCCACAGACCATGCGCATGGAGATCGTCAGCTTCTTCGATGTCGTCTTCAATCCGGTGGCGCAGGCGAAATTCGTGCATACGGTTTCGGCGGGCTATGTCTGTGCATCGGTTTTCGTTCTCGGCGTATCGGCCTGGTATCTTCTGAGGGGCCGCAGCGTGGAGCTTGCCAAGCGGTCGATGACGGTTGCCGCATCCTTCGGTCTTGCTTCGGCGCTTTCGGTCGTCGTGCTGGGGGACGAGAGCGGTTATCTGACGACGGAGCATCAGAAGATGAAGCTCGCGGCAATCGAGGCAATGTGGAAGACCGAACCGGCGCCGGCTGCCTTCACCGCCTTCGGCTTCCCGGATCAGGAGGCCCGCGAGACCCATTATGCCATTCATATTCCGTGGGCGATGGGCCTGATCGGCACCCGATCGCTGACGACGGAAATTCCCGGCATCGACAAACTCGAGGAACAGGCCAAGGACCGCATACGCGAGGGCATCAAGGCTTATGACGCGCTGATGAAGATCCGCGCTGCAAAGCCGGCAACGCCCGGCGAGGCCTCACAGGATATCGCGACAGCGCGTACCTCCTTCGAGGATATCGGCCATGAGCTTGGCTATGCTCTGCTTCTGAAACGCTATGTCGACGATCCGCGCCAGGCGACGGAGGAACAGATCGCCAAGGCTGCCCGCGACACTATTCCGAATGTGCCGACGCTCTTCTGGTCCTTCCGCATCATGGTTGGGCTCGGCATGTTCTTCATCTTGCTGATGACGGTCTTCTTCTGGCTCTCGGCACGGCGGAAACTGGATCGCTATCCGCTGCTGCTGAGGATCGCGGTTTTCGCCATTCCGCTGCCTTGGGTCGCGATCGAGCTTGGCTGGGTCGTTGCGGAATTTGGTCGTCAGCCGTGGATTATCGAAGGCGTGCTGCCGACGGCGGCGGCCGTCTCCAATCTCGGCGCCGGCACCGTCCTTTTGACTATCCTTGGCTTTGCGGCGCTCTACACGGTCCTCATCGTCATCGAGATGACGCTGATGATCAAGGCGATCCGCAAGGGGCCTGAACCGGACGATGAGCCGGAGGCCAAGCTGATTTCCGAAAACCTCGTTCCGGCTGCGGAGTGACCTGCCATGATCCTGCATGAATTGATTGACTACGAGACTCTTCGCATCATCTGGTGGCTGCTTCTTGGCGTGCTTTTGATCGGCTTTGCCGTCACCGACGGCTTCGACCTCGGCGTCGGCACGCTGCTGCCGTTCGTTGCCAAGACGGATACGGAGAGGCGTATCGCCATCAACTCGATCGGCGCGACCTGGGAAGGCAATCAGGTCTGGCTGATTCTCGGAGGCGGCGCGATTTTCGCCGCATGGCCGCCGCTCTATGCCGTGTCCTTTTCCGGCTTCTATCTCGCGATGTTTGCCATCCTGTTTGCGCTGATCCTGCGACCGGTTGCCTTCAAATATCGCTCCAAGCGCGATAGCGCCGGCTGGAAGGCCGGTTGGGATTGGGCGCTCTTCATCGGGGGCTTCGTTCCGTCGCTGATCTTCGGCGTGGCAGTCGGCAATGTATTGCAGGGCGTGCCCTTCCGCTTCGATAACGACATGCGCATCTATTATGAAGGCTCGTTCTTCGCCCTTCTGAACCCATATGCGCTCCTCTGTGGGCTTCTGTCGGTCGCAATGCTTGTCATGCATGGCGCTGCCTGGCTGCAGGTGAAGACGGATGGTATCGTTGCGCAGCGGGCACGTCGCTTCGGCATCATCGCCGCGCTAGCCGTGATCGTGCTCTTTGCGCTCGGCGGCCTGTTCCTGTGGATAGGGGTCGATGGCTATCACATCGCAAGTGCCGTCGATGCCAATGGACCTTCGAACCCACTGTTGAAGACGGTCGAGCACAGCGCGGGCGCATGGCTTGGCAATTACAGCAGCCACCCATGGATGATGATTGCTCCGGTTCTCGGCTTCGTCGGTGCAGCGGGGGCCTTGCTCGCCATGCTTGGCCGACGTGAAGTCACGGTGCTGCTCTTCAGCAAGCTCGCGATCTTCGGCATCATCTCGACGGTGGGTCTGTCGATGTTTCCCTTCCTCTTGCCGTCGTCGCTCGATCCGCGCTCCAGCCTGACGGTTTGGGATGCCTCGTCCAGTCACATGACGCTGTTCATCATGCTTGTTGTCACCATCATCTTCCTGCCAATGATCCTGGCCTACACAGCATGGGTCTATCGCGTGCTGTGGGGCAAGGTCGACGAAGCGACGGTGAACGACAAGAGCGGTCACGCCTACTGATCTGCAAGGAGATTTTGCATGTGGTACTTTGCCTGGCTTCTCGGCTTCCCTCTCGCCGCGGCATTCGCTGTCCTTAACGCGATGTGGTACGAACTGGTGGATGATCAAGCGAAAGCGAAAGCCGCGCGCGTTCAAGAGAAATGAGCGAGACGTCTAATCCTTGATCGAACTCGGCCATATGTTCGGCACGCCCGCCAAAAGCAGGCGTGCCGGGCTTGCAGGAACGAATCGCGATAAACGGGATATAGGCTGTTGGGTTTCTGACTGGCGGGGCGCTCAAATAGCCTTGTTATGCCGTCAATTGCGGGAACATCGGCTGGCTCAAGGCATTCATGGATCGAAAATATCGCTGCATTTGGTCTTTCCAGGGATGAAAAGTGTGTCTGATAGCTCCACATAACGGGAATTGTATGCAATTATATGCAATCAATGCCGGTCGGAGTTTCAGCTCACGATCGGTCTCATGCGGAGCATGAAATGAAAGACTGGCATCCCGATCTCAGCCGTTCCTCCAGCCCCCGCTACATTGCCATAGCTGACCTGATCGAGATGGATTTGCGCAGCGGCGTTCTTGCCGCCGGCGACAGGCTGCCGCCGCAACGTGCGCTGGCCAAGCGTCTCAATATCGATTTTACGACCGTCGCACGCGGCTACGTCGAGGCGCAGAAGCGTGGGCTGGTGGATTCCCACGTCGGACGGGGGACGTTCGTGGTGGGTAGGCAGGCGAGGGAGCGCCGAAGTTTCGCTCTTGCCGCCGCTTCCGATCCGCGTCGTGCCTCCGCGATCGATTTCTCCATGAATCTGCCGCCGGAACCGAGTGATCCGGATCTTCTTGCCCGCATGCAGGAGGGCATGTCGGCCGTGGCGGTCGATATCATTCCCTTGCTGCGTTATCAGGGATTTGGCGGTCTGGGTATGGATAAGGATGCTGCCGCGATCTGGCTCAGCCGCCGTGGCCTCAACCCGGCGCAGGAACGCATCTTCGTAACACCCGGCGCACACCCGGCCTTGCTGGCGATCTTTGGGCTCTTGGCCAAGCCCGGCGAAACCGTGCTTTCGGAAAATATCACCTATCCCGGCATGCGTTCGATTGCAGCACAGCTCCGGCTCAATCTCGCAGGCCTGGCGATGGATGACGAAGGCGTCTTGCCGGAAGCCTTTGAAGAAAGCTGCGAACGCCTGCGGCCGAAGGCGCTTTATCTCAACCCGACGCTGCAGAACCCGACGACGCTGACGATTCCGCAGACGCGGCGCGAAGCAATTGCCGCGATTGCCCGCAAATATCGTGTGCCGATCATAGAGGATGATGCTTATGGCTTCATTCCGCTGGATGCGCCAATGCCAATGGCTGCAATCGCACCGGATCTGACCTGGCATATCGGTGGATTGGCCAAGTGCATCGGTGCGGGGTTGCGTCTCGCCTTCGTCGTGGCGCCGGACACCCGGTCGATATGGCCCTTTGTCAGTGCAATGCGGAGCAACAATGTCATGGCGTCGCCGCTCAATATGGCGCTTGCGACGCGCTGGATCGAAGACGGTACTGCCGATGGCATCCTGCGTTTCATTCGCGCCGAGGCCGCCGCTCGCCAGGGGATGGTTGCGGACATATTGCCATCAGGTAGCTACCGGGCCGATCCCATCAGTTTCAACATATGGCTACCGCTCGCCGGCGGCTGGACGCGCGCCACCTTCGGCAGCCATATGCGCAATGCGGGTATCGGCGTTGTCGCAAGCGACGCCTTCACGGTGGAGGGCATCGCACCCGAGGCCGTGCGTGTTTGTCTCGGCGGCCCGATAGGCCGCGAGGCCCTGAAGGGTGCGTTGAATTTCATGGCGCACGCGCTGCAGGGGCCACCGGAATTAGCCGCCTCCTTCTTCTAGTCCGCTGCGCAATATCGCCATTGATCGGAGGTGCACTGGCTCGTTGCTGCGCCTATTCCCCAAATTTGCCGAGATTCCCACTGCGTCATTCTGCCAAATGGACGTTTCGAATGCATTCATTATATGGATAATGAATGCATGCAATCAGACCATTGATTGCTTGTTCATGGAAGATTGATTCAGGAGTGATGCCATCATGGATGCCGACTATCCCCCGCTAAGCCCAGTGCAGACAGGTCTTCGTTGCCGTTGCCCACGTTGCGGGCAGGGGCGTTTGTTCGACGGATTCTTGACCCTTCGCAAGCAATGCGAAGCATGTGGTCTCGACTATTCCTTCGCAGATCCTGCCGATGGACCAGCTTTCTTTGTCATTTGCTTTGCCTGCATCCCGAGTGTGCTGCTCGGCGTCTGGCTGGAGGTGGCTTTCTCGGCGCCAATCTGGGTCCAGTTCCTTGTGACCGGTCCGTTCATGCTGGCGACCTGTATTCCGCCGTTGAGGCCGCTCAAAGGCTGGCTGGTGGCGAGTCAGTATTTCTACAAGGCCGAGGAAGGCAAGCTTGCGCGCCTGCCGGCAACGGATGCGCCTCACGCAACGCGTTGAGACCTGTCGCCGAAGGCCGAATAGGTCCGGCCGATCGATGACCAAGGGATGATCAGGCGAAACTTGCCAAGCGATCTTTGGGTGCTCCGGCAAATCCGGCGATCATTTGTAGTGGTGACCTCAATTGCTTATCCACTTGACGGATATCCTACAAGTCAATAAGTTGACCGCCATGTCCCGAGGAGCTTGGGTTTCATGGTCGGAAAAGTCATTCAGCCTTTAACGCGCGCGCCGTTGCTGCATGTCTCTGTGCAGGAGAGTTTGCGCAGCTATATCGCCGACAACGGTCTTGAGGCGGGCACGATGCTGCCGGCCGAAGGCGAGCTCGCGACGCAGCTGGGCGTCAGCCGCAATTCTCTGCGTGAAGGCATCAAGGCGTTGGAATCCCTCGGTGTGCTGGAGACGCGCCGCGGTATCGGCATCTTCGTCAAGGCGTTCTCTTTTGCGCCGCTGCTCGACAATCTCGCCTACGGGCTGGGCGATGCGCTGCGGCACATGGAAGAGGTCCTGGAAATCCGTCGGACGCTCGAAGTCGGCCTGATCGGCAAGACGCTCGAGATGATCGGGCCGGAGGATCTGGCGGAGTTGCGCGCCACCACCGACCGCATGC
The DNA here is from genome assembly GCF_900094555.1 of Martinezella hainanensis. Taxonomy (GTDB): domain Bacteria; phylum Pseudomonadota; class Alphaproteobacteria; order Rhizobiales; family Rhizobiaceae; genus Rhizobium; species Rhizobium hainanense. The sequence goes on from NZ_FMAC01000005.1 coordinate 406,658, forward strand.
GCGCTCACGCCGAGCGCGGCGAACCCTTCGCTGAAGACGATCAGCTCTTTCATCGCCTGCTGTTTCGCTGTCAGGGCAACGAGACCTTCGTTCGCCTGATCGATGTCTTCTGGCTCGCTTTCTACAAGGCGTCCCGCTTTTTCGATCTGGACGATGTCGACCCCATGGCCACTTGGCGTGACCACGAGGCGATCGTCGATGCGCTGGAATCCAAGAATCTCAAGGAGGTGCGTATGCGCCTCGATCGCCACTACGAGGGCATTTCGCAGGTGATCGCCAACAATAGGAAGAAATAGCGATCACAAACAAGGGGAGGAGGATCATCATGAGGAAGACTTTTCATCTGCCGGCAATCGCGTTGGGAGCGCTAATGTCGGCCACTGCAATGCCTGTCTTGAGTGGCTTGGCCGCACCTGCCGTCGCCGCGACCATGTCGGGCGGCAACGGCCGGTCTCACCTGGCTCAGCACCTATTTCGAACCTCTGGTCAGCTACGACGAAAAGCTGCAGAAGATCGTCGGCGTGCTTGCTTCCTCCTACGAGGTGAGCCCGGATCAATTGACCTACACGTTCAAGCTTGCGGACGCCAAGTGGCACGACGGCAAGGCCTTTACGGCCAAGGACGCCAAGTTCACCATCGATCTTGCGGCCAATTCCAAGACCGGTTCGGTCTTTGCTGCCCGGTTTAAACTTCTGTCATCCGTCGAGACGCCGGACGATCACACGCTTGTCATCAAGCTTTCAGCGCCCTCGGCGAGCCTGCTCGATACACTCGCCAAGATCATGGTTCTGCCTGAACATGCGCTCGCCAGCGTACCGGTCGACCAGCTTGCGAAGAGCGCCTGGTGGTCGACCTCTCCGATCGGGACGGGGCCGTTCAAATTCGTCAAATATGTGCAGGATCAATATGTCGAGCTGACAGCCAATCCAGATTATCGCGGCGGTAAACCCGTTCTCGATCGGCTGATCAATCGCTATTTCGCCAACCCGGCCGCGGCAATCTCGGCGCTGCGGGCAGGCGAGATCCAGTTCACCTATGTCGATTCCAACGACGTGCCGACCTTCAAGGACGACAAGTCTTTTGAGGTCATCGAGGGAGATTCCTTCGTCGTCAATTATCTGGGCTTCAACCAGGATTCGCCGCTATGGAAGGATCTTCGCGTCCGTCAGGCCGTCATGTACGCCATCAATCGCGATGCGATCATCAAGAGCCTCTATGGCGGCGCGGCCAAGCCGGCCAACTGCGCCTACGTGGCCAGCCAGCTCGTGCCCGATGGCATCGAGGCGTATCCTTACGACCCGGCCAAGGCCAAACAGCTGCTGGATGAGGCAGGCTGGGACAAAATCAACGGCGATAAGCCGATCACCCTGCTAACCTATTACAACACGCCGCTTGCGACGAATGTGCTGGCGGCCGTGCAGGCAATGCTGGCGCAGGTCGGCATCAATGTCGTGCCGCGCGCCGTCGATGCGCCGACCTATAATGGTATCGTGCTCAACGCGAAGGCCGACATATCGCAGTTCCAACTCGTCTATGCCGGCCTGCAGAACGGCCCCGATCCAAGCAACATCAATACCGGGCTTAATGAAAAGCAGATCCCCCCGGCTGGTGCCAATGTGGTGCGGGCGCGCATGCCCGATCTGACCGAGGCACTCGATGCCGCGATTGCCGAGACGGATGTCGGCAAGCGCGATCAACGCTACCAGGATGTCTGCAAGGTCATGAACAAGGACCTGCCCTGGGCGACCATGTGGGTGGCGAACCGCTATGGGGTCGTTTCGTCCAAGGTGAAGGATTTCGTCTGGACGCCGGCGCCCGGCGGCGGCCCCTACATCGCGCATCCGGAAGCGTGGAAGCTCGCAAACTAGAGCAATTCCAGGAAAAAGTGCGCCGCGGTTTTCCGTCCGGAATTGCATGAAAACAAAGAGATGGAGCGGTTCAGAGATTCTGAGAAAAGCTGAGCCGCTCTAGGTTTTCGACCGGCCGTAAATATGGCTTGTATCGCTCTCGAAACATAGGTTCGATATGTTCCACTATGGTCTCAGGCGTCTCGTGATCGGCATCGGCATGCTCGTAGCCTTGAGCATGCTGGTCTTCGTCCTGCTGCGATTGACGCCGGGCGATCCGATCGATGCCTATATCGATCCGAGCACGCCCTTGTCTCCCGCTGCCATGGCCGATCTGCGTGAGCGGCTCGGGCTGGATCGGCCGCTGCCGGTCCAATATGTCAGCTGGCTGCTGCAGGCCCTGCAAGGCAATCTCGGCTATTCCGTCAAGCGAGCGGATCAGCCGGTCTTGACGCTTGTGCTGTCGCGCATCGGTCCGACCGTATTGCTGATGGGCTCGGCCCTGGTCATGGCGGTCATCGCCGGCATTGCCGCAGGCGTCATCGGTGCCGTCAGGCGTAATTCGGTGACGGACGTGTCACTCTCCGTCCTGGCGTTGGCCGGCATATCGAGCCCGGCCTTTTTGAGCGCGCTGCTTGGCCTCTATATCTTTGCCGTGCGCCTCGGCTGGCTGCCTTCAGGCGGCATGCTGACGCCGGGCGAGGACTTTTCCATTGGCGACCTGCTTTGGCATCTCATCCTGCCGGCTTCGCTTCTGGCGATCGCCCAGGCCGCGCTCATCATGCGCTACATGCGCGCGTCGCTGCTGGAGGTCCTGAACCAGGATTATGTGCGCACGGCGCGTGCCAAGGGAGTGTTCGAGTTCTGGGTGATCGTCAAGCATGCCCTGCGCAACGCGCTGCTACCCGTGGTGACGGTCATCGGCTCGACCATCGGGCTTGCGATCGGCGGTGCGATCTTCGTCGAAAGCGTCTTCAACTGGCCGGGCATGGGTCTGCTGCTCGTCGATGCGGTCACCTCCCGCGACTATCCCGTGATCATGGGGGCGACCCTTGTCATCGGCGCCTGCGTCATCGTCGTCAACCTGCTGACCGACCTCGCCTATGCGGTGATCGATCCGCGCATCAAGGTGGGCTGAGAGATGCTGGCGCGAACCGAACGACCAAGCCATGGCCCACTGGCCCGGGCCTTCGACCGTTTCAGGCTGAATGGGGCTGCCCTCTTCGGCGTTGGGATCGCCGTGCCGCTGCTGCTGCTGATCGTCACCTATCCGCTATGGTGGCGGTTCCAGCCCAACGACATCGATCTCCTCGCCATGAACGCGCCACCCAATGCGACCCATTGGTTCGGAACGGATGGTGTCGGGCGTGACGTCTTTGCCAGAGTGCTCGAAGGCGGCCGCATATCGCTGATGGTCGCTGCAGGTTCCACGGTCATTTCCGCCATTATCGGCTTTCTGTTCGGCTTTGTGTCTGCTTTTGCCGGGCGCTGGGCGGATGCGCTCAGCATGCGCTTCGTCGATCTGGTCATGACCCTGCCGCCCGTGATTTTTCTTCTGGTGCTGGCCTCGATCACCGGGACCGGCATCCTGCCGACGATAGCAGTCATATCGCTTCTATCCTGGCCGCTGCTCGCCCGCATGGTGCGCTCCAGGCTGCTGGAGTTGCGTGAACGCGACTTCGTGACGGCGGCGCGCGGCATGGGAGCGGGATTGCCGCATCTCTTGCTGCGCCACGGCATGCCGAACTGCATCGATATTATGGTGGTCTACGCGACAACACAGGTGGCGAACGCGATCCTTTTGGAGGCCGGGCTTTCCTTTCTCGGGCTCGGCATCGCGCCACCTGCGGCGAGCTGGGGCAACATGCTGAATGCTGCCCGCTCCACTGCCGTCCTCGAACAATATCCCTGGCAATGGCTGTTTCCCGGCGCCGCGCTGGTTCTGGCCGTCCTTGCCATCAATTTCATCGGCGACGGATTGAGGGATGCCTTCGATCCGCGCGCCGAACTTCATTGAACCTAAGAAAGAACGAGACAATGAGCAAATTCAAGGGCGTGGTGCCTCCCGTCGTAACACCGCTGAACGACGATTTTACCGTCGATTACAAATCCTATACGCGGGTGCTGGAGCATCTGATCGATGGCGGCTGTCATGGCGTCTTCGTGCTGGGCTCCACGAGTGAAGTCGTCTTCCACGACGAAAAGACGAGGCGCGAGATTATCGAGCATTCCGCCAAGGTGGTGAACGGGCGGGTGCCGCTGCTGGTTGGCGTTATTGACCCCACGACCGACCGCGTGATCGCCAATTCGAAAGTCGCCAAGGCCGCCGGAGCGGACGCCGTCGTCGTCACCGCCCCATTCTACACGGTGACCAGCCAGTCCGAGATAGCGGACCATTTCCGCTACATTCGCGATGCCGTCGATGTGCCGCTCGTTGCCTACGACATTCCCGTCTGCGTCAATGTGAAACTCCATCGCCAGACGGTGGTGACGCTCGCCAAGGAAGGGACCATCATCGGATTGAAGGATTCCAGCGGCGACGATGGCAATTTCCGCTATGCGCTGCTCGATCTTGCCGATCACGAGAACGTCTTCCTGATGACCGGCTCCGAAATCGTCGTCGACAATGCGCTCCTGATGGGTGCGCATGGTGTCGTGCCCGGCATCGCCAATGTCGATCCGCATGGCTATGTCCGGCTCTGGGATGCGGCCCAACGTGGCGACTGGGCGGCGGCTCGGCGCGAGCAGGAGAGACTTTGCCGTCTGTTCGAGATCGTCTGGGTCGCGCAAGGGCGCGTTAGCGGCGGCGCGGCCGGCATCGGCGCTTTCAAGGCTGCGATGAAGAGCCTTGGCATCATTGACTGCGCTGTCATGCCCCGCCCGCGTGCCGCGCTGAACGCCGACGAAACAGCCAGGATCGATGCGATCCTGAAAAATACGGGGCTGCTTTAAACATGATGGCGCCAGCTGCCCAACCCGTTCTCGATATCAGGGGGCTGAGGACAGTCTTTCGCACCCGCGGTGGCGAATTGACCGCCGTGCGCGATATCGACTTGGTCATCGATGCCGGCGAAACGCTGGCGCTGGTGGGCGAGTCTGGTTCGGGCAAGTCGGTGACGAGCCTTTCCGTGATGCGGCTTCTGACACGCAATGTCGGGAAGATCGCGGCCGGCGCCATCAGATTGCGGGATCGGCAGGGTATTGTCAGCGATCTCGCCACGCTGGATGATCGCCACATGCGCGAGATCCGCGGTGGCGATATCGGCATAGTGTTTCAGGAGCCGATGTCGAGCCTCAATCCGGTGCTGACGATTGGCGACCAGATCGCTGAGCCGATCCGCATCCGTCGCAAGGCCGATCGCGCAGCAGCGATGCGCGAGGCGATCGCCCTGCTGGAGAGCGTCGGAATTCCCGATGCCAAACGCCGCGTCAGGCAATATCCGCATGAGTTGTCCGGCGGCATGCGCCAGCGCGCGACCATTGCCATGGCGCTTGCCTGCGATCCGGTGCTTTTGATCGCCGACGAGCCGACAACGGCGCTCGACGTGACGATACAGGCGCAGATCCTCGATCTCCTGCAACGTCTGCAGCGCGAACGCAGCATGGCGATCCTGTTTGTCACGCATAATCTCGGCGTGGTGGCGGAGATCGCCCATCGGGTCGCCGTCATGTACGCCGGCCGGATCGTCGAGGAGGGGCCGACGGAAGCGGTGTTTCGCAATCCGAGGCATCCCTACACGCGCGGTTTGCTAGCCTCCATGCCGCGGCTCGGCGAGGCCACGCGGATGCGGCAGGCGGGCGAGCAACTCTATGCCATCCCAGGCGTTGTGCCGGGGCTGACGCGAATGCCTTCGGGCTGTGCTTTCGCGCCGCGCTGCGCGCATGCAATCCAGGCCTGCAGCGAGGCGGTACCGGCTCTTGAAAGGGTCGAGGCGAACCATGCGAGCCGCTGTATCCGCTGGCGGGAGATTTAGATGACCGAAGCGCTCGTCTCCATCCGCGATCTTGCCAAGGACTATGTGTCTCGTGGCGCAAAGCTTTCCATCCTTCGCGATATCTCCTTTGACATCGGGAAGGGGGAAGTGGTGGGGCTTGTCGGCGAATCCGGCAGCGGCAAGACGACGATCGGCAGGTCTATCCTGAGGCTGGTCGAGCCTTCTGCGGGCAGCGTGCGTTTCGACGGCACGGAAGTGACCAAACTCGGGGCCAGTGATCTCAGGCGGATGCGGCCGCGCATGCAGTATATTTTTCAGGACCCCTTCGCCAGTCTCTCGCCGCGCATGACCATCGGCGAGATCTTGACGGAAGGTTTGAAGATCCAGCGTATCGGCAGCCGTCTCGATCGGCTGGATCGCGCGCGGGCAGCGCTTGAGCAGGTGGATCTACCGGCAGAGGCCATCAATCGCTATGCCCATGAATTTTCCGGCGGCCAGCGCCAGCGGATCGGGATTGCCCGCGCGCTTGCGCTCGGGCCGGAATTTCTCGTTGCCGACGAACCCGTCTCGGCACTGGATGTCTCCATTCAGGCGCAGGTTATCAATCTGCTGCGCGGCCTTCAGCAGCGTCTCGCGCTCACCATGCTGTTCATCTCGCATGATCTTGCCGTGGTCGAATATCTCTGCGACCGCGTCATCGTCCTCTATCTCGGCCGGATCATGGAGATTGCCGCAAGCGCCGATCTCTACGCCAGACCGTCTCACCCCTATACGCGCGCTCTGCTCTCGGCCATTCCGTCGCCGGACCCAGATCGCAGGCGCAACAGGCAAATCCTGAAGGGCGATATTCCAAGCCTGGCAAATCCGCCAAGCGGCTGCGTCTTCCGCACGCGCTGTCCCCTAGCGCTCGAAGCCTGCGCCGCGACGGTGCCGCAACTGCGCGAGGTTGCGCCCGGACAGTTCAAGGCCTGTATTCGCGACGACATCGATTGATCCCGCTTCCGGCCGGATAGGGCTGCTTTGGCGATACAGTGCCGATGCCGCACTGCACATTTGACCAAAGATACCACCCTTCATGTCAAAAAAGTATCAGTTGGGCGTACAGGGCGTAGTAGCGGCAGGCAGCGGCACGGGGTAGATTTATGACATGGAAGACGCGATGGCCTCTGGGAGGAGGCGCCGTAACCGTAGCAACGCGGACGGATGAAAGGAGGCTTGCCGATGAATCCCGATTTGGAAGTGGTCGCGATCGGCAGCGGAGAATCCTTCAAGGCCTGGGAGCACGGCTATCCCTACCGCACCGTTCGCTGGCATTTTCATCCCGAGTATGAAATCCACCATGTGGTCGCGACGACGGGCCAATATTTCATCGGCGACTTCATCGGCGAGTTCGAGCCGGGCAATCTGGTGCTGACGGGACCGAACCTGCCGCATAATTGGGTAAGCGATGTGCCCGCCGGCGTCACCCTGCCGCTGCGCTGCCGCGTTTTGCAGTTTTCCGAATCCTTCTTCGCCGATGCCAGCAAGGTCTTTCCGGAACTGTCGGCCTGCGCCGGCATTCTTGAGACGAGCCGCCACGGTGCGCTCTTTACGCCCGAGACGGCGGCGGTCGTCGGCCCGATCCTCGGCGAATTGGTCGAGGCATCAGGCATCCGCCGCATCGAGCTCTTCATGAATATCCTCGACGCCATGAGCAGCGCTCAAGGTACACGCACGCTTGCAAGCGCCGGCTATCAGCCGGATCCATCCGGCTTCATGTCGGCCGGCGTCAACCAGGCTCTTGCTTTCATCAATGCGCATCTGACCGAGCCGTTCAGCGAATGCGATCTTGCCGAGCTGACCGGCCAGAGCCCGAGCGCCTTTTCGCGCAGCTTCCGTCGCCATACCGGCATGGCGCTGGTGCAATATGTCAATCGCCTGCGCATCAACTTTGCCTGCCATCTCCTGATGAGCAAGGCAGAGATGACGATCACCGATATCTGCTTTGCGGCAGGCTTCAACAATATCTCGAACTTCAATCGGCGTTTTCTGGATCAGAAGGGCATGGCGCCCTCCCGGTTCCGATCGCTCCTGGCACAGCACGCACGCGCGGTGGAGGCCGCCTAACACAAGGGAGGACAGGGAGGAAAGACAGAACTCAGGGCAAGCGAACGGGCAGGCACCTTTGCCGTCCGAAGGAGAAGGCTTGTCCGAAATTTACCGCCGCGTCGGTCGGATGACCGCCGGCGGAGAGCATCAAACAAGAGCATCGCGTGCGGACAGCCGTGATGATCGAGGGAAACCATTACCATTTGGAACGGAGAAATTCCAATGAACCATTTCGCACTGAAAATCGCCGGCGCTACGGCGCTTGTGGTCGGCCTTCTGGCCGGCACATCCGCCTTCGCGCAGTCCGCCAAGGTGACGGACGCGACCGTCGCCTTCCTGATGCCCGACCAGAGCTCCACGCGCTATGAAGAGCACGATTTCCCCGGTTTTCAGGCCGAGATGAAGAAGCTCTGCGCCGGCTGCAAGGTCATCTACCAGAATGCCAATGGTGACGCTTCGCGCCAGCAGCAACAGTTCAATTCGGCAATCTCACAGGGTGCGAAGGCGATCGTGCTCGACCCGGTGGACTCAACGGCTGCTGCTTCGCTGGTCAAGCTCGCGCAAAGCCAGGGCGTGAAGGTCATCGCCTACGACCGTCCGATCCCGTCGGCCGCCGCCGACTACTATGTCTCGTTCAACAATGAAGAGATCGGCAAGATGATCGCCAAATCGCTGGTCGATCATCTGAAGGCAAAGGGTGTGAAGGCAGGCGATGGCGGTCTTCTCGAAATCAACGGTTCGCCGACCGACGCGGCCGCCGGCCTGATCAAGAAGGGTATCCATGCCGGTCTCGCCGATGGCGGTTATCCCGTGTTGGCGGAATTCGACACGCCGGAATGGGCACCGCCGAAGGCGCAGCAATGGGCAAGCGGCCAGATCACCCGCTTCGGCAAGAAAATCCTTGGCGTCGTCGCCGCCAATGACGGTACGGGTGGGGCAGCCGTTGCTGCCTTCAAGGCCGCCGGCTTTGATCCGGTGCCGCCGGTAACCGGCAACGATGCGACGATTGCCGGCCTGCAGCTTATCATTTCCGGCGACCAGTACAACACGATCTCCAAGCCGAGCGAGATCGTGGCCGCTGCCGCCGCCAATGTTGCGATCGAATTGCTCTCCGGCGAGACGCCGAAAGCCGACACGAAGCTCTTCGACACGCCGACCAAGCTCTTCACGCCGGCCCTGGTCACCTCAGAAAACCTCAAGGCCGAGATCATCGACAAGACTGTCAACGGCAAGCCGATCCAGACACCGGACCAGCTCTGCAACGATCGATATGCCGACGGCTGCAAGAAGCTCGGTATCGGCAGCTGAGCTTGCCTCGTTCAGATCCGGCCGCTTCGGCGGCCGGAAATTCATAGCATTTCAACGCGAGAAGGTGGCTGGTCATGAGTGACGCTTCCGATCATAGAGCCCCGGACGGCGAGCTTGTGCTCAGCCTCAAAGGGATCTCCAAACACTTCGGCGCCGTCTCGGCACTGACGGATATCAACCTCGACGTTCACGCCGGCGAAGTCGTGGCGCTTGTCGGCGACAATGGCGCCGGCAAATCGACGCTCGTCAAGGTTCTGGCCGGGGTCCACCAGCCGAGTGCCGGTACGATCACGTTCCGCGGCAAACAGGTGACGCTCAGCGATCCCGCAACCGCGCTCGATCTCGGCATTGCCACGGTCTTTCAGGATCTGGCGCTTTGCGAGAACCTCGATGTCGTCGCCAACATCTTTCTCGGCCGGGAAATGAGCCCGCTGAAGCTCGACGAAACCGCGATGGAGGTTCGCGCCTGGACGCTGTTAAACGAGCTTGCGGCGCGCATCCCGAGCGTGCGCATCCCGATCGCATCGCTTTCCGGGGGCCAGCGACAGACGGTGGCAATTGCCCGCTCGCTGCTGCTCGAGCCGAAACTCATCATGCTCGACGAGCCGACCGCAGCCCTTGGCGTTGCGCAGACTGCCGAGGTGCTGAACCTCATAGAGCGCGTCCGCGACAAGGGGCTCGGTGTCATCATGATCAGCCACAACATGGAGGACGTGCGCGCCGTTGCTGACCGCATCGTCGTGCTGCGCCTCGGCCGCAACAACGGCATCTTCTATCCCGACACGTCAAACCAGGAACTCGTCAGCGCCATCACCGGAGCCACGGAAAACGCTGTGTCGCGCCGCGCAGGGCGACGTCAGGCCCAACAGGAAGCAAGAGAAGGGGGCCAGCTATGAGCGAGAACGGCAAGCAATCGACTCTGCTGCTCGACCGCAGCGACGTCCGCGTCAATCATGATACCGGGCTTGCGGCCACCATCCGCTCCTCCATCGACAAGGTGCGCTCCGGCGATCTGGGCTCGCTGCCCGTCGTCGTCGGTCTCGTCATCATCTGGACGGTGTTCGGCACACTCAATCCGACCTTCCTGTCCAGCAACAATCTCGCCAACCTGCTGTTCGACGCCTCGACGGTCGGCATCATTTCGCTCGGCATCGTCTGCGTGCTGATGGTCGGCGAAATCGATCTTTCGGTCGGATCGATCAGCGGCTTTGCCTCGGCCATGGTCGGCATGCTCTGGGTGAACGAAGGCTGGCCGGTGGCCCTGGCGATCCTGGCGGCCCTTGTCGTCGGCGGTGTCATCGGTGCCATCTATGCCGTGCTGTTCAACCGGCTGGGCATGCCGAGCTTCGTTGCCACATTGGCGGGCCTTCTCGCCGTGCTCGGCATGCAGCTTTATCTGCTCGGCGCGACTGGCTCGATCAATCTGCCCTATGGCTCGGCCATTGTGAATTTCGGCCAGTTGCTAGTCATTCCACGCCCGCTTGCCTATGTCTTCGCGCTCATTCCGGGTACGGTGATGCTGGTTACTGGTCTGAGCGCCGTGCGGCGGCGCAAGCAGGCAAACCTCTCGGCGCCCTCCGTCGGCGGTCTGCTGGTAAAGGCAGCCGTCATTACCGTGGCCTTGGAATTCGTGGCTTTCTATCTCAATCAGGACCGCGGCATTCCCTGGATGTTCGCCCTGTTCGTGGTGCTCGCCATCGTCATGAATTATGCGCTGACGCGCACCCAATGGGGCCGGTCGATGTCGGCCGTCGGCGGCAATCGCGAGGCGGCACGGCGTGCCGGCATCAACGTGCGGCGGATCTATACCAGCGCCTTCGTGCTCTGCGCGATGTTTGCAGCGCTCGGCGGCGTGCTTGCGGCAGCGCGCTTGGCCTCGGCCAGCCAGCAGGCAGGCACCGGCGACGTCAATCTGAATGCGATCGCGGCGGCCGTTATCGGCGGGACCAGCCTCTTCGGCGGTCGCGGCAGCGCCTATTCGGCCCTGCTCGGCATCATCGTCATCCAGTCGATCGCCAGCGGCCTCACCATGCTCGATCTGTCGTCGGCGCTTCGCTACATGATCACGGGCGCAGTTCTTGCCATTGCCGTCATCGTCGACTCGCTCGCCCGCCGCTCCCGCGCCTCGCATGGGCGCGGCTGATTTCTTCAAGAAGGTAAGGATTGTTATGAGACAGGATTTTGCCGGCAAGGTCGCCGCCATCACCGGGGCTGCGTCTGGAATTGGCCTGGAATGCGCCAAATCGCTACTGAACGAGGGCGCCAGCGTCGCCCTTGTCGACCGGGCGGAAGATAGTCTGAAAAGCCTTTGCGCCGAACTTGGGCCGAACGCCCATCCCGTCGTCGTCGATCTTCTGAAGCCCGAGAGCGTGGCGACCATGTTGCCGCAGATTCTCGACAGGTTCGGCAAGCTCGATATCTTCCATGCCAATGCCGGTGCCTATATCGGCGGCGAGGTCGCGGAAGGCGATCCCGATGCCTGGGATCGGATGCTGGATCTGAATATCAACGCAGCCTTCCGTTCGGTTCGCATGGTGCTGCCACACATGATTGAGCGCAAGACAGGCGACATCATCATGACGAGTTCGATCGCCGGGCTGGTGCCTGTGGTCTGGGAGCCGATTTACACGGCATCGAAGCATGCCATCCAGGCCTTCACGCACACGGTGCGGCGTCAGGTTGCCAAGCATGGCATCCGCGTCGGCGCCGTGGCGCCGGGGCCGGTGGTGACTGCGTTGATCAGCGACTGGCCGCAGGCGAAGCTCGATGAGGCGATTGCCGCAGGTGGTCTCATGGAGGCGACCGAAGTAGCGGAGGCGGTCGTCTTCATGCTATCGAGACCGCGGAACATCGTAATCCGGGATCTGGTGATCCTGCCCTTGAGTACGGATCTCTGATGACGGCACCTTATTTCATCGGCATCGATGTCGGCACAGGCAGCGCCCGGGCCGGGATTTTCGACGCACATGGCCATCTGCTCGCCGCCGCCAAGCGGCCGATCACCATCTGGCACGAGGCCGGCAGCATCGTCGAGCAGTCGAGCGAGCAGATATGGAAGGCCGTTTGCGACAGCGTCAAGGAGGCTATTGCAACGGCGAGGATAGCGGCCGGCGATATCGCCGGCATCGGCTTCGATGCGACCTGCTCGCTGGTTGCGGTCAAGGCGGACGGCAAGGCCGTCGCTGTCGGGCCATCGGGGGATGCCGATCGCAACATCATCGTCTGGATGGATCATCGCGCCGCCGGTGAGGCCGCAGAGATCAATGCCGGAAATCATGCGGTTCTGCGTTATGTCGGCGGCCGCATCTCGCCCGAGATGGAAACGCCGAAGCTCCTGTGGCTGAAGCGAAACTTGCCAGAGTCTTTCGCTGCGACAGACCATTTCTTCGATCTCGCCGATTATCTGACCTGGCGCGCGACAGGCTCGCTGCAAAGATCGATGTGCACGGTGACGTGCAAGTGGACCTATCTTGCCCATGAGAAACGCTGGGATGGGCAATATTTCAAGGATATCGGGCTCGGTGAGCTGGCGGATGAAGGCTTTGTGCGCATCGGCACCGAGATCGTCGAGCCGGGGACTGCCTTGGGTGAGGGTCTGAACGAAGCTGCCGCCCGCGATCTCGGCCTGACTGTTGGCACGCCGGTCGGTGCTTCGCTGATCGATGCCCATGCCGGTGGTGTTGGCACGTTGGGCGGGCAGGGGCCGGACGGCGAGGGCGATGTCAGGAATCGGCTCGCCTATATCTTCGGCACCTCGGCCTGCTCGATGGCGTCGAGTGAAGGAGCCGTGTTCGTCGACGGTGTCTGGGGTCCGTATTTTTCGGCCATGGTGCCTGGCCTCTGGCTGACCGAGGGCGGTCAGTCCGCAGCAGGCGCGGCGATCGATCATCTCGTTACCATGCATCCGGCAGCCGGCGAAGCTCGCCAGAAGGCCGAGGCGGAAGGCCTTTCGCTCGTGGCCTGGCTCGACCGGCAGGCCATGAAGGCAAGCGGCCACGCGTCCGACGCTGTGAAGCTCGCGCAATTGATCCAGGTCGTTCCCGAATTCCTCGGCAACCGGTCACCCTATGCGGATCCCGATGCGCGCGCCGTCATCTCCGGTCTAGGCCTGGAGACCGGTATCGACGATCTGATCGCTCTCTACGTCGCCGGCCTTTGCGGTATCGGCTATGGTCTCAAACAGCTGCTCGAAAAACTGGAGCAGGATGGCATTGCCTGCGATCTCATCATTGCCAGCGGCGGCGCTGCCCAGAGCGGCCTTGTGCGCCAGCTTCTGGCGGATACGACAGGCAGGCCGGTCGCCGTCGCCGACACGGAGGAGCCCGTTCTTCTGGGTGCCGCTATGCTCGGCGCCACGGCTAGTAGGCATTCTGGCTCGCTCTTGGAAGCCATGGCCACCATGTCGCGACTGGCGAAGAGGTTCGAGCCGGCGGAGGATGCCATCAAGGCCTTGCATGAGCGCCGTTACGAAGCTTTCGAGCTGCTGCAATCGGCAGATCGCAGCATTCGCGCGCTGATGGCGTCGTGAATTCGGCCATCAGCCACGATAGCGCAACGCCTCCAGCACCACCGCAAAGGCGGAGGACGGCTGGCGGCGGCTCGGATAATAGAGATGGTAGCCCGTCCAGGGCGGGCACCAATCCTCAAGCACACGAATAAGCCGACCGCTTTCGATATCTGGCTGTACCAGATCGTAGGGCGCATAGGCCAAACCGTAGCCATCGACCGCGGCCGCCAGAACTTGCCGAATGCCGTTAAATGTCATCTGGCCATCGACGCGTACCCGTAGTTCGTCGCTACCCTTTTCGAACTCCCAAACATAATTGCCACCATGGGTCGGAAGGCGCAGGTTGATGCATTTGTGGGCGGTCAGGTCTTGAGGGATGATCGGTCTATTGCGTCCCTCGAAATAGGATGGAGAGCCGACCACCGCAAAAGCTTGATCGGGAGCGATACGCACGGCGATCATGCCGTTGGCGACCGTCTGGCCCAAGCGAACGCCGGCGTCGAAACGTTCTGCCACAATATCGGTCAGGCCGTAGTCATTGATGATCTCGACGTGGATGTCGGGATAATCCTTGAGCACGCCGGCAAGCTTCGGCCAGATATAGGTATCGACGGCATAGTCGACCGATGTGATCCGGATCGTGCCGGCCGGCCTTTCACGCAGTTCGGTGACGGCGAAGAGTTCGGCCTCGATTTCCTGGAAGCGCGGCGTGAGGGACCGCAGCAAGCGCTCGCCCGCTGGTGTCGGGCTGACGCTGCGCGTGGTCCGGGTCAAAAGCCTGACGCCCATGCGCTCCTCCAGCTGCCGCACCGTGTGGCTAAGTGCCGATTGCGAAACGCCGAGCTGGGCGGCCGCCCGCGTAAAGCTCCGCTCTCTGGCGACGGCGAGAAAAAATAGCAGGTCGGTGACGTTTTCGCGCAGCATCTATGAGTGTCTCTCATATGTCGGGCGATGCTCTTATCATGGAATGAACGAGTCACATAGCGCCCGTATGGGATTGAAAGGCGTAAATGCAGCTTTAGCAGGCGTTCCGATGTGTCGGCCGGTGATGGCGAGACGCGACATTTATCGCTTGGATTCATAAGTCTATGCGGGCGTGACCCACTACTGCTCCGAAAAATGCGGGCTAGATTAGCCCTATACAGTCGAGTCATTGCGGCTCATCGCAAGAAAGGATGTCATCATGGATATCAAGAGAAACGGGACGCAGCCATCGGGCAAAGGTCCTTCGGACTGGTTCACCGGCACCGTACGCATCGACCCGGTCTTTGCCGCCAATGACGCGCGGCGCGCCGCCGCCGGTAGCGTCACGTTTGAACCCGGTGCACGGACTGCGTGGCACACACATCCGCGCGGCCAGACCCTTATCGTCACCGCCGGCTTTGGTCTCGCTCAGCGCGAGGGCGGCCCGATCGAGGAGATCCGCCCCGGAGACGTCGTCTGGTTCGAGCCGGGCGAGAAGCACTGGCACGGCGCCTCGCCAACGACAGCCATGACCCACATCGCCATCCAGGAACATCTCGACGGCAAGGTGGTGGATTGGATGGAGCATGTGACGGACGAACAATATCAGGGAAAATGAGGTCGAAGGCGATGGTGGAAGGTATCAAGGACAAGGTCGTCGTCATCACGGGCGCCAGCAGCGGCCTCGGCGAGGCCGCTGCCCGCCGTCTTGCCAGGGATGGCGCCAGGCTCGTTCTCGGCGCGCGGCGCATCGATCGCCTGCGGGCGCTCGCAAGCGAGCTTTCGCTTGGCGAAGATGCCGTCATCCAGACGGATGTGACGGATCGCGTGCAGGTGAAGGCGCTTGTGGACCATGCTGTCAGGCAGAACGGCCGCATCGACGTGCTCATCAACAATGCCGGTCTGATGCCGAGCTCGATGCTGGAGCGCCTTCACATCGACGAATGGGATCGGATGATCGATGTCAACATCAAGGGCGTGCTCTACGGCATCGCCGCTGTTCTTCCTTACATGACGGAGCAGAGGAGCGGGCATATCATCAACGTTTCTTCTGTGGCGGGGCATAAGGTCGGGCCGGGCGGGGCAGTCTACTCGGCGACGAAGCATTCCGTGCGGGCGCTTTCCGAGGGGCTGCGGCAGGAGGTGAAGGCCCACAATATCCGTACGACGATCATCTCTCCCGGTGCTGTCGCAACCGAACTGCCAGATACGATCACCGATCCGGATGTCGCGGCCCGTATCAACGAGGTCTATAAAAGCGCGATATCGCCGGAGGCATTTGCCAGCACCGTCGCTTTCGCCATAAGTCAGCCGCAAGACGTCGATATCAACGAGATCCTGTTTCGCCCGACGGCACAGGTCTACTAAACGAAACGCCCGGCCGGCGAGGCATTTGTGACCTCGCGGGCCGCGTCAAACGGGGACGGAAAAGAGCTTATGATTCGGCTTGTGATTGGCGCGGCACTCGCGCTTGCGGCGCTCACCTGGTCCAATGCACAGTGCATGCAGATGCCGACGGGCTTTTCCTTGCCGTCTAGCAGCGTATTCGCGGCTGATTGAACTCCGCCGCAATCAACAGATGTCGCCAACGCGGTGATGCTGGCCGTAGGCAGATAAGCATTCGGTTGCATCGCCGCGCTATCCTCGGCTGATTGGCACGAATCGAGGATATCCGATGGCGTCTGCTGAGCGTCCCATGCCGAGCGAAGCCGGCATTTTGCAGTTCATGGAGATCTGCGATTCCTTCTATCCGCCGGATGCGGTAACGGCCTCCATTGCGCAGCAGCGTCAATGGTATGATGCCTTGTGCGCCCGTTTCGATCGCCCCTTGCTCGAGGGTATGCGGACCACCGATGGCATCGTATCCGGAACGATTCGCGTCAGGCATTACAAGCCCGCCAATATCCGTACGACAACGAACCTGCTCTATCTCCACGGCGGCGGCTTTGTCGTGGGCTCGCTTGAGAGCCATCACGCGATCTGCGCCGAAATTGCCGATCATGCCGGTGCTGAACTGATCTCGGTCGACTACCGATTGGCGCCGGAATATCGCTGGCCGGCACAGACGGATGACTGTTTCAGCGTGCTCACACAGCTGCGCGCCGAGAAGAAATCGGTCGTGCTGATCGGCGACAGTGCCGGCGGTAATCTCGCGGCGGGATTGGCGGTGCGGGCGAAAGCTGAGGGGCTTTCGGGAATCGTCGGCCAGATTTTGATCTATCCGGCGCTCGGCGGCGATCTCGTCTCCGGCTCCTATGAGGAAATGGCCGAGGCGCCGGGCCTGACGACGGCCGATGTCGCCTATTACCGCACTATCCTGCAGGCGCCCGAAGGCGATCCGGTCTCCGGTCCGCTTGCCTTGTCATCGGTGGCTGGCCTTCCGCCCGCCTTCATCACCGTGGCGCACTATGATCCGCTGCGCGATGACGGCCGCAATTATGCGGCGCGCCTGGCGCAGGCCGGCGTCGAGGTGTGGTTCCGCGAGGAACCTCAGATGGTACATGCGTGGCTGCGGGCACGGCATATGAGCGAGGGCGCGCGCGCCGGCTTCGCCGCCATATGCGCGGCGGCAAGCCGGTTTGCCGGTTCTCGCTGACCTACATCAGGTCGCGGGCGATACGCCTCTCCTCGAATATCTTCCGGAAGATCTCGGTCTCTCCCTCATAGGCAACGACCGAGGCGCTGACGACCCAATCCTTTGCCGTACAGGATATGGACGATGTCGCCACCGTGCGGACGAACCAGCCGGGACGCTGCATGTCGCACGTCCATGTTGAGATACCCGTCATCGACAGCGGGTCATCCGGCGCGATCGACCAGCTCTCCTCGCGCGATTGCCGCGTCGAAAGACCGGTGCCGGGATGCTCGGAGAGGCCGGTGTCCTCATGGATCTCGTAGCGGGTGACGCCGGCTGAGAGATCGCGCACCACCTGCCGTTTCGTCAAGCCCGGCGCGTGTTCGATATATTTCGGCAGCGGATCGGGATTGTCGGGCTGCTTGACCTCGATGAGCTCGTGCGCGCCGAGCTGCGGCAGGCCAAGGCCGATGGAGGCGATATCGATCGTCAGACCAGGGTCTTCCGGAGGCGGCAGGACCATCGGCCAATAGGCCGTCGACAACGACAGACGGATGCGGTGCCCCTTGCGGAAACGATAGCCGCAGGCATCGAGCGTCATGGTCACTCTAACCTGCTGACCCTTAATAAGGGGCTCCGGTGTGGCATTGCCGTCGCGATGAGCGAGATTGAGCACGCCGAAGGAAACGCGCGTTGCGGTGCCATCCGGATGGATATCGACGAGCCTTGCGCAGAGATTGACGGTTTCGGCGTCGCACCGCAGTGTCAAGGTGACGACCGGACGGCCTAGATAATCATGATCCTCGACCAGCGGTGCGGTCTGGAAGGTCAGTGACCCGGCGTCGTCGACGCGCTGATCGATCGCCATTTCAGCATCCGGCTTCAGGGTGAACCATTCGCCCGAGGCCGTGCCCGTGTCGAGCGGTGAGCGCAAGTAGACGGGGTGTTCCGGCGCATGCGGGATCGGCATACCTTCCATCAGCGTGCCGAACTGCTCGACATAGAAGCATTGCATCTCTGGCTGGCGCCATTCGTGTTTGGCGATCCAGAAACCTGGATCGAAATCGCGGCGTTTTGCCGGCTTGGCGGCATCGAGAATATAGGCGCGCACGGATGGCATGGCCTCCGCGCCGTTGCGCTCGCCGCGCAGCCAGTGGTTCCACCAGGCGATAGCTTCGCCGTGAAAATCGGCGCGCGGCTTCGGCCAGGCGAAGTGCGGGTACTTGTGAACCCACGGGCCGATCAGTGCCTTTGCCTTATCCCCAAGCCCTTCGACCGCCAGCAGCGGCGTGTTGCGATAGCCATCCGCCCAGCCGGCGATGACGATGGCGGGAATATCGAAGCCAGCGAAATCCTCGCAGATGGACCCATGCCGCCAGAAATCGTCGCGACGCTGATGCTTGAGCCATTCCTCCATGAAGAAGGGTTCTTGCTCGAGCCGCTCCAGCCACATGTCCCGCCAGTCGTCGCCGACGATGGCCGGATCGGGAGAACGCGATTGATAGCCGAGCATGGTCGCCGCCCAGGAGAGCTGGGCGGAGAGGTGGCAGCCGTTCTTGTAGTGGATGTCGTCATTGTAGCGATCGACCGTGGAGGCGATCGAGATGACCGCTTTCAGCGCCGGTGGTTTCAGGGCCGCGACCTGAAGGCAGTTGAAACCGCCCCAGGATATACCCATCATGCCGACAGAACCGTTCGACCAGGGCTGTGCTGCAATCCAGGCAATCAGCTCGCAGGCATTGGCAAGCTCGAGTTCGGTATACTCGCCATCGATGATGCCGCTGGACTCACCGGAGCCACGGATATCGACACGGACACCGGCGATGCCGGCTGCGGCAAAGACCGGATAGGTCGATTCATCGCGCGGACTCGTCCCGTCGCGCTTGCGATAGGGCAGAAACTCGAAGACCGCCGGCACGGGATCGCTCTCCGCGCCATCCGGCATCCAGATGCGCGCGGCAAGCCGTGTACCGTCCCTGAGGGTGATCCACTGATTTTCGATGGTAGTGAAGCTGCGCTCAGCCATGATCATATATCCCGATGAGATTTATGCATTAAACCATACGCGGCTGCCGATGTAGCCGTTGGACAAATCGTTGCCGATGTCGTCGACATATCCCTTCAGCGTCTTCGAAGAGGCCATGATGTAATCGTTGAAGACGGGCAGGATCAGGCCGCCATCGTCTCGCACCATCAGAGCCAGCTGTCGATAAAGCACCTTGCGCTTGGTTTCGTCGAGTTCGGATCTTGCCTGCAGCACCAGTTTGTCGAAGTCAGGGCGCTTGAAACGGGTGTCGTTCCATTCCGCGGTCGACAGGTAGGAGGTGGAATAGCGCGAATCCTGTGTCGGCCTGCCGCCCCAGAATGAGGCGCAGAAGGGCTGCTTGTTCCAGACATTGGTCCAGTAGCCGTCCTCCGGTTCGCGCTTCACGTCGATCGTGATTCCGGCTTTGCGCGCGCTTTGCTGGAACAGGATCGCCGCATCCACGGCGCCAGGAAAGGCTGCATCGGAGGTGAGCAACTGAACAGGGCGATCGAGACCCGATTTCTTGAAGTGGAAGGCGGCTTTGTCCGGATCATACGGCCGCTGCTCGATATCGGTCGGGGCGAGGGCGTAGTTGGAATTGACCGGATAGTCGTTGCCAATCGTGCCGTAGCCGCCAAGCACCTTATCGAGGATCGACTGGCGGTCGATGGCATATTTCAGCGCGAGCCGAAGATCGGCGTTGTCGAAGGGCGCGGTGTCGCAATGCATCAGGAAGCAGTAGAAGCCCTTGCCGGCGTTCCGGACGATATCGACGGTCGGTGCCCGCTGCAGCATCGGAACGGTCTTCGGGTCGACATTGTTGACGAAATGCACCTGGCCGGAGGCAAGCGCTGCAATGCGGGCGGTGTTGTCGTTGATGACAAGGATTTCCACGCTGTCGACAAAACCGCGATCAGAGCGCCAATCCTTGGAGTTCTTCTCGAAAGTTGCACGAACGCCGGGTTCAAAGCTCTTCAGAATGTAAGGGCCTGTACCGACAGCTGCCGCAGGCTTGTCGACGCCGCCCCTCGGCTGGATGATCAGGTGGTAGTCGGTCAAAAGCAGAGGCAGGTCCGCATTGCCTTCGCTTAGCGTCAGAACAAGATCACCCGCCTTTTCTTCAATGCCCGTAATTGAGGCCATGAGCCCAAGGGCGCCCGACTGTGAATTCTTGTCCGCGTGCCGCTTCAGCGTCGCGACGATATCGGCGACGGTCATCTTGCTGCCGTCGTGAAACTGCACGTCATTGCGGATCTTGAAGGTCCAGACGGAGGCGTCCGCCGATGGCGTCCAGGAGGATGCCAGCGACGGCAAGGGAGCGCCGGTCTTGGGATCCGATTCGACCAGCGTATCGCCCCAGAGGCGGCCAATGACGAACAAGACGGATGCGCTATAGGTTGCCGGGTCGAGCGCATCACTGGTGGCGCCGCCCTTCAGGCCCAGCTTCAAATGACCACCGCGCTTCGCTTCCTGCGCCCGGGCATCGCGCGGCATCAGGAGGCCGGATGCGAGGGCCGGCAAAGTGCCGAGCGCGACGGCGCCGCCCAGGAAGTGGCGGCGGCCGATTTTCAGCTGCGAAGATTGATCCTTTTCATGCGTCATGACAGTTCCCTCGTTTCCATTTTTGTAGGTGGAAACGTAGAGGCCGAGCGGGCCGACGCAATTTCGCGACTTGACGCATCTTTAAGCGAGTTTACGCTAGTCTTTCCAAGACGGAGCTGCCGATGCCTTACCTGGTCGAGAACCTCAAGATCGCCTGTGCAACACAGCGTTCGATTTCGCAGCTATGCCGTGCAATTGATATCAACCGGCAGCAGTTCAACCGATATATCAATGGCCAGACGAGGCCGTCTGCCCATAACATGGCGCGCATCGCCAAATATTTCGATCTCGATGCCGCCGATTTCCTCATTGCGCCCAAGCTCTTTCGCGAGCGCCTTCGCAAGCCGGCTCTGGGTCTCAACGAAAGCTCCGAACTCCTCAAGGCGTTTCCCGGAAATCTGACCGCGCTCAGGCGTCATGTCGGTTACTTCCAGACCTATCATCGCTCGCCGTCCTGGCCCGGAATGGTCGTTTGCTCGTGCAGTCGTCTTGTCGAGCAGGCTGGACTGGTGCACGTCAAGTCAATGGAACGCCTGCGCGACCCTGGAAACGGTATCCAGCAATTCTCGAAATATGTAGGCTTGGCGGCGTTCTACAGGAACCGGATCTTCATTACGGAGCGCGTCGTCGGCCCCAACTCCATGCTGTCGCAGACGATCCTGTTGCCGTTCGACGAGCATCAGCGCGTCTATCTGCGCGGAACGACCATGGGGGTCTCCTGGCGAAAGGAAAACCTGCCCTATGCGTCGCGGATGATCTGGCGCCACGTCGGCGCTGAGCCCGATCTGCGCGAACTTCTCTCGCGTTGCGGACCCTTGCCGTTGTCATCGCGGCAACTGCCGCCCACGGTCCGCTCGTTCCTCACGGATCCTTCAGCCGAAGTATATGCGGTGCCAGCCGAGTATTGACGACTCCGATTGCCGAAGGGTTCCTTTTCAGCCCTTGCAGGTTGCTCGACAGTGAAAAATCTCGAACACAAGAAAAAGTTGTGCTTCTACGGAATATATTAAGGACCGCTTTATAAGAATAACAGTCATCATATCGTTTAGTGACGCATACTTCGACATTTTGGGGATGCCTAGATGCTTTTCTCGACGAGAACGGATGTAGATTCCGGCCTGCATGCCTCCTTTGATGATCTGTTTCGTCAGGAAGCGAAAATCAATTTGGATCGCGACGCAGACATTCCCGATGCTGTTTCGGTCAACCGTGTCTTGAATTTCATAAAGCGCTGGTGGAACGAAACGGGAGAAGAGATGGATGTCAATGTCTTCTATCGTCACCGCACCCTTGAAGCGCTTGGCTTTGCGATTTCCAATCACGAAGACCTTTCGGTCTCGCCGAAAATCATAGAGCTCCGAGGCGGGGAAGGTGCGGCGCCTTTGCTGCTATTTGCCGGAGGCGCAAGCTGCTTTCTGGAAATGCAGCAGCTCATCAGCGAGATCAGCTTTCCAGGACCCATCCTCGGCGTTGCGCTGACAGCATTCAACCGCGATCGTCAACAGCCGGCAACCGTGGAAGACGAGGTTCAAAGCACACTGAAAGCGTTGCAAGCAGCCGGGATCGGAGAGCCTTATCGATTGCTCGGTTATTCTTTCGGCGGTGTCTTTGCCTTGGAGCTTGCTCGCGCCTTGGGGGCGCAGGGGCAAAAGGTTGCGTTCCTCGGAATGCTCGACACCCCCTTTGGCGAGCAGGAGTGGCCGCTGATGACCTGGGGCAGATTCATGTGGCAACGCTGGAGACGAGCCCGAACCAGAAAGAAGAATCTAAAGAAAGTCGCTTCTCAACCGCCTCGGCAAGCACCGATTCAGGCCAGCAGACCAACTATCGAGCGACGGGAACTTCTCGCAAAAAAACTGAAGCCCCTTTCTTTCCGCTACGCCGACCCGCATACGGCCTACTATCCGGAACTGGCGCCCCAATGGATGGGCGATTATCCGCCGCTTTATGATGCGGCTGCCAGACAACTCCTGCGGATGAAGGGCCTTTACAAACCGAGCCGTTACGACGGGGAGCTGACTTTCTATCGCAGCCTGCAAGGCTCTCCGGTCGACTGCGATCCCAAGACCATATGGGGGCGCTTGCTCGTTCATGCGGACTGGGTTGATGTCGCCGGCAACCATCAGAGCATGATTGTAGGACGCAACGCAGCCACGCTCGCCCGCGAACTCAGCGCCCGCCTTATGCGCTGAGCTCTCGATTGGCATGAAAGCGGATCGGTATTGAGCGGTTAGATTGAAAGCGCCGAAGCTTCAATTTCCGGCGCTTTCCATTTTCCGCGTCGTCAGCACGCGCTCCAGCCAGCCGATCTCCATTTCGGGCACGGATTTCAATAGCAGGTCGGTATAGTCGTCGAACGGTGGCGAAAGAGCCTGCGACTTCGGACCGAAGCGAACGAGCTTGCCGCGGTGCATCACGGCGACGCTGTCGGCGATCGCGCGCACGATGGCGATATCGTGGGTGATGAAAACATAGGAGAGACGCGCCTCTTTCTGCAGCTTCAAGAGCAGCTTCAGAATGCCTTCGGCGACCAGCGGATCGAGCGCCGAGGTCGGCTCGTCGCAGAGGATGAGTTCCGGCTTGGCCGCAAGCGCACGGGCGATGGCCACGCGCTGCTTCTGGCCGCCGGAAAGCTCGGCCGGATAGCGGTCGATGAAGCCGTTGCCCATCTCGATCTGGTCGAGCAATTCCTTGACGCGCGCCGTCTTCGCCGCGCCATGCAGGCCATCATAGAAGGTCAGCGGGCGACCGATGATATCGCGCACGGTCTGGCGTGGGTTCATCGCAGTATCGGCCATCTGGTAGATCAGCTGGATGCGCCGCAGTTCCTCCCGCGAGCGGTTTTTCAAGGGCGGCGTCAGCGGCTTGCCGTCGAAGGAGATCCGCCCGTCGCTCGGCGGCAACAGGCCGGTAATCACGCGGGCGAGCGTCGATTTGCCGGAACCGGATTCGCCGACTACGGCCAATGTTTGGCCTTTAGGAACATGTAGAGAAACATCATGCAATACCCTGAAACCATTGGAGTATTGTGCACTGATATTCTCGATTTTCAAAAGTGCGCTCGATTGATCCGCAGCTTCGGCTCGCGCCTCCTGGCGGACATTGACCAGGGCGCGGGTATAGTCTTGCCTAGGCTCCTCGATGATCTGCTGGACACTGCCATATTCCACCGTCTTGCCGTGCCTCAGCACCATGATGTCATCGGAGATCTGGGCGACGACGGCAAGGTCATGGGTGATGTAAAGTGCCGCCGTATGGGTCGCCTCGATGGCGTGCTTGATCGCCGCAAGAACATCGATTTGCGTGGTGACATCAAGCGCGGTCGTCGGTTCATCGAAGACGATCAGTTCCGGGTTTGAGCAGAGCGCCATGGCGGTCATGGCGCGCTGCAGCTGGCCGCCGGAGACCTGATGCGGGTAGCGCTCGCCGAATGTTTCCGGGCTGGGCAGGCCAAGCACGCTGAAAAGATAGAGCGCCCGCTTTCTGGCCTCCTCTTTCGTCATCAGGCCGTGTTTCACTGTCGCCTCGATCACCTGATCTCCCAGGCGATGCGCGGGATTGAAGGCGGCCGCGGCGGATTGCGCGACGTAGCAGACCCGCGCGCCGCGAATCCGGCGGATGCCGGACTTGCCGAGCGGCAGGATGTCCGTGCCGTCGAGCAACACCTGGCCGCCGGTAATCTCGGCGCCGCCGCGTCCATAGGCGAGCGCGGAAAGGCCGATAGTCGATTTGCCGGCGCCGGACTCGCCGATCAGCCCGAGCACCTTGCCCTTTTGCAGATCGAAGGAAACGCCGTCGACGATGGTGACGCGTTTCGGCGGCTCGCCGGGCGGATAGCTGGTCGCCTCGATCTTGAGATCGCGAACGGAAAGAAGCTCAGGCATCGCCACGCCCTCCCTTGAGGCTGGAGGTGCGCCTTAAGAGCCAGTCGACCACCAGATTGACACAGATCGCGAGCGCCGCGATGGCGGAACCCGGCACGAGGGCGGCTGAGATGCCGAAGATGATACCGTCCTTGTTGTCCTTGACCATGCCGCCCCAGTCGGCCGCCGGCGGCTGGATGCCGAGGCCGAGGAAGGACAGTGTCGAGAGGAACAGGATCGAGAAGGCGAAGCGAAGCCCGAATTCCGCCAGCAGCGGCGACAGCGTATTCGGCAGGATCTCGCGGAAGATGATCCAGATCTTGCCTTCGCCACGAAGCTTGGCCGCCTCGACGAATTCCATGACCGCGACGTCGAGCGCCACGGCGCGGCCGAGGCGATAGACGCGAGTGGAATCGAGGATGGCCATGACGAGGATCAGCACGATCAGATTCTGCGGCAGGACCGCAAGCACGACGAGCGCAAAGATAAGCGTCGGGATCGACATCATCAGGTCGTTGAAGCGCGAGAAGACCGTGTCGATCAGTCCGCGCGAGACGGCAGCGGTGAAGCTCAGGATGATGCCGAGCGAGAAAGAGATGATCGTCGCCGTCAGCGCGACGAACAGTGTCGTACGGGTGCCGTAGATCAACCGCGACAGGATATCGCGACCGAGATTGTCGAGACCGAAGAAATATTGCGCATCGGCGGGCTGCCAGACATTGCCGACGACTTCCGTCTCGCCGTAAGGGGCGATCCAGGGAGCGAAGATGGCGCAGATGAAGGCGATCAGGATACCGATGATGCCGATCCAGGCGGTGATGGGGATGTCTCTCAATCTCATCGCGGATGCCTCAGACGTGGGTTGGCGACGATGGCGAGGATATCGGCCGTCATGTTGAGGAAGATGTAGACGGCGGCGAAGATCAGCCCGCAGGCCTGGACGACAGGCATGTCGCGCACCGTCACGGCATCGACCATATACTGGCCCATGCCAGGATAGACGAAGACGACTTCGACGACCACAACGCCGACGATCAGATAGGCAAGGTTCAGCGCGATGACGTTGATGATCGGCGCCAGCGCATTGGGTGCGGCGTGTTTGACGATGGCGCGGAAGGCAGAAAGGCCTTTCAGCTCGGCGGTTTCCATGTAGGCCGAGGACATGACGGACAGAATGGCCGCGCGGGTCATGCGCATCATATGCGCAAGCACGACCAGCACCAGGGTCGCGGTCGGAAGCGCGATCGCCTTCAGCCGGTCGACGAAGCCCATGCCGTCAAACACCGTCGCCGGAAATGTCGCGATGCCGAACTTGACGGAAAAGAACATGATGAGGAGATAGCCGATGAAGAATTCCGGCAGCGAGATCGCCGCGAGCGAAATGACGTTGATGATCTTGTCCGGCATGCGGTTCCTGAAATGGACGGCCAACATACCCAGACAGACGGCCAGCGGCACCGAGATCAAGGCAGCAAAGCCGGCCAGAAACAGCGAATTGCCGAGCCGCTTGCCGATCTGCTCGCTGACGGAGTTCTTGCTGGCCCAGGAGGTGCCGAAATCGCCCTTGACGGCGTTGCCGAGCCATTCGACATAGCGAGTGACAACAGGCCGGTTGAGGCCGAGTTCCTCGCGGATATTGGCGACCGCCTGCGGCGTGGCCGACTGGCCGAGATAGGTGGTTGCAAAATCGCCGGGCAAGGCTTCGAGGCCGCCGAAGATCAAAACGGAGACCGCAAACAGCAGGATGATACTGAGCACGCAACGCTCGATAATGAGGGACAGCAGCGGAAAACGCTGCTTGAACCTCAGCCCGGGCAGAACTGTGCCGGGGGGCGGATTGGACATGGCCGATGCCTCGCACTTAGAGCGGTTCCAGTTTCAGGGAATCGTTGAGCCGCTCAATCTTGTTGTTTTACGCAATTCCGAACGGAAAACAGCTGCGCTTTTTCCGGGAATTGCTTGAAACGTCGGGAGGACCGCGAAAGCCTTTCGCGGTCCCGGCTGTGTCAGAGATGAGGGCGTTTTCGCCCGGCTTCGGGCATCAGGCGTCAAGCCAGACGCGGGTCGCGACGTAGCCGTTTGACATGTCGTTGCCGATATCGTGGACATAGCCCTTCACCTGCTTGGTGGAGGCGTTCACGAAATCGTTGAACATCGGCAGGATGACGCCGCCTTCGTCGCGCACCATCATCGCCATGGCGCGGTAAAGCTCCTTGCGCTTGGCTTCGTCCAGTTCGGAGCGGGCCTGAAGCAGAAGCTTGTCGAAGTCCGGGCGCTTGAAGCGCGTGTCGTTCCAGTCCGCCGTCGAGAGATAGGCGGTGGAATACATCTGGTCCTGCGTCGGGCGACCGCCCCAGTACGAGGTGGAAAAGGGCTGGACGTTCCAGACGTTCGTCCAGTAGCCATCGCCCGGCTCGCGCTTGACCTCGATGTTGATTCCCGCCTTCTTGCAGCTTTCCTGATAGAGAACGGCCGCATCGACAGCGCCGGGGAATGCGACTTCCGACGTGCGCAAGAGGACCGAGCCGCTGTGGCCGGACTTCTTGTAGTGGAAGGCAGCCTTGTCGGGATCGTAGGTACGCTGCTCGATCCCTTCGGGGAAGAGAGCATAGGTGCTGTTGATCGGGAAATCGTTGCCGACCTTGCCGTAGCCGCCGAGGATCTTCTTGACCATCGTCTCGCGGTCCATGGCGTATTTCAGTGCCAGGCGCAGGTCGTTGTTGTCGAAGGGCGCCTTGTCGCAATGCATGATGAAGACATAGTGACCGCGGCCGGCTGTAGACAGGATTTCGACGGTCGGCGCGCGCTTCAGAAGATCGACGGTTTTCGGGTCGACGCGGTTGATGTAGTGGACCTGACCCGACGACAGAGCGGCGATACGCGCCGTCGCGTCGTTCATGCAAATGATCTCGACCGAATCGACGAAGCCGCGATCGGTGCGCCAGTCGTCCTTGTTACGTTCGAAGGTGGCGCGCACGCCCGGCTCGAAGCTGACCTGCTTGTAGGGACCGGTGCCGATCGAGGCGAGGGGATCGTCATAGCCGCCGTTCGGCTGGATGACGAGGTGATAGTCAGTCAGCAGCAACGGCATGTCGGCGTTGCCTTCGGTCAGCGTCAGGACGAGATTGTCGCCATCGGCCTTGATCTCCTTGATCGACTTCATGACGCCGAGGGCGCCGGATTCCGACTTCGCATCCGTATGGCGCTTGAGCGTGGCGACAACATCGTCAATCGTCAGATCCTTGCCGTTGTGGAACTTCACGCCCTTGCGGATCTTGAAAGTCCAAGTGGCGGCATCCTTCGACGGCTCCCAGGATTCTGCGAGCGACGGAACGGCGGCACCAGTTAGCGGATGAGATTCCACCAGCATGTCGCCCCAGCAGCGGCCGATGCAGAACATGACCTGCGACAGGAATTTGGCCGGGTCCTTGGAATCGGTCGCGGCACCGCCTTCCAGGCCAAGCTTCAGATGACCACCGCGCTTCGGTTCGGCCGCCATTGCACTTTCGGTGAAGAGTTTGTCGGCGAGCGTTAAAGTCACGCCCGCTGCCATGGCGCGTCCCATGAATTCGCGGCGGCTAAGCCCGCCCGCGGTGACGCGGCTTGCCAGATATTTCGTGTAATCGTTCATTCCCCTGTTCCTTCTTCTTGCCGTGTTGACAAAGCTCCCGAACAAGCCACTTCAGGTCTCGGTTCCTCTTCCGCCTGAAGCCTGTCGCCCGCGAGCATGTGGGAAATTTAGCGGTTGCTGCCGCCTCTATCTTCCTTTCCAGATCGGGGCTCGCTTCTCCGCAAAAGCCCGTGCGCCTTCCAATTGATCTTCGCTCGAATAAAGGACGTCGACGGTCGCAAACTGCCGTTTGGTGATCTTGTTCATGGCAGTCTGAAACGTCGAGCCCTCCGCTTCACGAACGATTTCCTTGATTGCCGCGTAGACGAGCGGCGGCCCGCTTGTGAGCAGGCGGGCCAGTTCCCAGGCCCTGTCCATCAGCTTGTCGGCCATGACGATCTCGTTGACGAAGCCCCAGCGATGGGCTTCCTCGACATTCAGCCAGCGGCCGGTGAGCAGCATGTCCATGGCTACGTGATAGGGGATGCGCTTTGGCAGTTTGATCGATGCGGCATCGGCGACGGTGCCCGAGCGGATCTCGGGCAAAGCGAAGGTGGCGTGCGGGGCGGCGATGATGAGATCGGTCGACAGCGCGATCTCCAGCCCGCCGCCGCAACAGATACCGTTGACGGCGCAGATGACGGGCTTGTTGAGATCTCGCAGCTCCTGTAGCCCGCCGAAACCGCCGACGCCATAATCGCCGTCGACTGCGTCGCCATTCGCTGCAGCCTTCAAATCCCAGCCGGCGGAAAAGAATTTCTCGCCGGCACCCGTGACGATGGCGACCCGCAGATCCGGATTGTCGCGGAAGTCGCGGAAAATCAGTCCCATCTTGCGGCTCGTTGCCAGATCGATGGCATTGGCCTTCGGCCGGTCGATAATGACCTCGAGGATGCCGTCTTCGCATCGGGTTCGAATGGGGTCTTGCAACTTCTGCTACCTCCTTCGCCGGATGAGAGCATCCGCGGCAACGGCGCCGCGAGATTCTGGTAGGACCATCAATGGATTAATGTCCAGTTCTTCAAGCTTTGCGGCATTCTTTACGACATATTCTGCCGCTGATAGGACGGCGTCGGCAACGATTTCGAGACTGCTTGCTGAACTGCCTCGATAGCCTTCGATCAATTTGCGGACCTTCAGCCGCGAAATCCGCTCCAAGACCTCGGCTTTCGTCGCCGGAAGTGGCAAAACGACGGAATCTTCGAGCAATTCCACGAGGATTCCGCCGGCACCGATCGTCAGGGTCAAGCCGACGACCGGATCGCGGACGGCGCCAATGATGAGCTCCGCGATGGGACGGTCGACCATCCGTTCGACGAGGAAGCCATGAGCGACCATGGCCATGTCCTCGGCCGCATCCTTGACAGCATTCCTATCCCATAGGTTGAGCTTGACGGCGCCGACTTCGGATTTGTGCTCGACGCCAAGCGCCTTGAGCGCAACGGGGAAGCCGAGTTGCTCCGCGCGGTCGGCCGCCTCGCTTGCCGTTCTGGCGGTCATGCCCAGCGGGACCGCAAGGCCCGATGCCGCAAGCTCGGCCTTGGCTTCGGCCTCGCTCAAGGTCTCGACGTCACCCGCCTCGGTGCGTGCGCTGAGCAGCGGGAGCGGCTGCGGCTTCTTCCAGGCGTTTGTGATACCAGCTGCAATCTCTGCCGCGGCCAGCGCCTCGCTGATGCCGCAAAGGGGCACGATGCCGGCTTCGATCAATTGCCCAGCGATCGCCTCGGGCATGT
This sequence comes from Martinezella hainanensis, assembly GCF_900094555.1. Lineage (GTDB taxonomy): Bacteria > Pseudomonadota > Alphaproteobacteria > Rhizobiales > Rhizobiaceae > Rhizobium > Rhizobium hainanense. The sequence continues at coordinate 436,715 of NZ_FMAC01000005.1, forward strand.
TTTCAGGCAGCGTCGCCAGAATGCCCGCACGGGCACCAGTCTGCCTGGCCGCTGCGGCAACGGCAGAGACGGTGATCATCCAGTCCGCGCCGTTGCAGCGATCTTCGCGGGGGAAATCGAGCACAAGCAGATTGATGGCATAGCCGCCGGCGAACATGGCGCTGAAAGCCTCCGTCTGCCGGGCAAGATCGCCCCAGACGAAGGTGTGGTAGTCGAGCGGATTGGAGAGCGTCACCATCTGGCCGAGGCTGGCGCGCAGGGCGGGTAGTTGTTCGGGTTTCAGCGCGCGGAATTCGACATTTCGGCCGACGGCGGCATCGGCCATCAGCGATGCCTCGCCGCCCGAACAGCTCATCGAGGAGATCGCATTGCTGTCGAGCGGACCCGCGACATGCAGGAGTTTCAGCGTTTCGATCAGTTCCGGCAACGTCGCGACGCGGCCGATGCCGAGGCGGTCGAGGACGGCGCCGGCCACCGCGTCGCTGCCGGCGAGCGAGGCCGTGTGCGAGACGGTGGCGCGCTGTGCCTGTTCGGATTTGCCGATCTTCAGCGCGATAACGGGCTTCTTCAGCTCTTGGGCGCGTGTTGCGAGCGCCTCCAGCGCCCGGATATCGCCGAAGCCTTCGATGTGCAGGCCGACGGCCGTGACGCGTGGGTCTTCAAGGACGGCCTGGGCAAGGTCTGACAGGCTGGTTTGTGCCTGGTTACCTGCCGTCATCAGATAGCTGATCGGCAGGCCGCGCCTCTGCATGCTGAGATTGATGGCGATATTGGAGGATTGGGTAAGGATCGCAACGCCGCGCTCGGTTCTGACGATACCATGCTGATCCGGCCAGAGCAGGGCGCCGTCCAGGCCGTTGATCATGCCGTAGCAGTTCGGCCCGACGATCGGCATGGCGCCGGCTGCCTCGACAAGCGCCTGCTGCAAATCCCCGCCATCGGCCAGTTCCGCCACCGCTTCGCTGAAGCCCGAGGCATAGCAGACGGCACCACCCGCGCCTTTGGCCGCGAGATCCCTGACGATGTCGATAGTCAGCGTCCGGTTGACGCCAACGAAGGCAGCATCCGGCGCATCCGGTAATTCGGTAACCGAGCGATAGCAGCGCCGGCCGAGCACACTCTCTTGTGTCGGATGTACCGGCCAGATTTCGCCAGAAAATCCCATGAGGTCGCATTGCTCGATGACGCGCCGTGCCTCTCTGCCTCCGAAGACGGCGATGGTTCTGGGTCTGATCAGGCGGTCGAGCGAGCGCTGCGTCATGGGCTCATGCTCCGAACGGCCGAAGCAGGTCGCGGCTGATGATGTGCCGCTGGATTTCCGACGTGCCGTCCCAGATGCGTTCGACGCGTGCGTCACGCCAGAAGCGGGCAAGAGGCAGGTCGTCCATCAATCCCATGCCGCCGAAGATCTGGATTGCCTCGTCGGTAACGCGGGCGAGCATTTCCGAGGCGTAGAGCTTGGCCGAGGCGATCTCGCGGTTGGCCGGGATGCCGGCGTCGAGCTTCCATGCGGCCGACAGCGTGAGCAGATCGGCGGCGTCGATCTCGGTGATCATGTCGGCAAGCTTGAACGACACGCCTTGGTTGGCGCCGATCGGCTTGCCGAATTGCTTGCGTTCCGCGGCGTAGGGCAGGGCCAGATCGAAGACGCGGCGCGCCCGGCCGACACAGGTGGCGGCAACTGTCAGGCGCGTTCCGTAGAGCCATTGATTGGCAAGATCGAAGCCGCGATGCACCTCTCCCAGCACTTGCGATTTCGGCAGGCGGCAGTCGGTGAAGCTCAGGATGGAGTTGTGGTAGCCGCGATGCGAAACCGAGTCATAGCCCTTGAGGATGTCGAAGCCCGGCGTGCCGCGGTCGACCAGGAAGGCGGTGATCTTCTTCTTGACGCCCCGATGCGTGTCCTCCTCGCCGGTCGCGGCGAAGACGATGACGAAATCGGCGACATCGGCATGCGAGATGAAGTGTTTCGTGCCGTTGAGCACGAAATCGTCGCCATCCTGCCGTGCCGCGCATTTCATGCCGCGCATATCGGAGCCGGCATCGGGTTCGGTGATGGCGAGAGCGTCGATTTTCTCGCCACGCACCGCCGGGAGGAGATAGCGCTCGCGTTGCTCGCCCTCGCAGGCCATCAGGATACCGGATGGACGGCCGAAGAAGACGGTGAGCCCAAGGGAACCGCGGCCGAGCTCGCGCTCGACCAGGGTAAAGGTGAGGTGATCAAGCCCGGCACCGCCGATTTCCTCCGGGAAATTGCAGGCATAGAAGCCGAGCTCGATACATTTGCGCTTGATATCCTGCCCAAGATCGGGCGGTACAAGGCCGGTGCGTTCGACCTCGTTTTCGTGCGGATAGATCTCCGTCTCGACGAAGTCCCTGACCGTCCTGACGATCATCTCCTGTTCTTCGCTGAGTCCGAAATTCACGATCGCTTCCTCCTAGCGTTTTTGTCCCACATGACGGCCGGCTCCCTCCGGCATGGCCAAGGCTGCGTGCGCGGCGGCAATCGGCTCCAATTTGCTGAGCACCTCCTCCGGTGCGGCAGCGGCCTTGCCAGCCTTGGCATCCACATGCAGCAGCATCTGTTCCGCCGTGGCGATGATGTCGCCGCTCGCACTGTCGTGCAGCGCATGGAAGACATGCAGCCGCTTTTCGTCAGCCCCCACGATCTGGCAAGTCGAATGGATGGCTTGGCCGAGCCTGGCTTCGCCGATATGGCGGATATGGGTCTCCACCGTATAGTAACTGTGGCCGCGCTCGACATAGGCGAGATCGACGCCGATCAGGCGCAGCAGCGCATCCGACGTGTCGCCGAAGACCTGCAGATAGCGGTGTTCGGTCATATGGCCGTTATAGTCGACCCAGGCCGGGCTGACCTTGGTGTCGATCAGGCGCAGTGGTTTTGTAAGGTCCAGCGCCTGCTTCGCGCCGCCGCCGGCCCAAAGATGCTGCTCGAATTCCTTCAGCAGCTTGCCGGCGCCCCAGCCCTTGCCGCCATGGCTGCCTTTCAGGCTCTGAAGGATGCCGACGAGATTTTCGTCACGGATGCGTTCGAGTTCGCGGATCGAAAGGCCGTCGGCCTGTTCGTCTGACTGCTGGCCGATCTTTTCGACGAGGGCATCATCGAGATCGACGACATCCATCAGCTTCGTCCAGTTCCACTGCAATGCCGGGCCGAACTGCGCCAGGAAATGACGCATGCCCGCTTCGCCACCGGCGATGCGATAGGTCTGGAACAGGCCCATCTGCGCCCAGCGCAGGCCGAAGGAGTAGCGGATGACATCGTCCAACGTCTCGACGGTGCAGATATCATCCTTGATTAGCCACAGCGCCTCGCGCCAGAGCGCTTCCAGCAGGCGGTCGCCGACGAAAGCCTCGATTTCCTTGGCGATATGCACGCCCTTCATGCCGATGGGCGGCAGTCTTTTCATAGCAGCCTGGATGGTGGCGGCGCTGGTTTTTTCGCCGCCGACGATTTCCACGAGCGGCAGCAGATAGACCGGATTATAGGGGTGGGCGACGAAGAGGCGCTCGGGGTGACGCATGTCGCGTTGCAGGTCCGTCGGCAACAGGCCCGACGTGGACGAGCCGATCAGCGCATCGGACCTTGCGGCGGCATCGATCTGCGTCAATACCTTGCGCTTGAGATCGAGCCGTTCGGGTACACTCTCCTGGATCCAATCGGCACCATCGACTGCCGCTTCCAGCGTATCCCTGAATGTGAGCCTGCCGCGCGGCGGAAGCGGTGCGCCGGTCAGCATCGCATAGGCCTTTTCGGCATTGGCCAGAACTTCGCCGACGATGCGGGTTGCCTCCGGATGCGGATCGTAGACATCGACATCGATGCCCGCGAGCAGGAAACGGGCGATCCATCCGCCGCCGATGACGCCGCCGCCGATGCAGGCCGCCTTGTTGATCTTGGTCATCGGGGCCTCAGCGCTTCGTCAGTTTCAGCTTCTTGCGGACATCTTCGGGGCCGATGATGCGCGCGCCCATGCCCTCGACCACCTGCACCGCCTTTTCGACAAGCTGCGCATTGGTCGCGAGCATGCCCTTGCCGGCATAGAGATTGTCTTCCAACCCGACGCGGACATTGCCGCCGGCAAGGATCGCGGCCGCCGGATAGGCCATGGCATTGCGACCGATGGAAAAGGCCGAGAAGGTCCAGCTTTTGGGAACGTTGTTGACCATCGCCATAAAGGTGTTGAGGTCATCGGGCGCCCCCCAGGGGATGCCCATGCAGAGCTGGATGAGGACCGGATCCTCGATCAAGCCCTCCTCGGCAAGCTGCTTGGCAAACCAGAGATGACCGGTATCGAAGGCCTCGATCTCGGGACGAACGCCGAGATCGGTCATCTTCTTCGCCATGGCCCTGAGCATCGAGGGCGTGTTGGTCATGACGTAGTCGCCAAGATTGAAGTTCATCGTGCCGCAATCGAGCGTGCAGATTTCGGGTAGGCACTCGGCAACGTGACTGACGCGCTCGGTGGCGCCTGCCATATCGGTGCCCTTGGCATTCAGCGGAAGAGGGCTCTCGACATCGCCGAAAATCAGGTCGCCGCCCATGCCGGCGGTCAGGTTCAGCACGACATCGATATCGGCAGAACGAATGCGGTCGGTGACTTCCCTGTAAAGTTCGTTGCGGCGGCTGGCAGCGCCCGTTTCCGGATCGCGGACATGGCAGTGAACCACTGCCGCCCCAGCCTTGGCGGCGTCGATCGCGGAGTCGGCGATCTGCTTGGGAGTGATCGGAACATGGCTGGATTTGGAAACCGTGTCGCCGGCGCCGGTGACGGCACAGGTGATGAAGACATCGCGATTCATCGCAAGAGGCATTTTTGTTCTCCCTCGTATTGAAGACATTACGAGCCATGAGACATCTTCATGCTTTGCATTATCGGAACTATTCGATACAGTTTCGGAATGATCGAGGGAATGCGCAATGCTGACATCAGCCAATGAGACGCTCGACATCGACCTCCTGATCCTTCCGGAGACGAACCTGATCTTGATCGCTTCGGTGATTGAACCCTTGCGTGGGGCCAATCGCATTTCCGGAGCGGAGCTTTATCGCTGGCGCCTTTTCACGCCGGATGGTGCTCCAGCAGAAACGACGAGCCTCATCCCGGTGCCAGCATCCTCCAGCTTCCGACCGACATCCGACACGACGCCGCTTTTCGTGCTGGCGAGCTACAATTGGCGGCGCAGCGCGACGCAGGCGTTGAAGATGCAGTTGTCGCAAACGGCCCGCCATCGCTCGATGGTCGCCGGCATTGAGTCCGGCACCTGGCTGCTTGCCGAGGCGAGCCTGCTCGATAATGTCTCTGCTGCCGTCCATTGGGAAGACTATGACGATTTTGCGCTGGCCTATCCGCAGGTCCGCGCCGTTAAGGACCGCTACGTCATCGACGGCAAGCGGATTACCACAGCGGGATCGTTGCCGACGGTCGATCTGATGCTGGAGATCATCCGGCGGCGGCAGGGCTATTCGCTGGCGCTCGAAGTCAGCCGCCTGTTCATCTACGAGCCGGCAAGCACGCAAAGCGCAGGGGAGCTTTCGCCATCGACGGCCGGCCTGCGCATGCGCGATCCGCGCGTGGCCCAGGCCATCCGCCTGATGGAGGATCATATCGAGCAGCCACTGGTGCTTACGCGTCTTGCCCGTCGCATTGGCGTCAGTGCCCGTCATCTCCAGGCACTCTTTCAGGAGAGCATCGGCGCGCCGCCGCATGTGCACTATCTGGCGCTCAGGCTGAATGCGGCCCGACGGAAGGTCATCGAGACGAAAGCCTCTTTTGCCGAGATTGCCGACGCAACCGGCTTCAACTCGGCATCGGCCTTTTCCCGCAGCTATCGTGCCAGCTTTTCCGAAAGCCCGTCCGGTACGCGCCGCAGGCTGCGTCGGCGCTCTATGGCTGCAGCAGAGCCGACATAGGCTGGAAGGCCTCGCGTACCATTTCCGCCAATTCGCGGATCGCCTCGCTCGAATGATAGGGGTTGCGGCGAAGCACGACGCGTGAGGAATCGACCGGCGGGAAACCGTCGTCGCCTGTTAGCTCCCGGCAGCCATGCGGAATGTTGCTGCGTGACAGCGTCGTCACGGCGAGCCCGGCGGAAACGGCGTTTTTCAAACCCGAACTCGTATCGGCGATGAAGGCGATACGATAACGCCGCCCGATTTGCTCCAATGATTTCAGCGCAAAATCGCGGCACCATGTCGAATCCCGATAAACGGCGATGGGCAGAGGTGTCGCCTCATGCACACGATGCACCAACGATGTCACCCAGACCGTTGGATCGATACAGAGAACTTCGCCTTTGCTTTGGTTGTTCCAGTCGAAGACGACGGCCAGGTCCAGTTCATCTTTTTCCAGCGCTGCCAGATTATGCGCCGTGTAGTCGCAGGAGACAGTGACTTCGACGGCCGGATGCCTGATGGCAAAGGCCGCCAAGGCGGCGGGAAGAATGGTCTGGCTGTATTCCTCGGGAATGCCGATCCGGACCGGTCCGTCCAGCGGCTTCGTGCGGATATTCGCGGCCGCCTCGTTCAGAAGCTCGATCACGCGCTGTGCATAGGGAAGCAATTGAGTGCCGGCGCGGGTCAGGACGGCCCCGCGGGCGCTTCTTTCGAAGAGCGTTTCGCCGATCGTGTCCTCGAGCCGCTTGATCTGGGCGCTGACGGCCGATTGGGTGCGGCCGATCCTTTGAGCGGCCGTGGAAAAATTGGATGTCTCGGTGATGACGAGAAAGGTCCGCAGCAGGTCGCTTTCGATCGGTTCGCGCATGGCAGGCCACAAATATTTCTGATAGCTACTATCTCTACTATTCGTTTGCCTGATGTCAAATATCGGCGCACACAGGGGACGTTCCTTCGTTCCTCGAGTCCATACATGACATTCCAGTTTCCCGCCCGCTCCGCTTTTGCCAGCGACTATGAGAGGGGCGTTATACTTGTGGCGACAGCAATGCTTGCGTGGAGCTGCAGCGGCATCTACGCGCGCCTTCTGACCACGGACATATGGACGGCGATCGCCTGGCGGTCGCTGTTCGGCGGCCTCTTCCTGCTGATTCCAAGCTTTTTCCTCGAAGGCGGATTTTCACGGCGGCAATGGGCATCGATCTTTCATCCTGCCGGGCTGGCGATGCTGGCCTGCCAGACCATCAGCCAGGCGTGCTTCATCGGCGCGCTTTATACGACCACGGTCGCAAACGTGACCATGATCTATGCGACGGCGCCGTTCATCGCCGCCTTCCTCAGCTGGACCATGCTGAAGGAACGGGTGGCGAAGCGGACCTTGATTGCCGGCGGCATCTGCCTCATCGGCGTTGCGGTCATCGTTGCCTCTTCGATCGGCGGCGGTACGGGTGTCGGCGATCTGCTGGCGCTCGGCATGACGGTCACTTTCGCCCTCATCATCGTCATCCCGCGCATGGACCCCAGTATCCCGATCCTGCCGTCGAGTGTCGTCAGCGGGCTTTTGACATTCGTCGTCTTCGTCCCCTTTGCATCGACGAGCTCGGTGGACATTCAAAACTGGCTGCTGTTGGCGGCTTTCGGCGCGACGAATTTTGCGCTCGCCTTCGTCCTTTTCCTCTTCGGTTCGAGAAAAATGCCGGCCGCCGATGCGGCCCTCATCAGTTCGATGGAGATCGTCTTGACGCCGTTCTGGGTCTGGCTGTTCTTCTCGGAGATGCCGCCGGTTGCCACTTTTATCGGTGGAGCGATTATCTTCGCGACCATCGTCTGGCACACGGCCATCGATCTCAGACATAGCCGCCGGCGTCGTGCGCTGGCCTAGTGGGCGATAGCCATCAGCATCGCCTCGGCGGATTCGTAAGGATTTATAATGAATATATTTATCAATATCTTGAGGTGATATTCTCTAGTAATTGATAGAATGCTTAGCTTCGACGCGGTCGTCGGAGTTGTCATCGTTCTGAAACAAAATGTAACAACTCATAACACCCTGTCACGCCCGAATCGGTATATTCCGCTCGTGTTCGAACGAGAGGTCACTTGATGCAGGCTAACCATGTACCGTCCCCCTCACAGGCCGATGTGCTGATCTGTCTCGATAACCAGCAAGTTGCGTCCCGCATCGGCTCGGTTTTGATGGAGCAGGGATTGTCGGTGACCGCCATACCGGCGACGGGCATTCGGGAATGGTTCGAACCGAACGGCTGCAAGCTTGTCGTCACGCATACGGCGATGATCGGGGACGTGCGCACACGATTGAACCTGCCGATCGTCAATCTTGAAGCGTTCATCTTCGATCGCCCGGACCATGTGGCCGAGGGCGCTGCACGTCAATTCGATGGCGAGGCGTTCATCAAGCGGGTATTTTCCGTTATGAGCGGCACTCAAAAGCGCGCTGCCGAGTAATCCGGGCCAGCCAGCGCGCTTCGGCTATCCTCTACAGCCGTTGCTGGCTAGCCTTGTCGAAGAAATGCAGGTTCGGGGTCTTCAGGGAGAGCTGTATCTTCTGGCCAGGCGTCAGTTCTGCCCGTTCTCTCATCACCCAAGTCAATTCCTTGCCCTCCAGCTCAAGCGCAACATGCGTTTCCGAGCCTGTGGGTTCGACGACCGTAACGGTTGCGGTCACACTGCCTTCGGAGCCGAAGGAAAGATCTTCCGGGCGTATACCCAGAACAACCTCCCGGCCATCCGACTGAGCCGGAGCGCTGGCGAGTTCGATGCCGGTGCCGGTCGGCAGCACCAAAGCGGGCGAGGCGCCGCCGGTGATCCTGCCTTCTAGAAAATTCATCGCCGGCGAGCCGAGGAAGCCGGCGACAAAGACATTTTTCGGACGATCGTAAAGCTCGAGCGGGGAGCCCACCTGCTCAACCTTACCGCCCTGTAGAACGACGATCTTGTCAGCCATGGTCATCGCCTCGATCTGATCGTGGGTCACGTAAACGATCGTCGTCTTCAGTCGCTGGTGCAGCGCCTTGATTTCGGCACGCATCTTCACGCGCAGCTTTGCGTCGAGATTGGAAAGCGGTTCGTCGAACAGGAAGACCTTGGGGTCACGCACGATGGCGCGGCCCATTGCGACGCGTTGGCGTTGCCCGCCGGAAAGCTGGGCGGGTTTGCGATCCAGCAACGGCTGCAGGCCCAGTATCTTTGCGGCTTCGCCGACCTTCTCGTCGATTTCGGCACGCTTCGCGCCGGCAAGCTGCAGCGCAAAGCCCATATTCTGCGCCACAGTCATCTGCGGATAGAGCGCATAGTTCTGGAAGACCATGGCGATGTCGCGATCCTTCGGCGGCAGGTCGTTGACGACCCGGCCGCCGATCGAGATTTGTCCGCCGGTGATATCCTCAAGCCCCGCAATCATGCGCAGCAGCGTGGACTTGCCGCAGCCGGAGGGGCCAACGAGAATGACGAACTCACCGTCAGAGATATCGACATCGACGCCATGGATGATGTTTACCGCGCCGTAGGATTTCCTGACGTTCTTGATGGTCAATCCGGACATGACATTCTTCCCTTCTGGATCGATCAATGCTTCTTGCGGATGCGGAGCGCCTGGTATGGCTTGCCCGGCAGTTCCACGCCAAAGGCGGCATCTGCCTTGCCGCCGCGAACGATCGCGCCATGGCGCGTCGGATGCGGGATCGGTGCTTCCACCTTTTTGGCGGGCGTGATCGTCATATTCCATGTGTCGATGACGTCGACGTCATAGTCGGTCCCGTCCTTCGGCAGGCCGGTGGACCAGATGACGGGCTGATGTTCGCCGAGATAAATGTAACGGAGCTCGCCGTCACGCGCGCCGGAAACGCGCGTCCATGGCCATTCCCCGAACGAGGCCATCGGTTCGAGGCCATTGACGACATCCTGCTCCAACAGATCGCGCAGGAAGCCGATGCGCTTCCAGGCTTCGCCGCGCAGTTCGCCGCCCTTCGCCCACCAGATCAGATCTTCCGGATGCGAATAGGTTTCGCCATGACCGGCATAGCCACCGCGCATAACCGTGATCCAGAAGCGATGCACCAGCTCCTCAGCCGTCAAGTTGCCCCAGGACTGGATGATGTTGCCCTCATATTCCGGCTCGTCGTTGACGACAGGCTTGCCATAGGCCTCCCGCCATTCCTGCGTGCGCTTTACATCCCAGTTCTGGATGCAGGTATGGGTGACCCAGGGCTTGCGATGATCGAAGTTCATCGTCGGTTCGCCGTTATGGATCGACTTCAGATGGCCGTAGGGATCGTTCTCTTCGAGAATGTGGAAATAGCGGTCCCATTGCTGCAGCGGCTTGGTGTCGAGGAGGAAGTCATACTCGTTGGCAAGCGCCCACCAGACGTTGCGATAGGCGGCAAGGCGTGCTGCGAGATAGGCGACGTAGCGGAAATCCTGCTCGGCCGACATGTCGGCATAACCCCAGCGGTCATAAGGGTGGAACATGATAATATCCGCTTCGATGCCGAGCTCGCAAAGGGCTGCGACCTGGCTCTCGAAATGACGGAAGAGGACGGGGTTCGGACGATCGAAATCTTCCTTGCCGTCAGCGCCCTTTTCGAAGCAGGCGTAAAGCGGCTCGTTGACGTTATAAGGATAGTCCTTCGGGAAAACGCCCATGCGGATCTTGTTGAAACGTGATTTTTTCAGCGTCTCCAGCGTCTGGGACTGCATTTCGAGCGGCTGATGCGTCCAGGCATAGCAGGTGGTGCCGAACGACAGGAAGGGCTTGCCGTCGGCATAGGCGAAATGGAACTTGTTGCGGACGTGTACGGGGCCGTGGTTGCCCTCGGACGGCTTGGTCGCGACGAAGGAGCCAGTCTTGCCATCCAGTTCCGATGTCTTCGACCGTGTGCGGAAGGACCAATCACCTTCATTGTCCGGCATGAAGCGCACGCGGTAGACGCCATCGCCGTCATAGAAACCGGGCACGCGGATCTCGCGGCTGTTCTGGCTGAAAACGGCATCGAACTCCACATCGAGATAGGGGTTGCCGCCGGAAGGACCGTTGAAGGCCGCTTCGAAGACTCCCCATTTTTCGACGGACGCGTTGGACATGATGTTCTCCTCGGAAGATGTATGGATGGTGCGACCGCTCAGCCCTTCACCGCGCCGGAGGTGAGGCCGGAGACGAAGTAGCGCTGGAAGATCAGATAAACGATGGTGGCCGGCAGGACCGTCATGACGATCGCCGCATTCAATTGGCCGTAATCATTGGAAAACTGGCCTTGGAAGGACATGAGGCCAAGCGGCAACGTCCACATATGCTGATCCTGCAAGAGCACGAGCGCCATGGCGAATTCATTCCATGTCGAGACGAAATCGAGGATCAGCAGTGCTGCGAGCACCGGCAGGCAGACTGGAAGGAAAATCCGGCGGAAGATGGTGAAATGGCTTGCGCCGTCGATCAGCGCGGCTTCCGACAATTCCTTCGGAATGCCTTTGAAGAAGCCGTGCAGGATAAAGACCTGATAGGGCACGCCGAAGGCTATATAGGGCAGGATAACGCCCGGATAGGTGTCGATCAGCCCGAGCAAATTGACCAGCGTGAACAGCGGGGCCAGCATGACCTGAAACGGGATCATCGTGCCGAAGACGATGGCGAGCAGCAATAGCTTGCTGAACCGCATGCGGATCTTGGCAAGCGCATAGGCGGCCATCGCCGAGAGGATGAGCCCGAGCGGCACCTTGATCACGGTGATAATAGTGCTGTTCAGGAAGGCATTGGCGAAATTGCCGCGGCCCCAGGCGCTTGAATAATTCTCAAAGGCTGGATCGAGCGGCGGCATGAAGGCGCCGGTGGAAGTCACATCGGCCTGCGTCTTCAGCGAGGTAAAGACGATGAAGACGAAAGGCGCAAGCCAGATCGCCGCGACCACGAGCAACGCGATCCACAGGCCAATCAGCACCGGGTCCCGCTTGCGCTTGGCGGGCGCGATGGTCTCGAAATCGTCCGATATGGATGTGGCCGATGCTGCCGTCATTGTTCGGCCTCCTCATGCTTTTGCGTCCAGCGCAGGTAGGGGATGACGATGGCGATGGTGATGAGCAGCAGAACGACCGAGATTGCAGCGCCGCGGCCGAAATCGAAGATCTGCATGGCCTGGGTGAAGGCCCAGAGCGCCAGCATCTGCGTCGATTGCGCCGGTCCGCCGCCGGTCAGGCCGTAGACGATGTCGAAGGCCTTCAGCGAGGAGATGACCGAGAGCACCAGCACGATGGTCAGCGTCGTGCGCAACGCGGGCAGGGTCACGTAGCGGAAGATGTTCCAGCGCCCGGCGCCGTCGATGCGGGCGGCTTCGACCAGCGTCTGCGAGACATTCTGCAGGCCCGCAAGAAACAGGACCATGGAGAAGCCGACGGATTGCCAGAGGAAGGCGACGAAGACGGAGTAGAGCGCGATATCCTTGTCGCCGAGCCAGTCCTGAATCCAGTCCTGCAGACCCATGGAGGTCAAAATTTCGGTGAAGAGACCGAAGAAGGGATCGTACATCCACTTCCACATCGTCGCGACCGCGATCGGGGCGATGATGACCGGGAGGTAGAAGATGGCGCGGAAGGTATTGCGGGCGAAAAGCTTCTGATTGAGGCTCAGCGCCAGCAGCAGGCCGACCATGGGCGGAAAGATCACGCACATGATGGTCCAGATCACCGTGTTGCGGAAGGCAACCCAGAAAACCGGGTCCTGGGTGAAGATATACTGGTAGTTTGCCAGGCCAACGAAGGGACGCTGCGGATCGAGGCCGTTCCACTTCTGGAAGCTCAGCACCACCACGTTCAGCATCGGATAAAGCGCAAAAATCGCGTAGATCAGCATGGCCGGTGCAAGCAGGATCGCTGCTTGGACGCGGGGATCATGTGTTCGATTGCGGAATGACATTTCTGATTGCTCCCGGCGGCAACTGACGCGTGGGCATGAAGTTGAGGGAAGCCGTGCGTCGCGATTGACAATCGGACGGCGGCCTCCCTCGATCGATCAGGTGCGACCAGCGATGAAGGTCTGCAGCTGCTTGGCGGCATCGGCCGGCTGGATGTTGCCGGAGGCGACGTCGTTGATCACCCGGAAGTATTCGGTGGTGACATCGAGCGGAAATGCCTGGTCGCCGTTCATGTAGACCTTGCTATAGGCCTTGAAGATATCGAGCCATTTCGCCTCTAGCGGCTTCTGGTCGGTGTACTGGACATTCTTGTTGACCGAGATCGAGCTGATCTGTCCGACCAGATCCTGTTGCACCTTGGTCGACAGGAAATAGTCGAGGAATTTGGCGGCAAGATCCGGGTTTTTGCTCTTGGTGCTGATGTAGTTGTACTCGGCAAAACCATAGAGGCGGTTGGTGTTCGTCGGGAACGGCACGACGCCGTAATCGTCGAGGTTGACCTTGCTGCCGCTCAGCTGGCTGACCAGCCAGTCGCCTTCGAGCATCATCGCGGCGCGGCCGGCAACGAACAACGTATAGGACTGCTGGTTGCTGATCCCCATGAAGGGCTTCAGCGTGTAATCCTTCGTCCACTTGGCAAATTCGGTAAAGGCTTCTGTGGCGCAGGGCTCCTTCGTCCAGTCGGACTTCATGGCCATCAGCGCGTCATGCTTGTCGGCGCCGCATTTGGTTTCCAAGAGCACGTCCATCAGGCGCATGACGTGCCAGTTGACCGAGCCGCCGAAGGTGAAGGCGGGGATTCCCGCTGCCTTGAGTTTGTCCGCTGCCGCCAGCAATTCCTCGTAGGTCTTCGGCTCCTGAGTGATGCCGGCCTTCTGGAAAAGCTTCTTGTTGTAGTAGATCGCCTCGCCCTTGAAGGTGAAGGGGACGCCGTGCTTGCCGCCCGGGTAGAGATCGGCAAAGGCGGCGGCCGAGGGAAGCAGTTCGTCGTTCCACTTGTACTGGGTGTAGTATTTGTCGAGCGGCAGCGAGAGACCTGCCTTCACGTATTCGCCGCCGAGGCCAAGCCCGGCCCAGCTGAAATAGATGTCCGGCCCCTTGCTGGAGCCAGCGGCTACGCGGAGTGCGGTCTTGTGTTCGTCAACGCCGCGCTGGACGATTTCGACATGGGTGCCGGGATTGGCGGCCTCGAAGTCTTTTGCCACCTTCTTCAATGCGCCGTTTGCCGCGCCATTGTCGAAGTTTAGCGTCCACAGCGTCAGGTCTTCCGCGGCAACATTGGTTGCCGAAAAAGCCGCCGCTGCCATCGCAGCGGCGCCGAACCAACGCGCATATTTCGAGCTGATAGCCATCTCCCGTCCTCCTCTGAGCAAAGCTGAGGGCGGTTTTGACAAATCGTCGTCAACATGTCAACTGGTATGATGAGCTTATCAGCAGTATCACAGGAAGTGATCGCGAAAACAGGCCATGACGACGACGGCCGACGCCGCTCCGGGGTCCATGTGTCCCAAGGCTCGATCACCGAGGCGCGATGACCGGCCTTTCGCCGCGATCATGCTTTTGGTGGCTTCCGCACCCGCTTCACCGGCTTTGAAGGCGGCGGCCAAACAGTCGGCAAGTGAAAGTCCTTGATCCCGGGCGGCTCGGCAGGCTGCGGCGGCGGGTGCCCAGGCATCGACCATGGTCTTTTCGCCAACCTCTGCCTTGCCTCGATCCTGAATACCTCTCGCAAAGGCCGAAAATACCTCGACCATATCGTCATCGCTCAACGAAGATTTTCCCTTGGCGACGGCACCCGCACGCATGAGCGCCGTCGCATAAAGCGGTCCGGATGAGGCGCCGACCGCGTTGAGGAAGGATTTCGCGGCCGTATTGAAGACCAGTGTCGGGTCGGATGCCGATGAATCCAGCTCCGAAACCGCCTTCGCGGCAGCTGTAAAGCCAAGCTCCATGGCGATGCCATGATCGGCATCGCCGATCACGCCGTCCAGCTCGCAGAGGCGATCTTTCTCGCGGGCCATTGCGTCGGCGAGCCGCACGAAAAGCAACTTCAGTTCTTCCGTTCCGATCGTGGTCATGCCAAGCCCTCGCCGGAGCGGAACATGGCGCAATCGCAGGGATGATCGATCAACCGCTGCAGTTCGTCGTCGAGATGCATGAGCGTGACCGAAGCGCCGGCCATTTCCAGCGATGTGCAGTAGTTGCCGACCAGCGACAGGTGGATAACGAGGCCGGCGTCGTCGAGCATTGTCTTGAGCTTGCGCATCATGATGTAGAGTTCCATGAGGGGCGTCGAGCCCAGCGAATTGACCAGCACGGCGACGCGATCACCGCGGGCCGGCTTCATCTCCTCCAGGATCTTGCTGACGAGCTCGCTCGTCACCTCGTCCGCCGATCGCATCGGCCCGCGGGCGACGCCGGGCTCGCCATGGATGCCCATGCCGATTTCCATTTCATCGGCGCCGATCTCGAAGTTCGGCTTGCGTGTCTGCGGCAGCGAGCAGGGCGAAAGCGCTACACCCATCGTATAGGTGCGTTCATTGGCAAAGCGCGCCACCCGTTCAACATCGTCGAAACCATACATGAGATCACAGGCAGCACCTGCGGCCTTGAAAATGAAGACGTTGCCGGCAACGCCACGACGGCGCTCTTTCTGATCGATGGACGCAGAGGCGATATCGTCCGTGGTCAGCACGGTACGCACCTCAATATCGTCCATGGCAAGCATTTCCGCAGCCATGTCGAAATTCATGACGTCGCCGGCATAGTTGCCGTACATGAACAGCACACCGGCACCGCCATCGACGGCCTTGGCGCATTCGATGATCGGATCGGGCGGCGGCGAGGCGAAGACATTGCCGATGGCGGCGGCATCGGCCAGCCCCTTGCCGACAAAGCCGAGAAATGTCGGCTCGTGCCCGGACCCGCCGCCGATGACCAGACCGACCTTGCCGGCCCGTGGACCATGGTTCGCCACGATCGAACGCGGCGATCCGTCGACTGCACGCAGATGGCGCGGATGAGCTGCCAAAATGCCGGCCAGCATCTCATCGACGGCGGCGGCGCCTTCGTTGATCAATTTTTTCGTCTTCACGCCGATACTCCCAAATCATTGCGATTGTTGGGACTAACTTGCGCGTCTGCGAATGAAGGTCAATCCATCAACGTTGCGGAAGCAGTGCCATAGGCATCAAGCGTGAGCCTCGTATTTCCGGGCTGCTCGAGCAGACGGAATCTTCCCAGCTGGATCTGCTGCGAGGCGGATGTGATGTTGACCAAGTGAAGCTGTCGAGCCTTTCCAGACTGCACCGTTATGAAGGCGAGCACGGCGGTCTGATCGGACGACAGGCACTCCTGCCACCGGCTGCCGGCGAGGCGGGACAAGGTGGAGACGACGTTAAAAAGCGGTCGCGTGGTTCCCGTTGCCGATGGCTCCTCTTCTCCGGCGATCAGGCCGAAAGGCCCGGTCAGTGCCGAAAGCGTCAGGCACTCCAATCCGGCATCGAGGACGCGGGCGGCATAGCCAAACGCAAAGGCCTCGCCGAAGCGGGCATTGTGCCGCGGATCGGTGTTGGCCATGGCAATGCGCGCACCATGAGGATTGTCCATGGTCCGGCTGCCATAGGGGTTCTGCCGCATCGGTATGGTCGAGGGGCCGATACGATAAGGCTTGTCACCGTAGATGGCGCGCACCGAGCGCGTGATGAAGGGCAATGCTTCCAGGGTCTGCATGACGCTGAGATCGTCCGCCGCATGTACGATCGGATTGGTGCAATGGGTGACGAAGCCGAGCGTATCGGCGGGTACTCGTTTGCGATTGAGTTCGGTAAAATAGCTCAGCATGCCGCCGCCGAGACGAATGTCGGGGAAGGCGGCGTGAGCGGCGGCATAAACCTCTTCAAGGGGCGGGCATTCTGGCCATTTGCTGCCCGGGGGCGTCGACTGCCGATCGACCGAAGGCGATATGACGATAGCGTCGGGTTTGAAGCCGGCGTCTCGCATCAAGGCCGCTATTTGCTGTGCTTCGGCAAGCGGAGCAAGGCGGCAGGGCAATGCGATTTCCAGAGTCGACCGCCCGGAATGAAGCGCTGCAATGGCAGCGAAGGATTTGAGGGCGCCAATCCCGTGACCGGCATCAGGATCGAAGTGGAAGAGCAATTCCTGCGGCGCGATTTCGCGCAGCCGACTACGCGCGGCGAGCGTGGCCTCGGCTTCTTCGGGCGTCATGACGAGCCCGATCGCAGGCATGGTGCCGGAGGCTTCTCCCAGGCTCAACTTAATCGGGCGCCTATCCGCGACCATCGCAGGCGCAGAGGTAGCGCGCCGCATATCGCCTATTGAAAGAACGATCCTTTGCCGCATGGGCTCGCCAGCCGGAATTTGATAGGGCCAGGGCAGGGCAAGCGGGCGAACATAGGTCTTGTAGGAGGCATCCGACCAGTTGCGCTGGTCTTCCATTTCGAATGTGTCGCCCTCCATGCGGCACTCGGCCGTGACGTTCGACGTTACGCTATGCGTAATCGCCCGCATGTCCTTGAAGGGCTGCCATGGTTCGATCAGGTCGGGAAAATGAGTGCTCTTACGGCTGCCATCGACATGCTCGACCGATACAGGCATGCCGGCAACGCCGACGATCGGATGCAGGATGCAGAAGCCGCAGCGGTTGGTTTCGAAGCCGGTAGCCGAAAGCGCTTCAGCTTCGAAACTCAGCGCTTCGCCCGCCTCTGCCGCGATCCGCACGTCAATTGCGAGCTCGGTATTTCGAGGTCCGGCGCAGCGTGCGATGTAACTGACCAAAAAACCATCGTCACGCTGAGCGATCCGCAGATCTTCGATAGAAGGCGCATAGGTGCCCCAATCGCGATCGCGAACCAGATAGGAAACGGCCCGCAAGACTTCGGTGCCGTCATAGCAAATCGACCGCAGATTGCCGTCCTTGAAGTCGGCGGTAAGCCCGCCAGCGGTCAACCGCACGGGCGGTGTTTCTCTCTCTCGTGTGCCATAGAGCTCGAATGGGTCGCTCCCGGTCGTCATCGCAACATGGCTCCGATGTCAACCGAGCGCAGGCTCGCCGCACTCTCATAGGCGGCCTCGACAAGCGCCAGAGTCTTGAGATTGTCAGCGCCTGACGTGGAGGTTTCGCCGCCATTGGCGAGGCGGTCGGTCCAATGCTGCTGGATCGCCAGGACGCTCTCTTGAATATTGTGCCAGGGGCGCGAGGCCCAGGACAGAAGCTGGGGTGAAGCATCGGATATGGTCACGCCGTCGGGACCGCTGACCTCGAGGCGATATCCCTGCGACAGCCGAATACTACCCTTCGTGCCGTCGAGTTCTATCAGAGTCTCGGGGAAAGGCTCCGTCGCAAGCTTGGAGGCGTAGCTGACGTCGACAATCGACGTCGCGCCGCTCTCATGGTCGAGCAGGATGGTGGCGACATCCTCGCCCTTGATCTTCGGATTGACCCGCTTGGTGCGGGCCGTCAGCGAAGCGACATCACCGAGGATGAAGCGGGCGATGTCGAGCGTATGAATGCCGAGATCCTCGATGATGAACCGTTCGCCTTCGGCCAGGTAAGGCTGGCCGGAAAACACATCGTAGCCGGAGCGGAAGGAGAAACGTCCCCAGAAGGGCTCACCGATCGCGCCCGACTGCAGAACAGTCTTGACGGCCTGAATGGGTGTCTGCCAGCGGAAGTTCTCATGCACCATCAGCGGCACGCCGGCCGTAGCACAGGCTGCAACCATTGCCTTGGCGTCGCTCAATGTTTTCGCGAACGGCTTCTGGCAGATCGCCGGGATCCTGTGGGATGCAGCCATCTCCACCAGGGCGCGATGGCTTGCGACCGTCGTTGCGATATCGACGAAGTCAAAGCCGCCATCGGCAAACATCGCGGCGGCATCTGCATAGCGACGCTCAATGCCGAACTGATCGCCGACGAGCTTCAGCCGTTCCGGGTCACGGTCGCAGATCGCAACGATACGAGCGCCTTCGACGTCCTGCCACGCGTGCATCTGATTGATTGCGAAGAAGCCGCAACCGATCAATGCGCCCTTGAGTTCTGCCATTTCAGCCTGCCTTTGCCATTTGCATGAGAGTTACGCGCTGCTGGAGGCGCCGTTGCGCCTGATCCACGACGACAGCGATGATGATGACACATCCCTTGATCACCATCTGCCAGAAGGATGAGACGCCCATCATCACAAGGCCGTCCGAAAGGATGCCGATGACGAAGGCGCCGATGATCGTGCCGCCTATAGTGCCGCGGCCGCCCGACATGGAGGTGCCGCCGAGCACGGCTGCCGCGATCGCGTTCAGCTCGAAGCTTTCGCCGGTCGCCGGATGCGCCGCCATCAGCTCCGACGATATGACGATGCCGACGATGGCAGCGCAGAGCCCTGAGAACATGTAGACGAAGATCTTGACCACATCGACACGGATGCCGGACATGCGCGCGGCGCGCTCATTGCCGCCGACGGCGAAGATGTGCCGGCCGATCGGCGTCGAGCGGGCGACATAGGCGGCGAGCAGCGCCAGCACGATCAGTATCCAGATGGAAACGGGCAGACCAAGCATGCGGCCGGCGCCGAAGACGTCGAAGCCGGTCGTATCGTATTCCGGCCGTCCCACGAGGTTCGGGAAGGTCTGGCCATCGGAAGAGAGGAGCGCGAGGCCGCGGGCGATATAGAGCGTTCCGAGCGTGGCGATGAAGGGCGCAACGTTGAGCTTGGTAATGAGCAGCCCGTTGATGAGCCCGATCGATAGCCCGACGGCGAGCGTGATGAGAATGATCTCGTAGATGTTGAAGTAGACGGTATATCCGATCGGCAGTTCGACGCCGTTCAGGATGAGGGCGCCCGCCACCATGCCGCACAGGCCGACGATCGAGCCGACCGAAAGGTCAATGCCGCCGGTTACGATCACGAAGGTCATGCCCATGGCGAGGAAGGCGTTAAGCGCGACATGCTTCGACATCAGGATGATGTTGGCGGTCGAAGTAAAGTTCGGTGCGAAGATCGCAAAGAAGATGACGACGGCAAACAGCGCGATGAAGGTCCTGAGCTTCATCAGCGTCAGGAGAACGGAACCGTTCGAGCGATTGGTCGCAAAGGTAGAGGACGTATCTGCGGTCATGACGCGAGTTTCCCTGTATGTCCGTGTCCCTTGGCGGATGCCGCGATGATGGCTTCTTCCGTCGCTTCGCTTCTGTCGAGAACGGTCACGAGTTTGCCGTTGCTGAGCACTGCGATGCGGTCTGAAAGTGCCATGACCTCTTCAAGGTCCGAGGTTGAAAACAAGATTGCCAGGCCTTTGCCGGCGAGCCTGCGCATGGTGCGGAAGACGTCGGCCTTGGCGCCGACATCGATGCCGCGGCTCGGCTCGTCCATCAAAAGCACCTTCGGGTCGGTCATCAGAGCCTTGCCGATGACGACCTTCTGCTGGTTGCCGCCGGACATGGAGGTGACCTCGAAATCCGGATTGGGCGCCTTGATCGAAAGATCGCGGATCATGTCGCGAATGGCGTTCTTTTCGGCGCCTGGATCGATATGGAAAAACAGTCGAGCGAAGCGACCGAGGCTCGCAAGCGTCAAATTGCTGGCGATGGACAGGACCTGCACCAATCCCTCGCGCTGACGGTCCTCCGGGATCAGTGCAAGACCCTGCCGGATCCGTCTGGTGGTATCGCGTGCGCGCACTTCCACGCCATCGATGTAGATCCGTCCGGTCGAATGCATGTGCCGGCCCATCACGCATTCGAAGAATTCGCTGCGTCCGGCACCCATCAGGCCGTAGATGCCGAGGATTTCGCCGGCACGCACCGACAGCGAGACATGGTCGACGGCAAGGCCGCCCGTGCGTCGCGGCAGGCTGATCTCCTCGGCACGGAAGGCTTCCTTGCCGATCGCATGGCCGCCGTCCTTGGCGAAGTCCTTCGCGTCGGATCCGATCATCGAGCGGACGATCCATTTCGTGTCGATATCGCGAACCATGGCCTGGCCGGTGATCTGCCCGTCGCGCAGCACGGTGATGTAATCGCCGATCCGCATCAGCTCTTCCAGCCGATGCGAAATATAGACGATCGCAACGCCCTGAGCCTTCAGTTCTGCGATGACCTTGAACAGAATGTCGACTTCCGCCGCAGATAGCGCCGATGTCGGCTCGTCCATGATCAGGATACGGGCATTAAGCGAGATGGCCTTGGCGATCTCGACAAGCTGCTGCTGCCCGATCGGCAGGTCCTCCACCATGGTCTCGGCGCCTATGCCGGCATCGAGCCGGTCGAGAAACTCGTTGGCCCTTGCGATTTGCGCCTTGTGATCGATACCGAAGATGCCGCGGGTGATTTCGCGCGTGGCAAAGATGTTCTCGGCCACCGTCATGTTGGCGAAGAGATTGAGTTCCTGGAAGATCATGCCGATCCCGCGAGCCTGCGCGTCGGCCGGGCTGCTGAAGGAGACTTCCTCGCCCTCGAGCAGGATGCGGCCCGAGGTCGGCCGTTCGACGCCGGCGATGATCTTCATCAGGGTAGACTTGCCGGCGCCGTTTTCGCCGACGAGCACATTGACCGCGCCGCGATGCAGCTCCAGGTTGGCGTGCTTGACGGCGACGATGCCGGAATAGACCTTGGAAACGTCCTCCAGGCGCAGGATGATGTCGTTGCTTGGCGTTTCGCTCATGGTCATTGCCCCAGGGTCAAGGCCGAAGGGGTGATCAGGGGAAGCTGGCCGGATGCGGGCAGCGGAAACGCGCCGGTCACCGTGATCGTCTTTCCGGTCAGCCCATCCCGGGGCAGGGCGGCCAGAAAGGATGAGTTTGCCTTCTCATTGAAGGCCTTGCCGAACTGAGCCCATTCGATCTGGTTCCTGAATTCGTTGAAATCCAGGAAGTCCAGCGCGTCGCGCAGCGCCGTGCCACGGATTGCCGGGCCAATCTGCACCTTCGCGTCCGCCTTGCCGTCGCCATCCACATCGACATCGAGGGTTCCGGCGCGCGAGGCGGTGTCGGCTGCGACGATCTTGCCGTTCAGCTTGACGGCATAAGTCCAGGGCGATGAGGCCTGTTTTCGCGGATTTCCATATTTGGCGCCGGCTTCGTCCGGATTTGCGGCTATGGCCTGCAATACCGTCTTGATATCGCCCGCGCGTTTATCAATGGCGGGCAGTACCTGGGACTGCCAGATCGCGTCGACCTTGGTTGCAGGGTCGAAGGCGCTCTTTGCCGCCTCCGCCGCCTTTTCCTCGGGCGTCGGTGTCTTGATAATCTTGCAGCCGGGCAATGCCGCGGCCAAAACAAGGGCCACGAGCGCGCCTCTGGTCCTCAACATGCAATGCACCTCGATCTCGCAGGAAAGACATCGGGAGAGCGCGGTTCTTCCGCGCCCTCCAGCTCGGAGCGTGATGCCGAAAAGTGTAGGCGGTTTTCGGACGACATCACGCTCTACTTCTTTGATGCTAGAGCGGATTCAGATTTTAGGTCGAACAGACCTAAAATCATCCGGCTCTAGTGGTCCGCCATCAGTTCTTCAGTGCGAAGGTCTCAAGCTTGTCGGCGTTGTCGGCATTGATGAGGACGCAATCCATCAATTGCTTCTCATCCTTCGGCGCCGTCTTGTTCTTGATGTAAGCATCGGCCTGTTCGACCGCCTTCTGCGCCTGGGCATAGGCTGGCTGCATGACAGTCGCCTTGATGCCGCCGGCCTTGATGGAGTCGCGCACATCGTTGGAACCGTCGAAGCCGACGACGATCACATCCTTGCGGCCGGCGGCCTGCAGGGCGGCGATCGCGCCCATCGCCATGGTGTCGTTGCCCGAAATTACGCCCTTGATGTCAGGATTTGCCTGAAGGATGGTTTCCATCTTGGCGTAGGCTTCGGTCTGGCTCCAGTTTGCCGACTGCTTGGCGACCAGCTTCAAGTCCGGATAGTCGTCGATGACGTCGTGATAGCCCTGCGAGCGGATGCCGGCATTGGTGTCGGCTTCCCGGCCGACGAGTTCGGCATAATTGCCTTTCTCGCCCATCAGCTTGACGAATTCCTGCGCACCGAGCTGCGCGCCCTGATAGTTGTTGGAAACGATCTGGGCGACGGCGATGCCGGTGACGTTGATTTCGCGGTCGATGAGGAAGGAGGGGATGCCCGCATCCTTGGCCTTCTTCAGAGCGGCGACCGTTGCATCCGCACCGGCATTGTCAAGGATGATGGCCTTGGCACCGCGTCCGATGGCTGTGTCGATGACTTCCGATTGCTTGTTGGCATCGTCGTCATGCGTCATGACGAGCGTCTCGTAACCCAGTTCCTTCGCCTTTGCCTCGGCGCCGACGGCCTCTGCCTTGAAGAATGGATTGTCGAAAGCCGGCGTGATGATGGCGATCAGGTCGGCCGCGAAGGCCGGCATCGCCGTTCCCAGAGTAAGCGCACCGGCAAACGCTGCAAGTGTCAGTCTGCGTGTCAGTTTCATGGTCTCCTCCCAGTTATGAAACAGGCCCTGTTCCCGGCAGGGCAGTAAGGGGAGGGTGACGCCCTCCCCGGGGACGTCGATCAGGTGATGCGACGGATGCTTTCTGCGATCTCCTGCGGCTCGAAGACCTTCTTCCAGTCGTCGCGCATCAGGGCAGGAATGCCGAATTCGATTGCCTTGTTGCAGGCATCCGAGAATACGCCATCGACTTCCTTGAAGATGACGGCGCCGAGCACGTTCATGTGGCCCAGCAGGAAGTCGCGGGCGGCTTCTGCCGGAACGCCGCGGGCAACGCATTCATCCATGGCCTGACGCATGATGACGAGCAGCGAGGCGCAGACGGTTTCGGAAAGGCCCGGCTCCAGCATCGCCATCTGCTCGACGGTGACGCGGTGCGAGCGCATGACGGGCGCCCAGATGACCTTGGCGATTTCCTCGCCGAGAGCATAGGCGCTTTCCGGGCCTTGCATCAGTGCCGAGACGATATGCTGCTTGGCAAAGAGGCCGCCGAAATGGTCCTTCTTGGCCTGCATGTCGGTCTCGTCGTTGAAGATCGGCGGATGGCAGGGGTGGGTGACGAAATAGGTGAGGTCTTCACGGTGCGGCAGATGGCCGGCGAAGGGGGCGGCGGCGTCGAGAGCGACGACCATCGTGCCGGGCTTCAGCTTGTCGACGATGCCGGCGGCAACCTTGCCGATCGCGGTGTCCGGCACAGCAAGGATAACCACGTCTGCGCCATCGAGCGCGGCGTCGGCAGGTACGCAATCGACGGAAAGATCATTCTTCAGGCGAGCCTTGCCGGCGTCGCTGACCTCGACATGGCGCACATCGAAGCGCGAGCCTTTCAGGTTCTTGGCGAGCCGGTAGCCCATTTTGCCGCCGGCGCCGAAAAGAGCAATTGCAGTCATGTTAGTACCTCGTTCACTTTCAGAGTGTGGTATCGCAAGTGGTATAATGAGTCAATGAGCATGCCATTGGTTCACCGAAGAATGACGCAGCTATGATCCTCTGCCGTCGCGGATCTGCGCGAAGTAATCATCGGTACCGACCTGTCCGCCCTTCAGCGCGATCTGCAGGCCGTTGGTGGGTGCGTAGCTGCCATGGGCCGTGCAAAGCGGCGAACCTGGCGTTTGCGGTAAAGGGAGAAGCGTTGTCAGCGCCTCGACCCGCAATTCCTTCAGCGCGTGGCTCGACGTGTCGCCGCCGGCAATGACGGCGCGGCTCAGGTTTTCCTGTTCGATTAGCCGTCGCAGGATCGTACCTAGGGCTTGGCCGAGGCGATGGCGTGCGCTCGGAATGCGGTCGATATCGCCGCCGCGGTCGGCGGAAGGGCCGAGTGCCGTGTGAAGGATGACGCTGCGTCCGGCCTTGAGGCTGGCCACGCCCGCGGCGACCGCTGTGTCCAGCGCCTGCTCGGCATTTTCTCCGACCAGCGCCAAGGGATCGAGATCGATGCCGTCAAATCCGTCGGCCGTAGCCCGGCGGATTTGACGTTCGGTCGTAGGCGATACGCTGCCGGAGACAACCGCCAGGCGATCGACCCTACCCGGAGGGGCGAAATCCGGCTTCTCTCCGATCAATCCTTCGTTGCGCCAGGCATTGAGAAGGGCATATTCGACACCGGATGAGCCTGCGACGAAGGCGTTGCCCTTGTTTGCGAGACGCCATAGCTGGTGACCTGCGGCAGCCTGGGTTTCCGCACTGTCGACGTCCAGCAGCAGGATACCTTCCTTGCCTCCCGTCAGCGCATCGATCCGTGCGTCGGCATCGGCTGCCCGGATCGCAACGAGGTCTGCAAGGCTGACGGGGAGGGATGTTTGCCCGCTCAGATGCAGGGCCAGATCGGCCTCGTCCATCGGCGTAACCGGATGCCGGCTCATGACGGGGTGGCGGTCGATGCGGAACACCTGTCCCTGATAGGCGGCGAAGAGATGGCCAAAGGCGGTGTAACGCCTGAGCTGCGGTGCTCCGACCACGACAGGCACGACAGGTTGCTTAAAGAGCGCCTTGCCGATCTCGATCGCCTTGCCGATGTTGCCGATCTTGGGACTGGAATCGAACGTCGAGCAGACCTTGTAGTGGCACATTGTGGCATTGAGGCTCTTCAGCCATTCGAATGCAGGCGTCAGGTGTTCGTCCATCCATTGCGGCGTTTCGCTGCGGCTGGTGCCGGCGATGCCGATGGCGCGGCAATCCTTGAACCGCTCCAGCATGGCCTCGCTCGGAATGCCGAGAAAGAGAGCCGTCGGCACGCCATTCGAGGCAAGGGCCTCCATGACGTCGGTCGAGCCGGTAAAATCATCGCCGTAATAGCTGAGAAGAAGATTGGACATCGCTGGAAGACTGGACATTGCTATCAGGAGTCCTTGCCGTCGCTGAATTTTTCGATCGAGGCGGCAAGCTCCGGATGGTCCTTGGCATATTGTTCAAGCGGAATGTCCGAAACCGCCGCCTGCCAGGCCTGCTGGATGGCGCGAACGCCAGCCGCCGGTCCGAAGGGATGGCTGACGATGCCGCCGCCGCAGAGATAAAGGAGGTCCGTCGTCCTGCCTGTGCGCTGATAGGTCTCCGGCGCCTGGCCGCCCCATTGACCGGAACCGGCAACCGGAAGCGGACAGTCGGATGGGTCGAAGAGCGGCGTGCTGATGGCCTTGAAGGATTCCACGAAGCTGTCGTCCGGCTCCCAGTATTTGACCCTGATGCCGTTGATCTGGAACTGGTCGACACCGAGCAGGCGCCAGAACTGCTGATACACCTTGAAATCCATACCGGCGCCGGGATGACGGGTCAGGATATCCCAGCCATTGCGATGCGCATGCAGCACCAGCCCGGAGCGCTTACGCAGAAAGCTCATGCCGCCGAAGCCGATGGAGTTGATGTTGACGACGGCGCAATTGCCGCCGGCCTTTAACACCAGATCATGGTTGCGCATCATTTCATCTGGATCGGCATGCGAAATGCCGAAGGCATACATTACCTTCTTGCCGGTCTTCTGCTCGTGATCGAGGATCAGCGGCATGATGGCTTCGACGCGCTCTTTGAGCGGCGAATAGGCGGGGCTCATCAGCTTCTCGTCATCCTTGATGAAATCGACGCCAGAGCTGATCAATTCACCGACGAGTGCCGCCGTTTCCTTCGGTCGAAGGCCGAGAGCCGGCTTGACGATAGTGCCGATGATCGGGCGGCCGCTGACGCCGGTCAGGCGCATGCTGCCGGAAACGCCGAATTGTGGGCCGGGATGCGCGTCGCGAAAGGCGTTTGGCAGCTTCATGTCGACGATGCGAATGCCGGTCATGCCCTTGATCGAGAAGACGCCGCCGATCGCGATCGTCATCAGCGCCGCAAGATCGGTACCGATCGCATCCAGTGGAAAGGCAATGTCGACATCGGCGCGGTGGATCGGACCATGGCCCTCCGCCGCTTCCGGCCAGGTCGGGCGTTCGGTGTCGGCAAGGGGGCGGATCGCGGTGACCCGCGCGGCCACACGCGCCTTGAGCTCTTCCGTCTCGCCCGGCACGGCGACGAAGGTGCCGGTCGACTGATCGCTGGCGATCTTGCGAGCCATCGCCTCGATGCTGCCGGGCGTTTCGATACGGTAGGTGATGGTGATGGTCATGAGTGGATGAATGCTCCTCTCGCCGACGATTTTTCGCGTGGCGCAAACTGGTGATCTGGTATAATGAGTATTCCAACTTCTGCAACGATTTTTTTGCCCGGTTGCCGATAAGGCGTTTCGTATGGGCTTCCGCCATGGCGGCCAAAAATGCATAAGGGAGAAAAGCTTTGGGAAAGCGGGATTCCATGAGCCAGCCAGTTGAACAAATTGTACGTCGAAAGCTATCAGATGAAGTATTCGACCGGCTGGAACGGTTGATCACATCGGGCGAGCTCAAGCCTGGGGATGAGATGCCGTCCGAGCGCGTTCTTATGGAGCGCTTCGGTGTCGGGCGACCGGCGATCCGCGAAGCCATGCAGGCGCTTGCCAATATGGGGCTGGTCAACATTTCCCACGGCGAACGTGCGAAGGTGCTGCAGCTCACGGCGAAGTCGATCTTCCGGCAGGTCGATCTGACCGCAAAGATCATGTTGTCGCAATCGTCCGACTCGCTCGAACAGCTGAAGAGTGCGCGCATCTTCTTCGAGCGCGGCATGGCGCGAGAGGCGGCCCAGCGCGCGAGCAAGAAGGATGTTGCCGATCTTCACGAGATCATCGAGCGGCAGCGTGCATCTCTTGGCCATGCCGAGGACTTCATTTCTGCCGATATGCAGTTCCATACGCGTATTGCTCAGATTTCCGGCAACCCGATCTTCGGCGCCGTCAGCGAGGCGATGCTCGCATGGCTGAAAGCCTATCACACCGACATGCTGATCTGGACCGGCAAGGAAAAGTTCACGCTGGTCGAACACGAGGAAATCCTTGCGCGCCTGGCTGAAAACGATGCCGATGGAGCCGAGCAGGCGATGCTCAAACATCTGGAGCGGTCGCGGGCGCTTTATACGAAATGAACCCGTCGGTCTTCGCCCTGCGAAGGCATAGCGGCTTAGCGCCTTTGTCGTAATTCCTCCCCAATCCTTATGGAATCTGTTGGCATACAAATGAGGTGTGCGTGATGATCCATTTCTTTCAGCGAAACATGGCGCTTTTGCTTGCCTCCATCATGACGGCAGTCGCCATAACCCTTTATAATCTGAGCTGCCTTCTGCTCAGGCATCATCATACGATGCTGCACAATCTGCATCATGCGGCAGGTGCGTTGGTCCTTCTTGCCGGCTTCTACACCATGATCCGCTATATGCAGTCGTTGCCGGATGATGAAGGCTAGAATTACGCCAAACTCCGAAATTCGAGCCGGCAATTTCAGATAGAGTTCAGCCTGCGCGGCTATATCCTCGCCCTGTCCCGATGCGAAATCGGCGGCACCTTCGCCAGGTGTTGCCAATTTCAAATTGGGAACCAGTTTCACAGCTAGTTCGTCGCACCACTCCGGTGCAAGCCCCCATGAACAACTGAGGATATCAAAACGTGGCTGATGTTTGTACGCAAGGCGTGGACACGGGCTTTGTCGCCCTGGGCTATGCCAAGATCGCAATTCTAGGCGTCGTGCAGGGATTGACGGAGCTGCTGCCGGTTTCGTCCACTGCCCACATGCGCCTGGTGCCGGCCTTGCTCGGCTGGCAGGACCCAGGTTCTGCCTTCTCGGCTACGATGCAGCTTGCCGCCCTAGCCGCGATTGTCTCCTATTTCTGGAGCGACGTTCGCTATGTTACCTTTGGATCTCTTGATGCGATCAGGCAAAGGGATTGGCGTTCGCCCGCCGTCCGCCTTGCGATCGCCATCGTGATTGCGACGGTACCGATCGTGATCGCCGGCCTGCTCCTGTCATCCTCCTTGAATGCCTGCGGCACGTCGTTCCGCAGCCTCTGGGTGATCGGTATCGCCTGCCTGGTCATGGGCTTGTTGCTGGCGATCGCGGAACTCTACAGCCGCCATCGGAAAGATATCGAGCAGATGACGCTGATCGATGCTCTTTTCGTCGGCATCACACAAGTCGGTGCGCTTGTTCCCGGTGTCTCGCGTTCCGGTTCGACACTGACTGGTGCGCTGTTCCTTGGCCTGAAGCGCGAGGAGGCGGCACGGTTCTCGTTCCTGTTGGGCTTGCCGGCCATTGCGCTTGCCGGCTTGAAGGAGCTGTTCACACTCTACAAAGCTCACATCCCGATGGAGGCCTGGTCGGTCCTGCTCGTCGGCCTGATTGTTGGCAGCATATCGTCCTTCATCACCATCTGGGGACTGATGCGCTTCCTGGAGCGCTTTTCGACCTGGCCTTTCGTCATCTACCGCATCGTGCTCGGCGCGGTCATCATATTCGGCGTGCTGACCATGGGATGGGCGTGAGCGGACAGTTCTAACCGGGTGCGAAGGCTTAATTGGCGCTGCCTTTCAAGGCAGCGCCTTTTTCGTTCTCGACCCGCTATCCGAAGACGAGACCGCCGTCGACGATCAGATTTTGCCCGGTCACGGCGCGTGCCCAGGGGCTTGCGAAGAAGAGCACTGCGTCGGCCGCCTCTTCCGGCGATGTGACACGGCGCAGTGGTGTATTCGCGGCGATGATATCGAAGACGGCTTCCGGCGTGGCGCTGCTCGCATCCGTCGTACGCAAGAGGCCGCCAGAGACCATGTTGACGGTGATTCCTAGCGGGCCGAGTTCCGCGGCAGCCGTGCGGGTCAGCGACAGCAATGCCGCCTTGGCCGCGGTATAATCATGATAGGGCACCACCGGATTCTGGAAGAGGTTGGTGCCGATGGTGACGATCCGGCCGAAGCCTGCCTCAGCCATTGCCGGTCGCGCCGCCTGTATCAGGTTCAAGCCGCCCTGCAGCGCGGTTTCCAGCTGCTTAGCCATCTCTGCCCAGCTCAAGGCATCCAGTTTCGAGCGCGCATCACCGTTGAAGCTGAAATCGGCCAGCGCATTGTGCACGATGGTCGTCGGCGTTCCGAAATGCTTGGCAACGTCGGAAACAAGCCGCTTGGTGGCTTCCACGTCGCGGATATCGGCTTGAAAAGCTTTTGCATGATCGCCGAGCTCCGCTGCAAGCGCTTCTGCGCTCTCGCGGCTTGCGCGATAATTGATCGCCACTTTCGCGCCTTCCCGGGCAAAGGCCTTCGCTATGGCGGCGCCGAGACCACGCCCGGCGCCGGAAACGATGACGGCTTGGTCCTTGAGTGAAAGACTCATTTCTCTACTCCTTATTTGTTTGGCCAGAGTGCATGGAAATGCTGCACTGGTCCGTGGCCGCTCCCAACGGAAAGCTGGCCTGCGGCAGCAACCGCGGCAGCAAGATAGGTTTTGCCGACCGCGATAGCTTCGGGAAGCGGCAGGCCCTTGGCGATCTCCGCAGCGATGGCGCTGGAGAGCGTGCAACCTGTCCCATGCGTATTCTTGGTCGGCAGCCGCTCGGCTTCGAACCAGGCCACGCGGCCGGCGCCTGCCAGCACATCCGGGCTTTCGTCACCCTCGAGATGGCCGCCCTTGACGAGGACAGCCGAAGGCCCGAGCGCTGCCAGCGCAAGTGCCTGACGTGCCATGTCTCCGCGGCTTCTCGCCTCCACGTCGTGCAACAGCGCAGCCGCTTCGGGCAGGTTCGGTGTAATGACCGTCGCCAGCGGCAGCAGCCGCGTGGTCAGCACGTCAACGGCATCGGCAGCCAGCAGGGCGGCGCCGCCCTTGGCGATCATGACCGGGTCGAGGACGACGGGCACATCGCGATGTCGCGTCAGAATGTCTGCGACGGCATTGGCGATGGCGGCATTGGCGATCATGCCGATCTTGACGGCATCCACATGGACGTCGGCAAAGATCGCATTGATCTGATCCGCGACGAAATGTGGAGGCACGGGATGGACGCCGGAGACGCCCTGCGTGTTCTGCGCCGTCAGGGCGGTGAGGGCTGCCATCCCATAAACGCCGCGGGCGGAGAAGGTTTTCAAGTCGGCCTGGATACCGGCGCCACCCGAGGGATCGGAGCCGGCAATGGATAGAACGTTGCGGATCATTGGCGGGCCTCCTTAATGGCTTTCGCGATGAGGGCTGTCGCGGCTTGCGGGTCCGGTTGGCCGCATATGGCCGAGACGACCGCGAGACCACCGGCGTCGGCCGAGCAGACGCTTGCGGCATGCTCTGCCTTGAGGCCGCCGATCGCGACTGATGGAACCGGGCAACGCCTGACGATGCGGGCAAGTCCGTCGAAGCCGATCGGTTGCTTGTGGTCGGGCTTGGTGGACGTTGAAAAGACCGGGCCGATCCCGGCATAGTCGACGATGCCGGCATCTATGGAGGAGGCGAGGGCTTCCGTTTCCACCGAGAGGCCGAGGATCATGTCCGGCCCGATCATGCGGCGGGCATCGGCTGCATTCATATCCTCCTGACCGATATGGAGGCCATCCGCGCTGATGGCGATGGCAACCTCGACATTGTCGTTGACGATCAGCCGGACATTCGTTCCGTGCAGGATTTGCTTGAGAGCACGGCCTGTCTCGATCATGGCTGCGGTCGAAGCATGTTTGTCGCGCAACTGCACGATGGTTGCGCCGCCGGCAACAGCTGCACGGGTCGTTTCAACCATGCCGAGGTCGGCGCAGAGCGCTGGATCGAGGACGAGATAGAGCGAGAGGTCGAAGTCTTTCATGCTACCGTTACCCTTGCTTCGCGATCGAGGACCTCCGGCGTGAGGGAAGCGAGTGCATCAAGGAAGCGCCAGGAGAATGAGCCGGGGCCATCGGCCGCCGCGCCTGCCTGCGTACCGGCGACGGCGAAGACGGCCAGGGCGGCGACGGTTGCTTCGAAGGGGGCATTTGTCGTTGCCGCCGCAAAGGCACCGACGAGGCAGGTGAGCGAGCAGCCGAGGGCCGTGACCTGCGGCATGAATGGCGAACCGCCGGCGATGCGCTTCGCCTTCTGCCCATCCGTCACAAAATCCGTAACGCCGGTGACTGCGACTATGCAGCCGTGCTTTTCGGCGAGCAGTCGGGCGGAATCTTCCGCTTGTTCGACGGCATCCCTGCTATCGACGCCCTGGCCGCGGCTCGTGCCACCGGCGAGCGCGATGATCTCGGATGCGTTGCCGCGAATGATCGTCGGCTGCAACTCGAGCAATTGCGCGACCGCCTTGCGGCGAAACGCAGTCGCATAATGGGCGACGGGATCGAGGACCCAGGGCTTGCCGGCATTGTTTGCCGACCTCGCAGCCTTCAGCATGCCAGCAAGCCAGCCGGACGAAAGCGTGCCGATATTGATTGTCAGCGCGCCCGATATCGCCGCAAATTCGCCGGCTTCCTCTTCGGCATGTACCATTGCCGGCGACGCCCCGGCGGCGAGCATCACATTGGCCGCGATGTTCATGGCGACGAAATTGGTGATGCATTGCACGAGCGGAGAGTTGGCCCGCATGGTGCGAAGCAGATTGCCTGCAGTTGTTTGGTCTTGCATATCGCCCCTTTCAGGCGGGCGAGACGCATAGGGACGACGTACTTGTGCTTACGAGGTCCCGAGCGACTCCCTCCGCCAGCATGATCTGGTTCAGGTTCGAAGGGTGCTTCTCAGCCCGCCGGATGGCGGACGCCCCTGTCTCTCATCTCTCTTCTTTTCGCAGACAAAGGCGTCGCTGTCATCATCAAATCACAAAAGCCAATCTGACGGCGGCGATCGCCTGCTTTTTCGGCGACCTATGCAATATACGCATTGGTGGAGTGATCTCTTAGCTCTGCAAAAAGCTGCGGGCTTCGACTATATATTTCCCATCGAAGCGACGGGAGCGCCAAGCACGGCCGCTCAGCTTCGAAAGCCCAAGGAAAGGGGATCATCATGAACGTAGCACGCTCTTTCAATAACTGGCGCAAGTATCGTCAGACGGTCGCCGAACTGGGCCGTATGTCCACGCGCGAACTGCACGACCTGGGTATCGACCGCGGCGAAATCCGCAATGTTGCCCGCGCAGCGATCGCTCGCTAACGGCCGCAACGGCTCCTTATAAAGCTGCATTATGCCAGCGCCTGTTCCTCCGAGCAGGCGCTTTTGCTTTGTGGATATTGCCGTTCATTTTTGCCGCGCTCGCTGAAGATTGCATCAGTTCAGCTCTCTGCTTTTCGCATGGCGCATAACTGCCTTGCAAAGAAATGCCTATGAACTGAGCAAAAGACTGGTATCTTCCTACTCACCGAAGCGATGCATCTCCTCCCGCATCCCTTCGCTTGGCAGACGTCCTTATCCTCCTCCCATCCGCTGTTCGGTTCTTGTAGAAAGCCTGCCGCACCTCCTCCCGCGGCAGGCTTTTTCGTTTCATCGAACCTTCACGCGATTCCGGATGGCCTAATTTGGCGCAGGGACCTTGGCCCGAGGCAAGCGGCCCGAGCGCCAAACGGCACCGGGGAATTAAAGAGTGCGCAATCTCCTCTCGCAAAAATGAACTGTGGCCACTATGTGCGACCTATGTAGCGCGCTACATCGAAGATCGCCCCAAACTTGATTTCCGAAAAAGGAAGATGCCCATGACCGGTTCTGCCGAATACTCGCCGCCGAAAATCTGGACCTGGAACAAGGCCAATGGCGGCCAGTTCGCCAATATCAACCGTCCGATTGCCGGGCCGACGCACGACAAGGAGTTGCCTGTGGGACGCCATCCCCTCCAGCTCTATTCGCTGGGAACACCGAATGGCGTGAAGGTCACCATCATGCTCGAAGAGCTGCTGGCGCTCGGTCTTGGCGGTGCTGAATATGATGCCTGGCTGATCAAGATCGGCGAGGGCGATCAATTCGGTAGCGGTTTCGTTGACGTCAATCCGAATTCGAAGATCCCAGCTCTGCTCGACCGCAGTGGCCCGAAGCCGGTCCGCGTCTTCGAATCGGCATCGATCCTGATGTATCTTGCCGAGAAGTTCGGTGCCTTCCTGCCGACCGAGCAGCCGGCTCGCGCCGAATGCATTTCCTGGCTGTTCTGGCAGATGGGCAGCGCGCCCTATCTCGGCGGTGGCTTTGGTCATTTCTACGCCTATGCGCCGACGAAGATCGAATATGCGATCGACCGCTTCGCCATGGAGGTGAAGCGCCAGCTCGATGTCCTCGATCGCCGTCTGGCTGAAAGCGAATATATCGCCGGCAGCGACTATACGATTGCCGATATCGCCATCTGGCCGTGGTATGGCGGCCTGGCCAAGGGCTGGCAGTACGGTGCGGCCGAGTTCCTGCAAGTGCAGGATTACAAGAATGTGCAGCGCTGGGCCGAGCAGGTCTATTCGCGTCCTGCCGTCAAGCGCGGCCGCATGGTCAACCGCATGTCGGGCGATCCGTCCGAGCAGCTGCGTGAGCGCCACGATGCCAGCGACTTCGACACGAAGACGCAGGATAAGCTGGAAGCTGCCGGCTAATCCAACAATTCCCTTTTGCACTAATGAGCTCGCGGCCCTCCCGACCGCGAGTTTTTTATTGTGCTTGCCACCGGGCGTTGCTGGTCTTGGCAAGTCAGCCTCGCTCCACCTTGCGAAGCGTAATGTTCGACTGCCGAGGGTCCCCCGCTCGGTATAGAACGCGGCGCGATCCTGCGAAGCGTTTCGATTTTGGCGAAAGAGGAATGCTTCTCCATGCAGCAAATTGCTGATGACCGTACCCTGGATGAGACCGTGACGGCAGGTGCATTGTCGCAGCAACGAGGCGAGGCAAGGGATGCGCTTCTGAAGCACCTGGTATCGGGCGGAGATGAGCGGCTGGATTGCGATCCGGTCAACGGGCTCAACATGTATGGCTATGGCCCTGCGCCCCGGCCCGAAGATCTCGCTTTCGGTTCGTCTACGGCATCCACCATCTCTGCGGCCGCTTTTGCCGCGGTCGAATCCTATTACAAAGACCTGATGAGGGCGATGGAAGCAGGATCGTCGACGGCCGTCTACGATCGCGAAGTCGGGCGCGTGCGCGACGATCTGTTGCGCCTGCTTGGCTTGAATCAGATATCGCAACCAAGGGTCGACGCGATCCTGGCCACATCGGGCACGGATATCCACCTTTTTTCGGCCGCACTGCTGGCGGGTGAGGACGAACGCGCCCTGATGACCATCACGTTGATGGGGAACGAGACGGGCAGCGGTGTCATGACGGCGTCGGCCGGGCGGCATTTCATGAGCCGTGTCAGCAGCGAGCGGGCAGTCGCCAAGGGCGAGGAATTGCAGCCAGGGAGCGCCACGCGCAACGCCACCATTGCCGTGCGCAACAAGGATGGCTCTCTTCGCACCGACAGCGAGGTGGAAGAGGAGTTGCGCGGCCTCATCGAACTTGCCCGCGCAGCAGGCCTTAGATGCCTGCTCGTGGTAACGGACGTATCGAAGACCAGCCTGCTGGCGCCAAGCCTCGAGACGGTTATGGGTTTGAAGGAACGATTTGGGACTGTGCTGGATATCATGATCGATGCCTGCCAGTTTCGTCTGTCGGCGGCAACGATCCGCGCCTATCTCGCGCATGGTTTCATGGTCGCGCTCACGGGTTCGAAATTCCTTGCCGGACCGATTTTCAGCGGTGCGCTTCTCTGCCCGCCGCAAATGTCGGAACGATTCAAGTCGCGCATCCTGCCTGCCGCCTTGGCGGATTACTGCGGGAAGGCGGAATGGCCCGAGGGCTGGGCCGCTCGTGACATCTTGCCGGAACGCGCCAATCTTGGCCTGCTGCTGCGCTGGAAAGCAGCCATCTTCGAGCTCGAGCGTTTCGTGGGTATACCTGAAGATCGCGTGATCGAGGTCTTGTCCGCATTTGCCGAGGCAGTCTCTGATCGGCTTGCGAACGATCCGACCTTCGAACCCTTGCAGAGCCGGCCCTTGGATCGGCGGAAGCTATTGGGCACGTCATCGCTCCTTCGTTGGGACGAGATTCCCTCGGTATTTTCGTTCTACCTGCGCAATTGCACAGATGGCGCCATGCTGACGGCGACGGAAATGGCTGCCGTCTACAAGGATTTGGCCCTCGAGGGCAAAGGGGTTGCGTTGGTGCGCCTTGGGCAGCCGGTTCGCTGCGCCGATTTTGGCGATGTGCCCGCCAGTGCCCTTAGAATTTGCCTGAGCGCGCCGCTGGTCGTCGCGGCTTCCAAGAGCGATGAAGCGCTTGCGGCGGTGATCGCACAAGCAATGCTGGTATTGGATCGCACTGCCGAGGTCGCGGCACAGCAAGGGGACGGTTCCAATGCCAAGGAGATGCGCCGCAGCGCGTGAAGCGTGTCGCGCAAGGCCGCTTCAGCTGGCATGGTTTCGCTCATCGGTGGCGTGTCATGAACCGCGTCGTTCGTCGCCATCAAAGCCGGCAAAATCGCCCCTGACGATGCCGTGCCGCTGGAGCTTGTCGTAGAAGGTCTTTCTGGGAATGCCGAGTGCCTCGATGGTGCGACGCACATCGCCATTGTTCTGCGACAAGGTTTCGCGAATGAGTTCGGCTTCGTAACGTTCCACCCGAACGGGCAACGACAGGCCTTCATCCGCCATCGGTGCTTCGTCGGATTTTGCCGCTGGGGCCGATTCGAGGCCGAGCACGAAACGCTCGGCAAAATGCGAGAGCTCGCGGACGTTTCCTGGCCAGTCGTGCTGCTGCAGATGGCGGCGCACCGTTGTGGATATCGCCGGCACCTCGCGCTTGAAGCGGCCGGCGGCGCGATCGGCGAAATGGCCGAAGAGCAGGGGAATGTCATCGCGCCGCTCGCGCAGCGGCGGAATGGAAAGCATGACCACGTTGAGGCGATAGTAGAGATCCTCGCGAAAATCGCCGCGCTGGCGCGGATCGGCGAGATCGACCTTCGCCGCCGCGACGACGCGAAGATCGACGGGGCGGACCTCATTGGTGCCGAGCGGCGTCACCTCGCGCATTTCCAGCACGCGCAGCATCTGCACCTGGATAGCCGGCGGCATGCTTTCGATCTCGTCGAGAAACAGGGTGCCGGAACTTGAATGTTCTATACGCCCGACGCGCTTCTTCTGGGCGCCGGTGAAAGCGCCCGGCTCATGGCCGAACAATTCGCTTTCGATCACGGTTTCCGGCAGGGCGCCACAGTTCAGCGCAACGAAATTGCCCTTCGCCCGCCGGCTCCAGCGATGCAGCAGGCTGGCCACCACCTCCTTGCCGCTGCCGGTCTCACCCGTCACCAGCACGTCGACATCCGTGTCGGCGATCTGCCGCAGCGTATGGCGCAGCCGCTCGATGGCCGGGGTCTGGCCAATCAACGGCAGATCGCCCTGCGCCTGTTCTGCGGCCTGCCGCAGCGCCCGGTTTTCCAGGACGAGCCGCCGTTTCTCGGCCGCGCGCCGCACGCTCTGTATCAACCGATCCGTGGCGAAGGGCTTGGCGATAAAATCATAGGCGCCATCCTGGATCGCCTGCACCGCCATCGGAATATCGCCATGACCCGTGACCAGAATGACCGGAAGATCGGCGTCGAGCGCCTTGATGCGGCCAAAGAGCTGCTGGCCATCCATCTGCGGCATGCGGATATCGGAGACGACGACACCGGCAAAGTCGGCATTGAGACCATGGAGCGCCTCGCTTGCAGCAGAGAAGGCGGATACGGAAAAGCCGGCAAGTTCAAGCGTCTGTTTCGTAGCCCTCAACAGATCCTTGTCGTCGTCGATGAGGAAAACGGGGGAACTCTCACTCATGGTATGGCCTTGCGCAGATGGACGGTGAAGCGGGTGCCGTTGCCATTGCTCTCGACATCGATCCGGCCGCCATAATCGACGACGATATCCTTTGAAATGACGAGACCGAGGCCGAGGCCTTTTTCCTTGGACGTATTGAAGGGGGTAAACAGCGAGTCGAGGATCGCCGCCGGAATGCCAGGCCCATTGTCCGAAACCACGATTTCGACCTCATCCGAAGTTTCATGCACCGAAACCGCCACCTTGGGCTGGTCGCGGCCTTCCAGGGCCTCCAGAGCATTCTGAAAGAGGTTGATCAGCACCTGTTCGAGCCGGATGCGTGTGCCGACAACACCGAGCCCCGTTGGCGGCAACTCGATGTTGAGCGCATCCAGGCGGCCTGCAAAGCGGCTCCTAAGCAGGACGACGGCTCCTTCGATCACGCTTCTGAGGTCGACAGGCTCCGGTGCGGTCCTTCCCTTGCGGGCGAAGGCCTTCAATTCTTCGGTGATCGTGCCGATACGCTCCGTCAATGCTGCGATCGCTGACAGGTTTTCCTTGACCGGTTCCATCTGCCGCCTGTCGAGAAAAACATGCGCATTCTCCGCATAGGCGCGGATGGTCGCGACCGGTTGATTGATCTCATGGGCGACGCCGGCGGCGACCTGGCCGAGGATGGCAAGGCGATTGGCTTGTACGAGATCCTGCTGCACGCCTTGCAGCTTGGCTTCCGTTGCACGATGGTCGGCAATTTCTGCCTCCAGCCGGTCGCGGGCCTGGCTCAGGTCTTCCGTGCGCTCAAGAACCCGGCGTTCCAACTCTTCACGCGCGATCCTGCTGACGGCAATCTGCATGGCGGAGACATCACGGCGGCGCAGTAGGAAAGCGGCAAAGGCGAGGATGGGCAGCAGGACGGTCAAGGTAAGGAAGCGCGTCTCACGCACGGAGGAAGCGATCGCCTGATCGGTCGGGATCAGATAGCCGAGCTGCCAGGGTGTCGATGGAACCGCGACCGTCAACCGCAAATATTCCGCGGCGCTGCTTCCAGGCAGAATGGCCCGCACGATCGTTGCATCCGGGCCGACTTCTTCGGGATGGCTGACCGGAAGGGGCGAAAGCGGCGCTGCGCCGAACTGCAGGCTTTTGCGAATGTTTGCGGCCTCCTCGCGTCCAAGCGGCGCGGTCGTCATGAAGCGCCATGAGGGCAGGCTGGTGATGAGCACGACGCCGCGTTCGTCGGTCACGTAAGCGGGACGACCAGTCTCGCTCCAGTCAGCCTCCAGCTGATCGAACTCCATCTTGACCACGACGACCCCAAGGGCGGAACCGGCATCGCCGACCCGGCGGGAAATATAGAGGCCGGGGCGATTGCTGACCGTGCCGAGCGCATAATGTTCGGCAGTCCCGGTCTCCATGGCCTTGCGGAAGTAATCACGGAAGGAATAGTCGTTGCCGACGAAGCTCAAGGGCTCCCGCCAGTTGCTGGAGGCCATGGCAACGCCGTCCTTGCCGGTGACGTAGAGGACGGATGCGCTTGTACCGGAAACCAGGCTTTCGAGTTTGCGATCCAGCGCGACGACATCGTCGATGTGCTTGTCGGCGAGAGCATCCCGTACCTGCTGATCGTCGGCAAGCAGCAGCGGCAAGGCGCGGGGACGTTCGAGGACGGCTCGCAAGAGCGCAACCTTGAGATTTGCATCCGTGTGCCCCTGCCTCTGCAGCATTTCTATTGCCGAGAGGCGGCCGAAGAAATTCGCGCCGTAAAGACCAGCCGCAATGACGGCCGCACTAAAAAACGCAAAAATGAACCAGACCCGGCGGGAGCGCCGACCCAGTTGCTCGGGCGTCAAAGATCGTTCGTTGGTCGGGCGCTGCAGCATTGCCATATTGTGCATGATTTCGCGCGAACTGCAATTCAGTCTGTGCGGATTATCGCACATGCCGGCATTCTTCGATCAGCGCAGCAAAATAAAATTTAACAAAAGCAATGTGTTAAAATCAAGGCGCTCATCTGGCACAGCCATTGCAGAGAACGACGGAACAGTCGGAGGCTGTTGAATTTTAGTCGTCGCCCGGAGGGCCGAGAGATCGGTTGGGCTTAACGGAGGACATCATGATTGCTCCCATCGCTGCCGCGGAAACGCGTGCCAAAGTTCCCTTCTACCGGCACCTTTATGTGCAGGTTCTCACCGCGATCGCTGCGGGCATACTGCTCGGCCACTACTATCCACAGCTCGGCACATCGTTGCAGCCACTCGGCGATGCGTTCATCAAGCTGGTACGCATGGTTATTGCGCCCGTTATCTTCCTGACGGTTGCGACCGGCATTGCCGGCATGTCCGATCTGAAGAAGTTTGGCCGCGTCGTTGGCAAGGCCTTCATCTACTTCCTGACCTTCTCAACGTTGGCACTGATCGTCGGCCTCATCGTTGCCAACGTCGTGCAGCCGGGTGCTGGCATGCATATCAATCCGGCCACGCTGGATACGAAGGCTGTCACCAATTATGCGGCGCAGGCCCACGATGCCTCTGTCGTCGGCTTCCTGATGAACATCATCCCGGATACGATCGTCGGTGCATTCGCCAAGGGCGACATTCTCCAGGTGCTGTTCTTCTCGGTCGTCTTCGGCATCGCGCTCGGCGCAGCCGGAGAACGCGGTCGCCCGGTCGTTGACTTCCTGCAGGCACTGACTACCCCGATCTTCCGGATGGTAGCGCTTCTGATGAAATTTGCGCCGATCGGCGCCTTCGGCGCCATGGCCTTCACCATCGGCAAATACGGTATCGGCACAATTGCCAACCTGGCATTCCTGATCGGCACCTTCTACGCCACGTCGCTGCTGTTCGTGCTCGTAGTGCTCG
Source organism: Martinezella hainanensis (assembly GCF_900094555.1). Classification (GTDB taxonomy): domain Bacteria; phylum Pseudomonadota; class Alphaproteobacteria; order Rhizobiales; family Rhizobiaceae; genus Rhizobium; species Rhizobium hainanense. The sequence continues at coordinate 477,022 of NZ_FMAC01000005.1, forward strand.
GCGCCGTCGCCCGTTACAACGGCTTCTCGATCCTGGCGTTGATCCGCTACATCAAGGAAGAGTTGTTGCTGGTACTCGGCACGTCGTCTTCGGAAGCCGCACTGCCTGGCCTGATGAACAAGATGGAGCGTGCAGGCTGCAAGCGCTCCGTCGTCGGCCTCGTCATTCCGACAGGTTACTCCTTCAACCTTGACGGCACGAATATCTACATGACGCTGGCAGCACTCTTCATTGCGCAGGCGACCGATACGCCGCTGGCACTTGGTGACCAGATCCTGCTGCTGCTCGTCGCGATGTTGAGCTCCAAGGGGGCTGCCGGCATCACCGGTGCGGGCTTCATCACGCTTGCCGCCACGCTCGCAGTCGTGCCTTCGGTGCCGATCGCCGGCATGGCGTTGATCCTTGGCATCGACCGCTTCATGTCGGAGTGCCGCGCGCTGACCAATTTCGTCGGCAATGCGGTTGCCACGATCGTCGTCGCCCGCTGGGAAAACGAGCTCGACCAGACCAAGTTTGCCGCCGCCATGGCGGGGCAATTGAGCGAAGAAATCGAGGTGCCTGCGCTGCAGGCCGCCGAGTAAGCTTCGCATCATCCTCCCAAGGATGAAACGGCCCCTTCGGGGGCCGTTTTTTTGTTTTCATGTTGGGTGATCACAGTTTCGTGTAGCGCCGCCGGGCGGCTGATCCCTCCCGCATCATCAACAGCCGCCTTCATAAAACTGTCACCGCAACGGCTCACAGCATTATACTGATAGTTGTGAATTTCGGCGAAACCCCAAGCGGATAGGAGGGCAGCGTGTCACAGACGATTTTTGTGAGCGCAAGCCAGCCAGTCTCGGGGGGTATTTGCGCCGATCGACTGTGTCGCGAGTAGGGTGCCCATGGCTTCTTCACTCTCAGCACAGCAAAAGGCCCTGCGACGGTCGGAGAGTTTTCTGTCCGAGCTCGCCTCTCATGCAGACGAGTTGCTGCACGGCCGGGTCCACGAGCAATATGCCGCGATCTGCTACAGGAGGATGCCCGAATGCGACGATGCCGAGATGCTCGTCGTCACCAGCCGGGAAAGCGGCCGATGGGTCGTCCCCAAGGGCTGGCCGATCAAGGGCAAGAAGCCGCATGAGGTTGCCGCCATCGAGGCTTACGAAGAAGCCGGCGTACGCGGCAAGGTGAGGAAAAAACCTTTCGGCTACTTCACCTATCTGAAACAGCTTGCCGACGGCAATCGCGTTCCCTGCATTGTCGAACTGCATCTGCTGGAGGTCGACCAGACGTTCCAGGACTTCCCTGAGCGCGGCCAGCGCCGCGTCGAATGGGTTTCTTTCATCGAAGCAGCCAATCGTGTGCGTGAGCCAGAACTCAAGGGGCTCCTGCTTGCGGCCGAGCGGAAGGTGCGCAAGGCAAAAGGCAAGAAGTGATCTTCATCACTATAGGTGGTGTTCGCAAGCGTGCCGTCCGGCGGCGGTCGTTACGAGACGGCGCGCAGCAGGGTCCATTCCTCTGTAACCGTGACGTGTTGTCGCCATCACAGAATATTAAATTGCGAAATTAGCCGAGAGCCAGGCGATTGGCAGCTATGCGCTTCCGTGCTTGCCCTCGCCGCATTGATGCCTATATTGACGCAGCGTTCGGCCGTGTCTGTTTAGGTCGATATGCCTCATGGCTGCAATAGCTGCCTTCACCCGGCAACGAATTGGCCGGCGGACTTTGGAAGGAGAAATTTCATGTCCATTACTCCGAATAATATCGATAGTTCAAAGGCTTCTACCGTTCCCGATGGCGAGATCGCCGCTGCCGTGCGGCAGGCGCGTGAAGCCATCGGTTACACGATTGACGACCTCTCCGAAACCTGTGGCCTCACCAGTGAGGAAATCACTGAAATCGAGGCTGGTGCCGAGGCCGATCCGGCGAAACTTCGCCGTATTGCCACCGCATTACAGGTTCCGCCGTCGACTTTCTTCATTGTCTGAACAAGCGGCGCACTTCGGTGCGCCCCTTCAATTCTGCAGGAGCGGCTTGCACTTCGCATTGGCTTTCCGCGACGGTCATCGCAGCCCAAGGAGCGTATCACCTTGCTTCGGCACGTTCATGCATCCGCAACTGTCTGAGCAAGGTCTTATTGCAGGCTTGCGTAGCTCAGGGCGCCGGAAGCTGGCGGAAATGGCAATCACAGGTGGATTTGGCAGCCCTTGAAGGGGTGCATGCAACTATAGATGTGGCTGCGGCCGCCGCGTGGAAGAGATCCAGCCTCGATCATAAGACCATCCGCTGGCCTTTTAAGCGAAAGTTTCCATAATTATACATTGAAAATAAGCCAATATCAGCCGGTTTTATGAGTATTTTCGCTTTCTGCTGTCGCGATACTGGTCAAATTCGTTTCAAAGTTTTAATCTATACGGGTCAATTGCGTTTTATTAGTAGTACTTTTGCCGATACAGCATATTGCGGCTATGCAGGCGTGCAGTGGGACGGGTTTGACAGCGCTTATTGGGACATACCGGCATGGGGCGTAATGATAAGAGTTTTGGCGCCGACCTCGATAGCGGTGCGCAGCTTGCTAATTCGGTCCCCGTTGATGTTTTCACTCCTCAAACGAACATAGATAGTCGCCTGGCGTTGCAGCCGGAGCCGCAAGCGGAAGAGAGTGATCCAGGCCAGGTAGTGGCCGAAGGGGACGAGCTTGTAGCCCTGGATAAGATTGCTCGGGATATGACGTTGCTGGCCACGCTGGTGACGAGGCGACGGCACGCAAAGTCCGAAAATGCCGAGGATCAAGATCAAACGTCGTCCCTTGATCCCTTGGATGAGCCTATAGGACTGGCATTCGCACCACTCGGAATTGCAATGCAGGATGAAGACGAGGTTCAGTCCATTGATTCGATCGCACAGGCCGTGGAGTGTCTGACGACGAAATGGCCGGTACGCTATGGAGATGCGTTTGAAGAGGCGTTACAGGCCTGCGTCGACGGCATCAAAGGCAGGGTTTCGCCTGAACAAGTTCGCTCTGCTTTCCTCAAGGCAGCGATTGCGGCTGGTATGCGTGTAATTCCCTGAGGCGAGCACGCAGTGGCCCGGAAGTGCGGCGTGATAGAGGCAATCACTTAGCGAGTTGCGCTTGTCGCAAGCAAGGAGGCCCGACCGTTACTTGAAGCAAGGCGATCGAGCCTCCCGACCATCGCAAATTGGCGGTTGCGATAGTTCCAAAGATGTGGCTTGCCACTGCCCCATCGTCCATACGGAAAGCGACGTCGGAGGTCTGATTGCGCCTGACGTTGGAAAGCCGAATTCAAAGTCAGCCAATGCTTAATGCCGTCAGGTTGCCTGTTTCGGAATGCTACAGCGGCAACATCGCCGCTCTGCTTGTCTTTTGGGCGTTGTCGCGGAGATCGACGACATCAGATGTATGCGGGCCATGATCTGCCAGCCTGCTCTTCATCACACGTCGTTTATAGGAGGAGGGTTTGGGCGCAGTTGGGAGGCCTGACGTTCCTTCTAGGGGTCCGCCACGTCAAGCCTCCCAGCGCAGCAGATGAATATCTGCGGTAGCGATAGAAGCTCGCAGAACCGCGCCTTGCCTGTCTATATCGAAAGCGACACATCGCACCCGATTGCGTCACGCGGAAGCCGCTGCGGCTCGCAGCTTTTTGCGAACGAAGCGAAATCGCGGCGCCTTGTTTTTATACATTCCGCGTCGCGGCAGATGCGAAGCTATCCATTTCATTCCAGTTGTATTGGTTCTGCTGCAATGAGTTCGGCATTTTGTGGAGCGTCGAAAGTATAGAATCAATATGCTCTCAATACATATTGCGACAAAACTATACAAATAAAGCTTGTATCTCGAAAATATTTATTAGTGACTGCGTATTTACAGCTATAATCGCGTCTATATTATGGCCTCAACGTGAACTTTCGCAAGTTACATGTTGAATCTCGTGAATTCCTTCGAGGAGAATTTTCGAATGCGCAAGTTTTTGGGGACTACCGTTTTCCTGTTGGCGACGGTTGTGGGGAATACCGTCTATGCAGCAGATCTTGCGGCTTCCACGCCGCCTCAAGCTCCTGTCGAGACGGCACCGGTGTTTTCATGGACCGGCTTTTACGTCGGTGTGAATGCCGGCGGTGGTTTCGGTGGTAACGACAATGTCGGTTTCCATTCCTTCGGAAGTTACCTTGGCAGATTTGGCAAGCTTGAAGGGTCCGGTTTCCTCGGAGGCGGCCAGATCGGCTACAACTATCAGTTCGACCCCAACTGGGTGATCGGCCTCGAAGCAGACTTCCAGGGCGCCGACATTAGCGACTCGTTCAGAAATGGTACTGCGAGCGCATCTTCCAAGATCGACTGGTACGGCACCGTCCGCCCCCGCATCGGCTACGCCTATGACAATACCTTGTTCTACGGTACCGGCGGTCTCGCCTATGGCCATGTCGATTACAAGGGCGCACTCGGTGGCGTAGGCTTTGACGACGACAAGACCAAGGCCGGCTGGACGGTAGGCGCCGGCGTCGAACACGCCTTCACCGATCATGTGACAGCGAAACTCGAATATCAGTATGTCGATTTCGGCAGCAGCAACATGGGCGGGGATGCGCTCAACTCCAAAGCGAGCCTCGATTTCCATGCCGTTCGGGTGGGTCTGAACTACAAGTTCTGACGATAGTATTTGCCTTGAAAAACAACGTGTTAATCTAATGGAGAGGATAATAACATGGCTTTGATTGGCATCAACCTAATCAATAACGGCACGACCACGATCGATAGCAGCAATGCTGGCACATCGGGAGATACGATCCAGCTCAATCTGGTTTCCAACGGCACCGTGATCGTCGATGGCGTGGACGTCAATATCAGCAATCTCGTCGGTACAGGTGCGGTCTCAAGCACGACGATCGACGCCATCAACGGTGCAAACGTTACGATCAATGCCAGCCTTGCGAACATCGCAGCCGGCTCGACCTATACTTACGGAATTGGCGCGGGTTCCAGCATCACCGTCGATGCGGGCCTGCTCAACGTCGGCTTGCTGAACGGCGTCACGGTAGACTTCGCCAATGCGAATGGCACCGGCCTATTCGCGTACAATCCCGGTGGCATCAATCTCAACCTGTCGACCCCGCCGAACGTCATTAACGTTCAATCGGGAGACAAGATCGAGGTTGTCGGCTCGAACGTCGTCCAACAGTCGGGTAATACGGTTACCTTCTATGGCGGTCTGTTGAATGCCGTAGCGCTCGGCTCCTATACGATACCTGCGGGCGTCACCTACACTTACGATGCGAATACCGACACGCTGACCTTCACGAGCTGCTTCCTTCGGGGGACGCTGATCCGGACACCGGAAGGCGATATTCCGGTCGAGGATTTTCGTGTCGGCGATCTGGTCGTCACTCACAAGGGCGTTGCGGAAATCAAGTGGGTTGGCCGCCGCCGGATCGATCCGAAGGCGATCGACAAGCCGCGCGATACGTTGCCGATCCGCATACAGGCAGGCGCCTTTGAGGCAAACGTTCCCGCTCGCGATCTGTACGTTTCTCCCGATCATTGCATGTTCTTCGGAGAATCGCTGATTCCGGCCAAATTCCTTGTCAACGGCACGACGATCACCCAAGAGGCGACGTTGGTCCCGTTCGAATACTTCCATATCGAGCTGGAGCAGCATTCCATCATCCTTGCCGAGGGCGCGCAGACGGAGACCTATCTCGATCTCGGTGGGCGCCTGTCCTTCCTCGAGCCAGGTGTCTTGCGGTTCGGCTCGTTCGGAAACGGGGCAACCCGCACCTGGAACGATTGGTGCTATCCGCCGGTCTATGCGGGCAACGTGCTCGAACAGGTCCGCGCATCGCTCGAAAAGCGCGCGGAGGAAATGGGCTATCTCGTCCGAGAAGCCGAGGCATCCTGACATACATGCCGAGCATCCAGCTTCGGGCGGCCGCCGCCCGGAGCTGAAGCCGGGCATAGGTGAGAGACAGCGTTTTCGTCATCCGTCTATTGATACGTCTGCGAATTTGCGCGCTTCGCTATCGCCCATCCGTCTATCTCTGGTGTCTGGGAGCCATGAATGCGCCATGACGATGCTGCTTCGCCCTATTCGCTCGATGCGGGCCGCATCGACGAGCGAGCCTTGATCGAAAAGTTCGCCGGCAAGACAGTTTTCTTCGACGGTGTGTTCAAAGGCGATTACAGCCTGGCGATCGTCAACCGCCACCTTGCACAAGCACTCATAGACCTGGGCGTCAATCTTATCTGCCATACGGCCGAGGACGATTGGCAGGGTGACCCAAATCTCTCGGCTGCCACGGATATCATGCGCCGAATGCGTGATGACTATCCATTTAAAGAGACATTCGACATCCATTTGCGGAACACCTGGCCACCGGCGACCCACGATATGGTGGGCCGACAGAATGCCTATGTGGCATTTGCCTGGGAAGAGCTCGAATTTCCGCAGTATCTGGTGGATCGATTCAATCGCGATCTCGACCTCGTGACGGTGATTTCGAACTTCGTCCGGGACAGTTTCGAGCGTTCAGGGATTACGATACCGGTGGAAGTCACCGGGAATGGCTGTGATCATCTCTCGGCTGTCGCCGATGACGTGCCGTGTCCGCTGCCTGAAACTGGGCGCCGACGCATCCTGCATGTGTCTTCCTGCTTTCCGCGCAAGGGTGTCGACGTTCTGATCGATGCGTTCCTGCGCAGCTTCCGCGCGGATGATCCGGTCGAGCTGATAATCAAGACTTTTCCGAATCCGAACAACATCTCGGCCTCTGTCCTCGCTGACAGGCGGGGCAGGCTCGCCGATGCAGCGCCCATCAGCATCATCGATCAGCACTATGATCCAAGCCAGCTGCGTGCGCTCTATCGTTCGGCGGCGATGCTGGTTGCGCCAAGTAGGGGCGAAGGTTTCGGTCTGCCTTTGGCGGAAGCCATGCTGCTTGACGTTCCGGTGGTGACCACGAACTATAGCGGCCAGCTTGATTTCTGCCGTCCCGACACGGCCTGGCTGATCGATTGCCACATGTCGGCGTCGCAAGCCCATGTTGCGGGTTCCCATAGCCTTTGGGCGGAACCGTCCGTCGAGCATCTGGGGATGCAGATGCGCGCCGTGCTCGATCATCCCGATGAGGCCCGCAGCCGGACGGAAAGAGCCAAATCATTGCTGAAAGCGCATTTCAGCTGGAGGTCGGTCGCCATCCGCACGCTGGCCGCCCTTGCGAAATCCGCTCCATCAACGACCGAAACGCGGCGGGATTGGACGATCGATCTCATTTCCTCCTGGCAGCAGCAATGCGGCATCGCTACCTACTCGCAACATCTCTATGGCACGCCAGCATTCGAAGGCAGGATTGATCATATCTTCGCGCGGCGGATCATGGACGATGCGCTACCGGAAGCATCTTCAGACACTATCGAGGCCGTACCGCGCAGCATGTCGCGGCTGTGGGGTTATGATCTTGCTTCGCTCAAACGTCTGGCGGGACGTTTGGAGCAGGGGCGAGGCGACGTCCTTTGGATGCAGCATCATCCGGGGCATTTTTCAGCGCCGGACATGGAGCTGTTGATTCAGCCGATAGCGGCGACGGGTCACCGACTGCGCGTGTTGACAATGCACAGCGTGAAAGAGGCGTTACGCGGCGGGACACTGGATTGGACCCGCGCGTTCGACATGGTCTTTGTGCATTCTGCGGAGGACGCGGCCGCGCTTTCGGCAGCCGGCCATCCGAATCCAATCGTCATGCCGCATGGCGTTCTCCTCGTGCCGGAAGACGCCCCGGCACCTGACCCAGAGCATTTTACCATCGGCTCTTTCGGGTTCCTGATGCCCCACAAGAACATCGATCGTCTCGTATTGGCTTTCGCGGAGGCATTGAACTACGAGCCGAGACTGCGGCTCAAGCTGTTCAATTGCATCGTTCCAAATGATGAATCGCGTGCGACACGCGCCACGATCGAAAATCTGATCGCCTATCTCGGACTATCCGACAAAGTCACGGCGCGTTTCGATTTTATTCCCGAAGGAGAACTGCGTCGCGAGCTGATGACCTGCGATCTGCTCTCATTCCTTTATGGCAATTCGACCGAAACTGCGACCGGCGCGGCGCGCATTGCAATGAGCATCGACCGCCCGCTGCTTTGCTCCCGCTCGCCGGTCCTGCGAGATTTGTGGCCGTTCAGCCATATCGTCAAAAGCACCGAGATAGAGTGCATCGCGGAGGCACTCCTCAGCCTTGCTCAAAATCCATCGCTACTGTCGATGCTGGATCGAGATCGCAGCCAGGCGGCCCATTGGTATTCCTATCCGCGCACTGCCGCGCGGCATGTCACAGCCATCGAAAAGATGTTGGGGGGCAATATTGACCATCGCCGAGTTGCATAGGCAGCCCTTGAGCGCGCTGCCGAAAGACGTGTTCTCCTTGCCTGCTGAATCCTTCGTCGATGCCTGGGCAAGGGCATTGGATTTGACCGAGATCGACCTGACTGCGGATGATCGTCTCTCGCTTGCGAATGCCATTCGCGGCGGCACCAACCGGCTACGCGTCGTTGATGCGCTGAAGGCTCGTCGTCCCGTTCCGTCGTCGCTGAGCGGCCTTTCCGGGATGCAGGCGCTGCGCCGGGAACCGGACCAATTCGCCATGGTGGAGAATTTCGTTCGCTTCGCGAAAGAAGATGATGCGGCTTTCCTGCGCTATGCTTTCGCGCGGATCTGCGGACGCGATCCGACATCAGCCGAGCGATTGGGGTTGGAATTCGATCTCAGGCGTCGCGTCCTCACGCGCACCGCTGTCGTGAAGCGGATCGTCGCTATCGCGCGCCGTGATGGCCAGACGGCCTATTGGGATACGCTGCTGCCAGAAGACGATGGTAACGGGCGGGAAGTTGCGGATTCGTCCAACGCAAGCGTCACGCCATCCGGGTTACTGGTTAATCCGGATGGGCAGGCTATGCTCGTATTCGTGCGCGAGGTCGAGAACGTCGGTTGGATGATCGCTCCCGATCTCCTGTGCCAGCCGCTGCAGCTTCACGACGGCAATTGGAGTGTGCATTCGGGCTGGCTGCTCACGGGTCCCAAGCGCAGCTTCGCGGAAGGCGACTGGTTGCTGGATCTCGAACTCATTCAACCGCAAACGGCCAGGCTCGATATCGAGATCGTCGCCAATTCCGGCCTCGATTTTCTGCAGACCATGACTCTGGTCGGCTCGTTTTCGGGGACCGTATGCGTGACCATCAAGCGGGAGCATCGCTTCGTCGAATTGCGCGTTCGCATTCACGAGCGCGCGCCAGAGGACCGCTGGCTGCGTCCCCGAAACATTTCGATGCGGCACGTATCATGAGGCGAGAGTTGAGATTCGCATCGACGCTTCTGCGCGTCGGCCAAGCGGGAAGCGGGGCTGTCGAGGCCCGCACGCCGGTCAACGTTCTGGCCGAGGCGGATGCCGCACGTGATCGGCGCGATTGGGCGACGGCCGCCTTCTATTATCAGCAGGCGCTGCAGCAATATCCCACGCGAGTATCGCTGTTTGTACAACTCGGCCATGCCTGCAAGGAGAATGGCGATTTCGAAGCAGCACTGGAGGCTTATCGGCACTTTCTTGAGGAGGAGCCTGACGATGTCGATATTCATCTGCAGTTCGGCCACCTCTACAATCGAATGAATGAACCGGAGGCAGCGCTTCAATGGTATGAGCGCGCCCACGCGCTTGCGCCGGATGATACCGACATAGCCGGACATCTGAAATTGGCGCGCCTTCGATTTTCGCGCGTCGACATAGAACGCAAGCGACAAAGTGCCATGGAGTTGGTGCAGTCGCGGCGCTGGCCTCAGGCGCGGGCGCAACTGCGCGATCTGGTGGATACGGATGGCGAGATCGATCTGATTGCCGTCTATGCGAATGTGACAAAGGAAGCCGGCGATTTCGACGAGGCGCTGCGGCTCTACGATATCTATCGCGAATATGCGCAAAATCTTGATGCCGCATCGGTAATCGATGTCGAAATCCAGACGGCGCATCTTTACAAGGCGATGCGGGATATAGAAGCGGCCTTGCGATATTACATTCGTGCGCGCGACGCGGAGTTCGGCCTCTATGGCCATGTCACTCCGGATTCGGTTGCCAGCCGTGAGATCCGTGCCTGCATGGCGGAAATCTATACCTGCTTCTGGCATCCCGACTGATACCGCAATTGGTATGTTCCAGCCTCAAGCAGCGCGGCTGCTTCGTCAGCCGGCCTCATGATCCTTGATGGCGGTGAGCATGAGCCAGCCCAGGAGGTAGGCAAGACTCAAGGACAGGAAGACGATCGCAATGTTCTTGAGCGCATAAGGCATCTCTGCCTCATCCGGCATCTGCGGCGGAACGACCACCTCGAGATAAAGTTGCTGACGGCGGGCATCGGCCCTGGCGGCTTCGAGCGCATCGAGGGCGGCAACGAGTGCCTTGTTGGCAAACTCCCGCATCAGGACGAGACTTTCATAATCCGCAATCCTCGGCGCGACTGATTTGTCCGATCCGACCATCTTGGCCCGTTCATTTTCGATCTGCTGCTCCAGAGCAGCGATCTGACTCGTCAGAAAAGGAATGGAATTGCTGTCAGGCGCGGTCTTCCGCGTTTCTGCTAGGCGCGCGCGCGTACTCGCCAGTTCGGCAGTCAGATTGCTGATGAGATCGATCATCGACATGGAGCTGGCGTTTGGATCAATCATCAGCTCTTTGTTTCTGAAGTCCGTTATGTTTCGTTGCGCATCTATGACCCGCTGCTGCGCCTCCTGCACCTCATTGTCGGCGAAACGAACTGCATCGCCGCGAGCGCGGTCGTTCAGGCGTTCGAGCAGATCACCGCCAAGCACCAGCAGCGTAGCATTCAGATCGGCTGCATCCTGCGCGTGAAAGGCGGTCGTGCGCAATACGGTGATGCCGGTCGTGTCGTTGTGAATGACTGAGACGCGATCGGAGTAGTAACCGTAGAGTTCCTCCTCGCTGTTGTTTTCCCAGAACCGTGGAAAGCGCGTCAGCCAGTCCGCTTGCGGACTGCCGAAAATGGCACGTACGGGAAGCTTGCTGGCGAGTTCCTTCAACGCCTGGCGGGAGCGAATGTATTCCTGCACGGAAAACGTATCGTCCTGTGATCTGGTTATTCCGCTGTTCTGCAACAGCGAACCGAAGACGTTGGATGACGGTGGAGCGGCCATGCGAACGACGAAGGATGCTTCCGACACATAGATCGGGGCGGCGACGAAGGCGTAATAGGCGCTGACGACAAGGGTCGGGGCAATGACTGCCAGACCATAGGCGCCCAATCGTTTCGAACGTCTGCGGCGTTTGCCGGCCTTTGCAGGCTTGGCGATCGATCGCGCAATCCTCTGGCGGAAAGGCTGTCGTCTGTGATCCGCATCGGCTGCCTTGCCTTGGGTCTCGGAGTCTATCAGAGCCATGACTGTGCCTCTCTTGATGAATGTCCGCCGCCGCAGATCGATGCTGTGGAGCCGTGGGCGGTAATTGTCCAAGTCCGACGCAATGAAAATTGAGCGCGAAGCCTTCGCCGGTATCGTTGCACCATCGTCCGACGTAGGTGGGACGATGAACAGGAGGCTGCCGCATGCATGACGTATCGATGAATTCCCGCGGTCGTTCGCAATTCACGACCGGATTGAAGATCCAGGGGCGTGTTCTCGGCGCGCTGATCATGCGTGAGATGCTCATCCGCTATGGGCGCGAAAATATTGGCTTTCTCTGGCTCGCACTTGAGCCCATGATCCTGACGACGGGCGTCATGATCATGTGGACCTTGCTTCATCACGAAGCACACGGATTGACGGTCGCCGCCTTCGTTCTGAGCGGCTACATGCCGCTGACGCTCTGGCGCCACATAAGCGGTCACGCAGTCTCTTGCCTGCGCCAGAACTTGCCTCTGATGTATCATCGTCAGATCCGCCTCGCAGACGCACTGATCGCCCGCGCACTTCTGGAAATTGCGGGCACGACCGCGGCTCTCATTGTGGTCTACACAGTCGCGCGTTTGGCGGGAATCATCCCGCCCTTCCAGGATCTCGGCCTGCTTTTGACCGGCTGGCTGTTCATGGCCTGGTTCTCCTTCGCAGTCGGGCTTATCTTTGCGGCGGGTTCGGAGCGGTTCGAGTTCATTGAGAAGTTCATTCCGCCGTTCCAATATCTGACGCTGCCGATCTGTGGCATGTTCTTCATGGTGGCCTGGCTGCCAAGCGGCCCGCAGAAACTGGCGCTCTACGTTCCCACCGTCCATTGCTTCGAGCTGTTCCGTGCCGGCGTCTTCGGTGATACGGTGCAGACCTTCTATGACGTCGGCTATCTTCTGAAATGCTGCCTGTTCACCACGGCCGTCGGCCTCTTTCTGGTCAACATGGCGCGCAACCACATCAAGTTCGAATGATGCGACGATCATCCCGCTCCTCACCGCGCTATTGCTGCTTGGCATAGTGAGGCACCTGGCTCTGGAATTCGAAGGAACGCAGCAGCGTTTCACGCAGCTCGCCGCGGTTGTGCAGAGCATAGTGATTGAGAAAAGTTTCTGCAGATTCCGGCTCGCGTCCAAGAATCCAACGAAAGGCGGCAACGACGTCGTGGGAATCGATCGGATCGACGAAATGACTGTGAGCGGGACTGCTGATTTTCGCGAAAAGATAGGGTAGTGCCCCATGCAGAATATCGAGGCTGAATCGGTGAAGGTTCGGGTTCGACAACGCAGTCTTAGTGAAAGCATCCATAAGGCCGGAGTAGTTGGTCAGGATCGAGACCAGGTCGCTGGAGCGCGGCAAGCCTTCGAAACCGCCATCCGCATGGAAGCGCCCCGCCATCTCCTTCCAGACCTCGGCGGAATAGTGCATTGGTGCAGGTCCATAGAGGGCGGTGTCGTCGGAATAAAGATCGACGGGCGGCGTCAGTACCCGGCTGTTTTCAATATGCTCCAGGCAGAGGTCCACCAGCATGCGCGACATCGGATAGCGCATCTGCCAGCGGCAAAAGTCGATCATATAGGTATTGCTGTCGATGAGCGTGCCGCGATAATCGGCGGTGGGCGGAACATCGAGCAGAATCAGTCCTGTATCGGGAAGTTCCGTATTCACGAAATCGCAAAATGCTCGCATTGCCTCGATCACGTGCGTCCAGAATTCGCGGCAGCCGAAGGGGATGATCTTGAAGATGCCGAAAGCTTCCCGCTGCAGATCCGGTCCCGCCTCCAATAGTTCATAGGGCACTGTCAGCAAGGTGTTTCTGTAGCGCATGAGCGAGGCGCGCGTGATGCGGCTGAAATCGACAACAAGCATTTTCGGGGCTGCCTGCTTCAGTCGCTCCCTGAAGCCCTTGCGCGCTTCGAAGTGCAGCTTTTTCTTGATCGGCTCAGGCCATGCCTCGATCGCCTTGAGGCTTGCTTTTCGTTCGTCCATGAAGCTGGCAATGTTGATGCCGTAGCAGAAGAACGGGATTCTGCTATCCGGAAAGGCGTGGCGGACGAACTCCTCGCTCGGGCACGAGCCGTAGTAGGCGACCTCAGCTATGTCATTGACCCGTTTGCTCAATCATGTCTCCGTATTAAATGCCGACGCCGGCATCTTACGCCCGAGCCGCACAGTCGGGCATTGATAGGGCTAAAGCGCCGGCTCGCGCTGACGCTGTTTTTTTGCCTTCGTCGACCCCAGTGTCAGCCCAAGCCGCTGAAGGCTTTCGCTGACACCGTCGATACGATCGTCATGGACGGCCAGAATGTTCGCCACCGTGCCGACCTGAAAATTCAAGTCGAGCTCCTCGGGTGACGTCATCTGCGTCAGCCTATTTTGTGCGCTGTTCCAGATGTGGTAACCGCGCTCTGTGAGTTGGTGGTGGATAGCACCGGGCGTCGTTTTCGACAGCACAGAGAGCATGTCGCGGTTGATCTCCATCAAGAGCGAGGGCTTATGTGCGGAGAGCGTTTTCTGCGCTCCTTTCAGGAACAAGCCTTCCGCACCCTCGATATCGACCTTCATGACATCGGGCCGCAGGCTGCCGACGACGCCGTCGAGCGTCTCGACCTTGGTCATGCGCCCGACCCTGGTGTCGGCGGAATTTGTCACCAGCCGCGTCGCGCCGGCATTGACCGTGTCCTCGGCATTGTTGAGCTGTAATTCGCCTGGTGCATCCGCAAGGGCAAGCTGGCGAACGCTGACGCGATCCTCAAAGCCGTTCTCGAGGATCGAGCGATTGAACAGATCCCAGAGCTTCGGCAGCGGCTCGAAGGCAAGGACCGTTCCTTTGAACGTCGGATGGGCGGCAATGGAGAGCGAGTAGTATCCGACATTGCCGCCGACATCGATGAACTGCCCGGTTTCGGGCAGAATGGCCTTGACGAGATCGACATCGAATTTCTCGTATTCGCCGCTCATGATGCCGAAGGATATGTGATACTGGCGCAGATCGAGATACAGCTTGAAATTGTATTTTGTCTCGAACAGAACGAAAAGCGATTTCGGCACGAAGTTATTGAAGAGCAGTTCGCTGTGGCGCTGGTGGAATTCGTAGGAGCTGAGGAAACGCCGACGATGCTCGTCCAGAGAAATATCCGTCAGCTGCAGCAGATTCTGCCCGATGGCGTTGCGCTCGTCCTCGTTCATTGCACGGCCGAGGATGAATTTGTAGCAGTTCTCGATGTCGTAAAAGCTTGTCACTTCGCTGCTCCCACGTCTTGCTGACCAATTGGATTTGTCTTGTTGCTGCCTTTTGTCTGCATTGTTGCCTCTCACTGCAAAGCCGCCGACGGCGATGTTCTCTCGATGCGTCGCGAGGCCCGCTGGGCAGCGTGGCGCCGAGCCGAAAGATCGGCTTCGATCAGCGTCTCCAAATCATCGAAATGCGTGTCCCATCCGCTTGGCTGGCTAGGCTTGGTCCGGCGTTGCGGCGAGGCGGCGATCATGTCGAGGGCGGCTCGCCAGCTCAGCCCGTCCAGGGGATCGAGGAAGATGGCAGGTTGACCGGCCGCGGCTTCGCGATGGGCGCTGATGTTGGAGGCGACGACAGGTGTGCCAAGTGCAATGGCCTCGGCGACGGGCATGCCGTAACCCTCTGTGAAGGAAGGGGCAAGAAGGGCGGCCGCGCCAGCGACCAGCCGCGCCAAGGCGGCATCTTCCAGGCCAGGTACTTCGATGACGAGTCCAGGCAGGGCAGGGCAGCGCTCCAGCATCGCCAGGATATGGCTGTTTTCCCATCCCCTCTTGCCGACGATGACCAGCCGTGGGGCCATCGGCCCGTCGCGCTCGGCCAGATATTGCCACAGATGCAGCAATAGAATGTGGTTCTTGCGCGGCTCGATCGTTCCGAGCGTTACGAAATATGGCATTCGCGGACGCGCTATGTCTGATGACGGCGACAGAAAGCACTGTTCGACACCAGGCGGCAGCACGGCGATCGAGGGCAGCTTTCTGTTGCTTTCCTGGGCAAAGGTGCGCAAGGCGCGAGCCGTTACCTGAGAGTTGCAAAGCACCAGAGACGCATGTTTCAGCACGGTCTCCATTCTGCGACGATGCCGCTCCGGCTCCTCCGGTCTGACGAATTCAGGATGCGATAACGGAATGAGATCATGGACGTAGAAGACGCCGTTCCGACCGGTTTCTCGAAGCCAGGAGAAAGCCGATGTCCGTTCCAGCCGGCTGTGCGATACGTGGACGAAAGACGCCCTATCCGGCAGCGTCAGGCCATGGGCGAAATGATTGGCAACGGCATGCACGATCTTGCGCAGCTTTTGCGTATGGGCCTCGCCCGCTTTCACTTCCGATGCTGCCTGCCATCTGATCTTGCCATCGATAGCCGCGAAAATCCGATCGAGAAGGGCGGCCTGCGAGGACGATATTTCCGTCGCTGCCCAGCGGCTGTTGAGGATGGAGACCAGCCTGTCTGCTCGTTCGGAGGGAACGGTGACGGCGCCACTGTGGCTCGTTTCGATAAACCAGGAAGGCTGCGGAAACGCCTCGAGATTCGTCAGAGCCGCTTGTTTGCGGCGCTCGTTCAGCCAATTCGCATAGTGAAGCTCATAGCGATCGATACCCGTTGGCGTCGGGCAATGCGCCCGTTCCATCAATCGCGAGATATCCATAACGACCGGCTTCGTCATGTTTTTCTAGCCTCGAGCATGTGTATAGCCTGTGCCAGCCAGCGCCGCCGTGACGGATTGGGAGCCGTGCCCAGACGGGAGCGATAGAGCTCGTCAACCACGTCTTCTGCTTCACACGGAAGATTGGTGATGTTCGACCAGTATCGCGGATAGAGGATGAGGGTGCCGGCGACGAGTGCGTCGAGCGTTAAGGTGCGCTTTCGCCGCAACGAAACAACCGCATCGTGTGTGAGTCCCCAACCGGCATAAAAGGGGAGGCCGTGACACCATACCGGCTTTTCACGCAGCAGCGCCTCGAACCCGATCTGCGATGTCGCGACATGAACCTCGTCGACAACGCCGAGAAGATTATCCAGATCGACATTGCCGATAACAAGATCGGCAGCCTCCGCGGGCAGGGATGGAGGCGAATGGCGGCCAGCCGCCTTGGCCAGAAGATCAGGATGCTGCTTGTAGATGATAAATGCCTCTGGTCTTGCGTGCCGGACGGCTTTGAGGAGCTCGATATCGGATGGATGACTTGCCATGCCAAACCGCAGCGAAGCGTCGTTCGGCACCTGCCCGGCCACCAGAACGACGTTGCGGCCTTCGGCGAGAGCACGATAATCCGGCGCTGGCTGCGGCGGCAGGTTGTATTTCGTGATGCCCATCGAGACGATGGCCTGCCGCAGGCGCTTTGCCCGCGCAAGAAGCGCGTCGTCGAAATTCGTGCTGTTCAGGATCATCTCCAGCTGGCTTGGAGCGGAGGCATCGAAATAAATGCCTTGATCGTCGAAGCAGAGCGAAGATGGAGGCACCAGCGAGCTGCCGAGGCCGGATGAGCGAATGAAGCCGTCTTCAACCCGAATGATCGGCAATCTCTTGCCCTGCTTCCACAAAGTGGATTCATCAGGAGGGGTGGCGTTCCCCCAAAGGACGATGGTGTCGGCACTCTGGATCTCTGAGACGCCCGGATCGGTGGCGAACTGCACCTGCGATCGGGGGCTGTTCAGATAGCGGCGCATGACTGCACGTTTGTGAAGCGAGAAATTGACGCAAAGGTAACGGCCGGTCAGTGATCGGGCACGGATGCGCCATTCAAGTAGTCGTTCGACCGCCTGCTCTGCCATGATCTGGCTACGGGAGACGGGATCGACATAGCGGGAATATTGAAAGAGCGTGGCAGCGGCAAACTCGTCTATGCTGACATGGCGTCCACGACGCAAGCGTGCCGTCGTTGCCACCGTGCCTTCGGCGCGATCTGCAGTCAGCCCCCAGCCGGCATAGGCGGGCATGCCGAAGGTGACGACGGGTATTTTCCGCAGAAGCGCTTCCAGCCCGAGTTGGCTTGATACGGTCCAAACTTCATCCACCACATCCAGCAGCGAATGTGTCGAGACAGGGCGGTCCACAAGCTGCACTCCTGCCGTCTGGGCAAGAGGTTGAAGAAAGCCCCGGGCCTGGCCCGCGACGACTTCGGGATGGCATTTGACGATGATGTCGGCATTCTCCTCGGCAAGAGCCGCCGTCCACATTCTTGCGAAGGTCGCTGCATCTGCACCGGCACTTTCCACAGTGCGATTTCCGACTACCTCGTCGACAAGCAGAATGCGCCTGCGACGGCTTGGGCGAAGTGAAATGGCCTCGTCCCGTAGGTGATTGTCTTGGGACAGTCGCTCGCGGATGATCCATCGCCGCAGGTCGCCGGCACGCTGAATATCCGTGTCGGACGGCGCATTTTGAAGCAGCGCCTCCAATCGCGAAGGTTGACGGGCGGAAGAATGAATGCCGAGATCGTCGGCGACGATGGAGATCGGCGACGTGACGTCCGGACCGGTTGATTGGAGAAAGCCACCTGCCATTGTCCAGAAGGGCAGACGTAGCACCTGCGCATAGAGACGTGCCAGACGAGCAAGCGGTCCATCCCCCCATCCGACGACACCATCGGCGGCACCCATCGTCAATTCGATCGGCTTGAGCGACGCGGAGAAGGCAGGACCGATGAGAGGAAACTGCCGACGTGTCGGAAGGAAGGCGAGCAGTCGCGCGTTGGTCGGGGGCAACCAGGACGGCGGCTCACTTGTCTTTACCGAAGACCGCGTCTCCTGGGGAAAGATCGTCGAATCCATGCGCATATGAGTCCCCCCAAGTGTGTCTGCTAAGAGCGATGGCTCGCGCTTGACCGAAACAGCCTGCGATGTCCGATCACGGCTGGTTGCATGAGTGGAGCCGCTTTCGGGGGCATGAAACGCAAATGTAGTTGGGTGACATCTTCCGGTATCGCAGATGCGAGTTTGCGCCGCCTACCCACGAGAAATTTCAAAAGGCTGCGGCGAATCCGGCCGATCAACAGGTCTCCACGACCATCCGAGGCAAAGTTGCTGCCGACATGTTTTAAAATGCCTCCGAGCTTTTCCATTCCGAATTCCTTGAACCAGCAAAGAGGGTGAAACGGCTAATCGAATGGCAGTTATTGCCGCCACAATTCGGCCTCGCCATACGGATCGCGTCGCTAAAGTATTAATTGCGACACAAGGCAAATTATTCTTGTTTCTGTATGTAAAAATTTCGGAAGCGCGGAAATATATTTGACTTTCAAAGGATATATGGGAATCTCTCGCAAAGTAAATTGCCGTCGAAATCGTCGCGCGTGTTGTTCGGAACGACGAACCGAAACGATGGGAACCGGCTGACTGCAGTTGCCTGATCGGAGCTCCGGAAAGGCAACCGTGGAGTGGTCTCGACCATTCCAAGAGAGATTTGATGGTCCCAAATGAGCCGTATCGAGAATAACAAGGAATTCACTGATTTCGTTAGGCTGGTGGATGCACGCTCTTCCGGCGTCGTCATAGGTCAACCAGTTTCCTGGCCGCGTTCTGTTGCGCGATGGGCTAGATCGCAGCTGCTGCTGTTGCTCATCGTCGTCGTTCCCGGTCTGCTTGGGGCGGTCTATTACGGTTTCATCTGCGCCGATCAGTATGTTTCCGAAACACAGTTCGTCGTGCGCAGTCCGAACCGGAATGCCGCGGGGCTGCTCAGCGGCTTTCTCCAGAGCACCGGCTTCGTTCGCGCGCAGGACGACAGCTACATCGTCACCGAGTTCATCAAGTCACGCGCCGCTGTCGACGCCTTGGTAAAGAGAGATGGCCTGACCGGGATCCTCTCCCGTCCCGAAGGAGACATTCTCAGCCGCTACCCGTTACCTTGGGCCGAAGCCAATAACGAGGAGCTGTATCAGCACTACCTTCGTTTCATCAATGTGCGCACCGACAGTGGCAGTGGCGTAACGACGCTGGATGCGCGCGCATTTCGTGCTGAAGACGCCTATCGCTTGGCCAATGCCCTGGTTCAGCATGCGGAAGAACTCATCAACCGCCTTAATGATCGGGCGCGCGAGGATGCCATCCACTACGCACAGATCGAAGTGAATGACAGCCAGGCAAGGCTGTCCAACATGCAAAAGAGCCTGACGGACTTCCGCAATCGTGAAGCGCTTGTCGACCCAAGCAAGCAATCGTCTGCCGCCTTGGACATGATTGCACGACTTTCGGACGATCTGGCCGACAGCAAGGCGCGTCTTTCGGCGCTGGAATTGCAGGCGCCGCAAAGTCCACAGGGGGAAGCGCTGAGAGCGCGCGTGGCGGCGATGGAGCGCCAAATCAGTGATGAACGGGCACGTATCGTCGGTAGCGACGGCTCGATGGCGCCTCGCATCGCGCAATATGAGCAGCTGCTGCTGGAGAGGGAAATGGCAGCAAAGATGCTGACGTCGGCCACCGTTTCCCTGGAAAATGCCAGGATCGATGCGCAGCGGCAACAATTGTATCTGGAGCGAATCGCTGATCCGAATTTGCCCGATCATGCGCTGTACCCGAAACGGTTCGGTTCGTTTCTGATGCTGCTTGCGGTTTGCTTCGCGACGTTCTGGATTGTGCGCTTCTTCATGATCCAGGTATATGAGCACGCGGCTCAGCAATGACCGGTCTCCCTTCCAGTCTCACGCAAATCGCCTCCTCGGTGGCACCCGCGCCGAAGAGCGAAATCCCCTGGCATGAAGATGGCATTGTCGGCGTGTTCGACCTCGTCAAGGAATACGAAGTGCATGGCCGGATGCGCCGCGTGGTCGACGGCGTTACATTCAAGATCGGTCGCGGCGAAAAGATCGCCGTCCTCGGACACAACGGGGCCGGCAAGTCAACGCTCGTACGCATGATTGCAGGCATAGAGGAGCCGACGTCGGGCAAGGTCGTACGCAACATGTCGATGTCGTGGCCCATTGCCTTGAGCGGTGGCTTCGGTGGCTCGATGACTGGCTTCGACTGCATGCGCTTCCTGTCACGCATCTATGACAAGCCATTCAACGAAATTCGCGATCTGGTAGAGGATTTCAGTGAGCTTGGCCGCTATCTGCGCATGCCTCTCAGGACCTATTCCTCAGGCATGCGGGCGAGGCTGGCCTTCGGCATGTCGCTTGCCATCGATTTCGATTGCTATCTCATCGACGAGGTATTGGCCGTTGGCGACAAGCGCTTCCAATCACGTTGTTTTGAAGAGCTTTTCGTCAAGCGCAAGGATCGCTCGATGATCATTGTGGGACATAATCTCAATGTGATCGGCGATCTGTGCAAATCGGCGCTCGTGTTGAAAAATGGCCGCGGTCGCGTCTTCGACGACATCGATGCGGCGTTTCGCATCTACTCCACATTGTAGATCGCCCGGCAGATGGTTGTGCGGATCGATAACAGTAATGCACGCCATATTTGCAAATTGATACAATATCGAACCTTAGATGCACGGCGCCTCCGTGCTTTCCAGGGTCCGGTTGTTACCTGGGCAGCGGCATCACGAGCCGCAACACAGGCTTCCGCCTAAGCCTTCTGATGTATTAGAATAATTGAAATGAAAGTCGCGTGTAAATTGTCTTTGGCCGTGAACATGGATGGTTCCGGGGTACCTCATTTTATCCGTGGGCCTGGTACGCGCAACAATCATCAGACTAGCCAGTCGAGATAAATTAGTAACTACTTCTGCAACCTTTGACCGTAGCCATGTTGAATAATATTTGCCGATGTCGATGTATTTTGTCCGATATCGTCGTTCGAGATATTCAACCTGTGGCAGCGCTACGAAGAGGTAGGATTCTGTATAACATCGTCACTATCTGTACTGTCGTGCTAAAATTCATCGTGCTAATTTAATAATCAATAATGCAACTTGCGATGAACGATCTTGCATCTCGAAGTGGGCGCGGGAGCAAAGCAATGGAGTCGTCATAACGAACGCTAGAAAAATGTAGCCTAGATAGAAATCACGTGTTAGCGATGGCTAATATGCAACCTGAGATTTTGAGTAGGATTAGCGGATGGCGATGTTGGAAAGAGTTGTCGAGCAATGCGTTGGCACTTTCGAGGTGTATTCCCGGGATGCAATCATTCGCAACCTTGACATGCTTGAACCAAACTGGAAATGGACGGTTCCCTCGGAAACCTCGGGCGATTATTCTTTCAAATTCAGCAAGCAACCGCTTCAGTCGGCCTCGATCATAAGCGCCGAACATTCGGCCGGCCTCGAGGGGATCGCAAAGCAGGATTTGCCGCGCGTCAGTATCGTATTTGTTCTCGCGGGTGAGATCGAGATCAATCACCGACGAATGCGCAAGTCCTTGCGCATTCCCGCCAACTATGTCGCCAGTATTAGCGACCGTGCGGGCAAGCGGCTGGAGATCAAGCCACGCAGCTCCTGGCTGCTGTTTCAGATTCCGGAATCCGTAATCCGGCAGCATTTCGAAGAACTGACCGGCAAGCCTTACGTGCAGGAATTTGCGCTGGCACCGGTGAGCTTCCGCCAAGGTGGCGCACAAGGGCTCTATCAAACACTGCGCCAGGCCGAGAAGGATTTGACAACCGCTCGTCAGACCGAACGGATGATGCTCGCCAAGGCTTATAGCGAGCTCCTGCTGGTCAAGTTGTTTGCCAAGCTGCCGCACAATCTGTCCGATGCCTTCAATCGCGGCACGCTTGAAAACGCGCCTCGGCAGCTCCTGAGGGCGGAGGCGTTCATGCGCGACAATCTGCATAATGCCATCATGCTGGAGGATCTCGCCCACGCTGCAAGCTGCAGCCCGCGAGCGTTGCAGCGCATGTTCAAAACCTATCGTGGCGATACGCCCATGGGGATACTTTGCAACTACCGGCTGGCTGCGGCACATGGCGCCATCAAGGGCGGTCAGGCCGAAAGCATCACCGATCTTGCCATGAGTCTGCAATTCTCCAATCCCGGGCGGTTCTCCGTTCTCTACAAACACGCCTATGGCTCCAGTCCTTCGTCGACCCTTCGTTTTACCCGGGAGCGCAGCGACGATGCCGGAACGGCCTAGCCTGCCTCGCACGAGAGTGCTTCGTCAAAACTGTCTCCATGCCATTCAGGATCGTCGATGCCGTTGAAGTTCGGATTATTGTGCGTTCTCGCCTGCGTTCTTACGGGCTGTGCTTTACCGGAGGCCGGACCCAAGGCCTCTCGCATATTGGAAGAGGCGGCAGCACGCACCATGCCGCCGTTTGCGCTGGTCGATGTGACATCGACGGCGATAGTCAGGAACGTTGTTCGACCCGAGGCCAGCTTCGCGGCCTATTTCGGCGAGGGTGCGCGTGATCCCGGCTTGAGGATCGCCGTCGGCGATGTCGTCTCCGTCAGTCTTTGGGAGGCGCCGCCTGGAAGTCTGTTCGGAACGGCGTCCAGCGCTTCAGGTCAGCAGCAGGCGACCGGCAGTTCGGTTACGATCCCGCCTCAAACCATCAATAGCGACGGGACAATCAGTATTCCCTATGTGGGGCGCATCAATGCGGTCGGCCGCACGCCCGCAGCTGTCGAACGAGCCGTGATCTCCGGCCTTGTCGGCAAGGCGGTGCAGCCGCAGGCGCTGGTAACCGTGCAGCAAAGCGCCTCGAATACCGTCACTGTCACCGGCGAGGTCGCCGGTGGCGCGCGTGTTGCGCTGTCACCCGCCGGCGATCGCGTGCTTGATGCCATCGCTGCTGCAGGAGGATTGCGCGCCGGCGTCAATGATAGCGTCGTCTATCTGACGCGGGGACGCCGCACAATGCATCTGCCCTTCACCGCGATCGTTCAAAATCCGCGTGAAAACGTAAGATTGCGACCTGAGGACGTGGTCACTGTCGTCCGGGAACCGGTCACCTACACGATTCTCGGTGCATCGGGCCAGAACGGCGAGGTGCCCTTCAGTGCACAGCATTTGACCATGGCGAATGCCGTTGCGCGCGCGGGAGGGTTGCAAGATACCCGTGCCGACGCCTCGGGCGTCTTTCTCTTCCGCTACGAGCCGCTTGATGTCGCTCGTCGCATCGTTGCCCCGAACAATCCGCTGCTCCGCAGAGGCGTGGCCGTTCCGATCGTCTATCGGTTCGATCTGAAAAACGGCTCGACGCTGCTCGCGATGCAGAACTTCGAAGTCCAGCCGCGGGATATCATCTACGTCTCCAATGCGTCCTCGATCGATATTCAGAAATTCATGGGCCTCTTCCAGGGCGTCACCGGAACGGCACTGTCGGCGGCATCGGTCGGCATAGCTGCATCCACGGCAAACTGAGGGCCGTGTGAAGGACCGAGAGAGGGGCGGAAGGGTGACTCGCTGGGATTTCATGACGTTGGCCAGCCTGCGAGAATACGCGGCAGGCATGCCGGACCGAGAGAGATAAAATGAGTTCTTCGGCACTGCTACATCTTCATGAATTGATGGCTTTCGACAGGCATCAGGCCGAGGCTGCGATCCTGCAGCGGGTCAGCAGCGCCTATCTTGGAAGTCATACGGCCCTGGTCCGCGTCCTCGGTCGCTACAAGCTCTACATCGATACCCGCGACAGGGGCTTCGGCTCTCACGTTCTTCTGGACGGTTTTTGGGAAATCTGGCTGACGTTGTTTTGCGCACGTAACGTCAAGCGCGGCATGACCGCGATCGATGTCGGCGCGAATTTCGGCTATTACTCTCTTTTGCTTGCCGAGCTGGTGGGAGCCAAAGGCGAGTTGATCGCCGTCGAACCCAATCCGCATGCGGCTGACTTCCTGCGTCGCAGCATCGAGCTCAATGGGCTGCTCGACCGGACGCGGATCGAAAGGCTGGCGCTCGGCGCCACAATAGCGGGCGAAGCATCCTTTTACATTCCCCATAGCGAGCCGAAAAACGCGCTGATCGTTTCAGAGGCTTTCCAGCCTCATGCCCGGGATGGCGCAGTCATCAAGGTTCCCGTGACCACTCTCGATCGATTGGGGGACGCCTGCTCGCGTGTCGATTTCATAAAGATCGACGCGGAGGGGGCTGAGCAAGTCATCCTCGAAGGAATGAGCGAAACCATTGCCCGTCACAAGCCGATGCTCGTCGTCGAGTTCAATCCTGGCCGCTATGCCGACGCGCACGGTTTCCTCGAGCGTCTTGCCGGCATCTATGGGTCGCTGCGGCGCCTCGATTTCAGCGGTGAAGCCGTTCCGGTCACCGGCGAGGACTTGCTTTCGAAATATGGGGCCGACGATTCGCTGCTCGTCCTGTCGCGTGACAAACCAGCTTGAGAGCGAAGAGGGATTCCAGATGCTGAAGGAGAGGTGGGAGTGAGCCAGACGATCCTTTACGACGGCCTCAATCTTTCTCTGAAAAAAGGCACTGGTGTTGCGACCTATACCCGCAGCCTGATGTCGACCGCCCAGTCCCTCGGCTATCAGACGGGGGTGGTTCATGGAATACCGGGAAACGTCCCGAAGGACCCTGTCCTGCGGGAAGTGCTGCTATTCGATGACGCCAGCGCCCGCGTTCCTGGTGCCGTTGCGATCGCAAGGCGCTGGCTGCGGCGTCGCATCGCCGCCCCGTTCGGCGTCAGGCCGGTTCCGATCCCGTTGAGCGGCACTGTCATTCTGAAATCACTTCAATCGCAATTCGGTACTTCCGACGCGGTCTATGCAGCCAATGACCTGTTTCAGCTCGCGCGATATCACTTCAAACGCTACGGCAACAGTCTCACGATGAAGTTCGAGATCCAGCCGGATCTTCTCCATTGCACCTATCCGATGCCGATCGCGGCGAAGAGGGCGTTGAATATATATACGATCCATGATCTCGTTCCCTTGCGGCTGCCCTATCTGACCGAGGACGACAAGCGCTATCACTACAAGATGCTGCGTTCACTGGTCCGGCGAGCCGATCATATCGTGACAGTCTCTGAAACCTCGCGCGCCGATATCATCAAGGTTCTGGGCGCCGATGAGGCGCGCGTCAGCAATACCTATCAGGCCGTTCACGTGCCGGAGCGACTTCGCGAGAAGCCGGCCGATGTAGTCGCCGACGAAGTTGCCGGTATCTTCCATCTCGATTGGAAGGGTTATTTCCTTTTCTTCGGCGCTTTCGAGCCGAAAAAGAACATCTCTCGGCTGATCGAGGCCTATCTCGCCGCAAAGACATCCAAGCCGCTTATCATCGTCGGTGCTCCGGGATGGAAGGGCGCGGAAACGCAGCAGCTCATCGATGATGACCGGTTTCGCTTCTATCTTCGCGCGGAAGACCGCATCCTGCCGCAACGGCAGATCCAGCGCTTCGATTTCGTGTCCTATCCTTTGCTGATCAGTCTGATCAGGGGTGCGCGCGCGGTGCTATTTCCCTCGCTTTACGAAGGTTTCGGCCTGCCGGTGCTGGAATCCATGCAGCTTGGAACGCCGGTCCTGAGCTCCACGGAAGGATCGATCCCCGAAATAGCCGGAAATGCCGCGCTGCTGGTCGATCCCTATGACACGGAGGAGATGCGCAAAGCGATCGTCAGTCTGGATCAGGACGATGGGTTGTGCGCCTCGTTTGCCAAGTCCGGCCCCAGGCAGGCAGCCCGTTTTTCAACGGATCGATATCAGCAGAAGGTGAGCGCGCTTTATGACAGCCTCTTCAACGGATAGCCGCAGGAAGGGTGGGCCATGACCATCCTCTTTGCATTCGGGATGCCGGGCGTCATGTCCTCCTGGGGCGTTGCCGCAGTGCATGCTTTGGCCCGCGAAGCCTTCGGCGACTATGCGATCATCGCAACCGATACGGTGGAGGACCTCAAGCAGCATGTCGTAGCGCAAACGGGCATGCATGCCGTTCTCGTCTCGCAATTTCCGGAAGCCAGGCTTTCGGAATTGATCCTCAGGGTCAATGTGCCGTTTCTATTGTTTCTCGAGGATCCTCTCGACGCGGTTTCATATCTGGCTCGAGCAACCGAGCAACGGGATATTAGTCTGGTCAGGGCCGTCTCGGCCAGCCTTGCCTGCCTGGAGCCACTGGCGAGCGCCTCGGGAGCGCTCATCTTGCGTCGCAACGACATCGATCAAAAGGGCAGCATAGATCTGCTTCTGAAGACGATAGACCGGCATTTCAGTACGGATCTCAAACTTGAGCAGATTGCAAATGCGTTGCTGCATGTCGGTATGGCGCCGGCCGGACAGCCGTCGCATGCCGAGCCACCGAAACTGGAGGAGGCTGCGGCGGCGGTGATCGCCGGATATCTCATGCCACAGGAGGCTGTGCCGGAGGTCAGCGAGGCTCTGCGCGAGACGGCAAGGAAAGTTCTTCGTCCCTTGGAATTTGACCGCCGGGAAAGCTCGGGCGCCACCATCTTCTGGCCTCAGGAGACATTCCTGTCCGGCGACAGCTTGGGGCAGACCCTGGATGAGCTTGTGGACCTCACCGGGGGAGCCCGTTGCCTTATCTATGGCCCTTATCTTCACTTGCCGACAGGTCGCTGGAATGCGAAGTTTGTTTTCGATGTCGACGAAGACTGTCAGGGGCAGATCTTCACCGTGGAGGTACATGCGGCCGAATTGCTGGGGAGGCTGCGTGTTCGCCCGGAAGGCACCGGCTCGTTCGAGGCGGCGGTACCGGTCAATATTGTCGATCCGCGTGTGCCGATCGAAATTCGACTGATGATGGATAGCGGTGCCATCGAAGGGCGGCTTTCCGCCTGGAGCGTCGAATGGTTGCGGGCGGCCTGACAGCCGGCATGCCGCGGCCTTTGAAGGCCACCGGTAAGCAGAGGCTTTCGCCGCGTTGACGCATCAACTGTAGCGGATTTCATTTTTCGCGAATTATTTTGTTACCCAACATTTCCAGTGCCGGGAATTTTGTAAACGAATGTTTCTAGGCCGGATTTTTCCGTATTGGCGCCGCAAAACCCTTCTTTTCAGGCAAACCATAGTTTGTATAAGAATTGAGAAAACGGAATGAAGCCCATGAACGCCAGCGCCGCACCCGATATTCTGATAGTCGACGACGACCACGAAATACGATCGCTCCTGAGCAGATATCTCGAGGAGCAAGGTTTCCGCGTATCGACGGCAAGCGATCTGCGCGGATGCAACGATGCGCTCAACCGGCGTCATCCGGATCTCCTCGTCCTGGATGTCATGCTTCCTGATGGGTCGGGCCTCGATCTTTGCCGCGATCTGCGAAACCGCCGCCCCCGGGTGCCGGTCATTCTGCTGACCGCCCTGAAAGAGGACATAGATCGCATTCTCGGTCTTGAGATCGGCGCCGACGACTATCTCGGCAAGCCGTTCAATCCGCGTGAACTGGCCGCACGCATCCGTGCGGTCCTGCGCCGCACGAACGAAGATTCCTCATTGGAGCCTGAGCAGAGGCGCTATCAATTCGCGAGCATGCTGCTCGATCCGCAGCTTCGCCGGGTCAGCAGAGAAAACGGCGAGGTGATTTCGCTGACGGGCGCTGAGTTCGACCTTCTGAAGGCTTTCCTGGAGCGTGCAGGCCGGCTCTTGTCGCGTGATCAGTTGCTCGACCTGACGCAGGGACGCGATCGCGATCCGGCTGATCGCTCGATCGACGTCCTGATGAGCCGGCTGCGCCGCAAGCTTGGGGAAACGATAGAAGAGCCCATCTTCAGGACAATCCGCAATGGAGGCTATCAGCTCGTCGTTCCGGTAACGGCTATCAAAGGCGATTCATGAGGTCGCTTGGCGCGCGCTTGGCGCTACTTTTGATGACCGCTATCGTTCTGGTCGTCATTTCCTCGTCCTTCGTGGCAAGCCTCGTCATGCGCGGGCCACGCCCGGATATGACAGTCGAACGGATGGCCCATCAGCTCTCCATTCTTGCCACTTTCGCAGAGAAGGACAGAACCACGGCGGCATCGGCCGGATTGGTCGTCGCCCCCGGGCCTGCTGAAGGTCAACGCGACGAAGAATTGTCCCGTTTTCTGATGGAGGCTCTGCTTCGAATATCCGGCATGCGCGAGGCTGTCATAGTGCGCCAATCGACAGGCGAGATGATCGCGTCGCTGAAGCTTACCGACGGCAACTGGCTGATCATGCCGATGCCGGACCACGGTCCGCCGCCGGGTGGATGGAAAATCCTTGTGGGATGGCTCGGCCTCATCATCATCGGCAGCGTGCTCGTCTCCATATTTGCCGCCTCGAAGATCATGAAACCTCTGCGTTTGCTTGAAGAGGCAGTGGCGGCGATCAATCCCGACGGTACCTTGCCGCATATAGCGGAAAGCGGGCCGGGAGAAATTCGTGCGACTGCACAGGCGCTCAATGGCCTGTCTGCCCGGGTGAAGGCCGCCACTGAAAGCCGCATGCGGCTCGTTGCTGCCGCCGGACACGATCTGCGAACGCCGATGACCCGGATGCGCCTGCGGGCGGAGTTCATCCGGGATGACGAAGAGCGGCGTAAATGGTTTGCCGATCTCGAGGAGCTCGACAGGATCGCCGACAGCGCCATAGGGTTGGTCCGGGAGGAGATTTCCAAGGACAGCCTGGAACAGGTCAGGCTCGACAAGATCGTCGACGATATCGTCACGGAGCTGAAGGCAATCGATATGAACGTCGAGAGCGGCGAACTGGAGCAGGCAACGATCTGCGCAGGTCCTCTTGCCGTCACCCGAGCCTTGCGAAATCTGCTCATCAATGCGGCAACGCACGGCCAGTCGGCGACGGTGACGGTGACGCATCTTGGCAATAAAGCCGTTGTGCGAATTGTCGATACCGGACCCGGCATTCCGGAGGATCGGCTCAATCAGGTGTTCGAGCCCTTCTTCCGGATCGACATCGCAAGGCAAAGATCTTTTCCAGGCGCCGGCCTTGGCATGGCCATCGCGCGTGAGATCATCACCCGATTCGGGGGCGAGATCACGGTGCGTAACCGTCAGCCGCGTGGATTGGAGCAGGTGGTATCGTTCAAGAACGCCGAGGCCAAGGTCGCAAGCTAGCGCGATCGGCGCCAACCAAATCATCGTTGCATCGCGATTTGACCATCCTTGCAAAGCCGGGATCAGCTGACGGTACATCCGCGCGATCAAACAGGCTTTACTTGCGTAGAACTCTCGAAAATTCTACATAAACCAATATTGGAAGTAAGGTCACAGAACTTACCAAATAGTTCGTGTCGGCGGAAAAGCCGAGACATTAAATTTCGCCAAAATGCCTTGTTTCAGCAACATTCAGAAATGTCAGCGCCGGTAACTGATGTAAAATCGTGGTCGATCAGCAGCTTGGCTCGAGCAGGCTTTGATCGCCCCGCATACCCGGCTTCGCCATGACGCCCCCAACACGAATGGCGAAGCCGGATTGCTTTCCGGCCCCGCCGTCAATTTTTCCCAGAAATATCAGTCTCTTGATAATGCCGCTACGGGGTCCAGCAACGATGCGTTGCGGGCCGGCAGATAGCCGAAGGTCAGGCCGATCGCGCAGGAGCATGCGAAGGCCAGAATGATTGAACTCGCCGAATAGATAAGCGTGAAGTTCGATCCGAAATAGTTGAAGGCAAAGCCGAAGCCGAGCGCTGTCGCAATGCCGAAAGCACCACCAAGCAGACATACGAGGACGGCTTCGATCAGAAACTGCTGGAGAATGTCATGACGTCGCGCGCCGACAGCCATGCGCACGCCGATCTCGGCGATACGTTCGGATACCGAAACGAGCATGATGTTCATGACGCCGATGCCCCCGACCAGCAGGGATATGACAGCGATCGCCGAGACGAGCAGTGTCATCGTTCGCGTCGTGCTGGTGATGGTCTGGCGAATATCGTCGGTGTTGAGGATAAAGAAATCCTTGGTGCCATGGCGGCGCTCCAGAAACTGCGTGACAACCGTCTCCGCCGCGGAGGTCTCGGTATTATCGGCGACCCGTACGGTAATGCTGCGCAGCGACATGTCGCCCAGCAGGCGGGCCTGGACGCCTGTATAGGGCAGATAGACGGAAAGATTGTCACTCGAGCCGAAGCCGCCTTGCTGTGAGGCGATGACGCCGATAATGCGCACGGGAACCTTGCCGATAAGGATGGTTTGCCCGAGCGGGTCGAGCCCCTTGTCGGCGAACAAGGTCGTCGCCGTGTTCTGATCGATCACCGCATCCTGTGACAAGCGCCTCACGCTATCCGCGTCGAAGAACCTGCCCGTAATGAGTTTCGATCCCTTCACGGAAAAATATGCATCGCCCACACCGTTGATGAGGGCATTTGCCTCCGTCGAGCCGAATCGCACGGTGCTGCTCGTCGAGACGGTCGGCGTCACTGCGGCAACATAGGTCAATTTAGCCAACGCATCGGCATCGGCAACCACGAGGGTCTTGATGCGACCCGAGCGCGTATCGCCGAAGCTCTTGCCGGGAAAGATTTCGAGCGTGTTGGTGCCGAGGCTATTGATATTTTCCAGAACCTTGCGCTGCGATCCCTCGCCGAGCGCGATGACGCTGACGACCGAGGCTATGCCAATGATGATGCCGAGCATGGTCAGGAACGTGCGCAGCCGATGGGCCTTGAGTGCGAGGATCGCCATCCGGAAGGCCTCCGTCAGCCGGCCGGCCATCTCCCGCCAGCCGGATTTGCCGAACCCGGCCGCGGTAGCGGAGGGCTGCAATGCCGGAACTTCGCTGCTCGTACGTCGATCGGCAACGATCCGCCCATCGGAGATCTCGATGATGCGATCGGCGCGCGCGGCGACGTTCATATCGTGAGTGACGATGACCACCGTGTGGCCCTCGGTATGGAGCTCGCCAAGAATACGCAGAACTTCCTCGCCGCTCTGCCGGTCGAGGGCGCCTGTGGGCTCGTCGGCAAGAATGACGTTTCCGTTGTTCATCAGGGCGCGAGCGATCGAAACTCGCTGCTGCTGACCGCCCGAAAGCTGGCCCGGACGATGGCTGTTTCGTTCGCTCATGCCGAGCCGCTCAAGAAGCGCTGCCGCGCGCGCTCGTCGTGTTTCACCCGGTTGTCCGGCATAGATGGCCGGTACCTCGACATTGCCGATCGCCGTCAACTCGGAAAGCAGATGGTAGCGCTGGAAGATGAAGCCGAAGTGTTCTCTGCGCAGTTTGGATAGCGCATCGCTGTCGAGGCGATGCGTCTCTTCGCCGGCGATCGCATACGTGCCGATGGTTGGACGGTCCAATAGACCGATGATGTTCATCAGCGTGGATTTGCCCGAGCCGGAAGGCCCGACGATTGCGACCATTTCGCCTTCGGCGATGGATAGGTCGACATCCTGCAGGACCGCAATCGTACGGTCGCCGGATTGATATTCGCGGCGCACGCCCTTCAATTCGATAATAGGGGAAGGCATGCGTCAGAACCCCATTGGTGGCGGAGGCCCGCCGCTGCTGGTCTTGGTAGTCGCGGCACTTGCCTCGCCAATCACAACATTCTCTCCCTCGGAGAGACCAGACAGGATCTCGGCCGAGACATTATTGTTGAGGCCGACCACGACGTTGCGACGGATTCTCTTGCCGTTGTCGCTCACGACCTGAACGGTGCGGGATCCTTCGGCAGATTTGGCGCCCAATGCGGAGGAGGGGATGGTAAGCACATCCTTGGCCTGCCCGAGAACGATGTGAACCTCTGCAGACATGTAGGTGCGAAAGTAGTTCTCGGGGTTCGGCACGGCAAACACACCATTGTAGTAGATCGCCGAGGTCGAGGATGACGATGTCGTACTGCTGCTCGACGACGTCGTGGTGGACGACGAGGTGACGCTGCTGTCGCTGGTGATCGATTCAGGTGCTGGCTCGATCGACTGCAATGTCGCGTCATACCGGGTATTAGAATCGCCAAGGATGGTGAAGTAGATCGGTTGCCCGACCTTGACCTTGACGACATCGGCTTCGGAGATCTCGGTACGAACGATCATCGTATCGAGTTGTCCGAGGATGACGATAGTCGGGGCCGATTGCGCTGCGTTCACCGTCTGGCCCTGCTGGTTGACGATGGCGAGCACCGTGCCGTCCATCGGCGCTGTGATGTGCGTGTAGGAAAGATTGGCACGCGCGGTTTCGACCGCGACTTCGGCCGATGTAATTTGCGCGTCGAGAGCGGCAATTTGGGCAGTAATCTTCTTGACGTTCGCTTCCGCGCTGTCGAGGTCCGCCTTGGAACCCGCCTGATTGCGGAATATCGTCTGCTGGCGGATAAGCGTCGTCTGTGCGTTTTCAAGATCGGCCTCGCTTTCCTGGCGCTGTGCCCTGACGTTCGCCAGGGAAGCCTGAGCGGTCTTCAGGTCGTTGCTCTGTGTGGTTGAGTCGATTTCGGCGACAAGGCTGTCCTTCTTGACGGCATCGCCAAGCTTGACATGCAGCGCCGTGATTCGCCCCGAGACCTGTGCGCCGACCGCGACCAGCTTGATCGGCCTGAAGGTACCGGATGCAAGCACGGCCTCTTCGACACTGCCCCGCGTCACCGGCGCCGTGATGGCCGATGTCGTCTGCCGGTCGAAGTAGCCGTAGCGGAAAGACAGAATGCCGATTGCTGCAAGGACAATGAGACCAGCATAGAGCATGTGCCGCGGTCTGATGCTCCGCTTTGGGAGCGTTCTGCCGGGTAGAGGGCTTGCGTCCTTGGCACGTTTGGGGCTGACGGTCGCCGGTGCTTTATGTTCTAGGGTGTTCAGCATGAGATTATTTGGCCTTGGCCAGATGTGGAGCGGTATCGGTGTCAATGACGACAGGTTTGGAGACATCGACCTGTCCGTCCCAGCCTCCACCCAGCGCCTTGTTGAGTGCGATATAGTCGGTAGCGATTGATGCTCTGCTCTGGATCGCGTTCTCCTCCGCGCTATAGAGCGAGCGCTCGGCATCGAGCACATCGAGAAAGTCGACAACGCCAGCCTTGTTCATCGTGTGTGAGAGGTCCGAGGCGCGGCGATAGGAACTGCTTGAGGAGACCAGCTTGCCGTATCTCAACCGTTCCTGAGTCAGCGATACGATGGCATTTTCGACATCTTCCATGGCCGATAGAACGGCCGACTGGTAGGCGATGAAATATTGATCCCGTTCGGCCTTGGCGACGTCCACGGCGGCCTTGAGCTGTCCACCCTGGAAGATCGGCACCGTCAGGGTCGGGCCGAATGTCCATCCGATGGAGGACTTCTTCGCGAGATCGCCGATACTGGCGGCCGACGAGGAAATGTCGCCGGTCAGGGAGATCGATGGATAACGATTGGCTTCGGCCTGACTGATCTTTGCAGTGTATTGGGCAAGCTGCCGTTCGGCCAGACGAACATCCGGCCGCGAAATCAGAATATCGGCGGGGATGCCGACCGCGACATTCATTTTGGGGCTCGGAATCGGGCCGCCTCCCTTGAGCTTGTCCTCAAGCGTGGTCGGGGGCTTGCCCAGCAGCACACCCAGACGATGGACAGCTTCCGAATAGGAGATTTCGTAGGTCGGGATATCCGCCTCCGTACTATTGGCGAGCGCGTCGGCTTTGGCTGTATCGACGCCGGTGGCGCTGCCGGCCTTATATTCCTCATGGGTAAGAGCTGCGCTTTGGCGCTGCGATGCGGCGGTGCGCCTGGCCAGATCACGCAGCGCCTGATATTCGCGCGCCTGGACATAATAGGACGCGACATCGCCGATCAGGGTCAGCATGGTGTCGCGCAGCTGTTCATCCGCTGCATCGACACCGTATTTCGCCGCCTCCGCGGCGCGTTTGTTGCCGCCGAAGAGATCGAGCTCCCAGCTGGCATCGAAACCGCCGTCGTACAATGTGGAAAAGGTCGCATCGGTCGTGCCGCCTTCCGCAGCCGATGTGCGTGTGCGCGCCGCTGAAGCTGTTCCCGACGCTGTTGGCAGCAATGCGCCCTTCTGTTCCCGATAGGTGGCGCGCGCTTCTCGGATCTTTGCCTTGGCTGTCGCAACATCAAGATTGCTGGCGATCGCCTCTTCGATGAGCGCATCAAGGGTAGGATCCTTGAGCTGTTTCCACCATTGCGACAATTGCGGGGCCTGCGAGGGCTTGCTTCCAGCCTTGCTACCCCAATGCGTCGGCATGGCAGGGTCTGGTGTCTTATAATCCGGTCCTACGACGCAGCCCGTCAGTGTCCCGGCGAGCACGGCGGCAATGGCAATATTCGATAGTCCCGTGTTTGAGCGCAAACATATCGGCAAGATTTCTGTCCCTGGCTTGTTGATCCTATGCATGGCCTTGGTTGAGGCCAGGAAGACGACGGAGCATTTAGGGGGACCATCGTTTCCTCAACGGAGAAGGATGGCAGTGCTCACACGCCATTGGTCCGGGAGCGCCGGGCGGGGCGTTCCCGGACCATTCGGCCCGACGATGGGCCGCTCCTTCCAACCAACAGGGGCGTCCGGGGGGATCTCAATTGGTTGGAGGCGGAGAGGAAATGGTCGTCGTGATGAGGCAGAGGGGTTTCTCCCAGAAAGACCCTCTGTCAACGATCAGTGGAACGGATGCGGACCAGGAATAAGCGATCGCTCCGCATCCTCTAGTTTAGTGAGCTGATCGGCGTTCAGCACGTTACGCAGAGCAACAGCCTTGTCCTTGAGAACCTTGGCCTTGGCGGCGCGATCCAGCATGCGGTCGGCCAGGCGCTCTCCGAAAAGCTGAGCTTGCCCGTCGCTCTGATGGGCGGCCTGGGAAGCGGCAGCATCATCGGCGGCCGGCGGTTCCGGCAGCTCATTCTTCGCAGGAGTCAGGAGATCGATCAGAGCGCTGGTATAATCCCGCCAGGCGTCGAGCTGGTTGCTGCGGACGCCGATCAGTGTTTCGAGCGCCGACAATTTTTCTGCGATCATCAGGGCCGGGTTCGGCCTGTGCGGCGGAGGGCCTGGCGGCATGGGCATGCCGCCGCCAAAGGCCATCATCGGCCCTTCGGGATGGCGGCCCTGGAAATACCAGTCGTCCGACGGCGGGCCGACCGGACCCGGCTGCGCGGTTTCGGCGCCTGCAGGCTTTTGCTGGTCTGATGCGATTTCTGCGCCGGCTGCATAAGCCGAAGCGGTTGCGCCGCCAATTGCCGTTACCAATAAGGCAGCGACGATAAGTCGTTTCTTCATAATCAATGCCTTCGCTACGAATAACTGCTGCAAAGGCTAGTGGGAGCTTATGTATACAATACGTCGATATATTTCCGAACTTTTCCCGCAAGGGGAATATTGCGAACGAAGTTTGCTGATGGCCTGACAGCAACGCTTCATTACAAATTCCTCTATTGTCGCCTTAAAGTTCGCGCTTCGATGTAATGACACGTAGGGTGTGGCCGATTACAGATTGTAGATGGAGAGAGCTGCCGTTCGGCGAAAGCTCTCTCCACGACCGTTGCTATTCCTTGGCTCCGGAAGTAGCCGATGTCGATTGATCTGCCTCCTTCAAGGCGACCGCACATTCCTCGCAGCACACTTCGACCGATTTGCCGCCGAGATTGACCTTGATGGTCTCGGCGCCGAGTTCGCAGTCGCAAGCGGCACATGTGGTTCTCTTCATCTCATGATCCTTTCCTGATCGATCCCCCTTGCCGGGCAGGATCATAGGAGCACTGATCATCACATCAGCGCTGTCAGAATCTTTAGCGAGCCGTGTAGCGCTTGGGCCTCAGCTGCGCCGAGCGCTGGAATTCCGCCGGCGTCAGGCCATAGGTCTGTTTGAAGGCGGCGCTGAAATGGCTGTGGCTGGAAAAACCGAGATCGAGCCCGAGCATGGTCAGGTCGTCGTATGAGCCCAGGAGATCGAGTGCGCGCGCCAGCCGCAGCCGTAGTTGATAACGATAGAGCGGCATGGCTTCGACCTGCTGGAAGACCTGCGTCAGATAAACGGGCGAGACGCCGACGTCCTTGGCGATCTCCGCAAGCGTCCACCGCCGCGCAAGATCGGAGGAGAGAACAAGCTTTGCCCGATCGACGAGCTTCTGCCGGCCGTAACTTGCGCCGGCCGCATGCGATGTCCGCTCGCCGAGGGAGCGGCGAACAAGCGTCAATGCCAGTGTTTCGCCTTCCAGGCCCTCGGCTATGTTGCGGCTGAGCCCATGGCGAAGCATCGCGATGAGCGCCTGTGCCCGTGGATCGATGCGTCGGCGCTGGCGACGAAAGATAACGCTTTCCCCTGATTGAACCTGTTCCTTTGGCGCGAGCTCGTGAAGAACGCTCTCGTCGATCATGAGATCGAGACAGGAATCGCCGCCGTCGACAGGATGGCTGATACGGTATCCCTGTCCCCGATTGAAGAAAAGCACCTGATTTGCTTCCGCAACGGCATCGCTCTGGCCGATATGGCGCTTGAAGACACCGCGGTAGGGATAGACGAGGCTCGTCTTGTGGGCGCATTCCTCGCTGCTCTTATGCCGGCATTCGCCATCGCAGACGACATCGCGGATGAGGACGGTCTTCGTCTTCAGCAGCAAGGCTGTCGAAATTTGTGACATGCCGAAATCCCCACCTCAGCGCCGATGCTCGCTGAACTTGCAAAGCTTAGCACGTCCTGCGCCATGTTTTTAGTAGCGGCTGTAAACATGGACATCGCTTCCATTCTGGCCACGAGAAAGGCCGATGTCTTTCAATTGATCGTCCGACAGTTCCATAAGCGCATTGCGATTCCTGCGTTCGGCCATCTTGCGCGCCAGCAGATGTACAAGATTTAGCAACCTCGAAAGCGGCGCGCGTTGGGTCTTGTAGTGACTACGGACGCGTTCGGAAGACACTAGGGTGTTTGCGGCTTGCATGGTGATACTCCACCGTCTGTTTCGATGAAGACAGTGAACCATCGGGACAGCATCCGCGCTGTCAGATAATTTAGTGATCGACAGCGGCAGAAACCATTCGACAAGCCAATTGTGACCTATCTGTATTTTCTTTGTCGACATAATGCCCGAGAGAGCGATAGTGTCGGCGCCGTTCCGCTTGCTGCGATGATAAAGGCATGCAGGGCGAATATCATTGAGGAGACTAGGAATGTCGTGGCAACACCCAGTACCCCGGATCACGGAGGAAGAGAGGCAGCAGCGCCTTTCAAGGCTTCGAAAGCTGCTCGACGCGCAGGGACTGGCTGGCATGCTTCTCGGGCCGACCGAAAGCCTGCGTTACTTTACGGGACTCGTCTGGCATGCGAGCGAGCGGTTCCTTGGAGCCTTGGTTACACAGACCGGGTTCCATTACATCGTACCGGGCTTCGAGCGCAGCCGGGTCGAAACCCTGCCGCATCTGCCGGCCGAAATCCTCGAATGGCAGGAAGAGGAGAGCAGCGCGGCGCTCATCGCCCGCGTGCTCGGCGATAAGGGCGTTTTGGCGCTCGACGACAACATGCCGCTTTACTTCTATAACGCGTTGGCCGCCAAGCTTGGAACTGAAAGGCTTGTCAATGGCGGGCCGATCATCAACGGCCTGCGCCGCATCAAATCCCCCGCCGAAATCGCGCTCATTCAATATGCCATGAGCCTGACGCTCGACGTGCACAAGCAGGCGCACGCCCTGCTTAAGCCGGGGATTCTCGCGTCGGAAGTGGTCGAGTTCATCGACCGGCGTCATCGCGAGGCCGGTGCCCATGGCGGCTCGACCTTCTGCATCGTGTCCTTCGGGGAAGCCACGTCCTTGCCGCACGGCGCAGATGGCGATCAGACGCTCGGCGAAGACGACGTTATTCTGGTTGATACGGGCGCCCGCATCGATGGCTATCATTCTGATCTGACGCGGACATACAAGCTGAAGAGCGGCGACAGCGCTTTTGAAGATGCCTGGGCGATCGAACGCGAGGCGCAGCAGGCCGTTTTCGACGCGGCAAAACTCGGCGCTGCCTGTTCCAGCCTGGATGATGCGGCGCGCGCCGTGCTGGCGAGACATTCGCTCGGGCCTGACTACAAGCTGCCGGGATTGCCGCATCGCGCCGGTCACGGCCTTGGCCTCGAAATTCACGAGGAGCCCTATATCGTGCGCGGCAACCCGACGGAACTCGCGCCCGGCATGTGTTTCTCAAACGAGCCGATGATCGTCTTCCCGCAGAAATTCGGCATTCGGCTCGAGGATCACATCTACATGACCACGGACGGCCCGCGTTGGTTTACACAACCGTCCAGCGGGCCGACCGAGCCGTTTGCGAACTGAGAATTTTGGAAAGGGCGGCGTCAGGTCGCCCTTTTCCCTTCCTCGTTGAAGACGTGCAGATGCTGCGCCGGGAAGGCGACATTGACCTGCGTGCCGGCGCTCAGGGCGGTGCGATCCAAGGTGAACACCTTGAACGGCAGGCCGTGCAGCGAAAGATGCAGGATGATGCCGAAGCCGGTGGGTTCGATGAGCTCGACATTGGCGGCCATGTCGGACGGATTGGACGACAGCACGACATGCTCCGGCCGAATGCCGAGCGTCACCTTCGCACCATCAGCCAATTTTAGCGGCGTGGGCAGCGCAACGAGCGTGCCGTCCTTGAGCTTGACGCCATTGCCCTCATAAGTCGCGTCCAGGAAGTTCATGCCGGGAGAGCCGATGAAGCCGGCCACGAAGAGATTGGCTGGCTGATCGTAGAGTTCGAGCGGGCTTCCGACCTGCTGAACCACGCCGCCATGCATGGCAACGATCCGATCCGCCAGCGTCATCGCCTCGATCTGATCGTGCGTCACATAGATCGACGTCGCTTTAAGGTCGCCGTGCAACTTCTTGATTTCGGCCCGCATCTGCTCGCGAAGGCGGGCGTCGAGATTCGATAGCGGCTCGTCGAAAAGGAAGGCTTTCGGCTGCCGCACGATGGCGCGGCCCATCGCGACGCGCTGGCGCTGGCCGCCGGAAAGCGCTTTCGGTCGACGTTCGAGCAGAGGATCGAGACCGAGCTTGGATGCCGCACCGGCGACAGCCTTGGCGATGCCATCCTTGGCTACTTTCCGCAGCCGCAGGCTGTAGCTCATGTTGCCAGCGACATTCATATGCGGATAGAGCGCATAGGACTGGAAGACCATGGCGATGTCGCGGTCCTTCGGATGCAGTTCGTTGACGCGGTTGTCGGCAATGCGGATTTCGCCGCCGCTGATGTCCTCGAGGCCGGCAATCATCCTCAGCAGCGTGGACTTGCCACACCCTGAGGGACCGACAAGAACGACGAACTCGCCGTCCTTGATCCTGAGGTCGATGTCGTGCAGCACCTGCACGTGGCCGTAGGCTTTCTTGACGTTTTGAATATCGATCGATGCCATGTGACTAACCCTTGACCGCGCCGGCCGTCAGGCCCTGCACGAGATAGCGTTGGATGAGCAGGAAGAAGAGCGCGGCCGGAATGAGCGCCATGACGCCCGCCGCCATCATCTGCCCGAAATCCACCGAGAATTTCGAGACGAAGGTGAGAAGCCCGACCGGGAAGGTCGCGGCTTGATTGCCGTTAATCAGCATCAGCGCGAAGAGCAGCTCGCTCCATGCCGCCGTAAAGACGAAACCGAGCGTCGCGGCGATGCCGGGCAGGGTCAGCGGCAGAATGATCTGCCGGAAGGCGGTGAACTGTGTCGCACCGTCGATCATTGCAGCTTCTTCCAGATCCTTTGGAATGCCGTCAAAGAAGGACTGCATCAGGAAGGTGGCGAAGGGCACGTTGAACGCGGTGTAAACAATGACGAGGCCGGTGAGGCTGTTGGTCAGGTGCAGCGGCGTCAGGATCTTGAAGATCGGCGCGACCAGCATGACCAGCGGAAACATCTGGGTCAGCAGCATCAGCGCCACGATCCAGTATTTGGCACGGAAGTTGAAGCGCGAAAGCGCGTAGCCGGAGAGCGATGCGCAGATCGTCACCGCAATCGCCGTCGAGCCAGCGACGATCAGACTGTTCTTGAAGAAGGTCGGGAAATCGCTGTGCTGCAGCACGAAGGCATAATGTTCCCAAGTCGTGCGCGATGGCCACATGCGCACGCCTTCGGTATAGAGCAGATCGTTCGGTGTCACCGAGACCTTGAGCAGCCAGAACAATGGGAAGAGCGCAAAGACGACGTAGCAAAGAATTGCCAGACGGTGTGCGATGGTAGGCAGGATGGATCGTCTCATGGCTCAATCCTTGTTCAGCAGGGTCTGCCGCAGCAGGATGATCAGCATGGAATAGGCAAGCAGGAGCACCAGCAGTACCAGGGCGATGGCCGAGGCATAGCCGAAATCCAGCCGCTTGAAGGCCTGCGTGAAGATGTAGCTGGCGACGATCTGCGTGCGGTCGGCGGGGCCGCCGCCCGTCATGACAACGATCAAATCGGCGAAATTGGAGACCCAGACCGTGCGCAGGAGCACGGTGATGGCGATGGTCGGGGCGAGGAAGGGAAGCGTGATCGAGCGGAAACGTTCGAACCAGCCGGCACCATCGATCGAGGCCGCCTCATAGAGATCGCGCGGGATCGCCTGGAGAGCTGCCAGAAGCGTGATCGCGAAGAAGGGAATACCCCACCAGACATTGGCGACGATCGGCCCCCACATCGCATAATTCGGGTCCGACAGAATGTTGTTCGGTTCGCTCATCAGGCCGAGCGCATAGAGCCAGTGCGGTATCGGGCCGATGACCGGATTGAACAGCCACGACCAGTTGAGGCCGGCGAGGAAGGAAGGAACGGCCCAGGGCAGGAATACGAGCGCCTGAACGATCGATCTGCCGAAGAAAGGCTTATCCAGCAGCAGCGCCAGGATCAGTCCGAAGATGAACTGCAGCAAGACTGAAGCGCCGGTCCACCAGAGCGTGTTCTTCAGCGCCCAGTAGAAGGCCTTATCCTTGGCGAGATCGCGAAAATGCTCGAGACCGATAAATCCGCCGGAAAACGGATTGAGCAGCTGAATATCGCGGAAGGCGTAGGATATGCCAATCGCCAGCGGCACCAGCATCACGGCGATGATGAGGATGAGAGCAGGCGCGCTGTAGAGATAGGGCTCCGAGGCGTCGGCCAGGCGCTTCAGCCACGGCCTGCGGTCGTGACGCCCGTCGAGCGTGTCGGTGATCGAAGTCATCTGCAAGAGTTCCCATTCGCGGCGTTCGGACGCCGTCTGTTTCAAGCGGACAGAAACGGCGGCGGATCGCTCCGCCGCCGGATATGCGTTTTATTTCTTGGCGAGGAATTTCTGCTGGGCCTTGGTCAGGTAATCAGCCCACTGGTCGGCGAGGTCTTTTGCCGAGATATCGCCGAGCAATGCCTGCTGCGAGGTCTTGATGGCGAGCGAATCTTTGAAGAAGGCGAATTCCTCAAGATAGGTCGGCATGACGGTCGGCACGGTGTCCTTGTCGGCCAATTCCTGGAACCAGCCCTTGAACTGATCGCCGGCGTAGAAGGGGTCCTTTTCCGCAGCCGTGTAGGCCGGCAGCGCACCGATCTTCTTGTTCCACTCCAGATTGCCTTCCTTGCCTTCAAGGGTTGCGATCAGCTTCCAGGATAGATCCTTGTTCTGGCTCGTCGCGAACATCGACCAGCCGGCATAACCGATGGTCGGGAAGGATTTGCCGTCCGGACCCTTCGGCAGCGGGGCCACGCCGAAATCATCCTTGTTCATGCGCTCGGCGACGGCGATCAGCGCGTCCGGATCCTGGTCGAGGAAGGCGCAGGTACCGGAATAGAAGCCGGCGACGACTTCGTTGAAGCCCCAGTTGACGCTATCCTTCGGCGCATAGCCCTTCTTGTAGAGATCGACCATCCACTCGATGCCCTTGGCCCAGCCGGGGCTGTTCATCGTCGATGTGCCGTCATCCTTGAAGTACTTGTTGTCGCCGGCCATGGAGGCGGCGAAGATCATCCAGCCGTTAAGGCCTCCCGGGCCGCCACGCATGCAGTAGCCGTATTTGCCAGGCTGCTTGGAGACGGCTTCGGATGCCTTGACGAACTCGTCCATCGTCTTCGGCGGTTCGGCGATGCCGGCATCCTTCAGGAGCTTCTTGTTGTAGAACATGGCGCGCAGATAGAAGCCGTAGGGCAGCATATAGGCGGTATTCTTCACGTCGCGGCCGAGCTGGAGCGCGCGGGGCGTCAATTCACTCGTATGCTCCCATTTCGCCAGGTAAGGCTCCAGGCTTTCGAGCATGCCATTATTGCCGTAGAGCGACAGCCAGGTGTCCGGCATTTCCATCACGTCAGGCGTATCGCCGGCAGAAACCATGGTGGCGAACTTCTGGAAGGCTTCGTTCCAGGGCAGGGAGATGATGTCGACCTTTGTGCCGGGATTTGCGGCCTCGAACTTGGCGACGATCGACTTGAGCGTCTCGGTGCGCTCCGGGCTCGTGATGACTTCCACGAGCTTCAGCGTCGTATCGGCAAAGGCGGTGCCGCCCATCAAGGCGGTAAAGAGTGCTGCTGTTATCAGTCTTTTCATGTTGGTTCCCCTTTTAGGTTTTCCTCTCAGATTGACGATGTCACGAGGCGGCGGCGATTGCCTCCTCGAGTTCCTTCCACAGAGCCTCGGTTCCTTCGAGGCCGACATGGAGACGTACGGAGCGTGGATTGATGCCGAAGGTATGCGCTGAATTCGGCTGCGCCTTTTGCTGCAGCACGACTTCGCCCGGCACGATCAGGCTCTCATGCCCGCCCCAGCTCACACCCAGCTTGAAGAGCTTGAGGCGATCCGCGAATGCACGCACATCCACGCCTTCGCGGA
The DNA here is from genome assembly GCF_900094555.1 of Martinezella hainanensis. Taxonomy (GTDB): domain Bacteria; phylum Pseudomonadota; class Alphaproteobacteria; order Rhizobiales; family Rhizobiaceae; genus Rhizobium; species Rhizobium hainanense. The sequence goes on from NZ_FMAC01000005.1 coordinate 519,956, forward strand.
AAATGAACGAAAACAGACCCGAGGTGCCGTTCAGCCCAGCTGGTAGCCGATTGGCGAGGCCTGGATGGCAGACCTGCTCGACAACATCCAGCTCCTGCAGGCGCTTGGCGATCGTCAGGGCAGCCGCCTCATGTGCCTTCATGCGGATCGGCAGCGTGCGCAGACCGCGGATCAACAACCACGCGTCGAAGGGCGAAAGCTTGCCGCCGAGATAGGGATAGGCTTCTGCCTTCAGCCGCGCGATCATCTCTTTCGAACCTGCGACCACGCCGGCGACCACATCGCTGTGCCCACCAAGATATTTGGAGGCGGAATGGATGACGAGGTCGACGCCGAGCTTCAGCGGCTGCTGGAAATAGGGCGTGGCCCAGCTGTTGTCGATCATGGAAACGACGCCATGCTGCTTGGCGAGAGCTGCCAGCGCACCGACATCATGCGCCTCCATGACCCAGCTGGTCGGGCTTTCCATGTAGAAGACCTTCGCACCCGGAAGCGCCTTGGCGACGGCCTCCTCATCGCGACCGTCGACATAGGTCACGTCCACCTTCATGCGTTTCAGGACCGTGCCGAACAAACGGAAAGCGTCGGGATAGACATGCTTGACTGCGACGATCCTGTCGCCCGGCTCGACGAAACTCAGTACTGCAGATGAGATTGCCGCCATGCCGCTGGCAAATCCGAGCGCATCCTCGGCGCCTTCAAGTTTCGCCAGCATTTCCTCGAACAGACGTACCGTCGGATTAAGGCCGCGCGTATAGGTCGGCCGCACCTTCTCGCCACGATAGGAGGCAATCATCTCGTCATAGCTGGAGAAGGTGAAGAGCGATGTCTGGAAGATCGGCGGCACCACGGCATCGGCAAAATTGCCGTCGTCATGGGCGGTGATAAGGGATGCGAGTTCGAACGGCTCTAGCCCGTCAGTCATTTGGACATTTCCTTGATGTCTTCCTCGACTACGTCGAGAATTTTCAGTGTCTCGGCGCGCGCAGCCTCGGGATCCTGGTCGACGATCGCGTTGAACAGCGTGCGGTGATAAGGGAAGGACCGGCGGGCAAAGTCCTGCCGATCGAAGGGATGATCCCAGAAGCGCTCGAAGGTTTCGCGCATCTGTTCGAGAAGTTGCCGGAACAGCGGATTGTGCGTGGCGTCATAGACGGCAAGATGGAAAGCGAGGTCTTCCGGCCCGGATGTGCCCTTGGCCATATGCACACGCTCCATCTCGTTAAGCTTCTCTTCGATGATGACGATGTCTTCATCCGTTCGCTTCCTTGCAGCCACCATGCCGGCCTCGCATTCTATGCCGCGACGGACCTCCAGCGTCTGCAAGAGCGCATCGCGCAGATGGGACGGATTGAAGGAGAGCGGCATATGGATCGTCGCCTTCGAAACCGGCTTCAGCAGATAGGTACCGCTGCCTTTGCGCGTTTCCATGACACCGAGCGCCTGGAAGTAGGTGATCACCTCGCGGATGGTGGAACGTCCAACCGAAAGCGCCGCCATCAGCTCGCGCTCGGTCGGTAGTCGGTCACCGGCTCGCAGCTTCGACGATTCGATGAAGGTCGACAGCGCCTCGATGACTTGCTGCGTCCGATCGATGGAAGGAAGAGGGGTAAGCATGGGTTTTGTCATGGGACAATAAATTGGTCTGACATCTGCCATCAGGTCAATCTCTTTTTCTTGGCACGGGCATTTTTTCGGCCCTTAAATTTTTAAGGGCGCAAAGCAGCCCACAACGAAGGTCGTCAGCGGCCTTCAAGAGCGCCGACAGCGCTGATAGAAGGAGCATGTTGTGAGTCCCGAGCTGGAAGAGAATGGCCGCAAGAGATCGATATTCACGGAAGCTGGAATGCGCGAAATGCGATCACACCGGCTTCGCCGAGGTTTCTGAAACTGACGATCGTCGTGCCGTGAGCCGCGATTTCAAGATAGACGAGATGCCGCGCGGCTTTTCCACAGAGCGGCCATCGACCGATCCGCGCAAGCACATGATCCGCTGCCGGTGCGGCTCGGTGTTTCCTTTCGCGCAGGACACGGTTTATGCGCCGGGCGGCGAGCCGCGGCGCTGAAAAGCAAAGGCTGAAAAGAAAAAAGCCCCGCACAGGCGAGGCTAAGCTTGTGCCGCTCCGGGGAAATCGGAAGCGACGCGGCATTGTCTAGCGGTCGCCTTCTCTCCCGACTAGGTCAGTTTTGCCGATACCGGTACGCTTAACCAAAAAAGCTCTTTATTCGTGAAAGAGATTGATTTGCCAACTCTCTCCCACTGGCTGCAAAGGTCGGGTGAAACTATCGTGCCGTGCAATATGTTCAGCTAGCGTTCATTTTCGCGCGGGCAAAAAGGCAATCGCCGCAACGCCTTGCGGTCGTCGAGGTCCGGCTTCCATTGGCTTTCGAGCCTGGTCGCCGGACCTCGCAGATATTGAAAACCTCGGATACCCACATGCGGCTGCTTCGCGCCTTCATCAATTGGATTTGTCGCAAGCGACGGTCGGAACAAGAAACGATCCAACACTCCGCCGATGACCCATGGGTCCTGCAGCAGATCGAGAAATTCGAGCGAGAGTTGAAACGATAGCCGATCGTTGGCTCTTAAGCCCCGCGTGCTTGATCAGCGCCGCAGGACGACGCCATCTGTGGCAATGAGCTTGCCCGCCTTGTAGACCGCGCGTCCTTTCGGCACCGCAACGACCGCCTCGGGAACATGCTCTGCCTTCAAGGTAACGAAATCGGCTTTTGCACCGATCTGCAGGCCGTAACCCTCCAGGCGCAAAGCTCTGGCGCCGCTCTCCGTCACGACATCGAAGGCGGTCTTCAATTCGTCGTCTGTATAGAAGCCCGACCGATAGCCGATCATCATCGCGCGGCCCAGCATGTCACCATCGCCATATGGCCACCAGGAATCGCGAATATTGTCGCTGCCGCTGAAGACGGTGACGCCGGCGGCACGAAGCAGGGCGACCGGCGGGAAGGGGTGGGCGCCCGGAGCATTGGTCATGATGGAGACGCCGCTTTCGGCGATGAGTGCTGCAGCGCGTGTTACCGCCTCGGTCGAAAGATCGCCAAGTCCATAGGCGTGGCTGATCGTAACGTGCCCACCCATGGAGAGACCACGCGCGCGGGCGCAGATCTGCTCGATGGTGAAGAGACCGAGCGTACCGCCTTCATGAAGGTGGATATCGACGTCGACGCCATGCTTCTCGGCCACTCCGAAAACAACGTCGAGGTGCTTTTCAATATCCCGGTCGAAGCTCGCCGGATCGAGCCCTCCGACAAGATCGGCTCCCATGGCGATCGCCTCGTCCAGAAGCTCGGGCGTGCCGGCGCTCTTCAGGATGCCACTTTGCGGAAAAGCGACGAGCTGAATGTCGATCAGGCCGCGATATTCCTCGCGCACGGCAAGAATGGTCTCGAGCGATTTCAGCCCAACGGAGCCGTCCACCATGACATGGCTGCGCATATGCGTGCTGCCATTGGCGATGCAGAGGTCGAGCTGGTTTCTGGCTCTTTCGTCCATCGGTGCAGCCTGTGCCATATTCTGTGCCTGGAAGGCCACGCGTTCATGGACATCGAAGCCATTGGTGCACGGCTTATGCGGTATCCACGCGTCTCCATAGAAGCTGGTGTCGAGATGAATGTGTCCTTCGACGAAGCCAGACACCACAAGAACACCTTCGAGGTCTATTACCTCAGAGGCTGTGGCCGGCGCTTTGGTTTCTTCGATCGAGACGATGCGGCCATCCGTGACGCCGATATCCTTGATCGAGCCATCGACGAGCTTGGCCCGGGTAAAGAGGGTTTCGATCGTGCTCAATTTTTTCTCCTTGAATCAATGGCCATTGATCCGAGCGGGAGCCGCCTAGATGGCGGATGTCTCAATGCTCGAATGCTTCTTTCAGGCCGAAGCTCTTGCGCTCCCGCAGGTCGAGATCGGCCTCGATATGCGCGATATGATGGAGCATCAGGTGACAGGCCGTGTCGACGTCCTTCTGCTCCAGCGCGGTGATGATATCGCCGTGCTCGGAATGGCCGCAACTGGAGGCACTTGATTGTCCGTAGAGTGCGATTACCAGTGACGAGCGGGCGACGAGCTCTTCCATGAAGCGCTGCATGATGAGATTGCCTGATATCGACGCCAGCATCAGATGGAAGTCACCCGAAGCCTTGATTTCGGCGCGACGCGCAGATTGACCGCGTTCACCCATCAAGCGACCCTCCTCGACGAGGAGGTGTCGGAGATGCTTGAGCTGAGCCGCGGTGATATGTTCGGCAGCCGATTTCAGTATGCCCGGCTCGACCAGACGACGCGCAGCGAATATCTGCCGGGCTTCCTCGGGCGATGGATAGGCGACGAAAGCGCCGCGGTTTTTCTCGACGCTGACAAGCCCCTCATAAGAAAGAGCCTGCAGGGCGGCGCGCGCCAAGGTTCGGCTGACATTGAACAGGCCGCCAACATCGCTTTCGGACAGTTTCGTGCCCGGCGCAAGCCGGCGCTCGACGATCGCGTCGCGAATGGCATCGCGGATCTGTTGCGCACCGCTGTCGGTAGAGTCGCTAGGCGTCAAAAGCCCATCTGCTGAAGGATTCATAATCGTTTGCCTGAATAATTGGCCGCGATGATAGCCCGGTTTCGCGCCGAAGTTAAACGAAATCTGATGCAAAGAATGGATTAAAGTGTATACAATAATTTGCATAAATCGAGCACAATAGCCTATTTCCTGTGCAAATTCACAATTGCTATTCAGGAGGCAAAATTTCTCACCTGCTGGAAAATATAGGAATTCCAGCTGGTTAGTGCGCCGCAGCAAAACTGGCATGAATGATGCAGTGTCTTTCCCAAACCAAAGGGGAAGATGATGTCGAAAGCGGCAGAGATCGATATAGTGTCCGTTTCGAAGGTCTACGGCACAACTACGGCTGTCCATGCGATCAGCCTGAAGATACCGGCAGGCTCCTATTGCTGCTTTCTCGGTCCTTCCGGCTGCGGCAAGACTTCGACACTGCGCATGATCGCGGGCCACGAAGGCATTTCCTCCGGCGACATCAGGCTTGGAAATACCGTCGTCACCGACTTCCCGCCCGCCAGGCGCGGCACGGCGATGATGTTCCAGTCCTATGCGCTGTTTCCTCATCTCGATCTCATCGACAATGTCGCCTTCAGCTTGAAGATGAAGGGTGTCGACAAGGACGAGCGTCGCGCCAAGGCGCTTGAGATGCTGAAGCTGATGCAGATGGAGGCCTATGCAACCCGACGCCCGGCCCAGCTTTCAGGTGGCCAGCAGCAGCGCGTGGCGCTTGCCCGTGCGTTGATCACCGATCCGGAAGCGCTGCTGCTCGACGAGCCGCTATCGGCGCTCGATCCCTTCCTGAAAATCCGCATGCGCGCCGAGCTGAAGAAGCTGCAGAAGTCGCTCGGCATCACTTTCGTCCACGTCACGCACAGCCAGGAAGAGGCGATGGCGCTCGCCGATATCATGGTCATCATGAATGACGGCCGGATTGAGCAGGCAGGTTCGCCGCGAGAGGTTTTTGAACGCCCTGAGACAGCCTTTGTCGCCCGCTTCATGGGCGATCATAATGTGTTGTCTGGCCGGGTCACGTCGAGCGAGGGCGGCGTGATCACCACGACCGTGCCGGAAGGACAGGGTTTCTCGGTGAAGGGATCAGGACGCCAGGTTGGAGACCCCGTTGATATCGCCATCCGCACCGACCGCGTCCGGCTTTCACAGCCGACGGACAAGGGCCTCGGCTTCAACGGTGTGGTTTCCAACATCGAATATCGCGGCGCGACGCTGAAGATCACCGTCATAGGTGCCGGCAGCGACGATTTCACCGTGATCGCAAGTAACGACGATGACGCCGCCAGATCTATGGCAGTCGGCGACACCGTCTCGCTGAGCTGGGCTCAGGAGGATGCAATCCTTCTTGGCCGTATGTCCGCATGAAAATCTCAAGCATCAAAAAAGGGGAACTGACATGACGAATGAAACAAAGACTACCAAGGCGACAAAGGGCATTTCCCGCCGATCGCTGCTGAAGGGTGGAGCTGCTGCCGCCGGCGCCGTTGTCGGCTCCGGTCTTATCACCGGCTTTCCGACCGTCTGGGCGCAATCCAAAATCACGCTGCGCCAGTTCGGTACGGGCGTTTCGAACATCAACGCGATCGCAGAGAAGTGCAAGGCCGATCTCGGCATCACGCTCGAGATGACCGCGACCGATTCCGATGCCGCCGCGCAGCGAGCCGTGACGCAGCCGAACAGCTACGACATCGCCGACATCGAATACTGGATCGCCAAGAAGGTGTTCCCGGCCGGTGTGCTGCAGCCGATGGACGTCAAGAAGCTCAAATATTACGACAAGATCGTGCCGCTCTTCATCAATGGCAAGCTGAAGCCCGACAGCGTCATTGCCCAGGGCACGGCACCGCACACGGTCGGCTTCGTCGAAGGTCAAGGTTCCAAGAAGTTCGCCAAGGAGCCGACGCAGTGGATGACGATGGTTCCGACCATCTACAATGCCGACACGCTCGGCATTCGCCCTGATCTTACCGGACGTCCGATCAACAGCTGGGCCGATATTCTCGATCCGGCCTTCAAGGGCAAGACCGCCATCCTCAACATCCCGTCGATCGGCATCATGGATGCCGCGATGATCATGGAAGCCGCCGGCAAGATCAAATATGCCGACAAGGGCAACATGACGAAGGCGGAAATCGACAAGACGATCGAGTTCCTGATCAAGACCAAGGGTGAGGGCCAGTTCCGCGCCTTCTGGAAGTCCTTCGACGAAAGCGTCAACCTGATGGCGTCGGGCGAAGTGGTCATCCAGTCCATGTGGTCGCCGGCGGTTGCCGCCGTCCGCTCGAAGGGTATTGCCTGCACCTTCCAGCCGCTCAAGGAAGGCTATCGCGCCTGGGGCGGCGGCCTCGGCCTTGCCTCGCATCTGAAGGGTGCCGAGCTCGACGCTGCCTACGAGTACATCAACTGGTACACCTCCGGCTGGGTCGGCGGTTACCTTAACCGCCAGGGTTACTATTCCGCCTGCATGGAAACGGCCAAGCAGTTCATGTCGGCCGACGAATGGGGCTACTGGATCGAGGGCAAGCCGGCGCAGGGCGATATCCTTTCTCCGGAAGGCAAGGTCATGGAGAAGGCCGGCGCCGTTCGCGACGGCGGTTCCTTCGAAGCCCGCATGGGTGCGGTTGCCTGCTGGAATTCGGTCATGGACGAGGACCGCTACATGGTCCGTCGCTGGAACGAATTCATCGCCGCCTGATCCGGCATTCCTTCATTGCCTCTCCCTGCCGTTGCGGGGGGAGGCGTCGCAAAACGGAGAACCGAACCATGGCGACGATCGCTTCCTCGGATGAAGCAGAGGCAACTCGGGAAAACCGGCGGGGATTTGGCGTGCCGGCCTGGGCAGTCGCCTATCTGCAGGCCACGCCGCTGTTTCTCATCCTCGGCTTCTTCTTCTTGTTGCCGATTGCCATGATTGGCATCGTCAGCTTCTGGGATTATGATTTCGCCAACATCTATCCGGCCTTCCTGACCACCAACTATACCGATACGCTCGGTTCATGGGTGACGTGGAAGACCTATCTCAATACGCTGAAATTCACCGCCATTGTCTGGATGCTGACGCTGTTCATCGGCTTCTGGGTCGCTTATTTCCTCGCCTTTCACATCAGGCGTACGTCGACGCAGATGATCCTTTTCCTCGTCTGCACCGTGCCGTTCATGACCTCGAACATCATCCGCATGATCTCGTGGATTCCGGTGCTCGGTCGCAACGGGCTGGTCAATTCCGCGCTGATCGACATGGGACTGATCCCGCAGCCGATCGAATGGTTGCTCTATTCGGACTTTGCCGTCGTGCTCGCCATGGTGCACCTCTACACGCTCTTCATGGTGACGCCGATCTTCAACACGCTGATGCGCATCGACCGCTCGCTGTTTGAGGCAGCGCGTGACGCCGGCGCCAGCGGCTGGCAAGTGCTGTGGAATGTGGTCATTCCGCTTGCCAAGCCCGGAATGGCGATCGGCAGCATCTTCGTCGTCACGCTGGTCATGGCGGATTTTTCCACTGTGCAGGTCATGTCCGGCGGCCAGAGTGCTTCCATCGCGTTGATGATGAAGAACCAGATGTCGCTGCTGCAATATCCGGCTGCCGCCGCCAATGCAGTGGTGTTGCTGATCGTCGTACTGCTGATGGTCGCCGCCATCCTGCGCATCGTCGATATCCGCAAGGAGCTTTGAGATGAACCGCGAAAGGCGTAGCCCGGAATTCTATGTTCTGGCGATCTTCTTCACGATTTTCGTGCTGTTCCTCTATGGACCGCTCTCGGCAGTCGTCATCCTGTCCTTCCAGGGGCCGGACGGCGGCCTGACCTTCCCGCTGAATGGCGTCTCGCTGCATTGGTTCGCAAACCTCTTCGAGAAACAGGCGGTCGGCGATTTCGGTGCTTCGTTCCAACGGTCCCTGATCCTTGGGCTGATGGTCATGATCGTGACCGTCGTCGTCTCGCTGTTGGCAGGCCTTGCCTTTCGCCGCCGCTTTCGCGGATCGACATTCCTGTTCTATGCGACGGTTGCCAGCCTCGTCGTCCCATCCATTATCATTTCGCTCGGGATCGGCGTCGTCTTCCAGCAGGGTGGCATTGCGCCTGCTTGGTATTCCTCGGCTTTCGGCGCGCATCTGACCTGGACCTTGCCCTTCGGCGTGCTGATCATGTTTGCGGTCTTCAACCGGTTTTCGCCGGCCTATGAGGAGGCAGCACGCGATCTCGGTGCCAACTCATGGCAGACCTTTCGCCATGTTGTGCTGCCGATGATCGCGCCGAGCCTGATCGGCGTCGGCCTGTTCGGCTTCACGCTCTCCTATGACGAGTTCGCCCGTACCCTGATGACGTCAGGCACCTACAATACCCTGCCGCTCGAAATCTACGGCATGACGACGAATGTCACCACGCCGGTGCTTTATGCTCTGGGAACAGTGACGACGCTCTTTTCCTTCACCATCATCCTCCTGGCGCTTGCAGTCATGACCATGCTCGGCCGCCGCCAAGCCAAGAAAAGCTGAGATCATGCGCCTGTTGCTCATCAATCCCAATACCACCGCTTCCATGACAGAGAAGGCGGCGGTCGCCGCGCGTGCCGTGGCAAGCCCCGGCACGGAGATCATCGCCGCCACCTCGCAGATGGGGCCGGCTTCGATTGAGGGCTATTACGACGGAGCAATAGCGGTGCCCGGCATGCTGCGAGAACTGAAAGAAAGACAGGCTGGCGGCTATGATGCGGCGATCATCTGCTGCTTTGACGATACCGGCCTGGAAGCCGCGCGCATGTTTTGCGATGTGCCCGTTGTCGGGCTCTGTGAATCCGCCGTGGCGACGGCCGGTTTCCTGGCGCAGCGCTTTAGTGTGGTGACGACGCTCGAACGCTCCCGCATCCTGATCGACAACCTCGTCCGGCGCTATGGCATGGGTAGCCGGGCCAAGGTTCGCGCGTCCGATATCCCTGTCCTCGAGCTTGAGGATTCATCGTCGGGCGCAATCGGAAAACTGCGGGCGGAAATCGAACGTGCGCTTGCCGAAGACGGAGCGGAAGCCATCGTACTCGGCTGTGCCGGCATGACGGATCTCGCAAGAGAGCTGCAATCGATCTACGGCGTCCCGGTCGTGGATGGCGTCGCGGCAGCGGTCAAACAGGCCGAAGCTTTGGTGTCACTGGGGCTATCCACCAGCAAGCGTAGCTCCTACGCTTCGCCATTGCCCAAGTCTTTTTCAGGTGCGATGCAGGATTTCGTGCCGACGCGACTTTTGGCCTAGCCTCATCACAATCCATTATTTACGCCTCGACGGCTCGCTCGGCCTCTCGGATGGCGCATCGCGGCGGCGGGGACTACAATGTCTCCGTAAAAAACGAGAGTCGCGGATTTGGCACAAAGAGCTGGCAAAGCTGACCTTCCCCTGCATGGCGGCCGCGTACCGCGCTGGCTCGGAGATCGAATGACGCGCCTGGGCGCCGTTATCACCGAGGCGATCGTGCAGCATTATGGGCGCGACGAGCTGTTTCGCCGACTGGCCAATCCCTTCTGGTTCCAGTCCTTCGGCGCCGTCATAGGCATGGATTGGCATTCCTCGGGGATCACGACAAGCGTGCTTGGCGCATTGAAGCGCGGCCTGACGCCGCTTTCCGGCGAACTCGGCATTCATGTCTGCGGCGGCCGCGGCGCGCAATCCCGAAAGACGCCAGGCGAACTGCTTGATATCGGCGATCGTGTCGGCATCGACGGCGCATCCCTTGCCATGAAAAGCCGGCTGATCGCGAAGGTGGATAGCGCCGCGGTGCAGGATGGTTTCGATCTCTATCTACACGGCTTCATCGTTGCCGATGACGGCAAGTGGGTCGTCATCCAACAGGGTATGAACGATGAACGGCGGCAGGCGCGGCGATATCACTGGCTATCGGAGGGTTTGACGAGCTTCCTGGATTCGCCGCATGCAGCCATCGAAGGACGCGAACAAGGCGAGATCGTCAATCTCGCCGATCGGCGCGCAGAACGCTCTCGCAACGGTCAGCTGGATTTGCTCGCCTCATTGGGCCCAGACAAAATCATTCGCGAATTCAGCGTACTGGAAGGACAAGTTCCAGTTATCAGTAAACAAGAGGCGCAGCCGATGCTGCCATACCTCATCATGCCAGCACATCATGCTGTGCGCCAGGAAGACGTGAACATGCGGCGCCTGCATGGCAATCTTGCCGCGGCTGCCGATCGCGGCCCGGTGGATTTCGAGGAGCTGCTTCTGACGCCTGGCGTCGGAGCGCGCACGGTAAAGGCTCTGGCGATGGTCGCCGAAGTCGTTCACGGCGCACCTTGCCGGTTCTCCGATCCCGCGCGCTTTTCCCTCGCACATGGCGGCAAGGACCGACATCCTTTTCCGGTGCCGCTGAAGGTCTATGACGAGACGATCAACGTGATGAAATCGGCCGTCAGGAAGGGGCGTCTCGGGCGCGACGAGGAGCTGTCGGCGCTGAAGCGGCTGGATGACCAATCGAGAGTGCTGGAACGATACGTCACTGGCCCAGATCTCAAGGAGATCGTTGCCGGTGAATTCGACAGGTCATTCTCTTATGGCGGTCGCAGCGTCTTCGGCTGGGAACCTCCCGCCGTCTCCGAGGACGACAGCGCACAGGGCGACCTCCGTTCTTCGAAGAGTTGAGCCGAGGCTTGACGGAGCGCCGCGGCTGCCCGCCGCTCCATCCGTGGTTTATGGCAGCGTATAGCCGATCACATAGTCGCCCGGCTTCGTGCCAACGGAGCCGTGACCGCCTGCGATCATGACGACATACTGCTTGTTGTCGCTGGCGGTATAGGTCATTGGCGTTGCCTGACCACCTGCGGGTAGACGCGCCTGCCAGAGCTGCTTACCGGACGTTACGTCATAGGCTCGCAGATAATCGTCCACAGCCGCGCCCAGGAAAGCAACGCCGCCCTTGGTGACGATCGGCCCGCCGATGCCTGGAACGCCGACCTTGATCGGTAGCGGCAATGGCGTCATGTCGTAGATCGTGCCGTTCTTATGCTTATAGGCGATCTTGCCGGTCTTCAGATCGACACCGGCGACATAGCCCCAGGGTGGTGCCTGGCATGGGATGCCGAGAGGGCTGACGAACGGACCCATATAGACGCCGTAAGGCGAGCCCTCGTTTCGGTTCAGACCCTGTTCGCTGCCCTTGTCGCCGGCTCCCTTTGGCGGAATCTCGGCGCGCGGCACCAATCGCGAAGTGAAAGCCAGATAGGTCGGCATGCCGAACATGATCTGCCGCTCTGGATCGACAGCGACGCTACCCCAGTTGAAAGTGCCGAAATTGCCGGGAAAGATGATCGAGCCGCGCAACGAGGGCGGGGTATAGCGACCCTCATACTGATGCTGATGGAAGGCAATCCGGCAGGCGAGCTGATCGAACAGCGAGACGCCCCACATGTCCTTTTCCTGGAGCGGCGGCGGCGAAAAGGTCAGGTCAGAGATCGGCTGCGTCGGTGAGGCATGATCCTCGGGAATGGTGCCCCCGGGGGCAGGGATCTCCTTGAAGGGAATGATCGGCGCGCCGGTGCGGCGATCGAGCACGTAGATGTCGCCCTGCTTGGTCGAGGCGACCAGCGCGGGGACCGCGCCGCCGTCGGCCTTTGTCAGATCGACGAGCACGGGCTGGGCTGGCACATCCATATCCCAGAGATCATGATGAACGAATTGCTGCACCCATTTGAGCTGCCCGGTGTTGATATCGAGCGCGACCACCGAGGAGGAGAAGCGCTCGACATTGGCACTGCGCCCCATGCCGAGCTGATCGGGTGTCTGGTTGCCAAGCGGAACATAGACCATGCCGAGCGTCTCGTCGGCGCTGGAAACCGACCAGCTATTCGGTGAGTTGGTCGTGTAGGTCTGCCCGGCCGGTATTGGCGCTGTCTGGTCCGGATTGCCGGAATCCCAGTTCCAGATCAACGCGCCGGTGCGGGCATCGAAAGCTCGGATGACGCCGGACTGTTCCTGGGTCGAGTAATTGTCGTTGACCGCACCGCCGATGATGATCTTGTCGGCGACGATGACGGGCGGCGATGTCGAATAATAATAGCCGGCCGGATTGTATTTCATGCCGGCTTCGAGACGCAGCACGCCTTGGTCGGCAAAGCTCGGGCACACCTTGCCATTGACGGCATCAAGCGCGATCAGCCTCGCATCCGAAGTCGGCAAGTAGACACGATCGGCGCAGGGCGCGCCGGCGGCGACTGCCTTGTCGTGATAATAGGAAACACCGCGGCAAGTCTGGTGCTGGCGGTTGGGATTCATCCCGGCATTGGCGTCGTAGCGCCATTTTTCCTTGCCGTCCGTCGCACCGATGGCGATCGCCAGACTATGGGGCGTGCAGATAAATAGCGTGTCGCCGATCTTCAGCGGCGTGACCTGATAGGTCGTCTCGCCAATGTCGTCTGGCCGCTTCACATCGCCGGTCTGGTATCGCCATACTTCCTTGAGGTTCTCTACATTCTGCGTATTGATCTGATCGAGGGGTGAATAACGTTGGCCGAAGGAGGTTCTGCCATATTGATGCCATTCACCATCAGGCACATCGCCACCCATCGGAGCGTTCGCAGCCATTGTCGTCGGTAGATCGCCGGAGAGATCGTGTGAATCTGTCGTCATCGAATAGACGGCAACGAGGATGGCGATGATCAAGGGGACCGCAAGCGGCCAGGGATTGGCTCCGTAGTGAACGCCGTCCAGACTGCGAAAGCCCAGCGGGCGGCGGATCCATGGTGTCAGTAGCCAGAGACCGATCAGAATGATCAGGCCTCCGCGTGGACCGAGCTGCCACCAGTCGAAACCGACCTCCCATATCGCCCATCCAAGCGCTGCCAGCACCAAAATCGCGTAGAGCCAGAGCGCGGTCGGCTTGCGCATATAAAGCAGGATCGCCGTTAGGAGAAAGGCGATGCCGGCCAGAAGATAGAAGGGACTTCCGCCCAGCAGCACAAGCCAAAGGCCGCCGCCGCCGAGCGCCAGACTGATGAGTACGAGGATGATCGATGTGATGACGATGGCCATGATCTGCTCCAGTCTATCCGCCGATTGGACAGTAATTGATCGAAGGCATGCGAACCCGGCCGAGATCCTTTCGAACCTCAACGCAGAGCTTAGGTCTAAATCGATATCAGTTGCTTCGCCTGCAACGAGAAGAGCCGCGCCGAGGGTGATTTGGATCGATACATCAAGCCCCCCAATCAAATCAGAGATTGAACGTCAGGATTGCAAGAATGTTCCAATCCGGCCAGTCATTCAAGTTCGATGCCGCGGAGCCCGATTTGATTAACGGACGTAGTTAATTTTTTAACAATTTTTCGGAATACTAATGGAACAGATATTGGAATCAAGGGTTTCCGTGCAGAGCCGGAGGACTAGAAATGAATATGAAGATCGTTACCGCCCAGTCGGAAGTCGAAACGGACGACACCGGAACCTATCCGGATGGCATGCTGGAGCGTATTCTGGTCGAGTTTTCCGCAAGCTCTGAACGGCAGCATCGCAAATCTCACGAGCGCGATTACGGCGCACGCAAGGCGCTTCGGCCGATACCCGCCGGGCTGGCTTGAAGGGCCGAAACTCACTTTTTTCGTTAGATGTAGAGCGGCGCCATCCGACGCCACGCACCTGCGCGATGGGCGCGCCCATCCCATACATGTAGCCGATGATCGATCCGTTTGTCGGCGAGTAGCTGACTAAGATGGCGATTATTGTCGAAGAAGGGATCGGCGTCTCCGATCGTCATCACGATGTCGATCTGGCGCAACCTGTCCAAACGCCATTCGCAGGCGAGTCCCGGCAAAAAATGTGTCGGGGTGTGAAAGTAGATATCGTCGTCATAGTAGCCGTCGAACAGATCCGTGAAGGACTCGACCTCCATCGTCAGATCGTAGCGGCCGGAAAAGGCGACCAGCTTGCGGAAAAGGTGAGGGTGGCGGAAGACCAGGCTTGCAGCCTGGAAGGCACCGAGACTGCAGCCGTGAACGATGGTGCACTCGTGCCCGTTCTTCTGCGCCATCAGCGGCAGGACTTCGTTGAGAATATATTCCTCGAAAGCATTATGCCTGCGTATGCGCTCGGCGGGATGACGATGGGAACCATAGAAGGTTTCGCCCCCCAGTCCCTCGATGCAGTAGAGCTGGAGCTGTCCGGCATTCAGCTTGTCCGCGAGGCTGGCGACGAGGCCGATCTGCTCATACTCCCAGAAACGGCCGTCGCGCGTGGGAAACACCAATACTTTGGCGCCGGCATGACCGAATACCAGCAGCTCCATGTCTCGATGCAGCCGAGGGCTGTACCAGCATAGGTATTCGCGGTTCATAGCGCCTTGAAGAATTGCCCGACTTTCTCTCGCAGAATTGCGTTCTGCTGTTCGCTGCCAATATAATCGAAGTGGCCGGCATCCAGGATGAAGGTTTCGTTAAATTTCTGCAGCGCATTTGCGACAGAGAACTGGCAGGGCGGCGCAACGGCGGGATCGAAAAGGGCGGGTGCGACGAGCATCGGCACAGTGATGCGCCGCGCTGCGATCGCAGCATCGAAGAACCGCAATGTCTCCAGAACGCTGCCGTGTTTTTCCTGATAGGCCTGAACCGATTGGGCACTGCCGACGGTCGGCAGTGTCAACCATAGCTGCCGATGACCGAAAGTCGGGACGATGAGGTGGCCGCGCCTGATCCGCGCATCGAAAGGAATGGCAAGCGCGCCGATGCCTCCGCCGAAACTGATGCCGCTATAGCCGATATGGCCAGCAAGCCAGGGATAGAGGGTCTCCAAGGTCGAGACGGCAAGCCAGATGTCTTCGACGCAGCCGCCGATGATATAGGTATCGCGGCTTTCGATGCCGCAAAGAACGTGGCCGGATGCGTCCGAGGGGATTTTCGCGCTGGCGCTGAGAGAGAGCCCGCGGCAGCAGGGAAACAGGACGGCCGTCTCCTCTAGCGGCAGATCAAATTCCGGCTGGTCTCGTCCGCCATATCCGTGTCCAACCACCAGGCCGCGCCGCACCTGTCCGTTGCGGGGGATGAGCAGCCAGCCGTTAATCTGAAATGACCCTGTCGACATGTAGCTGATATCGAAGACCTGCCAGTTGTCGTGACGCTGCTTGCTGTGGCGAAGCTTGGGTTGCGGATCAATGGCCAGGGCCGCCCTGTAGCGCTGCTGCCAGAAATCGTCGAAGCCCGCCGGGGCTTCCGGCGTCTCTATCGCCTGCAACTGCGCAAGCTGCATGCCATAGGTCGGATCGAAGTTGAAGGGATGGGATGTCGGTATGCTCATGACAAGTTTTTCGCGTGAAAGCTCAGGTAAGGCAAGAACCAACATCGCCTGTCCGCAGGCCCTCGTCGCAGCTTAGTCCCTATTCATTCATGAATTTCTCGTTTGGGACGATCGATGCGGTAGAGCACGTGCGGCCGCAGAATATTGCCTGGCGGCACGGTGATATCATCGAAATCGCCATCACCAACGTGGATCATGCCGATCTTCTCCATCGCACGGCGGGAGGGGGTGTTGATCGCTGAGGTATAACCGATCAGGCAGTCAGCATGAAGCTCCTGCCAGGCGAAGTCCAGGCAGCGTCGGCTGATTTCCGCCGCATAGCCCTGCCGCCAGTAGGCACGTCCCAGAATCCAACCGATCTCCAATGGAAAATCGCCCGGAACCTCCGGCCCAGGACGTGAAAGGCCCGCACCGCCAATCAGCGCGCCATCGGCTTTCCGCTCGACGGCCAGAAAGCCGAAACCTTCCCTGGCCAACTGTCCGTTGGCTTCATCGATCAATTCATCCGTCTCAGCCGCCGTGAGCAGGCTCGGATAATAATATTGCCGGACCTGCGCATCCGCGTTTATGGCGGCAAAAGGAGTACGATCACCATCCTGCCAGGGCCTGAGAACGAGCCGGGAGGTTTCCAGAATAAGCATCGTGCTCCTTGGGATAACGGATTGATTTCGATGGTGCGCGGACACGCAATCCTTGTAGAGGTCGGCAGGCTGCGCCGCATCTGCATCCACGAATTCATCACGAAAGTCCATCGTTACCGGCTGATATTCATCCTCTGTGAATCCTGCCGCACCGCAGAAAAGATGACGCAAATAGACAGGGTTTGTTGCGAACGGCTGTCGCTTCCTTACCTTCGTTGGGGTATAGTGGAGCTATGAACAGGGTCCTAACGATACTTGCGGGAATTTCGATTGCAGGCTCCGCAATGGCAGGGCAAAGTCAAATCGCTCAAAGCACCTACAAGGCTCAGGATTGTTCCAGTGCGGTGGATCAGGTTCTGTCGACGACGAAGGGACGTCTCCTATCCGTCAAACCACGCGAGAATCGTTGTATCGTGACTGTGATCGTTCCGCATGGCGAGCAACGGCCGGAAAAGGTCGTCGTTCGTGTCGATTATAGCAATGCCGATAACGGCCAGTAACTGCAGGCGGTGAAAGGGACCGCGAGAGAAATGGGTGAAGTTATCCAGTTTCGACCCGCGACGAGATACGGCAAGCATCCTGATGCGCAAGCGCGCATGGAAAGGGAGTTGCAGCTTCCCTTTGCAACGGCGGATCAACCCATGCGAAAGCTCGTCCGCGCAAATCCGCCGGATGCGTTGCCCGTTGCCAAATCGAAAATTGGACTTCCGATTAGCGGTATCGTCATCGTAGTCGGCTCCATCCTGGTCTATGCGCTGGTGATATCCCATGTCGTCGGCCAGCCGCATTATTCGGCTCGCGCCAACCTGATGCCTTCGATTTTCCTGCAAAACTAGATTTGCCCGGCAAGAACCGCATGGTGAAGCAGGCCCGCCTTGATGCGTCGGTGTAACTTGAGCTCTCAAGAATAGATCCGCTTTCGAGCAATACGATACGCATCGCCAACTCATTTTCGGCACTATTCTTTTCTATCGCATGCGCGGAACATGATGCCGGCAACCAGCCGCAATATAAAGCCGCAGCTCAACATGGGCAAAACTGCCATCCCGCAAGCGGCAGACGCAAAATACGGAAGACGGTCATATCAGGCCGACTGTTTCCGATAGGCGGACTTAAAGAATATGAGAAAGATTTAAGCCTGTTCGTTAAGTGAAGATTCCATCAAATCTGATGTAATCCACAATAGACGATAATTTTGGAGAGCATTTTTTGTCGCGGCTTAAAATTCAACAGCTGCAATGGATCGGTGCAGTAGCTGTTATCATGGTTTGCTTGATGATGGCCGGCTCGACGATTGCCTTCAGCCTGTCGGATTACATCAACTACAAGCGCGGCGTTATGGAATTCGGCCGCTTTCATACGGCGCTGCATGCGGCCGCGACGATATCGAGAGAGCGCGGTCCCGCCAACAGTCTCATGGGCGCTTCGGAGGGCGAGCAAGCACAATTCGCCGCCGCCTTGAAAGCAAGCCGCGAAGCAACCGACAAGGATATCGCCAAGCTCGAAGCGCTCTTTAAAACGGAAATAGATCAGTCCGCGGAAATGCGCAGCGCGTTCATGGCGCTTAAGGCTCAGTTGGAGAGCGGCCGTCAGGCGGTCGATGCGGTGGCCGCCCTGTCGCGCGGCGAGCGCAACGGCGCAAAGATCGCAGACGCCATACAGGCGATGTTCCGTGCAGCGGACCGTGCCCAGGACTACCGGGATGTCGCCGGCCGATCGATCATTGCACTGGCGCCCGAGACGGGCGCCGAAGTCATGCTGACCTCGATGGCCGGAACACTTAGGGAGCGCGCCGGAAGGCTGGGCTCCTATGTCGTCATGATGCTGGCCTCGCAGGGGCAGGCCCGTTCCCACTATAGGGCTGCGTTCGATAGCGAATTGAATCGGCTTTTCGAAGTGAATGCGCTGCTGAAAACCTATGCGCCCGTTACATTGCAATCCCAGGCCGTCGCAAGACTGTTGGACCAGGTGACTATAAGCTACTTTGCCGGAGCGCTGCCTTACGCTCAGCGTGTCGCCTTTGATCTGAACGCGAGCGATACGCTCACGCCGGGCGAGTTCACAGCGAAATATGTGCCTGGAATGAAATCGACCGAGAACCTGCGCGAACTTATCGAAACCGCGGCATTGAACTCCCTTGACGAAGTACAGCAGAAATCTCTGAGAGCCATGCTGATTTCCGCGCTGCTTGCCGGCATGGCGATATCGGTCATGATTGCGTTGGCCTATGTGCTCCGGCGTTCACTCTTCCGGCCGATGTTTGCCGTCATGCGGCAGATCGACGAGATTGCCGTCGGCAATCTCACAACGCCAGCGCCGATACCTTACGCCGGACGTGAAATGCGAGAGCTGTTTCTGCGTCTTGACCTTCTGCGCGAACAGCAGCGTTTCAAGCGGCGCCTGGAAATGGAGCGCAAATCAATGACGGAGGAGCTCAGACGCCTCTCACAGACGGATGCGCTCACCGGCCTCCTCAATCGGCGCGCGCTGGAGGATGCGGTGGAAGAGCTGCTTGCAGACCCGAAAACGAGCTCCCGAGGCTTCGCAATCATCATGCTCGATATCGACCATTTCAAATCGATCAACGATCGGTACGGTCACGCTGTCGGCGACTTGGTGCTGCAAAGAACGGCACAGATTCTAGGCCCGTGTCTGCGTGCCGCCGATCTATTTGCCCGCTATGGCGGTGAGGAATTCATCGTCGTGATGGGCGACGTTACCGAGGCGTCGGCACGCTCCATGGCGGAGCGATTGCGGCAAACCTTGGCACAAGCCATTGTCAGCGATGAGCACGGCCTGAAGGTGACGGCGAGCTTCGGCGTCGACTGGCAGGCGCAATGCGTGTTCGAAAATTGGGAAAAGCTGGCCGTCGTCGCAGACAACCGGCTCTATCAGGCCAAGCGCAACGGACGCAATTTGGTCTGCTCGTCCGATAATGCGACCGGACAGACGGCAATTTCCGCCTCGAGGCGCGGCCCGAACAGCCCGGGCGGCGCAAACGCCGCCTAAGAAACGGATACCCCATAGCGCCGAGATCGAACCGATCCAATCGGGACAAAATCAATAGGTAAGCGTGACCACTACCGTATCGGTATAGATGCCAGGAGACGGCGTGGTCTGCGGCGGTACCCGGCCATAGACCGTCAAAAGCTGAGCGGTACCTGTCCCGCTTCCGGCAACGGTGCTGCCCGGCGTATTGGCATCGCCCCAGGGCTGCGACCGGGCTGTATCCTTATAGAGACCGTAGGTCACCGTCTCCGAGCCCTTCGTCATCTTTCGCGCTGTCGGTGCGGCACTCGTTGTGCCGCCATTCAGGGAGATCGTGTAGGTCGTGCCCGGCGTGCAGGTTGCCGTGACGGAACCGGTGGCATCGGCATTCGTGCTCAATACGCCCTGTGTCCCGAAATCGATGTTCTGGACGCTGACGAGGCAATTGGCAGCAACGCTTGCATTGACGCTGAACGACGCGGTTCCGATCGTTCCGGAGGGGGCAGTACAGGTAGTTGCGCTGCTGTAGCTATAGTAGAAGGAAGTGTAGGTCGATGTGAAGCTGGACGTATAGGACCCCGGCACTGCCGTCGGTGGAGTTCCGAGAGCGGCTCCATAGACCGTCATGCTGCCGGTTGCCCCGATCAGTGAGCCATTCAGCAACGCCATTGTCAGCGCGTAGACCGGTGCGCGGGACGGATAGGACCAGCTGCTCGATCCCCACACTACGCTCCGGCCGTTGTCGGAATAAAGCTGATAGTTCAAAGGACTGGTTCCGTTCAACATCTGGCGGGCCGCGGCTGAAGATGCTCCACCACTGCCGGCGCCGATATCGGGACAAATCAGGAGCCGCTTGCCCAGGTCCAGGAGTCCTCCGGAACAACTTACACTTATCGTCGATGTCGTATTGACTGGGGTGCCCGATAACGTGTCGACCGCGCCAAAGTTCATGTTGGTTGCGGAGAAGCTGCAGCTTTGCGCCGCACACAGCGAAGGCAACAGCAGTGTGAGCAAAAGAGCGAGTGAACGCAGCATCTTTTCAATCCCCCTTCAACGGCATCTGACGTCGTCTATGACAACCTGTTCGCCCCGCTGCGGCTTGTAGGCGAATTCGGCGTTGCACTTCGTTCCGTCTTCGAATGACACGTCGATCGCGTTCCTTGCACGCAGTCCGCGAATGTAGGCCTGACCGTCATAGCCGATGACGAAATCCTCGCTCGATCCTCGCAAAGTACCGCTTAGCCCGGCACGCAACGGCACCCCGTTCTTGTCCCTGATCGTAATGAGGGCGGCTTGCGGTGCCTCGGACACACCGAACTTGACGACGACGCCGCTGCGATCTGCCGGCACGACGATTTCCTTCGTTGCCGGCACGTCGGCATCGACGGGCAGGTTCTTGGGATCGATGGACACGGTATTCGGTTCATAGGAATTGAGATTGGGTACCAGGATGCGGCCGCTCGAATTGGTCTTGCCGGCGGGTCTGTTCTGCTGCTGAACCTCGACACCGGGAGCGCCGACATCGACGACGGCAAACGCATCGTCGATCCGGTTGGTGGCAAAGACACCGCCGCCCGCGACAGCAATGGCACCATCGACCCGAGCCGTAGCGCTGGTCTGATGATCCTGCTGTTGAAGGCCCGCCTCGACCTGTGCGAAGGGAGCGCGATAGCTGATTGCCGCCTCGCGATTGGTGTCTTCGCCTTCGGACGTACGCAGGCGCCAGCCAAAGCTGCCATCCTCCTGCTGCATCGACTTGGAAATGTCGGCAACGACGCCGAGGCCGTTGGGGCCGCCTTGCACGCCTGTATTGGCCGTGATGTTGCCGCCGAAAGGAATGGACAGACCGGCAAAGAACCCGAAATTGCTTCTGTCGTCGAGATCGGTGAAGGCGCTCGCATAGACTGTCGCGCGCGAGAAGGTCTGACTGTAGGAAAGACCGGCGATCTTGCTCCTGGTTCCGTCGGCGCTTTCGAGGTTGGTATAGGAGAGATTGAGGCTGGAAAGATCGAGTGGCGTTGGCACGCTCAGCGTGACTTGATCGATAGCTCGCGGCACACCGGCGCTGAGAATACTGACATCCCCGGCAACGCTGGTTGTCGGCCGCGCGGAAACCGAGGCAATGTCGTCATAATCGCCGAAAGTCCGCTGTACGCGGGCATAAAGAGCCCATCTGTCGTAACTGAGCTCAAATGCGGCATTCACCAGCGCGCCGGAACGCGACCCGCTTTTGCTTGCTGCGCCCGCTATTGACGCTACTCCGAATGAGCTGACCGGAAAGGCGGCTCCCGCGCCACCATTCAGAAGATCGGCGCCTCCCTCGAAATGACCTTCTAGCGTCAGCCAATCGGTCAGGCCGTACCTTGCGGTGGCGGCACCCATGATACGTCCGTCATAGTCACTGGAATCCGTTCCGAAATTCAGACGCGGAGTGCCGAGTTCGGCGGAAAAGTCCAACAGGCCTCGGCGCAGAAGCCAATTGGAGGAATAGAAGGGCAAGGTCTGCGTGGTTTCCCGCCCGAGGCTGTCACGCAGCACGACTGTCGCTTGCCCGCCGCCCGAAAAGACCGGAAGGTTAGTCACTTCGAAGGGGCCGGCGGGGACGTCGCTGGAATAGGTGCGAACGTTCTGGGTGTAGATATCGAGTGTCGAAGGGACGGCGGCCGTCCCGGCAAATGAGGGTAGTGGTTCGGTCACCAGGTCCGAGCGCAGCGCGAAATTGCGCTGGAACTGAATGCCGCCGAAATAGACCGGCCGTGTCCATGACAGGCCGCCGGTCGTCAAGTCGCCCGCGCGATAGGTAACAAGGCTCTTGGGGTCGGAGTAGCTCCACGTCGTGTTGAGGCGGGTTATGCCATCCAGGCTGCCTTCGGAATATCCGGCGAGGAAGGATTGGCTGAGCGTGCCGTAGGGGCTGAAGAGGCGGGCATCGAAAGATCCGGATATTCCCTGAAACAGGTTCGAATTGCCTTGGAAGAGACCGTTTGAACTCGCGTAGAGAGAATAGTTCAAGACGGCGCCATAGCCGGCCTGGGGTGCGGGGATCGCATTTTCCTGTTGCTGCCTGACATTGATGACGCGAGGTGAGCGTCCCTTGTCCGTCGTCTGGACATAGAGGCGCTGTGTCTCATCGTCGACCTGATATGACAGGCCGGGCAAGGCGCTGAGTTCGACCAGCTCGTCGGCTGCGGCACCAGCTGGTGGCTTAATGCCGACTTCGCGCAGCTCTTCCGCGGTTGCCGCGAGCGAGCCGTTCGGACGCTGTTTGAAATTGCCTATCATCTTCATCGACGCATTGTTGATGAATACTTCGAGGTAGACGTCCAGCGTGGCCGCCGGCTGGCCCGCCGTGACAGTATTCGCCGGCAGATCGGGCACTTCCTGAGCACGCAGCACCGGGACCGAGAAAAGCATGCATATGAAAACGGCGCCGGCACTACCGTTGATTAACGGCGACTTTAGCATCGAACGGCCCAAGATCGCTCTGGCCATGGAGTGTTACAGCGCCGCCGGAAAGGGACCTCGCCGCCCCCATCGGCCACTGCATCGTCGCGCCCGCAAGCACGTATCCGACCAGCCCGTTACGGCTGCCAACCTTCGTTGCCCCTTGCGCCAGGGTTACGTTCGACAGACGGAAGCGGCTGCCGCCATTGTTCTTGCCGGTGAGAGAGAGGCTGTTACCCTGTCGTTTGAGGCTCCAGACAATATCAGCGGGCTTTACATCAGGCCGCTTGAAGAAGACGGGAATGGACTGGCGCATGATGAGGGTGACGGTGCCAGCACGCGCGCGGGCAGGATCCGGCAGCTCGTCGACGATGACGCGATAGGTCTCTTCCTCCTTGACGGGAGCCTTGCTCGTGCGAACCACTCTGACCACATACTGAGCATTAGGGTTCATCCTCGTCGCGGGCGGGCTGGCAACGACATCCCGGGTCGGTTCCAGTGTTTCTATGCCACCCGCCTGGCTCCACTTGAAGATGCGAATCTGGACGTTGATCGGATGATCTCCGTCATTGGCCAGATTCAAGACCGTGGCCGCCGACGGCGCTACGAGTTCGAGACTTGTGGGTGCCACTCGCAGGGATGCTGCATTCATGTCGTAAGCACCGAGCAACAAAAGCATAGTCGCGGCAATGCATGGCAACATGCGTTGCATGACGGCCTCCTGGATCTGTGAGTTTTCAGTAGGTGACGGTAACCGCCACGGTATCGGTGTAGACGCCCGCAGCCGGGGTGGTCTGTGGGGGTACCCGGCCATAGACATTTATGTTCTGGACCGCACCATTGCCTGTGCCCGAGACAGTATCGGTGCCTATGGTCGTGCCCCAGGTCTGCGTTCGGTTGGCATCGCTATAGATCGCATAATTGATCGTCGCACTTGCCGGGCCTGTCATGACACGGACAGCTGTTGTCGCGCCGGCGCCAGCGCCGGCACTCAGGCCGACATTGTAGGTCTGGCCGGATGTGCATTGCACACCGATAGTGGTTGCCTGGTCGATATTGCTGGTGATGACACCGTTGGTGCCAAAGTTGAGAGTATTGGCACTCTGGACGAGACACGTTGCCTGGATGGTAATGGTAACCGTCATATTGGCAGTTGCAGTGGCAGCCATCGCGGACGATGCTGCCATGGTCATTGCGATACCAATAAGGGTGGCGCCGCAGAGCATTCTCAGCATTCACATTCCCCCTCGCATGCGCTTCAGAAATATCAGAATATAATAAAATAAGCACATATATGCTTCGCTGGCAATCAGGCGGGAAACCGGCAGGGCAGGTGCGACAGTATCGAAAGAATACCGCCAAAGTAGAGTTTTGATTTATTTAGCGAATACCCATAGATAATAAATATTTTTGAAAAACATGGTTAATAATGTCCGATGCAATTCACCTGCCGCCAGGATAGATATGGGGAGAATACAAGATTCAATTTAAGCGAATCAGCGTTTTTGAAGCCGCCATTTGCACGGCATGATTCGCCGCTTTTGTCATATAGCAGCGGCGGAAACGTCAATTCTTACCGCATGTTCACAGCCGTTTCGCTCATACTCGCTATCCGCGAAATCGGACCGACGGTCGAACAAGAGCCTAAGCTTCCAGCGCAGTTCTCCCAATAGTATTATGAACGGAGATGTTAGCCCGATCTCCAGCATACTTAAGGAAACGCGCCGCCCTCGGCGCATACCAGCTTCAGCAAAAATCATCGGATTTACAGCCGACTGAATTGTCCCAATGACAAGATAGAAATTGCCTCTGCCGGTATTGCCTCGATTATCCGACTGGAAAAGAGGACAGTACATGATGAGCCTACCTTTCTTCCGAGTTGATGCGTTCGCGGCTGGGCGTTGTCGCCTGCAGGACGGATGCGTGAGGCTGGAAAGCAACTGCATCCAATTCATCGCGGGGAGGGTACCCATCTAATGCTGACGATCTTCGGCTACCGCGCATCCATCAATGTCCGCAAGGTTCTTTGGCTGTGCGAAGAAATGAACCCTGCCTATCGCATGGAGAATTGGGGCGGCGGGACGCGATCGACATCGGAGCCGGAATTTCTGCGCCTCAATCCGGTCGGCATGGTGCCAGCGATCGATGACGCCGGTTTCGTTCTGTGGGAATCAAACACGATCCTGCGTTATCTTGCCGCCAGTCGTGGGCGCAAGGATCTGCTACCGGATGATGCAAGGCTGCGCGCTTCAATCGAAAAATGGATGGAGTGGCAGGTTTCCGATTTCAACAACAGTTGGCGGGTTGCCTTTCAGGGACTCGTGCGCAGAAATCCAGACTATCAGGACAAGGAAGTCATTACACGCTCGGTAGCGGCATTTTCGGACCTGGTCGCTCGCATCGGCGTCGAAATCGATCGACAAGGCGGTTATGTCTGTGGCGATAGCTTCACTCTTGCCGATATTCCCATCGGTCTGTCCCTCCATCGCTGGCGCGCATTGCCGGCCGAAAAACCGCATCTGCCTGTTATCGAGGCTTATTACGAACGGCTGTGCTCCAGACGCGGCTTTCAAATGCATGGGCTGAACGGCGGCCCTTGAGCGGCGGATCATACGTGCCGCCCCGATGCACATAGCGCATCCGTCAACATTTCTTTGCAAAAGGTCTGCAATTGGCCATGTTTCGGTAAAAGCCGCGCCACACTTCGCATGAAGATTGCTATCCGAGATTTTGTCTAAAGGAGCGTTCAATGGATACGCAGCCTATGAGATGGTGGAATGGTCAAAGCGAGACGACCCGGCGACTGGGTTCCGGGCTTGCTGTTTGCGGTACCGTTGTCGGTGCTCTCTATGTAATTGTTCAAACCGGTCCCGTAGACCGCACCCTACAATTCATCGACGACAGCGGCCGCATCGCGATCAATCGCGCAGCGCCCGCACCGCAACTTGCCATGAACCAATTGCAGTTGGCAGTAGATGCGAGCCCAGCAAAGCCGCAGATGGCGGTGCCAATTCCGCAGCCTTCGCCACTTGCTGCCATGGCCAGAACCAATCCGCCAGCAAAGCGCGTTGTATCGCATTCCGATGTCGCAAAGACCAAGGTCGCGTCATCCGGGGACGTGGAGCATTTCGATCGCTGCCTGCCGCAATGTGAAACGCAGGACCCGCTGATAACAGGCCATCCTGAATATGCAGAGGCTGCTCCGCCGCTTGCAAACGACGATTCGCCTCCCGTACTGGAGGAAAGGGTCGGATTTCATCCGCTTGCCGGCGCGCGCAATCTTTTGAACAAAGCCGTGGATGCACCAGGCATGATGCTACGGCGCAGCCGGCAGATGATCGACAATGTGGCCCGCGTAGACTGGTGATTGGGACACATATCTGCGCCCATTGCCGAGATCGAGGCAACGGGCGCAGAGTTTTATCCTAAAGCGAAGGGGCGCCAGGACGCCCGGCGGCGAACCGCCTACAGGCCACCGGCGCTCGCCGTACTGCGCAGCAGCCGGCAAAGGCTGACAAGACCAGCATCGAAATTGCCGGATGCAGTCACCTGACGACAGGCAATCAGCATACGTTTCTGCTCAGCGCTCGACATCATGCGGAAAGCGGCAAGGGTGCGCGTGCTCGATCCCGTGCCGGAACTACCCGAACCCAGCCCAAAGCCGCTCGTGCCGCCCGTTCCACCGGTTGCCATGCCGGTTCCGCTGGAGCCAGCACCGCCCGTGGAGCCGGTACCTCCTGTGGAACCAGTGCCGGTGCCGGTTCCACCGCCGTTGCCGCCGCCTGAACCACTCCCGCCGACGCCGACACCCACACCGACACCTACTCCGGATCCGCCGACGGAGACGCCAGCGCCAGCATTGACACCGCTTGAGCCTCCGACCGAAGCGCCGAGACCGGCGTTGACGCCATTGCTATTGACGGACGCACCCACACCGGCATTGACTCCGCTGGAACCGCCAACGGATGCGCCGACACCCGTATTGACACCACTCGTTCCGGATACGGAAGCGGCCGCTCCGGCATTGATGCCGTTCGTGCCGCCAACGGAAGCTCCGACGCCGGCATTAAGCCCATTGGCGCCAAGCCCGGCGCCCAAACCAGCGTTGATACCGCCGACCGATACGCCAACACCCGCGCCCAGTCCGCCGCTTCCGGACCGGCTGCCGCCATGATCCGTCCCGCCGCCGGGCTCTGCATAACTTGTTGAGGCCAATAGAAAAAGTGCGGATGCAGCGATTGCCATCCGTGAAGATTGTACTCTCATGACTAAACTCCGTTTCAGCGTAGGCTTTTGTCAGCCTGTTTCTGATTGCCGGAGCGCGCGCACCGTAGAGTTGGAATGAAGGGGCTTCCTTATTCTCCTCTCCTCCCAAGACTACATTACAGAATAATCTAATTTAGTAATGCTTCAATATAAAAATTCACGGATGGCTTGCATAATGACAAGGAGTTTAGTTCCAGGTAGACGAAAATGACCTGTTCCGCGACAGTGTTACCAGGCTTCCCAAGAATGAATGGAGCCTATTCTCGGGACGCTCAAGAGCGTTCCGCCCAGACCTTCGTCAACTCGACGAGCGTCTTGACGGCTCTTTCCATATCCTGCCGGCTGACCCATTCAAGCGGCGAATGAAAGGCATGCCCACCGGCAAAGATATTGGCGCAGGGCAGGCCCATGAACGAAAGCCTGGAACCGTCAGTGCCACCGCGAATGCTGCCGCGCACTGGCGTCATGCCGGCACGGCGGATGGCTTCGACAGCATTTTCGACGATTTCCGGATAGCGATCGAGGATTGTCTTCATGTTGCGATATTGATGCCGAACGGTGAACGTGTGCGAGGAGCCGGGATAGGCCGTCATGACGTCCTTGACGATCGCCTCCAGCCTAGTCTCCTTATCGGCTAGGCCCGGCTCGCCGAAATCACGGATGATGAAGCCGAGTGAAGCCTTTTCCATCGAGCCGCTGATGCCAGTGGGGTGGATGAAGCCATCCCGGCCGTCCGTCGTTTCGGGAGCTATGTCCTTCGGCAGCTTGTCGATGATCGCGCCGGCAATCCTGATGGCATTTTCCATCTTTCCTTTGGCAAAGCCCGGATGGATTGCGACGCCGTGGATAACGACCTCGACACTGTCGGCGGAGAAAGTCTCGTCTTCTATGTGCCCCGCCGTTTCACCATCGACCGTATAGGCGAATTGCGCTCCCAGCTTCTTCAAATCCACCTTGTCGACACCACGCCCGATCTCTTCGTCCGTCGTGAACAGCAGCTTGATGGTGCCGTGGCGGATATCGGGATTATCGACAAGATATTTCGCAGCCGCAACAATTTCGGCGAGGCCAGCCTTGTCATCGGCTCCAAGCAGTGTCGTACCGTCCGACGTGATGATGTCATTGCCGATCTGATCGCGCAGGGCAGGGTGTTCGTCAACGCGAATAACCTGCTGCAGATTGCCGCTCAGGCGGATATCGCCGCCGGAATAGTCGTGCAGGATTTGCGGCTTGACATTCGTGCCGGTGAAATCGGGTGCAGTGTCCATGTGCGAACAGAAACAAATGACGGGAACCGGCTTGTCGACATTCGAAGGAATGGTGGCATAGACGTAGCCATGTTCGTCCAGATGCGCATCGCCAAGCCCGATCGCCAGCAGCTCCTCGACGAGAATGCGGCCGAGATTCCTCTGTTTTGCGGTGGAGGGCTGCGTGGCCGAAGTCGGGTCCGATTGCGTATCGACGACAACATAACGAAGAAAGCGATCGGTGACGGTATCGGTCATGAATCTAGCTCCAAAGAATCTCTTGGTTTTGCATAGCTATAACGCTCGGCGAGCGCGCCGAGAAATCGATTTCGCACTGAAAGACGCAATAGGCGAAACGGACCCACGCTGCGGCTCATGAAAATATGGCCGCTCCAGCGCCAGGCGGAAGCGGCCATACCGTGGTTTAAGATTGTGGCCGAAAGCCTCAATCGGCCGAGGTCAGGGTTACTGACGTACCGGTTGCCGCAACGTTGAGGCCGAGCTGCCCCGTCACGCTTACGGTCTGAAGATGGATGGAACCGGAGGTGCCGCCGACGAGAATATTCGTGCCGACGCCGGCGCCGACGGTCGCCTCAACGGTAGCGCCCTGATAGAGGCCGCTCAGAGAACCGTGATGATAGCCGGCTGTCGGCGCGAAGACCAGCCAGACGAGCCGGCTGCGGGTCGTGAAGCCGAGATCGACGCCCATCTTTCGGATCGCACCAGTGTAATGATCAACGCGCTCGCGTCCGACCGTCGAATGGAAGGTGCAATCCACCTCTTTTGCCGAGCCGAGTACATAGCCGACACCGCCGCCGATTTCGCATTCGAGGTAGCCGATCTTCACGCCGTTGCGCTGGTCCGGCTCTTCTTCGCGATAGGTCGTCGGCATATCTGCCGCCCGTACCACCGCCGCGCCCGCAACGATCAACGATGCTGCTGAAAACGCCAGGGTCAGGATTTTTCTCATCTGTTTTCTCCTTGTCAGAGTATTATGGGTGGCAGGCACCCTCGTGGTCGAGCCGATAGAATCAACCCTTACTTAACGTTCGTACGCGCAGAACGATCCCAAAAATAAGGCGGCTATCGTCATGATCCACTTCACAATATAGGGAAGTCCATCCACCGCGGCACCCTTTGGCCATTTCACGTTTTGCTACCGACTGAATCGCGCCGTACAAAATCGAGGATTTGCAGGGCAAAGCTCGCCCTGCTTACCCGTCAACCATGCTGAAGCAAGACTTCCTTGGCGGCAAAGGCGAACACATCGACCGGTTCTCCAAGACCCTTGAGAGGGAAGGAGCCGAGGCTTTCCATATCTCGCTGGCAGCCGGCCATGTCGACGAAAGCCTTGGACAGCAGCACCGGCCGTTTCACTTCCTTCGTCAAGGACTCCAGCCGCGAGGCGATATTGACGGCTGGACCGATGACCGTGAAGTCAAGGCGCGTGCGCGAGCCGATATTGCCGTACATCACATCGCCGACATGTACGCCGACGCCATAGCGCAGCACTTCGCGGCCTTGCTTGCGATTTTCCTCATTGAGCACGGCAACACTCGCCTGCGCCTCGCTGATGGCGAGAAGAAGATTGTGACACGCATTTGCATCACTCAACGGGAAAATGGCCAACAGGCCGTCGCCCATGAATTTGAGGATCTCGCCGCCATGCTTTTCGATCGGGTCGACCATCGCGTCGAAATAGCCGTTGAGCAGCTCGATGACATCGTCGCGCGGCCACATGTCCGAGATCGTGGTGAAATCGCGCAAATCGCAAATGAGGATCGCCGCACCGACGGTCGTACCGCTGCCGCGCGTCGTGGCGCCAGCCAGGATCTTTTCGCTGGCATGCGGCCCGACATAGGTGCGCAGGAGCGTGCGCGCCATGATGTTCTTCAATCGGATCTCGGTCACCATCGTCAGGGCCGGCAGCAGGTCCTTCAAAAAGGTGACGTGCTGTTCGGTGAAGCCGCCGGGAGCATCCGAGGCAAAGGTCACGATATGGCGCTTGCCGAGCGTGTGGTAAATCGGCCAGGCGATATAGTCGGTCAGCCCCTCCGCGTGCATTTCCTTATAAAGCGGATAGTTCAGTTCCACCTTTTCGCAGATTTCGAGATTTTTCCGGACTTCAGTCGCGCCGTTGAAGATCTCGTTGATCGGGCTTGCCAGAAACTGCGGCGTTTTCTCAACGCCGTAACTGAAAGTGGCGATATCTGCCTCTTTCATACCGGTGCGCCACAGAATCCTCGCGCCGAGCCATTGCGGATGCAACGTTCTGAAATGCATCGTCGCTCTTCCAATCGGAACTCCGATCGCCCGCATTTTCTCGCAAAGTTCGACGAGGATATTGTCAATGAATCGCTGCTCGCGAACATCGTTCATAAGCCAATCGAGGATCTTGCTTTGTTTCGTCGGCCAATTGCCTTGGTCGTCCTGTGTCGAGGCGGCAACGGCCTCAAGAGAAGATTGCATTTCTATACCCCACAAATTCCGTCACCTGTCATGGACCAAGAGCGCCATTCGATCCGAAGGGAACTATACGCGTCTCGTCAGCGACCGGGAACGGTAATCGCCGTTATTTCGCGATTTCGTAAATTATGCGCCCAGCTATGGCGGCAGCGCCTTGAATCAGCCATAGGCTTCATATGGTTCCGCAACTGCTGCGGTGCAAGATTCCGTTAAAGAGGTGAGGCGTTGAGAGCATATCTGGCAGGCCCGGAAGTCTTCCTCCCGAATGCAAGGGAAATCCTCGATCGCAAGATCGCGCTGACGCGTCGCTACGGCTTTACGCCGGTTTCGCCCGGTGACCTTGCCGTGCCTGAGACGGAGACGCGTCGGCAGCGTGGCCTTGCCATCAGCTCGATCAATGAGAAACTGATGACGAGTGCCGATCTCATCATCGCCAATCTGACGCCGTTTCGGGGTATCGCGGCCGATATCGGCACGGCCTTCGAACTCGGTTTCATGTGTGCCCGCGGCTGCCCGGCATTTGCCTTTTCCAATTGCATCGATAACCACTTCGAGCGTGTGAGGAGGCTCTATGGGGGCGCGGTTCAACTCGGTGCGGACGGACGCCACCGCGGCCCCGACGGCATGTCGCTGGAAAATTTCGATATGGCCGACAATCTGATGCTCGACGGCGGCATAGCGGCGCGTGACGGTGTCATCGTCACGCGCCAAGTCGCGCCGGATCAGCTCTTTCTGGATCTGACGGCCTTCGAGGAATGCCTGGGCATCGCAGCAGAGAAATTATTGAAGCAGGTCGCCAGCGCATAATGTGCCGGCTATTGATTTAGCTCGTTCGAACCTCACCATGTGCCGAGGGCAGCATCGATGGCTCGCGCTCTTGCGGGAAGCTGTTCGTAAGCAGCAACATCCGGCTCGGCAAAAGCAGCCAATCCGAGCGATGCGAGAATATCGCGCCCCTCCGGATCTTGGTGCGCGCCGAGAAGAACAGTGCGTAGCGCGTCGACAATATCCGGCGATTGCAGCCGCGAGGCTACCAGCAGGGGGAAGGGCGCTGGCTTCGTGGTGGCCACGATACGCAACGGCGCGATCATCTCCGGCTCGTGCAATGCTAGGAGCTGATAGGCATAGGCGTCGATGGCGCCGACATCGATGACGCCCGAATGAATAGCGTCGATCACGCCGCGCGGGTTGAGGAGCGGGCCGGCGACTTGCGCCGCCGCGGGCCTATCCGCAAGCGTGGCAAAGAATTCTCGCGGCGCATTATAGCCGGACTGAGAATCCCGCACCGTCCAGCCCCAGCGCGCGGTTGCGAGATCCGCTTCTGTGAGCGACTTGCCTTGAGCAGCGACGATGTGGCTTGCATAGATCGGTTGGCCGTTTGCCCAGTCCGCCAGAGAAACGGGCGCTGCCAGCGGCTGCGGGCGCTCCGCCGGTGACAGCCGCGAGAACGGAAAGCCGCACATGAAGACGGCGCCCATGTCCGGACGTGCCCATAGCTCGGACAGAGGCGCTGGAGCGGCATGGGCAATGACTTCGAGTTCGACGCCTGACCGGTTGCCAAGCCATTGGAAGAGGCGATCCCATAGGCCAGATATCTTCGGGCTCAGATTGTACATTCGTGAGCAGGCAATGGCAGGGGCGGGAGATATCGTCATGGCGCGTCACGCAAACCGAAGCCGCTGGCCGATATTCATGCGCTTTGCCTTTTCGACCATTGCCGCGCCGAGTGCAACATCGGTCGTGCTGAGACCGCGGTGCCAGAAGAGAATGGTCTCCTCATCGCTTTCACGGCCCGGCTTGGCGCCACAGACGATCTGACCGATTTCAGCATGCAGCGTCTTGGCCGTTACCTTGCCTTCGTCGACATGGCGGCGAAGGGCACCGAAGGGACGCCCCGGTCCGCATTGTCCCCAGTCATCGACGACGACCTTGTCCATGATATCGGTCAAGTCGAATTCGAGCGCGCTCATCGTGCCGTAAGGCACGACAAAGGCGCCTTTCTTGACCCAGGCGGTCTTGAAGAGCGGCGTCGGCTCCGGCAAGCGGCTCGCCTCGATCATGATATCGGCGCCCTTCAGGCAATCCTCCCAATTGTCCGTGACGATAATCTTCTTGCCGAGATCCTTCTCAAGCCGTGCGGCAAAGGCATCGCGGCTTTCCGGTCGGCGCGAATGCACACGGATTTCGTCGAAATCGAAGATGTGATCGAGCAGGCGCACGTTCCAGTAGGAGGTGCCGCGGGCGCCGATATGGCCGAGGATCTTACTATCTTTGCGAGCGAGATGACGTGCACCGATGGCGGTGACGGCGCCGGTGCGCATATCGGTGATGGCGGTCGCGTCGATGATCGCCTTCGGCACGCCGGTGCGCGGATCAAAGAGATTGAGGACCGCCAGTTCCGAAGGCAGACCCTGCTTGTAGTTGTCAACGAAATCGCCAACGACCTTGACGCCGGCATAGTCGAGCGGCTTCACGTAGCCGCGCAGCACGTTGAAGTGGCCCTTGTCTGAACTCTCGGGCACGAGATGGACACGAGGCTCGATGACGGTCTCGCCGCGCCCCTGTGCATCGAGCGCCTTGGTCACGGCGTCAAGGATTTCGTCATTGGAAAGCGCCAGCGCCTTGGCGTCTATGGCATTCAGATAGTCGATCCAGATTTCCTGCATTACCGTTCTCCAGCATGTCACCGGCTGTACCGGTCTATCGGATGATGCGGGCCGCCGGACGGCCTGCGAGAAAGCGAAGCGGAGGGCGTGAACTGCCTTGCCGCCATTTTCGATCAGGGAGCGGCCTTCGCGGCAGTTTCTGCGATGAATTCCGACACTCTCTGAAAATCAGGGCCTTGGGCACGATCTTCGTCGAGCGGTGCCACCAGTTGGCGCACCTGCCGGTAGGCGTCCAGCGTCCCGCTGCCAAGTTCGCCCGTAACGCCACGCAATTCGACTGCCTGGGCCGAGGCGATCAGCTCGATCGCCACAAGATAGCGCAGCCGCTCGATCATCGCTTCGATCTTCGACAGAACGCTCGGCGCCATCGAGGCCTGATCCTCGACGCCGTCGGCCACCGGGATGGGCGTCAGCGATACCGGTATGGCCAGATGCCGTATCTCCGCTTCGAGTGCAGAAACCGTTTTCTGCACGGTGGCAAAGCCGGTTCTGCTCTGCCCGAGCGGTGTCAGGAAGCGCGGCAGCTCCGACATGGCCGCTGACATGATCTTCATCGTCCTATAGGCGATCGCCGCCGCACAATGGGCGATTGCCTGGCCGAGCCGCTCCCATGCGAGAACGAACGCCGTCATGTCGAAGTTGCCATGCGACAGGATCAGCCCTTCCTCGACGAGCACGACGGGATTATCGCCGGAGCTGGCGAGCTCTATCTCGGTCGCGGCGCGTGCTTCGCCGATCGCGTGAAGGAGAGCGCCCCAGACCTGCGGGGCACAGCGATAACTCAACGGATCCTGCAGACGCCGCGCCGCGCCATCCGCCAGAAGAGAACTTCCCGAAAGCAACTCGCGAAGCCGGGCGGCCGTCTCACGCTGGCCGAAGGCCGGTCTCGCCACCAACGCCCGGTCGTCAAAGGCCGATGCATTGGCGCGGAATGCTTCGAAGTTCAGTGCGATTGCCGCAAGCGACCAATCGAATAGTCGCTCGATATCCTCGATGCACAGGCATGCCTTGCCAACCGACAGACTGTTGGCAACCACGAGGACATGGCCATCCTTCGGCGCTATCGGCAAAGGGGGCAGACCGACTTTCGAGAGGGCATCCAGCGCTGGCATAACCGTGCCATCGAGTTCTGCCTCGCCGTCCCCCAGCAAAGCACGTCCCATATGTGCCAAAGGCGCAAGATCGGCGGCACCGATAGAGCCGAGCGAAGGCACCACCGGATGAAAGCCGGCGTTCAACGCGGCCACGAGGCCGGCGAAAACCGGGAGTGATACGCCGGAGCCGCCAGCCGCCATGCCAGCGATGCGGGCGGCCATCATCGCCCTGACGGCTTCGCGCGGCAGCGCCGGCCCAACCCCGACTGCACGGGCTTGCGGCACACGCAATTGAAAGGCGATCAGGTCGTCCGCAGCGAGCCGCGTGTCGACGCCTGCGCCCAATGCTGTCGTCAACCCATAAACCGGCTGATCGGCGGCCAAATAGCGTTCGACCACGGCACGCGCAGCGTTGATCTTGTCTTTGACGTCCGGAGAAATAGCTATCGTGGCGTTGCGCCGCGCAATTGCAACAATATCGCGCACCGTCGGGGGCGCCCCAGTGAAGGACACGATATTATCCGTCTTGCTCATTCCTGCCTGCCTCATGCGCTCGGTTTCCCGCGATCTTCGCCGGAATGCTCTTCCAGCCGATATTGGTCGTTGGGATAGGTAGATATCACGCATAGCACAGCACATGGCCAGCAACAGTCATATCGATTGAAGAACACCGCTATCTCATTGCGAGGCAATGTTCGGCGCGGAGAAAAGCGCAATCAGCAGCAAGTGGGGGCCTACAGGCCCAACACAAACTAAAAGTGATAGCGATGACATGTCATCGCTATCACCTTGTTTTCAACAGAGGTCGGTTCAGTGACAGGCTTAGCCGCCAATCATGAGCCTTACGACTTCCTCGTGATTGGTGTCGGCGATATTGCGCTCGCCGGCAACAATCCCGCGGCGCAGGACGACGATGCGGTCGGAGACCGCGAAAATATCCTGCAGATTGTGCGAGATGAAGATAACGCCACGTCCCTGCGCCTTCAGCGACTTGATGAGAGCCACGACCTTGCGCTGTTCGGGTACGCCAAGTGCTGCGGTCGGCTCATCCATGACGAGGATGCGCGCATTCCAATAGACCGCGCGTCCGATCGCAACCGCCTGGCGCTGGCCGCCGGAGAAGTTGCTGACGGGCGCGTCGAGCCGCTTCACGTGAAAGTCCAGCTCGGCCATCGTCTTGCGTGCGGCTTCCGCCATGGCTTTGCGGTCCAAGACCGGCAGGAAGCCGAAAAGCTTCTTCATCGGCTCACGCCCAAGGAAGATGTTGGAGCCGATCGTCAGATTGTCGGCCAGTGCCAGATCCTGGTAGATCGTCTCGATGCCTTTCTCGCGCGCATCCTGCGGCGAGGAGAAGGTGACGGGCTTGCCTTCGATCAGAATTTCGCCCGCCGTCGGCGGATAGACGCCGGAGATCGCCTTGATCATCGTGGTCTTGCCGGCGCCGTTATCGCCTGCAAGTGCGACGACTTCACCAGGCCGGACAACCATGGAGCAATTGTCGAGGGCACGCACCGCGCCGAAATAACGCGAGAGATTGCGGACCTCGAGGAGGGGAGTTGCACTATTCATCCTGTTTTGCTCCGCTGAACCGACGCTGCGCCTGGTCGATGAGCACCGAAATGATGATGACGATGCCGACGGCGATGAACTGCCAGAACGGCTCCACATTCATGAAGACGAGGCCGTATTGGATGACGGCGATGACGAGAGCGCCGGCAACGGTGCCGATGATCGTACCGGAGCCGCCGAACAGGCTTGCGCCGCCGATGACGACGGCAGCCACGCTATCAAGCAGCAATGGTTCACCCGCCTGGGCGGCACCTGCGGTGAAACGGGCGGCATAGAGCGCGCCGCCCAAGCCTGCGCAGACAGCCGAGAGAATGTAGAGCCGCAGCAAGTGAGACTTGATGTCGATACCGGCACGGCGGGCGGCCTGCGCATTGGCGCCGATGGCGTAATTATGCTGGCCGAAGCGTGTCTGGCTCAGCAGATAATGCATGATGACCACGAAGACAAGCGTGACGATGACCAGATAGGGCACGCCGTAGAATCGTCCGTTGCCGAGCTCGGCGAAATAGGAATTCTTGACCGGCACGGTGGTACCGCCGGCAATCAGGAAGGCCGTGCCGCGGGCAACGCCGAACATGCCAAGCGTGCCGATGAATGGCGGAACCTTGAGACGGGAGATCAGCAGACCGTTGATGAAGCCGGGGACGGCAGCGGCCAGCATGGCGACGAGAATGCCGAATACCATTGCCACCGGCAGCGGCATGTAGAGCCCGGCAATATTGGCGATATGCGCGGCGACGACCGCGGCAAGGCCCATGATGAAGCCTGTCGATAGATCGATGCCGCCGGAGATGATGACGAAGGTCTGTCCGATCGCCAAGAGCAGCGGCGCCACCGCGAAGATCGTGACGGACTGCCAGTTGAAGCTCGAGCCGACGAAGGTGCCGCCGAAATCGATCCGTGCCCAGATCTCGAAAGTCACGATAAGTGCGGCAAGAAAGAGCCATGCGCGTAATTGCGCGATGCGGTTTAGAATGGTTTTTGCCTGGTCGCCGTGGTCCGCCTGCGGTGCCACGTGCTGATCCGCCTTGCGGACCTCTGCATTGTCGATTGTCATGGACTGGTCCAAACTGAAGCGTTGCAGGCGCGAAGATCACAGCGCCGTTCGCTCTATCATCGTTGGATGATGTGCCTCGTCGATCGACGAGGCACAGACTATCTCCGCATCAATCGGAGTAGATGAACTTCGCGACTTTCTTGTCGGCGACGTTCGATTTGTCGATAACAGTGAAGCCCGTCCCGATCGCCGTCGGGATCGAATTGCCGGTGAGATGCGCGTAAGCTGCCATCACACCGAAATAGCCGATTTCAGCCGGGTGCTGCGCGATCGCCAGATCGACGAGGCCGGAGTTGATGTTGTCGACGATGGACGTCGGCGCATCAAACGCGACCACACGGATCTTGCCGGTCTGGCCGGCCTGCTGCACGCCATTGGCCGCACCAAGGGCGGAGAACAGATTGGCCCCGAAAACGCCGTCGAGATCGGAGTTGCGTGCGAAGACGGCCTGCAGCTGCGATGCTGCCTTGTTGGCGTCGTCGTCGTTATACTGCGTCTCCAGAACGGTGATGTTCGGATACTTCTTCATTTCCTCCTTGAAGCCCTGCTCACGCTGGTCGGTGGTCGACACGCCGGGCTTGACGTTGGAAACGTAAACCTTGCCCTTTTCGCCAACGGCCTTTGCCAGCGCGCGCGCTGCAATCGCACCGCCGAGCAGGTTGTCGGAAGCGATATAGGACAGCGGAAAGTCGGCGTCGCCTTTGCCGGTTTGATAGACGCCCGTACCGATGAAGGTATCAACGGTGATGATCGGGATGCCGGCATCGGCAGCCTTCTTCAGCGGCTGGATCAGCTGATCCTTGTCGGTCGGCGCGATAAGAATTGCGTCGGGCTTCTTGGCGATCACCGCGTCAAGAACCGGAACCTGTGTCACCGGGTTGAAATCCGGGCCGCCTTGAAACACCAGCGTCGCGCCGACAGCCTTGGCTGCGGCCTCGGCGCCCTTGCGCATGGTGATGTAGAAAGCATCGGTGGTCAGGCCCGGAATAAGGGCAATCGTAAACTTCTTGTCTGCAGCCTTGGTGGTGCCGGCAACAGCCGCAACACCGGTAGCGAGCGATGCCACGGCCGAAGCCTTGAGAAATGAGCGGCGCTCCATAATTTTCCTCCTCTTGAAGCCGAACCTCCCCTGTCCGGCAAAGCGATAATCAGTGGGTTACCCCGGCGCGTCAAGTAATTTTTTTCTGTAACGAATTTCCTTCATCTTGTTGATATAATTACAAAATCTCGCCATGCGCACGATATCGTCATCCGTCGAAGACATAGGGTCGCACGACGGTTCACGAATATTTCGCATTTATGCCGTCTGCCTGGACGGCGACGTCCATCATTCGGGCTCGAAGACCCCTGAAAGCCAGGCCATGATGGCCGCCATATCCGGTTCCTGCGTCTGGTCGACCGTCATCACGGCACCACAGCTCATGGGTTCGGCCCGATCGGCAAGCGCTATCAGTTCCGGCACATATTCGGCACCCGGATGTCCCGGCAATCGGTCCTTCAGCCGGCTGGCGTAACGCTCCCCGGCAACAGCTCCGGGCACCTTGCACCAGAGTTCTGCGACATGGTCTATCTGCGCAGCACTGATGTAGCTCTCGAGCTGGGCCTTTGGCTGAAAGCCGAACCATGCATCGATGATGAAGGTCGAACTGGCCGGCGCCTCGGCGATAAAGGACCAGATCGCCTGGTAGCTCGCCTTTCCCAACGTCCGATTGAAGTCGCGGTCGACCGGACCGATATGCTGCAGGAACGGGTTCTTGATGCTGTCGAGAGACAGAATCGGCCAGCCGGTTCGCAGCGACAAAGCCTTGGCCAGCCGGCTTTTGCCGGAAGCCGGCACGCCGTTGACGAGAACAACCCGCTTTCCTTGAGGCAGGGCATCGGCGCCGAAAATCGAAAGCCCTGCGCCGATCACGCCGGCATCGTCGGCGAGCTTCGCCGGCAATATGGCGGGGCAAAACCACGGCGCGGCCGCCGGCAAATCGGCAAGAGCTCGCGCGGCATCACAGCCAAGCCCACCGCCGAGCAAGATAATCTCCGGGTCCATGGTTGCTGCGATATTGTCGAGAGCGGCTCGCAACGGCGTTGCCCATTGGCGCAGCACGTGGACTGCCGTGGCGTTTCCTTCCGCCGCCATGTCGAAGATTTCGCGGATTGTCGTCACCGGCAATCCGGATTCGGCGATGTGTCGGCGCAAAGCGGTTCCGGAACTGAAGGTCTCGACGCAGCCGCGTCTGCCGCAAGGGCAGGGCGGACCATCCTGCGATACACAAATATGGCCGAGTTGCCCTGCCGCCTTGTGCCCGTGGTAGATGCGCCCGGCATGGGCAACGGCACCGCCTATGCCCGTCCCGATCGTCAGCATCGCCACATTTTGATAGCCCTTGGCGCCACCGATCCGCATTTCGGCGATCAGCGCCATGCTGCAATCATTCTCGATGACAACAGGCTTTTGAAGAGCTGTCTCGAGCCGCTTAACGAAGTCGAGGCCGGAAAGATTGAGGATGCCGCCAGACAGGATCTCGCGACTATCGACATCGACCCGCCCGGGTATGCCGACACCGATCCCCAAGACTTCTGGTGTATCGAGCTCACGCGCCATCGCAATGACGCGCTCCAATACCACCAGGGGATCGGCCGGGGTTCGTTCCGATAGCTTGGCAAGAAGCTCGCCCTGGGCGGAGACGAGGGCAGCGCGAATATTCGTGCCACCAATATCGACGCCGATGGCGGTGTCAGCCATGGGCGCGTTGCCTTTGATCAGCTTCGTGCGATCCCGTGCCCTTGAAGTGCGTTGCAATGACGGCCTGGATTTCACGAAGCCTTGGCACTGCGACCGTTTCCAGCCGATCCTTCGTCACCGAGCGATCAAGCGAGATGCAGTCCTTCCACAGCGAGCGGCCGGCAATGACGCCCGATGCGCCGTTGCGCATGGCATCTTCGACCTGCGTCAGAAAGGTTGCGTGGTCGACGCCCGCCGACAGCACTGCCCATGGCACATCGCCCGAAAGGCGTGTGACTTCGGCGCAAGCTTCCGATGACCCCGGATAAGGGATCTTCAAGACTTTCGCGCCGAGATCGAGGCAGATCTTGCTGCCGCCGACGATCAGAGACGGCAGCTTCGCCTTATAGTCAGCCTCATCCTCGTCTTCGAACTTGTAAGTCAGGAATTCAACGACTAGCAGAAGATCTTCATGTGCGAAGTCTTCGATGCACTGCTTCAGGATCTGGATATTATGGACATTCGCCGTATCTCGATCCGAGCGCAGATAGACCATGATCTTGCCGCCTGTCGCCCCCAGCTGGCGTACGCGGCGCGCGGAAACGCCGGGAACCAGCTTCGATAGACGATAGCCTTCCGGCGACGTATCCCAGCCGGAAGCGTCGAGACCGATCAGCAGCGCGGTATCGCGCTGGAGAACCCGATCATCGACCAGCGCCGGCACGGCACAGATCGGATCGACGAGAACACAGGACGCCTTGCTTGCCAGAAAGCGGGCAATATCGGCCTTCGTGTCTCCCAGCACCTTGTCGGAGATCGCCGCCTGCTCGGCCGGGTCCTTGGCCAGAAGGCTGCGCATGCCGCCGCGCTGGTCGCAGGCAATCACCATCATGGCACCGTCGCTACCACAAATCTGCTGGTAGCCGCGCATCTCCGCTGTCGTCAATTTGGTCATGTGATCCTTCCTCCAGCCGTTGCGAAACGGCACCCATGCGGGCACGCCTTCTCCACTCCTCGAAGAGGGCATTGCTCTTGAAATTGAGGACTCTCATGCGCGGTATAAGCGTTGCGAAACCGGCCTTTTTAAGCGATAACTCCTCAAGTGCCGTATGTGTAACACATTGCAGAAAGGAATTTCAACCTGAATTCGTCTCAATCGCAGGAGGCTGCGGCAAATCGCGCATTGCTGCACA
Source organism: Martinezella hainanensis (assembly GCF_900094555.1). Taxonomy (GTDB): domain Bacteria; phylum Pseudomonadota; class Alphaproteobacteria; order Rhizobiales; family Rhizobiaceae; genus Rhizobium; species Rhizobium hainanense. Next base: position 561,159 of record NZ_FMAC01000005.1, read on the forward strand.
CGGTCGCCAAACTGCACTACCAATCCGATATGGCGCAGGTGGATATTGCCAGGAAGCTCGGCCTGTCGACGGCGACGGTTTCGCGATTGCTGCAGCGAGCCCGGGCGGTCGGAATCGTCCGGATCGAAGTAATCGATCTTTCACCCGCCGAAGACCTGAATGCTGCGCTGATCGACGGCCTGAAGCTGCGCACCGCTGCTGTGATCGATACGCCGTCATCAAATGTGCTGAGCGCGCTTGCTGCGCCGGTCGGCTCGCTTCTACAGCAGGCGGGCCTGCGCTCCGGTTCGACGCTCGGCATTGGTTGGGGGCGGGCGGTGCGCGAGGTGACAATGGCGGGCCTGCCGCAATTGCCAGGCATCGTGACGGTCGCACTGAACGGCGGCATGCAGCAGGCGGCAGCCCACTTCCAGATCAATGAATTCGTGCGTCAGGCGGCGGTCCAGATGGGCGGCGTGCCGCATTTCCTGCATGCGCCCTATATCTCTTCGACCGAACTCCGGGATGCATTTCTCGGGGACCCTACCGTGCAGCAGGTGACCTCCCTCTGGGACAGACTGGATGCGGCAATCGTCGGCGTGGGACTGACACATGCGGCAACCCCCTCGGAAACGGCGTTGCCGGGCGAAAGGGCACTGAGCCATGCGGCAGGAGATGTGCTGCGCCACTACGTCACCGAGGCCGGAGAAATCCTGCACTGGGATGGCGAGGAGGCGATGATTGCAGCCTCTCCCGCGCAATTGCGCAAGGTGCCGCTCTGCATCGCTGTTGCCGCAACTCCCAGCAAGGCAAGCGGCATTATCGGCGCGGCACGATCGGGAATGATCAATGCCTTGGTCACCGACGCCAATACGGCACAGGCTATTCTTGATCGTCTGTCATCCAATCAGAAAGCCGAGGATCGATCCTGATGCCCTTTAGCGACCGCCCCTTCGGCGCCTTCCTGTTCGACATGGATGGAACCGTCCTGAATTCGATTGCGGTCGCCGAACGGGTCTGGACCGCCTGGGCGGAGAAACGTGGTGTGGATGCTATAGCCCTGCTGGCAACCGTCCATGGCCGCAAGGCGATCGAGACAATCACTGGGCTCGGTCTGTCAGGGATCGACCCGGCCGAAGAGGTCAGGGTACTCACTCAAGCCGAGATCGATGACGTTGCCGGCGTCGAACCCATTGCAGGCGCGATCGGCTTTCTGAAAAGCCTGCCGCCGGATCGTTGGGCGATCGTCACCTCCGCCCCACGCGAACTCGCCAAGGTCCGCATTGCCGCGGCCGGTATTCCCTGGCCGGAAGTTCTAATCGCCGGCGAGGATGTACAGAATGGCAAGCCGGCACCGGATTGCTTCATGCTGGCTGCAAGAATGCTGGCGCAACCCATTGAACAATGTCTTGTTTTTGAGGATGCGCCTGCGGGAATAGAGGCGGCGGAAGCCTCGGGCGCTTCCGTGCTTGTGATCAGCGCCACCCATCGGACGCCGTTATTCACGCCGCATCTGAGTATTGAGAACTATGATCGCGTGAGCGCGAGTATCAACGCAGATGGTAGTCTGCGTCTCTCCACCATACCCGATCGACCTGCCTCTTACCGAAACGGATCGTAGCTCGGCTTCTTATAGATCGTATCGGACTTGTCCTGGATATCGGGGACATAGACCCTCTCGGCCCAATCGGACATCGCCACATCCTCGATCGCGACGGAGACCGAACTCTCGTCAACGCCAAGCGTTTCGATGACAGCCTTGGCCAGATTTTCAGCCACCGCATGCTTCATTGCTTCGGTCCTTCCCACTGCCATTTTCAAAATTATGTGAGGCATTGATTCATTCCTGTGCTTGTCGGAGATTGCCGTCACGGACGCAAGAACAGCCGGATCGGCGGATTTCATAAAATGCGGTCGCCGTTGTGCGAGATTACTTCAGATAGTCCTGGTCCGAGACCTTCTCCAGCCATTCGACATTCTTGCCGTCGCGCAAGCCGATGATGGCGATAGGCGCATCTCGGTCTTCGCCGTGGCACTGTGCCAATTGCCGCCGCTGCGAGACCTTCGGGAACTGCTAAAAGAATGTAGGAAGATCCGGACTCGGGATTAGCACCCGAATGCCGCAAGCACTTATGATATCTGCTCATGAATGCGCCGTCAGGCCGCTCGCGGTAGCAGCGATTTCAGGTTCGCATTGCCAGCGAGCACCTCGGTCGGCGGGATGACGCGCCTGGCAATCAGCATCTCGCTAAGCTTGATATCCTTGGCGATTTTATTGCCCGGTCCGACACCGCTTGCGGCGACCAACCGTTGTTGGTCGTCGAGATGAAACAGGATTAAGGCACCGTCCCCAAGATCCCTGCGGACGACCGTGCGACCCTCATCGACGAGGCCTGCGATCTGCAGAGTGTGATCGAACTGGTCGGACCAAAAGTAGGGAACGGCCTGATAGATGCGAGCCGCGCCCATTAAATTCGCGGCGGCGAGAATGCCCTGGTCCTGAGCATTGCGCCAGGCTTCAAGACGCAGCCGACGGCCGCCATAGAGTGGATGCGGGAACGAGCAGCAGTCGCCGGCGGCATAGATATCGTGCACCGATGTTTCCAGACGCTCACTGACCGCAACGCCGTTATCGATCGCGAGACCGGCCCGAGCGGCAAGCTCGGTACGTGGCTGCGCGCCGATCCCGACGACGAGCATATCGGCCGAAATCGTATCTCCATCGGAAAGAGAAATATCGACACCTTGCTCGTCAGCTTCGAGCCCGAGAACCGCCACGCCGCATCTCACGACGACGCCATTACCTTGGTGCAAGGCGGTGATCGTTTCGGCAATCGGTTCGGGGACACCACGCTTGAGAATACGCTCCTGGGACTCGATGACCGTAATCTTCGCGCCGCGCGTGCGCGCCGATGCGGCGACCTCAAGTCCAATGAAACCGCCTCCAAGAACAGCCACATGCATATCCGCTCGGACAAGGGCACGCAGCGCAAGCGCATCATCGATCGTCCGCAGATAGACTATCCGGCTGCTGACGGGAGCATTCGGCAATCGCCTTGGAACCGCGCCGGTCGCCAGCAGCAATTTGTCATAAGGCAGTGCCCGACCATCGGAAAAGAACAGCTGCTTTCCCGACGTGTCTATGGCATCGGCCGAGGCGCCGCCGATATGCCGGATCGCATGCTCGGCCAGTACGATATCGCTGAGGACAGCGGGCAGCTTTGGCTCTGTCGCATCGAGCAAAATCTGTTTGGAAAGGGGAGGTCGCTCATAGGGGAGATGGATCTCGTCGCCGATGAGGGTAATCGCCTGCCGATAGCCGCTCTCCCTCAGGCTCAGCGCGGCACGCGCGCCGCATTCGCCGGCGCCGACGATGAGGATGCCAGCATCGCTACTCATGCGCTGATTCCGATCATGATGCGATCGCCTTCCACCTTGACCGGATAGGTTTTCAGATTGATGCAGACTGGTGCACCCCGTGCTTCACCCGTCTTGTAGCTGAAGCGGCCATTATGCTTCGGACACTCGATCGTATCGTTCATGACGAGCCCGTCGGCCAGATGGATTTTCTCATGGGTGCAAAGCCCATCCGTGGCGAAATACTCATCGTCAGGGCTGCGATAGATCGCAAAGGTTCGCCCGGCGTGGTCAAAGCGGACAACATCCTCCTGATCGATTTCATCAGCAGCGCAGGCATCAACCCAGTTCGTCATTTCTTCCTCCTCATTGCATTCGCCGCAAGGCGCGAAAAGCATCGTCCAGTCTTGGGAGCAGGTTGCCGTTGCGCTTTGATCGCGCATCGTTTTTCCCTCCCAACTGGTTTCAAGCATGCGCGAAATGACCCTTCACATTCCACGCCGATTATGATCATTTTTCATCAGGGAGGAGCGAAATGAAGAAGGCACGTCTCGTGGACATCGCCGCCGCCGCTGGTGTCGGCCTTGCGACCGTTGAACGCGTTCTCAACGAACGTGGCAGCGTCAGGCCGCAGACCGCGGAAAAGGTGGTGCTGGCCGCCAAGCGGCTAGGCTACAAAGGGATCATCCCGAGTCTCTATCGCGGCACGATTCGCATCGAAGTCATTCTGGTCAGGCCGGAGTCGCCATTCTTCAGCAGGCTCAATCGAGCCTTCGAGCGGATCGCTGCCTCGCTCGACAGCTCGATCACAGTCCACCGGACTTTCGTCGAGGAGAGCGATCCGGAGAGATTTGCTGCGCATATCGCCGATAGCAGCATTCGCCGACATGGCCTTATCGTTGCGGCCATCGATCATCCGGCCATCCGGGAAAGTCTGCGAAAAGCCCGTGCCGCCGGTGTCGAAGTCGTGCAAATCGTCTCCTACCTGACCGGCCGGGATGACGTGTTCGTCGGCATCGACAATTATGCCGCGGGCCGCACTGCTGGCTTCTACATGTCACGCATGCTCCGCCACGCCAAAGGAAGCATCGTCGCCATTTGTCATAGCTGGGCCTATCAGATCCACAGGGAACGCATTCGCGGCTTTTCCGATTATCTTGGCTCCCGTGGCAGTCCGGCACTAAAGTTTTCCGAAGTCGTGTTCGGCCAGGATGACGACGTAAAATCCGCCGAGATGATGACGCAGGCGCTGCACCGCTGTCCGGATGTGGTCGGCGTCTATAATGCCGGCGGCGCCAATCTTGGCGTCGGCTCGGTGCTTCAGCGCTTTCAGGAGCAAAGGGGAGGTGATTGCGTCTGGATCGCGCATGAGCTTAACGACGAAACGCGCCGCTTCATCGCCTCGGGGCTGATGACCCTTGTTCTCGATCAAGCGCCTGAGACCCAGGCAAGGCGCGCGCTGGATACCATACTATCGCGTATGGCGATTATCGATGTTCCAGTCAGCCAGGAGCCCGTACCGTTCCTGACTTATACGGCGGAAAATATTGGCCCCGCCGCATCCACTCGCCGGTAAGTGACAAGGCCGGAGCCTGCGGAAGGAGGGCCGCAGGCTCCGGCATTTCCCGCCATCAACGGCCGATTGAACCGGTGGCGGGGGGAGAGCTCAATGCGCGCATATGGAGCACATGGCGCCTTTGGCAAGTCCTTGAGATCCTTGTCCCGGCCGGACTAATCCGGCCAGGCTTCCGCTGCTTGCTAGCTTGGCGTGCCGGAGCGGCGAGCCTGCTTTTCGGCGTATTTCTTGGCGCGTTCCATGAAGCGCTTGTTCATGCGGTCCTCAGCCTCTTTCGAGCCGTCATGAAAGGTGCCGAACCACTGGTCGAGCGGGATCACGCCATCGGCATAATTGCACTCGAAGAATTTATGATGGAGGTAATGGTCATAGGCATGGGTATCGATCCCGGCTTCCTCGCCGATGACGATCTTGTCGAAGCCGGCATGTCCCGGCGCTGGCGCCAGCGCGGCATGTGTCAGATGGAACAGTGCGTGGATCGGATTGGACGGCACGATCCAATGGATGAGCACGCCCGAGAAATACAAAAGATGCTCGACCGGATGCATGGCGAGGCCTGACCAGGGGCCAGGATTGACGTTGTTGTGATGCAGCTTGTGGACCGCATGATAGAGCGGCGGCCAGTGGATCAGCCGATGCACGAGATAGAAGTGCAGATCTCGGAACGCCGGGATCAGCAGCATGACGATGGCGCAGTAGATCGGGTGTTCGACAAAATCGACATAGGGAATGATGCCGTTCGCGAATGCCCAGAGCGTCAGCACTTCGAAAGCTGTCCACAGGGGTACGGCGCTTGCAAAGGTCCAGATCACATTGTCGACGGTCTGGTTGCTGAAGAGGAAGGCGGAATTGTCCTTCGACGGCCACTTGCTATTGTATTTGAAGCTCGTGCCCTGCTTCTTCTGCATGTAGAGACGCAGGTGAAAGGCGCCGAAAAACAGGAAGACCAGCGCGGCGTTGCGTACGAGAAGATAGGCGATCCAGCCCGGCGCCAGCGTCTTCATGGTCTCCATCGAGGGCGTCGCGTAAAGCCAAAGCAGCGTTGCGACGACAGCATAGACGACATTCCAGGGCATCAGGTAGCCGGGATATCCGAAGAACCATTTCAAGAACGCGACCGGTTTTGCCGGCCAGATGAAAACAGGCGGATATTGCAAGAGTTTGTTGGGCTTCCAGTCGCCGCGCTTGTCGCGCGTGCCGTAGAGCGTGTCGTCCATGATGTGCCTCCCGGTGAATGAAACGATGCGGTCAGTGTCGGCGGTGCCGGCGGGAAACGACAGCATTGATTTGATGAAATTTGCTCACAGCGGCGGGAAATTCGCCGGGCCGCAATCGGGGAAGGGGAGGCCACGGCCCCGCCTTCCCGTACACCGGCAGTCATGCTCTACGTTGCCGGCGCTTTTCCACTCAGTTGAGGCTCTCGAATTGAACCATGTTCTCCTTCGTCACCAGCTTGAAAGGGATCCAGACTTCCCGGTCGATCTGCTCGCCCTTGATGGCCTTGATTGCAATGTCGACGGCGCCGCGACCCTGCGCCTTTGCGTCCTGGAATACGGTGACTTTTAGATCGCCTGCTTTCATCGCCTGCAACGCATCCGGCGTCGCATCAATGCCTGCGACGATCGTCTTGTCTGTCGAACCGCCTGAATTCTTGATGGCCGAGATCGCGCCAAGCGCCATTTCGTCGTTGTTAGCGATGACGGCATCGAACGACAGGCCTGATGTCAGCCAGTTCGACACCAGATCGGCGCCATCGACACGGCTCCAGTTGCCGACTTGCTCGCGGACCACCTTTATGCTGCTGCAACCGCCCGTCTTGAGCACATCGTGAACATCCTGCGTCCGCTGACGTGCGGCCTGGCTGCTGAGATCGCCGACCATGACGACGACATCGCCCTTGCCGCCGAGCATGCGACAGACTTCCTTTGTCTGCAGCGTGCCGGATTCGGTTTCATTCGACCCGACGAAGGCCTGCTTTTTTCCGAGCGTCGAAAGATCAGTCGGCTGAATATTGACGTAGATCAGCGGAATGCCGGCATCCTCGGCAATCTTGCTGATCGCAGGTGTGCCGTCCGAATCCACCGGATCGACGATGATGGCTGAGACACCGCCGGCTGCGAAATTGCGCACCTGATCGAGCTGCTTATTGACGTCGTTGGCGGCGTCCACCACCTGCAGGTCGAGGCCCTTGGTCTTGGCGTAATCCTGCATGCCATTGGCAATCAGGGTCTGGAAATTGGTCGTCAGGTAGCCCATCGAAACGCCGATCCTGTCGGCGGCGTAGGCTTGCGACGACAGCACGAGCGCGAGCGCGCTTGCACTCAAAAACTTCAGCATGTTCTCCTCCCAGGAAACAGCGGCCCAAATGACCGCTTGGAAAGAGTTACCGATGGAGCCGATCGGCGTCCGGGAGTATTTTGATGAAAAACCATCAGGCCCGAGGGTTCTCGACCAAGCCAATACATCCGCTTTGCAATGAAACGCGCCCATGATCAAAACCCATCATCGAGCTGACTGGCCAAGCCCCGGGATTCGTGATCTGAGCAAGCCACTGGTACGGGAGGACCTATGCAGAACTTGCTCATATTCCAGTCGCTCTGGTCCATGGAGCGACGCAGCGCGAGATATCCGGAGCTTTCCCTGGAGGAAAATGTCGATAAGATCGCAGCTGCCGGCTTCGATGGCATCAGTGCTCACTGGCACGATCGTAATGTCGTCTCCCGCATTGCGGGTCTGCTCAGGCAGTATGGCTTGCAGGCGGAGGGGCAGTGCTTCCCGAAGACCGTCGACGATCTGAAGCCGGTGCTCGAGATCGCCGCCGAATATAATGTCCATCACATCTGTCTGCAGCCGGACGTTCGCCTGCGGCGGCTTGAGGATTGCATTCCTCTGCTGGAGGGATGGCAACGCTTGGCGGAAGAGGCCGGCATCGATGTCTGGATCGAGACGCATCGCGATCGCATGACGACGGATTTGTTCTTCACGCTCGACCTGCTCGATCGGCTGCCGGATCTGCGGCTGCTCGGCGATATCTCCCATTTCCTTGTCGGGCGGGAATTCGCCTGGCCGGTATCAGACGAAAACCATGCGCTTATTCACCGGATATTGGACAGCTCCTGGGCCTTCCACGGCCGCGTTGCCTCCCGCGAACAAGTTCAGATCGAAATTTCCTTCCCGCATCACAGACCCTGGGTCGATCTTTTCCTCGGCTGGTGGGAATATGGTTTCAAAAGCTGGCGGAAGCGCGCCGACAAGGACGCGACGCTCGCCTTTACCTGCGAACTGGGGCCGAAGCCCTATGCCATCACCGGAAGAGACGGCGAGGATACCACCGACCGCTGGGAAGAATCCCTGATGATGAAACAGGAAATACGTGATTTGTGGGCAAGAACTGCCAGCTAATAAATTAAGCAAAGTATCACAAATAGACTATTGATTATGGAGGGTTTCCCATGGACGTAAGAGCAGCGGTCGCGGTTGCGGCGGGCAAGCCGCTTGAGGTGATGACGGTTCAGCTTGAGGGGCCGAGAGCAGGTGAAGTGCTGATCGAGGTCAAGGCGACCGGCATCTGCCACACCGATGATTTCACCCTGTCGGGTGCCGATCCCGAAGGCCTGTTCCCGGCGATCCTCGGCCATGAGGGTGCCGGCATCGTCGTCGATGTCGGTCCGGGGGTGACTTCGGTCAGGAAGGGCGATCACGTCATTCCGCTTTATACGCCCGAATGCCGCGA